>CAZVJQ010000047.1:2883-4178 GCA_964627125.1 uncultured Fastidiosipila sp. | reverse complement strand
AGAGAAGAGAATGGTTATAGCTATTGGGACTGCGTGACAGACTCAGGTCCTGTCAGATTTGTTATGAGAAGTGGTTCTGGTTCAGTCGTTAATTTAGGTAAGGGTCGCTACATCATTAATGATATTGATGGAAATAGATTTGAGATTAAAGACTTCAACAAACTAAGCAGTCAAGAAAGAAAGCAATTGGACTTATACATATGATATTAAAATATAATTTATCAGAAAAAATTAATTCAATTCTGCCCAAGAATATGCAAAAGACTAAGGATGAAGATCCTATAGTTTATGCTGTTCCTTATAATCTTGATAAGTCTGCAAAAATTATTGAAGATTCATATTTGATAATTAGTAGAACAGATATTGCTCTTGTCCAAGAAAATGAATTATTCTTACATTTAAAAATTGATGAACTAGAAGATTTCAAATTAGAAAATTCTAATGATGGTGGATTCCTTTACGCTAGTGCAAAAGAAAGGACAGATGCTGCCAAGGGTTTTGGCGCTGCAAATGAATATTTTTTCATTCTAAGATTTACTAATCGATACTTAGTTCAAATGTCTTACTTAGCAAGAGGTGTTCAATTCTTCATTGAAGGTGAAGATAGAATCTTAATCAGTAAGGAAAAGGAAGAGTATTGCCCTAATTGTGGTGAACCACTATTAAGATCTACTGTATGTACTAATTGTACTTCAGTCAGCGGTAGACAAGATAAATTAGTTCAACTGATTTTAGATTATAAGAAACCATTGGCAATTGTTATGATCCCAATCGTTGTAATGATTGTGGTAAACATGGTTCAAACCTTCGTGCAAAGATTCTTCATCGACGATGTAATTTTAAACCCTGACGCAACTGGTGGAGATGTAGCTGTTTTCTCTATAGCTATGTTAGTAATTGCAGGAATTTCATTAGTTGCTTTTGTCGCCAGAGAGTTATTAGCAAATAGATTTGGTACAAATCTTGCCCATGATTTAAGAAATAGAGTTTTTGTTAAGCTGAATGACTTACCACTAAGCTATATCGACAGTTTTGACGTCGGTGAGCTTATGAATAGAGTTATGCGAGACACTGATGTTATCAGTAGGTTTACAAGAAGTATCAGTGCAATGGCAGTAAGTTTAATATTCGAATTGCTCGTAGTATTTGTCATTATGTTTTTAGTAAATTGGCGACTAGCTCTTATCACTCTTGTATTTATGCCAATTGTTTTATTACTATCTGAGTTAATTAGAACAAAATATAGGAATTTGTGGCGTCGTGAGTGGCGTCAACGGGATAAAGCAGATGCCAAG
>CAZVJQ010000047.1:0-2783 GCA_964627125.1 uncultured Fastidiosipila sp. | reverse complement strand
GCAGATATTCCATATACTCAATACCACAATAAACTAGGTGTAGTACTGCAAGAATCATTCTTGTTTAATGGAACTATTGCTCAGAATATTAAATTTGCTAAGCCTAATGCCACAGATGCTGAAGTTATAGAAGCAGCAAGACAAGCAAATGCCCATGACTTCATTACTAAGTTTACAGATGGTTATGATACATATGTTGGTGAACGTGGTGGTAAATTATCTGGTGGTGAAAAACAACGTGTAGCTATAGCAAGAGCCTTATTGCCAAACCCTGACATGTTAATTCTAGATGAGCCTACAGCAAGTTTAGACTTAGAAACTGAAGTTTTAATTCAAGAAGCTCTAGCAAGATTGACAGAAGGTAAGACCACATTTATTATTGCCCACAGACTTGCAACATTGAAGGACTGTGACAGAATAATGTTAATCGATAACCACAATATAGCTGAGTTCGCTACTCATGATGAGCTAATGGCTCAAGAGGGTAAATACTACGATTTAGTTAATGCTCAATTAGACTTATTTAGAGTCGATTAGTAAATCAAAAACGAAAGTGGCTGTAAATTTCGCCAATCCAAGTTAAATATGCAAAAAGACAAAAGAAAATTAATTATGAGATTAGGCATTATAGTTTTTATAAGCCTAATCTTTACTATTGGAATAGAAGTTTATTTCCAATTGAATCAAACTGAATTTATACTAATTCCAGAAATTTATAATGCAATTTCTGTCTACTCATTTGTAGGAATAATTTTATTAGCAGCTATAATTTTTTACTTCCTTATAACTGTAAAAACTAGAACTAAAATTACAAATGCTCTGAGAACAATTGGACTAATTATCTTATCTACTTTTTCAGCGGTTGGTATTATCGCTCTGATATTTTCACTGGTGATTAATGTGCAAAATGGGTCGACTTTTGCCTATGAAGAAGAGAGATATGCATATGTTGAAAATACAGTAGATGGTGAGCCAGCCCTCGAACTATATAAATTAAATAGCCCATTTACCATGAGGCACATAGAAACTGTAGCTTTACCATACGCAAATACTCCAAACCTTGAAGCTAGCAAGGAACTAGCTCAAATTGTCTTAGCGGACAGGGAAAATTAGACAAAAAAACTGGCCCCGAGAGGCCAGTTAAATTTTTCTCAAATCTAGCTATATTTTTCTACAATAGCCTTCATGTCATCCCACTTATCTTCATAATCTGCGATAAGCTTGAACTGGGTTCTGGTTCTATCTAAGTTTTGATCTTCTCTATTGGTTCTGAAGTAAACATCGCCTTCCAAGTAGTCTGTTAGGAAGCGAATACCACATTCGAATGTCATCAAGTATGCACCCCAAATCAAGTTCTCCTTCTCTTTATCGCTAAGAGCAGGGCCAGCAGTTCTCATAAATCCATCTGTAAATACTTCAAATAATGCTAAGTCTAATTCTACTTTATCTAAATCCTTCTCATCTTCAGTAGCTGTACTTGCACCAAATCTAATTGAATCACCAAAATCATTTACTGCTAGACCAGGCATAACTGTATCTAGGTCAATTACTACGATAGCTTTATCAGTGAACTTATCGAAGAGCACATTGTTTAATTTTGTATCATTATGTGTGACTCTTAGTGGTAATTCACCAGATTCAAGTAAATCCATTAATCTATGTGTATGCTCTTCACGAGCTCTTGCAAATTCAATTTCTGCTTGCACATCTTTAACTCTATTTTGAGAGTCTGCGGCGATAGCCTTCTCCAAGTTCTGGAATCTAACTCTTGTGTCATGGAAATTGGGGATAGTCTCTTTAAGCTTTTCAGCAGGGAAGTCATTCAGTAATCTTTGGAAATTACCAAAAGCTCTCGCAGATTGGAAGAACTGAGTAGGTCTCTCAACTGTCTCTAAGAAGTATGTGTCTGCTACAAATAAATATAATCTCCAAGCACCACCATCTGAATCTGTGTAGAAGTTTTCACCATCTCTAGTTCTTAAAACTGTCATGGTACTTCTTTTTGGATCTTCATCATTTTTCTCGGCTGCTTCAGCAATGAAGTCAGTAACTGATGTAATATTATTCATTAGGCCTACAGGGTCTTTAAATGTATTTGTATTAATTCTTTGTAGAATGTATCTTTCTGGTGTGCCATCTTCTAATTGTACATAGACACAAAAAGTATCATTTACATGTCCATTACCATATCTAACAGCTCCAACAATCACTCCTGGGAACTCAAAAGCTGCTATGGCATCTTCTAATCTAATTTCTGCTACTTGCATTTTATTCTCCTATTCTAAAAAGGATATTCTCAAAAAACGTCCTCTACAATCTTACATAAAAATTTTATTTATGACATTCACAGAAAGGTCATAAGCATATATATTTTTTGGAATTATATATATATTAGTTATTTTAACAATATAGTAAAGGCTTATATTGCTTAAAATGTTAGAATTATACAGGAAAAATCTTGAGTTTTTATACCCTAGTTTGGAGCAGTTTATGGCAATTAAATTTAATGAAAACACTAAGCAATTCCATCTCTACAACGATGAAATTAGCTATATTATTCACATCATGAGTAATAATCAGATGGGGAATATTTATTATGGTAAGAGACTGAATCATAAAGAAGATATGTCCTACTTAAACATCCCAAGATTTCCATCACAAGCTGCTAAAACTGCCGATGACGAAACGGCATTATCCTTGCAATATATCCGACAAGAATATCCTTCTTACGGTACAAGCGATTTTAGAACGCCTGCTTTTGCCATAAAACATGAAGATGGCAG
>CAZVJQ010000046.1:0-4357 GCA_964627125.1 uncultured Fastidiosipila sp. | reverse complement strand
ATGTCCTAGTATAATTTCCAATTAATCAAATAAAAAAGATTTAACAAATTAAGTAAATCTACTCTTTAATCCATTTAAGAAATGTTGTGTGTGAGACTTCTAAGATTTCTGCAGCATCTCTTGAATTTATATGTTTCTCGTCATACTTATTCTTAACCTTTAAGAAGTTATCAGGTTTTGGTTTAATAGGTCTACCAAATTTAATGCCCTTCTTCTTAGCTTCTACTATTCCTTCCTTCTGTCTCTGTAAAAGGAAATCTCTTTCAATCTGTGCCACATAACTTAATAACTGCAAAATAATACTATTAATTAACTCCCCTGTTATGCCTGCACCTTTATTATTTGTATCAATTATTGGCATATCAATAATTGAAATATTTATCTTCTTTTCATAAATTAGGTATCTCCACTGGTCAATAACATCATGATAATTTCTACCTAATCTATCTACACTCTTGACCACTAATAGATCTCCTTCTTCAAGTTGTTCTAATAATCTCTTGTATGCAGGTCTATCAAAATCCTTACCACTCAATTTATCTTCGAAGATATTTTTCTCTTCTATTCCCTCTTGTATTAACGCCGAATACTGTCTATCTGTATTTTGATCTAATGTTGATACTCTAACATAGCCAAATTTTTGCATCTTCTATAAACCTCCTCAGATGCACACCTTCCATATATCAATTCTATGGTCATATGCATCAAAAATAGTTATACATAATACTACAAATAGCAACAAAAACCCTCAAAGAATATGTTTATTAATACCAGTTTCTTGGTATTAAATATTCAGAAATCGCTTAACACAAAATCCACTACACAACAACAAAAAACTGCCACTTCGAGATAATTTATCCCACAAAAGTGACAGCTAAAACAATATTAACTTTTTACTTTAGAACGACCTAAGTGCCCTTAACCTATAAACTAATACAAAACCAGTTCATCTAACTGCTTATAAACCATTCCATGCTCATCAGTAGAAGACTCATATAAACCAATTCTGTCTACATCTATAGCTTCAGGAATTTCTAATCTAGCATTTAACTCATCTAAGTTTGCACCCTCGTGAGGTACAAATCTACGCCCTAAAGTTACATGTGGCTTAAACTCTCTATTACGCTTAGCCAAACCTCTCCAGGACATCTCTTCTTCTAAATCTTCATATAAATTTCTAAGAGTATCAGATACTTTAATACCTTGCCAAATCAACAGCCCATCTTGATTCTTAAAGAATCCAACCTTATCAAATTCTAGTTTAAATTTCTCAACAACACTTGCATGCAAGCCTTGAATAACATTTGTCACTCTGGAAGTAACCCCTATATAAACCATAGTCAAATGATACTTATCTTTATCATTTGGTTTAAATGAGCCATACTCAGATATTAAATCTGCATTTCTTTCTAATACTTTAGTAACAGACTCAGGAAAAGTTATTGCTGTAAATAGCCTTTTATTCTTAATCAAAATTAACTCCTTAATCTCTTCTTCTACCACCAAATAGAATAAACATTCTCAATAATGATAATGCAGACGCTGCCGCTGCTGATACATATGTCATAGCTGCTGCTCTTAGCACTCTTCTTGTCATTTGTAACTCTTGATCATCTAGTACACCCATTGACTCTATTGCCTTTAGCGCTCTGTTAGATGCATTAAACTCTACAGGCAGTGTTACAACTGAGAAAAGAAATGTGAATGAGAATAAAATTAAACCAATATTTATTAAGGTTTCATTTTGTCCAAATAATACTCCTACTAAAATCAATGGCCAACTTATCCTACTACCAAAGTTTGTAATAGGAACTAAAAATGATCGTAAGTTAAAAGCCCAGTAACTAACATGGTGTTGCATAGCGTGACCACCCTCGTGTCCAGCAACCCCAATAGCACCAATAGTAGCTTGTCCGAATGTAGTTTCAGACAGATTTAAAGTTCTATTCATTGGATTGTAGTTATCTGTAAGATTTCCTCTTGTCCCTTGAACCTTAACTTTATCTACCCCTTCATGGTGAAGCATTAGGCTAGCAAATTGAGCACCTGTCATCCCTGATTTATTCCCAATCTTCCCATATTTATTATATGTACTATTCATATATCCACTTGCTATCATACTTAAAACTGCACCAGCAATTACCAATAAGTAAGTAGCATCCCAAAATAATGGCATAAATGGCATATATTTCCCCTCTTTTCTAAAATAAATTTTAAGAACAAAATGCAACGCTTAAACCCAAAAAGTTCAGCATTATATTAAGTTAATTTTTATTCTTCATTTGTGGTAGTTTCTTCTGTGGTAGTTTCCCCAGTTGTAGTCTCTTCAGTTTCACCTTCGGTAGTTTCTTCTGTCTCTTCAGAAGTTGCCTCTGTAGTAGATTCAGTAAATCCACTTTCATCTCTACTTAGGTTCAATGTTCCCCATGATCTACTCTCGATAGTTTCTGTGTCTGGTATTACATAGCCTGAGAATGAGAATCTATAGAAATCTGCTGCATCTCCAACCCAATTACCTTGGCTGAATGAGAATCTCAATGAGCTAGTTCCGGTACTTAATTCTGCTGTACCATCGAAGGTTCCTTCATCTCCACCACTTCTTGCAACAATTAGCACTTCATATGCATATGGGTCTCTTTCCATAGCGGTCAAAGTCATCTGCAACTCATACGAATTATTAGAAGAATCAGTATATGTACCATACCAATCACCTGTAATATCTGCATTATTTAACTGCCATGAGTAGTATGTGCCTGTATCTGCTAAGTAGTAAGTATTATCTTCAACATTAAATGTAAATCTTTGTTGTGCTGTCCATGTTCCGGATAACCAGTCGTCTTTGGCAAAGTCGAAAGAATACTCCACATCGTAAGTACCTGGTGTGTAAGACTCTTCAGTCTCAATAATTCTAACGTTACTTATTACAGATTGTGGGTCATCTGCCGGAATTTCTAAAGTAACAAATACACCAGTGTCTGAGTAAGGGTTTAAGTCTAAGGTTTGACCTGCCCATAAGTTATATACTGCTTGCTCGTCCAAGACGAACGCTGCACCATCTTTAGGACTCTCAGTAATTTGAACTAGTCTAGTACCGTCTTCACTAGTAACTTCTCTCCAAGAACCATAGTTGTATTCAAATACATATTCAACTGTAGCTACAACTTCAGTAACAACATCACTGAAGAATACATCAACCATTATGTGCTCTCTGAGCCCATCTTCACTTAGAGTTCTCTCTGTGACTTCATGTGACTCGTAGCCATCTCCACCAGCATACCAATATTTACCACTATCAGATTCAAATGAGTCATATTCGACTGCATCAGCAATAGCTTGATCAGAAACTGCAACTCTAGGTTTAACTACTGCATTAGGGAAAGATAGGCCAAGCGGAGCTGTCCACTCTTCATTATCTGTATTGTAATAAAGGTTCAAGCGTGCATCTTCATGCTCTACTCTAACTTCGTCATTTTCTTGAATTAAATCTGCTGTGACAATATAAGGTATACCATAAGACGCATGAGGTTCATTCTCGCCTGCTTCTAAACTAATCTCACTTGCTTCTGTAAATGGAGCATCTTCTGCACCGGCTATATAGACATTTGTATTAGGTGCATTCAAAACTTCTAGTAACTGTTCAGCACTAATCTCATTTGGCCCACGTGCACCTCCGAGGTTTCTAAATAAGAAGAATAATCCTACTACTATTGCTGCGATCAAAGCCACCCCTAATAAAATCCACAACCATGCCTTAGATTTCTTCTTAGTTACAGTGTTTGAACTTGCTGTATTGGGGTAATTAGCTTGACTACTCTGACTGTAGTCTGCTTGTTGATTTTGATTGTATCCATTTTGCTGATATTGAGATTGTTGAGTAGACTGCTTATTTTGATTGTATTGGTTATAAGCTTGCTGACCACTTCCCTGCGCATTATTATATTGACTATAACTTTGTGGAGAATTGTAATCATATCTAGCTTGTGAATTAGAATTTGGATTATTAGAATTCGGATTAGAGTAATTTTGCTGATTATTAGATCCTCCAGCATACATATGAGCTGAATTATTATCATTGCTGCCATATGATCTAGTTTCATTTGAAGTTCTGCTATCATTACTTCTATTATCTGAACTTCCATTTTCTCGCAAATCGCTAGAATTGTTATTAGTCTCAGCTAAGCGTGTACCGCATCTTTCGCAGAATAAATTTTCACTCGGATTGTTGTGTTGACAATTAGGACAAATCATAAATTAGGCCTCCTTAAGCAAATCATGGAAAAGCTTATATACTTCTATAAATTATATCACAGAGCCTTTTTAGCACTTAGTAAAATTTCTGTTAGAATCTTGGACAATT
>CAZVJQ010000045.1:0-4518 GCA_964627125.1 uncultured Fastidiosipila sp. | reverse complement strand
GAAATCAAAAATACCTACATTAATAAATATAGATAATATTGTTAATCTCGGTGAAAACAAAAATGGTAATGTACAGATATATTTTAATGTTCCACAAGGAATCAATGTTGATACAATGACAGTAGCTGAATCCTACGACGAAATTAAAGAGATTATAGCGAGAGCATTAAACAATAATCAAGGTAATGCAGAAATCATACCCCTATAGAACTAAAAACAAAATACAGACACAAAAAAACTGGAGCAAGCACAATAGCAAACTCCAGTTATATTTTATTCAATCAAGCTAATCCTAGTACAACTTAGCACCTGCAGGGATATTTTCATTTAGAACAATTAACTCTAATGCTTCTTCCCCATCATACTCATAGATGGCAGAAATAATCATACCTTCTGAATCAACTCCCATCATTTTTCTTGGTGGAAGATTACAGATTGCTAATAGTGTTTTACCAATCAATTCTTCAGGACTGTAGTAATCCTTAATACCACTTAAGATAGTTCTTTCCTTATCAGATCCGTCATCTAATGTGAACTTAAGAAGTTTCTTACTCTTAGGAACTTCTTCACAATTAAT
Organism: uncultured Fastidiosipila sp.; assembly: GCA_964627125.1. Taxonomy (GTDB): domain Bacteria; phylum Bacillota; class Clostridia; order Saccharofermentanales; family Fastidiosipilaceae; genus Fastidiosipila. The sequence goes on along the minus strand of CAZVJQ010000045.1, from coordinate 3,941 downwards.
AACTTTAACTACTCTATAGTCAGATTTAGTAAATTGTTCAAAATCAATCATGTCTTCGAATAGTGGCTCTATTTTTACCTTAGATAAGTCAATATTCTTGATCTCTTCAATCTGAGAATCTACAGATTGAACTTCTACATTAGAAAGCTTCTCTCTATTCAATGGCTTCATTGTTGGGAATAAGAGAATATCTCTAATGTTTTCATTCTCTGTTAGTAGCATGACTAGTCTATCAATACCAATTCCTAAACCTGCTGTTGGAGGAAGAGCATATTCAAGAGCTTTGATGTAATCAGTATCAACCTTCATACCTTCATCATCACCAGCATCTCTTCTACTCTCTTGATCTTCAAATCTAGATAATTGCTCAAATGGATCATTCAGCTCTGAGTAAGCATTGGCATATTCATCACCTGCAATAAATAGCTCGAATCTTTCTGTATAAGCAGGGTCTGTAGGTTTTTGCTTACTTAGTGGTGAAATTTCTACAGGGTAATCATAAATAAATGTAGGATTAATTAAATTCTCTTCTACAAACTTCTCGAAGAATGCATTTAAGATGTCACCCTTCTTCCAGATAGATTTAGTTTCAACACCATGTTCTTTAGCTAGCGTAAATGCTTCTTCATCTGAATTAACTTCACTGAAATCCACACCAGAATATTCTTTTACAGCGTCAATCATAGTAATTCTTCTGAAATCAGCAGCTAAATCAATCTTATGACCATTTAACTCATATTCAGTTTTACCAACAACTTCTTCAGCTAATCTATGAATAATCTCTTCAGTTAAATTCATTACATCGTTGTAGTCGCTGTAAGCTTGGTATAGCTCCATCATTGTAAATTCAGGATTGTGCTTATGGCTCATACCTTCATTTCTAAAGTTACGCCCAAGTTCATATACCTTATCCATCCCACCAATAACTAGCATCTTTAAGTATAATTCTGGAGCAATTCTCAAGAACATATCTAAATCTAAAGTGTTATGGTGTGTAATAAATGGTTTAGCGTTAGCACCACCAGCAACAGTATTTAAGATAGGTGTTTCAACTTCCAAGAAACCTTTCTCACTTAAGATAGTTCTAATGTGAGTAATAATCTTACTTCTGAGGACAAAGGTTTGTCTTGACTCTTCATTAATAATTAAGTCTAAGTAGCGTTGTCTATATTTAACTTCAATATCTTGTAAGCCACTCCAAGTATCTGGAAGAGGTCTTAAGCTCTTAGCTAGTAAAGTATATTCAGTAACTGATATAGAGATTTCACCAGTCTTAGTTTTAATAACTGAACCTTCAACACCGATAATGTCACCAATATCTAGTCTCTTCCATTCAGCATAAGGTTCATTTCCTAAATTATCTTGCTTAACAAATAACTGAATTTTTCCAGAGCTATCTTGCAGATCACCAAAACCTGCTTTACCCATACCACGTCGGGACATGAGTCTACCTGAAATTTTTACTACTTGACCTTCGAGTTCATCGAAGTTTTCAATTACATCAGAGCTAAGATGAGTGAAATCAAATCTTACTTCTGCAAATGGATCTTGATTCTTAGATTTTAAATCATCTAATTTCTCTCTTCTAACAAGCATCTGATCGTTTAATTCTTGATGCACATCCTTCACATTTGCATTATCTTCTTGCTTATTCCCACTCATTTCCTTCTCCTCTAGTTAAAGTAATTTATTGATTTATCCAATCTTCTTGATAGTATATTCTAAAATTCCGCTTGGTGCGTTAACAGATACAACATCTCCAACTTTCTTATCTGCAATTGCAGCTCCTAGTGGAGATTCGTTAGATATTCTACCTGAGAAAATATCTTCTTCTTTTGAAGATACTAATGTGAACTCTAATTCATCTTCTGTGTCATGTTCGAAGACAGTAACTTTAGCACCTAAACTTACCTTGTCATTGCTAATTGAACTTTCATCAATAACATTAGCATTTTTAAGTAAGTCTTCTAACTCACCGATTCTTGCTTCATTAACAGCTTGGGCTTCTTTAGCCTCATCATATTCAGAGTTTTCAGATAAGTCCCCGAAGGACAAAGCAACCTTAATTCTCTCAGCAACTTCTGTTCTAGTTTGCCCTTTTCTCTTATCTAATTCTTCTTGCAAGCGTGCTACACCATCGCTTGTAAAATTATATTTTTTTAATTCAGCCATAAGGCATCTCTCCTTTAAACATAAATAACATTAGACGCCGAAGCGCCTAATGCAATTTGTGTATTTTATTTGTTCATTATTTTAATACTTTTTTACTTGAAAAGCTAGTTATATCAACAATTGTAATAAAATCGCTATATCTAAGAACTTCTGCCCTCACTATTTTTACGAATAACATCGTGAGCTCCACCTTCAGTAATACTTGTAGCAGATACTCTTACAAGTCTGGCCTTCTCTTGGAACTCGCTAATAGATACTGCACCACTAGCAACCATAGTAGATTTAATCTTAGCAACTGAAGTCTCAACATTATCAGCTAATGGACCTGCATAAGGAACATATGAATCTACACCTTCCTCAAATACCATTCCACCAGACTTAGAACTCTCTTCATATCTTTGCCAGTTTCTAGCTCTATTAGATCCTTCACCCCAATACTCTTTAACATATGAATTATTAACTAATAATCTCTTAGTTGGACTCTCTTCAAAACGTGCAAAGTATCTACCTAGCATTACAAAATCTGCTCCCATTGCTAGAGCTAATGACATATGGTTATCGTAAACAATACCGCCATCTGAACATATAGGAATATAAACACCTGTTTCTTCAAAATACTTATCTCTAGCTTCAGAAACAATTTGTACAGCTGTAGCTTGACCCATACCAATACCTTTTTGCTCGCGAGTAATACAGATAGATCCACCACCTATACCTACTTTAATGAAATCAGCACCAGCTTCAGCTAAGAATCTAAATCCATCTTCATCGACAACATTACCGCCTCCTATGAAAATTTCATCACCATGATTCTCTTGAACCCATCTCAGAGTCTCTGCTTGCCATTCAGTAAAACCATTAGATGAATCTATAACTAATACATCTGCACCTGATGCAATTAATGCAGGAACTCTCTCTTCATAGTCTCTTGTATTAATACCAGCACCAACTAATAAACTCTTATTACTATCAGTAAGTTCTAATGGATTCTCCTTGTGATTTGAGTAATCTTTTCTAAACACTAAACCTACTAAATTACCTTCCTCAGTTAGCAATGGCAATTGATTGAGTTTGTTATCCCAGATTATGTCATTAGCTTCAGTTAAAGTAATACCTTCATGAGCTGTCACCAAATCTTCTAAAGGTGTCATAAACTCTTTAACTTTAACACTAGGCTCTAGTCTAGTTACTCTATAGTCTCTTGAAGTAACTAAACCTAATAGCTTCCCTGTAGAACTACCATCTTCTGTAATAGCTACTGTTGAGTGACTAGTTTTTCTCTTCAATGCCAATATATCTTCTAAAGTATGTTCAGGAGTTAAATTACTATCTGACTCAACAATACCTGCCTTAAACTTCTTAACTTTTCTAACCATTGCAGCTTGGTTCTCTATAGATTGAGATCCAAATATAAAGGATAACCCTCCTTGTCTGGCTAGAGCAACAGCTAATTTATCATCTGAGACTGCCTGCATAACTGCAGAAGTTAGCGGTATATTAATACTTAATGGGGACTCTTCTTCCCCCTTCTTATACTTAATTATTGGTGTTTTTAAACTTACATTTTCTGTACTACATTCTTTGCTTGCATAATTTGGCAAAAGCAAGAACTCGTCAAATGTTCTAGATTCAATATCAAATATCTTGGCCATGGTTCTCCTCCTTGAGATAATTCATTCTTCATACGATTTTTAATAATTCAAACAAGTATATACTATTTCTAATGTTATTTTAAGCCTAAAATAGCGATAATTACAAAGAAATATAAA
>CAZVJQ010000044.1:1314-5272 GCA_964627125.1 uncultured Fastidiosipila sp. | reverse complement strand
AATTTAGCTTCAGGCCATTCAAACCCCTGGTTAAGAGCACTAGGCACCAATCTCTCTACAGATGAAGGAGCATTCAATAAGAGATTTTGATTTAATCTATCTCTCTTATCTTGGTCTTGAACAAATATATAAGTTTTTTGTCCTACAGCTTGACGCTCTTTAAGAATTTGGTAAAGCTCTTCTTCTCTGGATCTAAAGTTTTGTGCATCAATACTTCTAAATCTAAATTTCTCAGCAGATGGGAAACCATTTCCAGCCTCATCGAAAAGTGAAAAACTAGTGACATTAAAATCTCTATCTAACTGTTTGAGAACTTCAGCTCTAGAGATAATATTTTCTTCTACTAGAGGTGTAGTTTTCCCTTGTAATAGTAATTGTTGAATTTGAGTAATCTTAAGCGCTTGCCATGAGTCTAGTGCCTCTTGAGTTCTTTTTAAATTGAACACAAATGGTCTTGCATTAAAGTTCTTAAATACATCTAATATTGAATATTGTTCAGATATTAAAGGAATCCATCTATCTAAGATTTCATCGCCCATATCATTCTCGAGCTTTTCAATATCCTGATTACACATCAGTTTAAATGCTTCAACTGCATCTCTGCCAGCAGCATTAGCATACATAGTTTTTACATGCTCTTCTCTGTATTCGGCAATTCTTCCTATAAGTTCTTGAGTTGTAGTAGCATCAATTAAAACTTCTCTTGCAGGTGGAATTTGGGCCTTATCAATTGCCTCAACTTGTCTCTGGCTCTCTAAGTCATAAATTCTAATCTGATCAATCTCTGTATCCCAGAAAGAAATTCTAATACCATAGTATTTAGCTCTCTCCTTCTCAGGAATAGATTCAGCCATTACCCTATCTATAGGGACAATATCTATTATGTCACCACGTCTAGAAAATTCACCAATACTATCTGCAACAGATGTTGCTCTATAACCTAGTCTAGTTAAATCTTCAATTAATCTTTCTGGATCATATTCTTCACCAAAATCAATATTAATGAATTGCTCTTTTAAATTATCTAAATTAATTAATCTTTGTTGAAGTGCAGGAGCTGCTAAAACAACTATAGGTTTATAAGCATCCGATGGATTAATAAGCTTGCTCAATACTCTAATTCTTTGGTGCATGGCATCTTTAGAACTAGATTCTATTTGAGTTAAGTTATATTCTCTCGACGGAAAGTTTAAGACTTCTCCTGGATAAAACGCTTGAACTATATTTTGCACTTTTCTAGCTTCAAGCTCATCTGCAGTTACTACAAAACTAAATGAATCTGCCTCTTGGAAGTCAGTAGAATTATTAATTCCGGACAGGATAAAAGAGGCATGTGTGTCCACAGGCCCCACTATATTTATGTGTTTCTCATCATTCTCCCAAGTCTTATCTAATTTCAAAAACTCAGGATCAGATAGAGCAACTTGTCTTATCCAATCTTCTCTATTAGTAATAATGCACCTCTAGCGATTACTATACTTAGTCATTGCCATTTCTAAACCTTCTTTAGCCCAGGTTTCAATAGCGCCAACGCCCATATCTATTGCATCTTCCAATAGTTCTTGTTCACTTGGGGTGAATCCCCCTAAAACAAAATTAACCATATCAAATCGTTCAGGTTTTGGACCTATACCGATTCTCAATCTTGCAAACTCTTCAGTTTTAAGATGTTGAATTATAGATTTAATCCCATTATGTCTACCTGAACTTCCACCAGTTCTCATGCGAATCTTACCTAATTTAATATCCACATCATCATAAGCGATAAAAATCTGACTATTATCTAGTTTGTAATAGTTCTTGAGTGCTGAAACACTTCTTCCTGAATTATTCATTAATGTTGTAGGTTTAGCGAGAATTACCTTCTTGCCACCAATTATGACGTCAGTTACATCCGCCTCATGTCTAGATTTCTTCCAACGTAGACCATATTTATTAGCAATTTCGTCCACAAGAATAAAACCAGCATTGTGTCTGGTGTAGGTGTAGCGTTCGCCTACATTTCCGAGGCCAACTAATAACAAGCTATCCGAACTGGCAGCTTGTGTTTTTTCTCTTCTATTTCTAAAAAACATTAAATTCTTATTTCTTCTTATCGTCTCTTCTAGACTCTAACCAATATGACACTGCTACAGCCACAAACACAATAGCGATTGCCAATAATGCTACTTGCTGGGTTGTAATAGATAGTATTAGGAAAATTACACCTAGAACAGCTAATACGATAGCTGTGATCTGTTGTTCTTTAATTTGTTTTTCTCTTTTTTCTGCATCTGTCAATTTCTTAGCCATACCTAACTCCGTTGCCGTTAATCTAATTTTTCTTCTAACAATTATAACAGCTCTCACATTTCACTTGAAAGCAAATGAAATGTTTTCTTTAATTATTTCAAAAATATCTTTTGTAACAGAGGTGTAATATTGCATCTGTCCATTTATCGAGAACAGTTTTAACATATATGCGCAATTGGGGATGATTTTCCACAATCAAATTAAATGTAAGTTTTTACGGTGGATAATGTGGATAAGTTTGTGGATACGTTACTCATCGGCTTCTCAATATGTTAGGAGATTGTAAAATTTAATTATTTACTTACAATAGGCGATGTGTAATTCATACTACTTTTTTCTATCAGTCTACATATGGTGGACTTTGGCATTTGTATCAAAAATATTGTTTTTTGAAAATTTTACATTGTTACATTTCCCATTTTTCTTAAAATTTGGTGTAAGCTCACTATCTTCATGCTTTCGCGAACATTTTTGAAATTAAAAATTATTACATTTTCATTATATTTTTTACTCATCAACTTGTAATCTTAGTTTTATAATCTACACTGTAGATAATTTAATTAGCTCTTATTAATTAAATGATAAAATAGATAAAAACTGGAGAGGAATTCACAATGATTAAGAAATCTAGTTTAAAAAGTACTTTAGTTATCTTCTTAGCTCTTATTATGAGCTTCACATTAGTTGCGTGCCAAGACACAGGTGAGGAAGATAATAATAACTCTGAGGTCAATAATGTTTCTGACGAAGAAGAGGAAGCTACACCAACTCCTGAAGCTAGTAGACGTGAGATGGGAGCTGCCAATATTGGTGAGATAGAAACGTATCTTAACTCAATAGTGAATGGCCCTTTTAGAGAGATTGTGAATTTCCCTGATTTTACTTCAGTAACTCAAATTCCAGCAATTGTAATTTCTAACGGTAATTTATTAAGAACTGCAACAGATAGATCTGCACAAACTACTATAAGTAGACAAGACTATGAGTTATTCTTGCAACAATATTTCAATCCAAATATTACTTTACCTAGTTCAGCAAATTACCAAAGATCCTATGATGCAGAAAATGATCAATTCTTTATTCCTGAATCTGTGACAGATAGAAACTTCTTCCCTGAAACCTGGTGGACTGATGGAGTAGTCAGTCAAGAGGCTAATACTGTCTATTATGACGCTTATGAATATAGCTATGAATTTGTGAATTCAGGTGGTTTTGAGGAAACAACAAATGCGATTTCTAGAATTGTTGTAGATGATGTAACTATTGGTTTCAGTGCACCAATAGTTAAGAGAGACTTATACTTAATTGATCACACTCCACTTGCTAAGACTAGATACGAATTCTATATAACTGAAGATAATAATCTAAATCTGATCAGTAAGACTAAGCTTGAAAGAGATGAGGGTTATAAGGCTTCTGCGATAGTTAATTTTGAAGATGTTGTAGCTGTTAATGGTCAAGCTGGTAACTTAGATGGTGGTACATTGAGAATATTTAATCTACCAAGCGATGAAGCTAGTTTAATAGGAACTCTACAAGAAAGCACTTATATTTGGTCTGTAGATTTAGGTGATGAGAATCACGCATTAGTCGCCCCTGCTGCTAGAACCGGTGTATTTGATTACAACTTAGGTTTTGGTTATGCAAATAAGGCATATATTAATTA
>CAZVJQ010000044.1:0-1214 GCA_964627125.1 uncultured Fastidiosipila sp. | reverse complement strand
GCACCTGATAATGTCCAAAGAATCAGATGTGCATTTTGTAATGCTAATTTCTTACTAGATGATGGTGTTAAGCGCTACAGAATGGAAGATGCTGAGCATACTGGTTATCTACTAGAAAAGGGTCGCCAAAGAGCTCTAGCAGAGTATAACCAAGCTAAGAAAGAGCAAGCTCAGCAAGCAAATAAGCAATCTCAGTATTACTATTATCAAGAACCTGAACCTAAAAAGAGACGGACTTGGTTATGGGTTCTAGGATGGATATTCATCTTCCCTATTCCTGCTACTATACTTTTAAATAGAAATAGAAAACTTAGTAGTAAAGTCAGAGTGTCCCTTATCGTTCTAGTATGGGTCGCATACATTGTGATATATGCTCAAGGTAGCAATAGCGATACAGAACCTGAAGTTGCAGATACACAGATTGAGAGTGTTGAGCAAGATTAATATACTGTTCAAGAAGCAGTCCCCTATATTAAGTAAATTTAATAATGTAAGCAAGTAGCTTAATTTATACTTTGATTAAATAAGATATTTTCTTTAAAAATACACGCTAAAGCTAAGAAGGCAAAAGGTATAAACATGAATCTAGTCCAACTAAAATGCCCTAATTGTGGAATTAATCTACAAGCTCCAGATAATTACGAAAGTATAAGATGCGCGCATTGTTCTGCTAACTTCTCCTTAAGTGACGGTATTAGAAATCACCAGATGAATTCGCAGATGCAAAATCCTAATATGCAAAACATGAATTCATTCCAACAAAATAACTCCAATCCACAAGCACCGTACAATTATCAGGAGAGTAATAATCCTAATGATCAGCCAGTACAGCAATATCATTATCAGGGTGAAGAGCAAAAGGAAAAGAATAAGTTAAGTTGGTTATGGATTATTGGGTGGATATTTATTTTCCCAGCTCCTTTAACTATTTTGATTTTATCTAGTCGTAGATTAAGAATAGTTCAAAAGTTAATATTAATTTATATTGCCTGGTTCTTCTACTACATGCTATTTAGAGTATTATTTGCACTGATTCTTAATTAGATAAAACTACTGCTGAGCCAAATTATAGAGCTATTTTTTCACTTACAATAGTGATTGCAAGTTTAATTTTTATTTGCTAGAATTCTATCTACTGATGTCGGGGATGTAGCTCATTTGGGAGAGCGCTTGAATGGCATTCAAGAGGTAGTGGGTTCGATCCCCATCATCTC
>CAZVJQ010000043.1:0-6127 GCA_964627125.1 uncultured Fastidiosipila sp. | reverse complement strand
ATATTAAGCAAAACTTATTCTGGGCTTTCATTTACAACGTAATTGGTATACCAGTTGCAATGGGTATCTTACATCTCTTCGGTGGACCACTATTAAACCCAATGTTTGCAGCAGCAGCGATGAGTTTAAGTTCAGTATCTGTAGTGCTTAATGCATCTAGATTAAATAGATTTAAGCCATCTGCAGTTAAAGAAGAGAAAGAAAATAAACCAAGAAAGCAAGAATTAGTGGAAGCGTAAGTTAGTCTTGTGTAGAAACAAGAATAAATTAGTAAGTAATAAAAAATAAAAAGAAAGAAAGGAGAAAGAAAAATGAAACAAGTAATTAATGTAGAAGGTATGAAGTGTATGGGATGTGCAACAACTGTTAAGAACACAATGTCAGAAATCAATGGTGTTAGTGAGGTTGAAGTAAATCTTGAAGAGAAAACAGCTACTGTAACAGCAGATAAAGAAATTAATGAAAAAGATTTAGCTACTGCATTTGCAGGAACAAAATATAAGTTTTCATAAGAGAAAAAGAGAAAATAGGAATTTTAAATAGGGGTATTTAGGAAGAGGATAGTATGGATAATAAACATAATCATGATGAACATGAAAAGTACGATAAGCATAGTAATCATGAAGGCCATGATCATCACAGTGAACATGAAAATCATGAAGAACATGAAGACCACAGTGCTCATGAAAACCACGATGACCATTCAAATCATCATGGACATCATGAAAAGCATAACGAACATGAAGGTCATGAACATCATATAGACCATAGCAATCACGACGACCATAGCGAACATGCACAGCACGAAAACCACTCAGGTCATCACATGGACCATGGCTCACACGAAGACCACTCAGGTCATCACATGGACCATAGCTCACACGATAAGCACGATAACCATGAAGGGCACGGAGATCACGGCGGACACGGTGGACATCACGGACATCATGGACATGGAGATTTCAAGCAAATCTTCTTTAGATCATTACCAATTGGTGTAGCTATTATGCTATTAGCACCATTTATGGGATTAACTGAAACAGGATTAATTCACTTCCCATACTCAGACATAGTAGTAGCAGTATTAGCAACAATACTATTATTCTACGGTGGTAAGCCATTCTTCCAAGGTGCAGTTGGAGAATTTAAGCAAAAGAACCCAAGCATGATGGCTCTAGTATCTTTAGGTCTAGGAGTGTCCTACATCTACAGTATGTATGCAGTAGTTGCTAGATATACAACAGGTGATATGGTAATGGACTTCTTCTTTGAGTTCGCTTCCCTTGTCTTAATCATGTTATTAGGACACTGGATTGAAATGGAAGCTCTAGGAGATGCTGGAGATGCAAGAGAATCACTAGCAGCTCTATTACCTAAAGATGCTCAAGTAGTAAATTCAGACGATAGCATTACTAGAAAACCATTATCTGAATTACAAATCGGAGATATTGTTAGAGTTCAAGCAGGTGAAAATATTCCTGCTGATGGACAAATAATTCGTGGTGACTCACGTATTAATGAAGCATTATTAACAGGTGAATCAAAACCAGTTGCAAAACAAGTAGGCGACGATGTTATAGGTGGTTCAACAAATGGAGAAGGCGTCTTATTCATTGAAGTAAGCGAACTAGGTGAGAAATCCTTTATATCACAAGTTCAAACTTTAGTAGGTGAAGCACAGAGCCAACCATCTAGAGCAGAAGGATTAGCAAGTAAGGTTGCGAGTTGGTTATTCTGGATAGCTTTGGGCGCAGCCATAATAGCATTTGTAGTATGGATGTTTGTAGCAGATTTAGAAACTGCAGTTACATTTACTGTTACAACCTTAGTTATTGCATGTCCACATGCACTAGGTTTAGCAATTCCATTAGTAATTTCAAGAAGTACAAGCTTAGGTGCTCAACGTGGATTATTAATTAAGAACCGTGAAGCATATGAATTAACATCCAGAGCAGATGTCATGATCTTAGATAAGACAGGTACTTTAACTACAGGTGAGTTCAAGGTTTTAGATACACAAGTTTTAGATGAGTCCTTTACTCGTGAAGAGATTATTGGGTTGTTAGCAGGTATTGAAGCAGGGTCAAGTCACCCGATTGCGCAGTCGATTATTGCTTTTGCCGAAGGAGAAGGAGTTAGACCAGTAAGTTTTGACTCAAATGATCTTATTTCTGGTGCAGGTGTAGCAGGTGTAGCTAATGGTAAAGAATACCAATTAATTAGCGAGAAGGCTTATGGACAAGACGTCAACGTTAAGGTGCCAGTCGGTGCAACATTGAGTATCTTGACTGAGAATGGTCAAGCTATAGCTACAGTCGCCCTAGGTGATGATTTGAAACCATCAAGTAAAGAGTTAATGGATGTACTGAAGAATAGAGGAATCAGACCAATTATCGCAACAGGGGATAATGAGTCAGCTGCGAAGAGCGTTGCAGAAGAGCTTGGTGTTGAATATAGAGCGAACATGTCACCTCAAGATAAATATGATTTAGTTGAGAGCTTCAAGAAGGAAGGTAAGACTGTAATCATGGTTGGAGACGGTGTTAACGATGCTCCATCATTAGCGTTAGCTGACGTAGGTGTAGCTGTTGGTGCAGGTACACAGGTTGCTATAGACTCAGCAGACGTAGTTTTAACTCAGTCAGAACCTGGAGATATAGAGTCATTTATCGAATTGTCAGTTAAGACAAACCGTAAGATGATGCAAAACTTAGCATGGGGTGCTGGGTATAACTTCTTAGCAATACCTATTGCTGCAGGTGTTTTAGCACCTATTGGAATTACACTTGCGCCAGCTGTTGGAGCAATCTTGATGTCTCTATCTACAGTTATTGTTGCAATTAATGCGATGGCTCTAAAATTGGATGATTAATACTCACATGTGTGGGATAGGATTTTGCGGCTTGTACCTTGTTTGGTGCAGGCCGTTTTTTATGGGGATTTGTTGAGTTTTGTGGGTAAAAATAGACCCCCTGTACGTTAAACAGAAGGTCGCAGTGTCATTATTTAGTTGTTTCTACTGGAATTGTTTAGCCCAATCTACATAACCTTGCTTGTTAATGTCATAGTACATTTGAATGTAGTCTGGTGTAAATGCTTCAAGCTTAGTTAAGATATCTCTCATGAATTCTAAGTAAGCTGTACCATTTGCAGTTATAAGATTATTGTCTACTACAGATTGCTCATGTACATAAAGTTCAGTTCCTGTATAAGTATCTTCAGCTGCAGCGTGTAGACCACCTAAGTCATTACTTGTATGATGCATATAATTTAAGAAACCATTCATTCCTAAGAAGACTGTAGAATCACAGATAGATGCTAATAGTTTGTCGTTATCTATAGCTTCTTGAACTAGTGGAACAATTTGTTTAGCTTCTTCAGTTCTCCATGAATTACCGCCGATTAATACAAGAGCTGCATAATCTCTTGGATAATCATTGATGTCAAAATCAGGAAGGGTAGTAAATCCACCTAGTGATTTAACTGGATCTTTAGTAAGGGACACAGTTTTAACTTCATGTGTTGACTCTTGATCTTCAATTCCTGTGTGCAAGCAGTTGGCTAAGTGAGCATATTCCCAATCTGCATATGGACCTAAAATCACGAAAAGGACAGTTTTCTTCATAAAATCACCTCTATTGATTTATTTAACAAGTGATTTATACGAAAAATTCACTTGAAGTTTCCATGTGTTTTAACAGCATAAATTCTATGCCATTAGAATCAATTTACCACTCGTGAACTATAGGAATATGTTTTTTGTGTTTCTATTTTGTATACAATAAAGCCTCTCGTCTTAAAACAAGAGGCTTAGCAAATCTTTAATTTATGTACTAATTAAAATGTATCTCCAACGAGAGCAACATCTCTAGCAGGTAGATTATTGAAGTTTACATGGCAGTATCCTAGTGGATTTTTGACCAAGTAGTTTTGGTGATTTTCTTCAGCAATACTAATATTGTCTAGAGGTAAGATTTCAGTTACTAGAGGGCCATCGTGGTAAGCTGCTTCTCTTTCAACAGCTCTTTCAATCTCTTCTAAATCTTCTGTATCTAAGAAATAAATACCATTTCTGTATTGGCGACCAATGTCATTTCCTTGTCTATCTAATTGAGTTGGATCAAAACTCTTGAAGAAGTAGAAAATTAGATGCTCTAAATCAATTACTGTTGGGTCATAAGTGACATAAACAGCTTCAGCATGGTCAGTGTCGTCATAACATACTTCTCTATATGTAGGATCAATCTTATTACCATTTACATAAGCTGTGAAAGTACTCTCAACTCCAGGTAATCTATTTAAGAATTCTTGTGTTCCCCAGAAACATCCACCTGCAAGAACAATGTTCTTAATACCTTCTGTTGTAGATAAATCTACATTATTTCCAATTTTAATATTTTCAACTTTACTCATTTTAATTCTCCGTTTCCGTTCAGTTCATTATGCTCTTGGGGGTTTGCTTTGTCCATAAGATATGAAACAATAGAGACTTACTATATCTCTCTAAGGATATTTCTAAAAGATGATTTAGGTCTAATCTTACGTTTCTCATCTAATCTAGACTTGAACTCGCTGTCTACTGGCTCTAAGTCATTAATTCTCCAGAGGAAGCTGTCTCTTAATAAACCTGTATTGCAGTAAGAGCAAGAGCTCATAGTCATTATATCTACAGGAGCACCACAAGAAGAACATTCGCTGTGGTCATCTAGGACAACACTTGTACCATCTGTATTTCTAACAAGATTTAGCATTAATTCTCTATTCTCTAGTTTTAGAGATGAATTAGAAATAGGGAGTAGCAGGTCATAAGAGATATAAATTCTAATCTTTTGACCATCTGCATCCTTAGAATAATCATTGAAGACAGATTCATTTACTACCAAGTCTAAGATCTCTCCATCTTGCTCGTGATGCTGAACTAAGTTAGAGCGACCTTCCTGGCTAGTAAATACACCCCATGTTTGTTTGGATCTATGTCTATCTAACCATAGAGATTGGAACATGAATATAGCTTCACTAATAGCTAAGTCAATAGAGAACTCTGGGTCATCGCTGACTAATTCAGATAGATTTTCTTCCTCTTCACGTTCAATACGTTCTGCAGTGGTTTCTTGGCTAGCTATATCTCTAACTGTAGATTTAGCAGTATCTGCTAATTTTTTACTAGCTTCTTTATCGTTTCTTAAAAATGCTGATACAGAGATAATAATTGCCATGAGGATAGTACCTACACCGACAATGTTACTTGCTGTCTCATTTCCAGCAGCCCTTAAGGCTAGTAGAATAATTACTCCAATTACCAATACAACTATTATTAGAGCAGGTATTGCGAATAATAAGAATCTATTCATCTGACTTGCATCTGTAACTTCGGCTCTTTGGCGTGCACGCTCTTCGCTAGCACTTAAACCTAGAATTGAATAAGAACTTAATAAGTCTTCATAGTCAGATTTATAAATAATAGAACTACAGTATGGACATTCGTAAGTATCGAAGTTTTTGGCATCTACTGGGGCACCACAGTTCTTACATACAGATCTACCAGAGGAATCATAAACACCACTAGCTGTATTGAAGTGGATTATAGATGAGTCATATTCCTTAGTGAGAAGAGTTTGGCCAGAGCGCAAGTCTTTCCAAATATAAGAACTTGAACCTGCAAGTTCTATTTGGTGACGCTTAACTCTACCATCGCTTTTGTAATCTGTTTGGCTAGGATAGTAAGTCAATTGTCTCTTAGGTTCGAAGGCGAAATCCCTATCTAAGCGATTTCTTCTTAATACATCTAGATTTAATTCAGTTTGTCTTATGAAATTAGTATTAGCTTGTCCCTTTAGAACTTGAGCTGAATCATTCTCCCAGGTTTCTTCTAGCATATTTAAATATTTAGCCTGAGTATCTGTTAGGTTAGTGTCAATACCGATTGTAGCAAGTGCCTGCTCTTCCTGAGCTCTTTCATACTCTTTCTTAGAAGAATAACCCTTCTTCTTCCATTCATTTCTGTTGCGGAGGCTATCGAAGAAACTAACAATCACCATGTAGAGGACAAGTAAGCCAATAACTATTAAAAATATACTAAATGGATTTATCCATTGATTAGCCTCGAGGAATTCTACAATTGCATCTC
>CAZVJQ010000042.1:0-7038 GCA_964627125.1 uncultured Fastidiosipila sp. | reverse complement strand
AATGAGTTATATTGAATTTAAAAATGTTTCTAAGGTTTATGGTGAAGGTAGAGGTGCTACAGTAGCCAATGAAGCCGTAGATTTTAGTATTAATAAGGGAGAATTAGTTGTTATTCTAGGTCCATCTGGAGCTGGTAAGACAACTATTCTTAACATGCTTGGTGGCTTGGATAAACCATCTTCAGGTGAAATCTGGGTAAATGACACCAAGATATCTGACTATAATGAGAAGGAACTGACTGCTTACAGACGTGATAGAGTCGGTTTTGTCTTTCAATTTTATAATTTAATTCCAAATTTAACAGCTCTAGAAAATGTTGAAATGAGCGAACAAATTACTAATACAGAAAAAGATTCAGCAAATGTTTTAGAGCAAGTTGGTTTGAGTAAACGTGCAGATAATTTCCCAGGACAATTATCTGGTGGTGAACAACAAAGAGTGTCTATTGCTAGAGCACTTGTAAAAGATCCAGATCTATTATTATGCGATGAGCCAACAGGGGCTCTAGATAATGAGACTGGTCAACAAGTTTTAAGGCTATTACAAAACCAGAGTAATGGTGGAGAAACAACAGTAGTAATAATTACTCACAATAGAGCTATTTCTGAAATGGCGAATAGAGTAATTGAAGTAGATTCAGGAACAATTAGTAACGTATATTCACAAGATAATCCTAAATCAGTAGACGAGATTGAGTGGTAGAAATGGGCAAGAAATCTTTATGGAAAGATAGTTGGAGAACTATTCTAAAATCCTGGCCAAGATTCCTATCCCTCTTTGCAATTATTGCCTTGGGGGCTGGTTTTTTTGTCGGTATTAGAGCAGCTCAACCAGGTATGATAGACAGCGCTGCTGAATATTATGCTGAGCAAAATTTCCAAGATATACATTTACAATCTACCTATGGTTTAAGGTCTGAAGATATAGATGTCTTAGATAGTATAGATGGAATTGAATACACAGCTTATAGGTCTGTGGATAGACAAGATGCAGATACGGCCGCTCTTTATAGAATATATCCAAATCTTAATGAAATATCTGAAATGAATCAGTTTGTGGTGATTGAGGGGGCTTTGCCAAGTGCGAAGAACGAAGTCGCTGTGGACTATTCTGTTGTGGAAGATAATTTATTAGGCTATGAGATAGGCGATACTATTAGGCTTAATGATTTAGGTCTTGTGGAAGATGAAAAGGCTCCTAATATAGACACTGAAGAATTTGTCATATCTGGTTTTGTAAGATCACCTATGCACGTGGATAGAACGAGCAAGGGTCGAACCAATATTGGTAAAGGTACAATCGATTATTTCTTAGTAGGGCACCCAGATATATTCCAAGGTGAATACTACACAGCTGCAGCTATTGATGTATTAGAAGCAGATGAATATGAGGCATACTCAGATGAGTATGAAGATGTAATTGCTACGAAATTAGATGAATTTGAGACAGCCTTCGAAGATAGAGATGATGCAGTTTACTTAGAAGTTCAAGAGGAAGCTAGAGAAGCGATTGAAGAGGGTGAACAAGAGCTAGAAGACGCTAGAGATGAGATTAGCGAAGGTGAAGAGGAAATTGAAAATGCCCGTGAAGAACTTGAAGCAGCCTACGAAGATATTGAAAATGCAGAAACTGAGCTAAATGATGTACAAGCTGAGTTAGATGAGCAGTTAGCAAGCATTCAAGAGGGATTGCCTGAAGGAACTAGCTTAGGAGATGCTGTAACTCAGATTATTACTGCCCAAAATGAATTAGCAGATTATAGAGCTGAGATAGAGAGTGCTAAAGCTAATTTGGCTAGTGAAAGAGCAAATGCTGAAGCTAGAATGGCTCAGGGGCAAGAAGAGTTAGAAGTAGCTAGAGCCGAGATTGCAAGTGCTCAGACAGAGTTAGAAAATGGTAGAGCAGAGTTAGCAGAAAATGAAGCTGCTCTAGATACTTGGGCTTCTGAATTAGCTACAGCTGAAGAAGAATTAAATACCCAAAGAGCAGAATTCGATGCAAATAAAGAAACTGCAGATGCTGAAATAGCTGCTGCTAAATTAGAGTTAGAAGCTGCTTTAAGCCAGATAACTTTACAAGAGCAAGCACTAGAGACTGCTGAGACTGAATTAAAACAAAACCTAGATAGCTTAGAAATTTGGCTAGCTGAGATTGAAGCTGCTGAACTTGCATTAGAAGAGAATAAAGAAAATCTTACAGATGAAGAATATGCTACTGAGGCTGAGAGAATTCAATCTAATAGGACAACCTACGAGTCTGCAAGGGCAGCTTATGACGAACAATTACCAGTAGCTGAGGCTGAAATTGAAGAAGGTAGAACCCAGTTAGAAGCTGCTAGAGAAGCATATAACAGTGGAAAATCTGAATTAGATATGCAAAAGGGTGAATTAGAGAGTGCAGAAAATGCGCTTAATAATGCTGCTATTGAATTAGAAAACTCTCAAGAAGAATTAGCTACTGCTCAAGCTACTTTTGAAGAAGAGAAGGCTAATGCTGAGGCACAATTCGCAACTGCTGAAGAAGAAATTGCTAATGGGCAAGCAGAAATTGCTGCCGCTGAAGCTGAGATGGCTAATGCAATAGCATCTCTAGATAATGCAGAAAGAACAATTGCTGAGAGTGAAGCATCTTTAAATACTGCTGAAGCTGAATTAGATTCCCAATTGACTGAAATAAGTGAAAATTTACCAGAAGGTGTAGCTCTTGCAGATCTTGAACAATTCATAGATGATGCTCAGGCTGAAATTGATGCTGCTAGAGAAGAACTTGAAGAAGGTAGAGAAACTTATGAAGATGAAAGAGCTCAGGCTGAAGAAGAAATAGAAGAAGCAGAAGATGAAATTGAAAATGCTAAAGATGATATCGCTGAAGGTGAACAAGAGTTAGAAGATGCTAGAGCAAGCTTAGCTGAATTAAGAGAAGCGAATTATATTATTGAAGATAGAGGCTATTTTGTAGGTTATCAGGAGTATAAGGATAATGCGGATAGAATAGGGGCTGTTGCTACAGTATTCCCATTAATATTCTTCCTAATCGCAGCGCTTGTAAGCTATACAGTTATGAAACGAATGGTTGAGGAAGAGAGAGGCAACATCGGTACTAATAAAGCTCTTGGCTATAGTCCAGCTGATATCTCCTTGAAATTCATACTTTATGCAGTAATTGCTGCTGTCTTAGGAATTGTAGTAGGTGTATTAGTAGGAAATCTAACCCTACCAAAAATTGTCATCTATGCCTACGGTATGATGTTTGATTTCCCACCAGCAGGTACAAATTTCTATGCAGTTGATATAATTTTAGTTGTTGTTCTAATTGCTCTAACTACTTTAGGACCAGCTCTACTTACAACAAGAAAATCTTTAGAGGAAGTTCCAGCACAATTAATGAGACCAAAACCACCAAAGGGTGGAAAATCTATTCTTCTAGAAAGATGGACATGGTTCTGGAATAAATTAAGTTTCAATATGAAAGTTACATTTAGGAACTTGAGTAGATTTAAGGGAAGAAACTCCATGGTTATTGTAGGAGTTGCAGGCTGTACCATGCTATTAATAACTGGATTTGGTATTAGTAACTCCATAAGTGGATTAGCAAGTAGACAATTTGATTATATACAACCATTCGATATTCAAGTTCAGTACCAAGATGATGCGACAGTAGAAGATACTGAAGCTTTTGTGGAAGAATACTCTAGTTTAGATGGTGTAGATAATATTCTAAATATATACACAACTACTTATGACACAGTAGATAGCTCTATAAATGAGCAATCTGTAAGTTTAAATATTTTAGAAGACGATGGCTTATATAAAGAATTCTATAACTTCAATGATGCATACTCAGGTGAGGAATTAGATAGCTTACCTGAAGATGGTCAGATTTATGTCAGTAGGAAACTTAGTGAATTACTAGGAGCAGAAGCTGGTGAAACCATAGAACTTGCAGATAACAGTGGCGAAGTATATGAATTTAAGATAGATCACATAGTAGAAAGTTACATTGGACATAGCATATACATGACTCAAGATACTTTTAAGGAAGTTAGAGGTGTAGAGTTTGTTCCAAAAAATACTGCACTTATAAGATTAAGTAATACAGATGCAGATTATCAGGATGATTTAGCAAGTGAAATGACTCAAGAAGAAGTAGTTCTTGGAACACTATTTATTGATGAGTTACAGCATAGTTTTGATGGAACAATAGAGACTTTAAATATGGTAACTATAATTTTGATTGTAGCTGCAGCAATTTTAGTGTTCATTGTTCTATATAGCTTAATTAGTATTAATGTATCTGAAAGAGAAAGAGAGTTATCTACTCTTAAAGTTCTAGGATCAACAACTGTTGATATAACTCTATATGTCTATAGAGAAATAATATTCTTAGTTCTAGCAGGTATTGCTGTAGGATTATTAGCAGGACCATTATTAACAGGCTACATCCTAAAAACTGTTGAAGTAGATATGATGATTTTCCC
Source organism: uncultured Fastidiosipila sp. (assembly GCA_964627125.1). Classification (GTDB taxonomy): domain Bacteria; phylum Bacillota; class Clostridia; order Saccharofermentanales; family Fastidiosipilaceae; genus Fastidiosipila. The sequence goes on along the minus strand of CAZVJQ010000042.1, from coordinate 2,560 downwards.
AACAGACATCGCACCAATGAGCTATCTGATCTCTCTAGTCTTAGCATTAGTATTCTCATTAATAGTAATGCTAATAATGCACTTCCAATTAAGAAGAATAAACATGGTCGAAGCCATGAAGGCGGTGGAGTAGCTAGCTCTTCCTAATCTCACAAGCATAATTCGTGAGATTAGCTGAAGAGCTGCTCGTCAGAGTGACGTGGCAAACATGAGCGAAGTGAAATGTGAGCCCGACACTTACGACGTGATTGAGAACTGAGACCATATGCTCTAGCTTAGAAGAGCTGTTTGGCATGATGATGTTCTCTGCGATAGAACATATTTTTAAAGATACCAAGACACTCCGAGGAATTTGGGGTGTCTATATTTTTCCCTTTGTTAGCCCTTTAGCTTAGAAAAAATTACATGTATATTAATTTTTTTCTGTTCAAGTAGTGATACAATCTGCATAAGACACTTATAAATTCAGTAAATGCGCAAGCTTTAATAGTACTTCTAGGTTTGAAAATGTTTTGACTTCTTGCGTAATAATGCCTGAAGAATTTCAATTCCTAAAACACTAACCTTCCAAATTGTTATCTCAGTGAGGACTTGAATATGAGAGTAAATAATAAGCTAAACAAACATTTAATATTAATTCTTCTACTAATCTGCAGTCTTATACTGCAATCATGTAATTTAGGCTCGACAGGAAATACTGGAAATTCTACATCAGAATCTGTAAGTAATGATACTAGTTCAAGTAACATAACTCTAGAGCTTACAACTAAAGAGACAACGAAAGAGACAACTCAAGAAATTGTACAAGAAACGAGTACTTCCACATCTACGACAACAATGACTTCAACAACCGTTGAAGAAACAATATCAACTACGACAATAAACACTCCAAATGAACCATATCAAGTAGAATTCACACATAATGATGTGTCATTTGTTGTTCCAGGAAATAAAATAATGCCAGCAGATACTGACATAAAAACTGCTGTAGATCCAGTCCTAAACTATCCATGGCAACTTGTGGAAGATCCAATACAAGTCGAATTTATGGAGTATATTTATGACCACCTTATAAGCCAAGAAATTTTATTTTATGATGGTCATGAGAATTTTCTCATTGATTTTTCACAGTTCGTGGGCAAGATTCCCGAACAGACACTTATAGAATTAGTGTATACAGTGCTTGAAAGTGATCCGAGATTTTTCACTTATGAAAATAATGTATCATTTATCTACGACCAGAATGACTTGATAAGTGAAATACTTGTTTATGTTGATTATGAATATCAAAGCTCAAATCCATTAGAAGCTAGTGCTGAAGACTACCAAGATGTAATTGAAGAAGTCAAAGCTATTGCTCAAAATATCATGGATACTACTAGTAACACCTGGCAAAGAATACGCATGGCCCATGACTATATCATCTTTCGCGTAGACTATGATCCTTCTGAGGATGGAATTCATACTAAAAATAATGTTTATGATGCAATATTAGGAGAAGATAAACTAACTAAATGTGTAGGTTATTCTCAAGCATTTGCATTAATTCTCGCAGCTATGCAAATAGACGTGACTATGGTAAGTGGAACAACTAACGTACCTCATGCTTGGAATTTAGTCTATTTTGAAGATAGCTGGTATTCAGTAGATGTTACTATGGATGACTATGGAATTGCAGGTTTAGAAGTTGATTTTTTACATGAAGCAACAGTTTCGAATTTTCTACGTGGTTCAGAAACCATGTCAAGGAGCCATACTCCTTATTTCGAGGTTGAATTATCATTTGCTGATAATGACAGCGGATATAAACAATTAAATACGTATTTTGAATCCACAGAGGAAATTGAGCAAGGTATTACTGAATTTATTAATAAAATAAACCTAGAAGATGACATTGATGATGTATTTGATTTCTGGTATACAGGTGAATTCGACTACTATATCCTTACAGAAATTGCTAACGAAGCCATTGAGAATAATGAGTATAAATCTGAAGAGTTGAAATTTGATTGGATGATTTATGGTCATGTTATAAGACTGTATTTTCCCGATGAGTCTATGTATTAACCATACTAGGAACATATGTAATCTAGGGTATAATTATTTTTCATTAGAAAAAATTAGTTGTAATTTAATATTTTACTATGTATGTAGTGATACAATCAGCGTAAGACAGATATAAATTCAGTATACGCGTAAGCTTTAATTGTACTTTTAGTTTTGAAGATGGTTAGACTTCATGCGTACTGATGCCTGAAGAATCTCTATTTTCCTAATATAAACCTTCCAAATTATAATCTCAGTGAGGGCATGAATATGAGAAGAAATAATTGGCAAAACAAACATTCAATAATAATTTTTCTACTTGCCTTTAGCTTGATATTGCAAGGATGTAACTTAGGTTCGACTGGAGATACTAAAAATTCTACATTAGAATCTGTCAAGCTAGAAACAAGCACAAGTAGCACTACTGAAGATGTCGTACTAGAAACAACTACCACCACGACTACTCCAGAAACAACCATAGATGCACCAAGTGAACCATATCAAGTGGAATTCA
>CAZVJQ010000041.1:0-8431 GCA_964627125.1 uncultured Fastidiosipila sp. | reverse complement strand
GAATCATTATCTCGTGCTCCCTACTACTTACCTGAAGATTCAAGATTTAGCGGGCTAACTATGGCTCACTCACATTTATTTGACTCTAATCTCTTATTACATGAGTCATGCTCAGGTAGAAATTCAGATATAACCCACATGGGCCAAACTGCAGAAAATATTATCACTGAGAAAAATATTTCTAGAGAAGCTCAAGATAAATTTGCATATGACAGTCATCAGAAAGCTATTTCTGCTACCGATAGTGGTAGATTAGCTCAAGAGATTGCTCCAATGGAAATTGCTGGCAAAAATGGTGATGTCACAGTTATTGATGCTGATGAGCAAATCAGACGAGATACTAGTTTAGAGAAATTAGCTACGCTAAAACCTGCCTTCGTAGATGGTGGTTCTGCTACTGCTGGTAACTCATCTGGATTCAATGATGGAGCAAGTTTCCAAGTAATGACTACGGAGACTTTTGCCCGCGAGAATAACTATGAAGTTATGGCAGAGTTTATTGACTATGAAGTTGTTGGTGTTGAACCTAGTAAAATGGGGCTTGGACCTGTTGATGCTATTAAGAATCTTCTTAAGAATAATGACTTGGACTTAGAAAAAGATATTGATTTATTAGAAATTAATGAAGCTTTTGCCGGACAAGTTTTAGGTGTTATGGAAGATCTAGGGTTTGATATGGAGTCTGACTTCTACAAAAACAACTTAAACGTTAATGGTGGTGCTATCGCAGTTGGTCATCCACTCGGAATGTCAGGATCAAGATTAATCACAACAATTCTTTATGAATTTAAAAATAATCCAGATAAGAAATATGGTATCGCATCTGCTTGTATCGGAGGCGGACAAGGTATAGCAGTCTTGCTTAAGAATGGATATTACAAGGAGTCCTAGATGTTTAAGTTTAGCAAGTTCTACAATAAGAGTTTAGTAGAAAGACATAGAATTCTTAAGGAAACTGAGATTTTAGATAATCCTGAAATTCTCAAGCTAGATGCTGAACTTGCCGACAATATGATAGAAAATTACATTGCCAACTACCAGATTCCTCTGGGCTTGGCATTTAATTTTGTCGTGAATGGTCAAGAGCTTATAATTCCAATGGCAATAGAAGAACCATCCGTAATAGCTGCTGCAAGTAATGGTGCTAAAACTCTCGGGAATATTACTACAGAAATTACACATAGGCACGCTGTTGGGCAAATTGTTTTACATGGTTTGTCAGATTTAGATGAAGCTGAGGAGCTTGTTTTATCTAAGAGTGATCTACTTTTTGATATGGCCAATTCAGTTTCACAATCTATGGTTAATCGTGGTGGTGGACTTAAGAGTATTTGGACTGAGCAATTTGACTCAGAATTTCTAACTATTTATTTTGCAATAGATACCCGTGATGCTATGGGTGCAAATAATGTAAATACTATCTTAGAGCACCTCGCCCCTTTCTTAGAAGAATTAACTGGGTCTAGAGCAATTCTTAAAATAATCTCTAACTATGCAAGTGAATCTATTGTTAAAGCTACAGCTGAAGTTCCTGTTTCTAAGTTAAGAGCAGATTTGGATGAAGCTTCCCAAATCGCCCGAGACATTGAACTTGCAACTAAGTATGCAAACTTAGATCCATTTAGAGCTACTACTCACAATAAAGGTGCCATGAATGGAATAGATGCAGTAGTTCTAGCTAGTGGAAATGACTGGCGTGCTGTTGAAGCAGCTGTTCACTCATATGCTAGTAGAAATGGTAAATATCAATCTATTACTACTTGGGATTATATTGAAGGGGAAGAAGTTTTGCGTGGCTCAATTGAAATCCCTATGCCTATAGGAACAGTTGGTGGAACAATTAATATAAATCCAATTTCTAAATGGGCTCTTAGAACACTTGGCTCCCCCACAGCAAAAGAATTATCAAGTATAATTGCTTCTGTAGGTCTCGCCCAAAACTTCAGTGCATTGAGAGCATTAGTAAGTGTAGGAATTCAAGAGGGACATATGAATTTACATGCAAGATCTGTAGCTGTGCAAGCCGGTGCTAAGGATGAAGAGATCCAGTTTGTTGTAGATGAGTTAAATAAAGTGAATAAGTATAGTTTAGATTTGGCAAAAGCCATCCTAAACAAATTAAGAGGAATGAGAAATTAAAGATGTTAAAAGTTGGAATTGAAAAAATAAATTTATATTTACCAGAGAGTTTCGTTGACCTAGAAAAACTAGCCGAACGACGTGATGTTCCTAAAGAAAAATGGACTATTGGAATTGGACAAGACAAAATGTCCATCCCTCCTGTATCTCAAGACATAGTATCTATGGCAGCTAATGCAGCAATTGAGATTTTAGATGGAGATGATAGAGAAAAAATTGATCAAGTTATTTTTGCAACTGAATCTGGAATTGATTATTCTAAAGCAGCAGCTACTTATCTACATGATTTGTTAGATTTGAATGATTTCGTCCGTGCATATGAAATTAAACAAGCTTGTTATTCTGCTACTGCTGGAATTCAAATAGCGAAAGATTATGTAAAACTAAATCCAGAAAGAAAAGTATTAGTAGTGTCATCTGATATAGCAAATTACGGTAGAGATTCTGGTGGGGAAGTTACTCAAGGTGCTGGTGCAATTGCTATCTTAATAAGTAGCAGTCCAGAGATACTAGAAATTACAGATGAGACTGTATTTTCAAGTAAAAATGAATTTGATTTTTGGAGACCTAATGGACATGATTATCCACTAGTAGATGGTAAATATTCAATTGATATTTATAATAATTCTTTTAAATCTTGTTTTTATGAGTTTGAAAATAGATACAATAACTTAGATAAAATTGCAGCTATGGCTTTCCATTTACCATTCTCTAAGATGCAAAAGAAAGCTCTTGCTAGCGTTGAAGAAGAAAAATATGCTGGCTTACAAGAAAGATGGAGCTCTCATTTTACTGATGCTGCTAAACTATGTCGAGAAGTTGGAAATTTATATACAGGTTCTTTGTACTTATCGCTCATTTCACTCCTTCACTATGGAGATATTGCAGCTGGAGAAAAAATAGCACTATTTAGTTATGGCTCTGGTGCTGTTGGTGAATTATTTACTGGTATTTTAGCTGATTCATATAAGGAAAAAATCGCTCTGATTAATATAGAAGATAAGTTAAATAAACGTGTTGAGATATCTGTAGATGACTACGATAGCAAGTACTTCGTTAATGCACTCTCAATTGATGATTCAAGTAAAATTCAATTAGGTGAAATTGTAGATTCTAAACGTTTTTATAGAGTTAGTGAATAAGTATTCTAAGTGGCCATCAAGTTAATCTTGGTGGCTATTTTCATATACTTGACCTAGATATTTGCTTACCTTCTCATCATAATCTGGATAAGTGTAGTTTAATTCTTCAGAAACAATTTTTGCATATTTTCGAAACAACTCAGCAATTTTCCAAAGCGAATTCCAGATAAGTTCTTTACTACTATTATTGTAGTAGGACATTATTTCAGTATATTCATCTTCAGATATATAGTTTTTCAGATACTTATAGTTCTTCCCTACACTCGCAGAGAAATTTATCTCAATACCAACTTTCCAAGAAACCATTGTTAATAGAAGATTTCGCATCATGTGTAAATGGTCTATTGCATAGATTATTTCATTCCGATATAAACCCTTGGCAACATAAGTAGATAGCCACCAAAATTCATTACAACAATCATCAAAAAATGCATAGCTTGGTTTCTTAACCCAATAATCTTCATCAGTTGATTGTGGTAATTCAGGAATTAAATTATCTTTATCTAGAAGTATTTTAATAAGCTTATCATCTTGAAGATAGAGTTCTAGCTCTTCAATTGGAATTAGTATTAAGTCAATTCTAGTCCCATCTTCGAACAACATTAAATAAGAAAACCAATTTCCAAGTTCTGCTGGGAACATATCCATAGCTTCAGGCATTTGTAAGATAATTCTTGGTCCAAATATATCTATCCAGGAATTATTTGATTTAAAGCTATCAATATCATTTACTATGTAGACAATGTCGTAATCTTGAAATTTATCTTTAGGAACATTTGGGTTAGTTCTAGATCCATTCATGGAAACTAGACGGATTCTATCATCTGCTTCTGCAACAGATAATATTAAGTTAAACATTTCTTCTTCTGATCGCATAGTTCTTTCTTCCTTAGCATTATCTTCAAATTCTGTTTCATCTACTTCACGCAGAAAATTAAATTCATAAGTCTTTTTTTCCTCTGGCCAATCATTATACCAAGAAACAATAGATTCGCTTATTATAACTAAAATACCATTTTCTTCATTTTTGTATATCTCATCGCCTGTGAAGAATCCGTTGGCATGAAAATCTCTATCAGGTACATCAGGTGATTCTACTTCGACTCTTCCTACATGAGTTAATCCTTCTGCTTCTAATATTTCTGTTAATTCATCGACTGACCCGACAGTATTAGCAAAGGAACTCTCTCCAACGTACTTAATTTTATCAGAATTAGGAAAAGTTGAATAAATATTTCCATTCAAGTAAACATATCTATGAACCAGAGAACCTGGATGAGCCCCCGTTGGCATTATTGTTGATAGAGTATCGTCTATGGTTGTATTTTCAGTATCTACTTCTCCATTATCGAAAAGGGAGCAAGATGCAGTAATTCCTAATAATAAAACTATTAGTAATAAATTTCTTAGTTTTCTCATTTCTATCCTCCTCTATCTCTCAAAGAAATGTACATAAACTAACTAATCTCTTCACCACAATATGGGCAGTATTCTAAGTCTAATGAACCACTTAACGGTAATACTGTTTCACAGCTTGGACATTTCCAAAAGAAGAATCTTGAAATCATTGCACCTAGTAGAAAGATAAATCCTGGGATTCCTATATAAGGTGTGATATTCTCAGGTACAATTAAGGAAATTAACATAATTACTGCTCCCAAAAGAGCCACTCCCCAAGATATCCAATACTTAGTTTTTACACTAATATAGTACTCCCAGTTTTTTGTTTAATGTGTTTTATATTTATATAATGCCTTTTTTCACAAGAAAAATTTTATTAATTTTTCTTATAATATGCTCAATATAGTGAATTCAAGTTTTACATCAAACCAAACTAGAAGTTCGATAATCAACTTCTAATTCTCAAATGGTATATACTGAATATCGTTAAATTTAGTTGAGGTATGCATGTTCAAGAAATCATTTTATTTTATCTTAGGATTCACAAGCTTCGGGCTTGGTGTTATTGGTGTATTTTTACCGGTTTTACCTACCACACCATTTATGCTGTTGTCTGCGTGGGCTTTTACCAGGACATCAGACAGATTCCTCAATTGGCTAGAATCCACCAAGGTTTACCAAGAGTATGGAGCTGGCTTCCAAGACGGTAAGGGTATTCATAGGAAAAAGAAATATAGAATTATCATAATTACTTGGTCAGTTATGCTTATTTCAATTTACTTCGTCCCACTATGGCCAGTCAGGCTATTTATGGTGACCTGTGGTTTAGTCTTCGGATATTACTTATTTTTTATACTCCCTGATAGACCTGAATAAATTCCTGATTTTTACCCTAAGCTAATAACTTCATCGAATTTATCCGCACTTGGTGGTGTATGGTTTACCATTATCAATCCAAGTTCATTTTGTTCTAAGAAGGCTGTTTCAATGTCATTTTTTGACTTCTTATCTAGATTACTTGTAATCTCATCTAAGAAATAGAATTGCTTATTTCGTAAGATATGACGAGCTAGGATAAGGCGTTGTCTTTGGCCACCAGAAAGATTTGAACCTTCTTCTTTTAAGACATAATCTAGTCCATTTGGCTGCTCTTCGACAAAATTAAGCATATCAACTTGCTCTAAGGCAACGTAGATTTCTTCATCTGAATACTCTTGAGAGAAGCTAAGATTCTCTCTTATGCTCGCTGTTAACAAGTAACCATCTTGATGTAGATATGAGATACTTGAGAAAATTTCCTTCTTGTCGATATTTTGTAAGTTAGTATTATTGAATTGCACTTCACCATTTGTCGTTGCTTCTAATCTAGATAATACACGCAAGAGCGTGCTCTTACCACTACCGTTTGGCCCTTGTAGCAAGTATTTCTTCTTACTATCAATTCTAATATCTGGATACTCTAGTGTTTCTTCAGCATTTTCATACTTGAAACTTAAGTTGTCTGTACTGATGACGAAATTATCACCCAAGTTTTTGTAATTTGGAGCTGCTTTTTCCACAAAAAGATCTTTAAATTTATCCCAGATAGCATCGGAAGATTTGTAAGTCATGAAGCTGCCTAGAGCTCCACCAATATTTCTCATGAAACCACCAGATAAGTTGAGCACACTTATTGCAGAACCTAATGGCGCTTGTCCAAGTAAGTATAAATATACGGCCAAAGCAGACAAACTAATCATCGCAATTATAGTCAATAATTGATTGAAGTATACAACTCCAACTCTAATTCTAAATTCTTTAACAACTGATTTATCATATGCCATGCTAGTTTTTGCTAAGCTATTTTGGAAATAATATTCACCATTTAACATATAAAGTTCAGTGAAACCTTGGGTAAGATTTTTAGTCTTACTATTTAGCACTTCTTCATTTTTAGTCATATCTTGAGCGGCTTTATAATTTATATTATTAACAAGCATTGGAACTAGGAACATTACAGCAGTAGCAATAACTGTTCCAAGCAAGAGCCAAGGATTTAGAGTGAAAATAGCTATTCCATTTGTTATGAAGCTGAATATCCCTTGTAACAAATCGAAGAAACTTGTAAAACTTCTCTCATCTATTTCTTTTACATCATTAGTTAACCAGGACATATAAGATGCACTATTTGCATGAGCATAACTTGCATAATCTTGCTCGCTAATTTTTTCAGCTAATGTATCTCTCCAATGAATTCTCATTTTAGTTTTAAGTTTAATTCTGTAATATGCTGTAGTCCAAATTGCGGCAATAAGCCCCAAATAAGATATTGCAGTTATGCTTATATTTATCAATAATCCTTGTAATTGTGGTTCTGGTTTTTCAAATTCTTCTAAGATAAACCTCATACTATAACCTGAAAAGGTATTGGCAATTGCTGTAAGAAATATCAAAAATACTAGTACTATTATCTGTCCTTTAAATTTCTTTAATACTGATTTTCTCATTAAAGTACCTCCGCTTTTTCTTGCTTATCTAAATCTATTACATAGTCAAAACCTTCAGTATCCATATAACTATGGTCTACAACTATCAGGCCAATATTTGGATTTTTAAATATTGTATTCTCTACTAAGTCACGTGTATTCTGGTCTACATTACTTGTTGCTTCATCTAGTACAAAGAACTCAATTCCTCTTAATATATGACGTGCTAAAGCTAGTCGCTGTTTCTGACCACCTGATAAATTTTTACCATTCTCCTCAATCTCGTAGTCTAAACCACCCTTTTGTCTAGAAACAAAATTTGCTAAATTTACTTTCTCTAGAGCCGAATATATTTCTTCATCTGAATGTCCTTTATCTAGACACAAGTTCTCTCTGATTGTTCCAGTAAATATATGAGTCTCTTGTTGCATATAAGCTATATATGAAAAAATTTCATGTTTGCTTACTTCATTAATATTATTTCCAGCTAGATTTATACTACCTGAGCTTACTGGATAAAGACCAAGTAATAACCTTAGTAGTGTACTCTTTCCAGTACCATTATCCCCTTTTATAATGTATTTCTTGTCTGAACGAATACTTAAATCTGGATAAGCAAATATGCGATCACTTTCTGGGTAAGTAAATTGTAGATCCCTAGTTTCAATAACAAAATCAGAGTTTCCACTATGTTCAATAGCTTTCGTTTTATTCCCAGCTTCTACAAATATATCTTCATACTTTTCCCAAATTGAGAAGGATGCTCTGAATTCAACTAGCATCTGAATTGCATTATTGAAGCCATTAACAAAACTCTCATTCATCCAGATCATACTCACAACTGAACCTAGTGGAGATAAACCGAAGAATACTAATAGTCCTGCTAATACAACTCCACCCATCATCCCAATTAATGCCACAAGATTTACTACTAGCTGACTCCTCAATATTGTTTTTTGTGTATTTAAATTAGTATTTTCATATTCTAGATTCTCGTTGCCTACCTCATTTATGAAGTATTCTTCTTCATTTAATACGTAAAGCTCTCTAAATCCTTGAGTTAAATCTTTAATTCTTGTAATGAAATTAGTCTCTGCTTTAGTAAATATTTTTGAAGCTTCTTGTACTTTTGATGTAGTAGATTTAGGAATTAAATACATTGCGATTGCTAGTACAAATGAAGTTAAACCTAGCCATGGTGAAAGAAAACAAATTGCTACAAAATGTGCGAGTGCGAAGAAGGAATCCTCTATGAAACAAATTAGGTTTGTAAAAGTTTCTAAC
>CAZVJQ010000040.1:0-9058 GCA_964627125.1 uncultured Fastidiosipila sp. | reverse complement strand
AGCTCTTGATATTGTATCAAAACATAATTATGAAAACTTTAAATGATTTCAATATCAGATATACTTTTTCTACTTGATTACAAATGCTAGAATGTATGACAGAAATTGCGGAGGTATAAGATGGCAAGTAAGTTTAATTTTGATGAAGTGTTAGATAGAAGAGATACAAATTCTATTAAGTGGAAGGTTGCAGAAAATGAACTTCCTGTATCTATTGCAGATATGGAGTTTGAAGCAGCACCTGTAATTATAGAGGCTCTTAAAGAGGCAGTAGATGCAAAACTTTATGGTTATAGCTATGTTCCTGATTCAACTTTTGAAGCTATAGTAGATTGGCAAGCTAGAAGACACAATGTTGAGATTGAGAAGAAAGAGATTTTATTTACAACAGGTGTTTTAGCAGGTATTAAATCTGTTATTAAAGAGCTTACTGAAGAAGGTGAAGGAATTATTGTTCTAACTCCTACTTATAATAATTTCTTTATAATGGCAATGGAGCATAATAGAGACATCGCTATTGCTGAATTAAAAGATGAAGGTGGAGTATTTAGTATTGACTGGGCGAAACTCGAAGAAGTGATGAAAGATCCAAACAACAAATTATTATTAACATCAAATCCTCATAACCCAATCGGAAGATTCTATACTAAAGATGAGATGGAAAGAATTCTCAAACTAGCTGATGAGCATGATGTCTATGTAGTATTTGATGAGATTCACTCTGACTTAACTCATATAGGTAAAGAGCATGTTTCTTCCTTGACTGTAAATCCAGAATACACAGATCGACTAATTGAGTTTAATTCAATCAGTAAGTCATTTAACTTAGCTGGAATGAAATTAGCTTATGCAGTAATTAAGAATTCAAAATTAAGAGGTAGATTGCAAAAGGCATTTGAAAAAGATAATGTGCATGATTCACATTTCTTCGTTCCTTATTTAATTGAAGCTGCTTATAGCCAAGAAGGTGAAGAGTGGTTAGATGCACTTCGTGAATACATCTCAGAAAATAGAAAATATCTAATTGAAACTCTTAGCGAGCGTCTACCAGATTTAGTATTTTCTGAGTCTTCAGGAACATACTTAGAGTGGATTAATACAATTAACTATGCTCAAGATAGTAAGCACTTAAGTGACTATGCTAGATATAAGACTGGTTTAATTTTAAATGCTGGTGAGGCATATGGTTTTGAAGGTAGAAAATATCTACGATTCAACTATGCTTGTCCAAGACCACAATTAGATGATGCAATTAATAGATTTGTTGAAGCAGTCGAGGGATATCAAGAACTCGGAATTGACTACATGCCTACACTTTAAGATAAGACACTTTAAATATATTACTTAACTCATTTATCACTGATTTTTAATAAATGAGGACTAGAATGGATTAAGTACATTAATGAAAGGTGTTATAAGATGAGTAATTTACTTGATTTGTTGGAGAAGAGGCATTCAGAATATGATATTTCTGCAGATGTGGATATTAGCTTAGAGGAATTAGAGAATTATGTTCAAGCGATTCTTAATACAATTCCTTCTGCTAATAACTCTCAATCACAGCGTGCAGTAATAGTTTCAGGAGAAGCGCAAGCTGCTGTTTGGAAGATTATTAAAGATATTCATTTATCCCAAGAGGATGTATTGCCAGCGCAGGCTTTTGCCAATATAAGTGCGAAGATGGATAAAGCAGCTCAGGCTTTTGCCACAATTTTACTCTTTGAAGATAGACATGCTATTGATAGCATGAAGACCAGAAATGAACGTGCACATGAGTATAAGCAGCAACATACTGGAATGTTAGCTCTTACATTATGGTTAGCTGTAGTAGATTTAGGATTAGGGGCTAGCTTGCAACATTACAACATTGGCTATGAAAAAGGTTTTGATAAGTCAATTAAAGAATTGTTGAATTTACCAGACCACTATGAATTGACAGCTCAAATGCCAGTAGGGAAGGTTATTACGCCTGCAGTAGGAAAAGAGTTGAAGAAGCCTGATGAGAAATTAAGAGTTATTACAGATTTAGATTAAGGATTAATATGGAAAAGATTTCTAGTTTCACAGTAGACCACGATAAGTTAGAGCCTGGAATGTATTTGTCCAGAAATGATGGAGATTTACTTACATTTGATTTAAGATTCAAGAAACCAAATATGGGTGAGTATCTAGATGATGCTGCGCAACATTCAATTGAGCATACCATGGCGACTATTTTAAGAAATTCAGATGAGAAGGATAAAGTTATTTACTTCGGGCCAATGGGTTGTAGAACAGGATATTACTTCATCGCACGTTCTGAATTAGGAATGGATGGATCTTTAAATCTTATTAAAGAATCTTTGCAGAAGTTGATTGACCTAGAAGGCGATGTTCCAGGTTCAAAGAGAGTTGAATGTGGGAATTATCTCAACCATGACTTATTAGCGGCAAAACGTGAGAGCAAGAAATATTTAGAAGTTCTAGAAAATTATACTGTTGAAGATATGCAATATTAGAAAATTTAAGCTTAGAGTTAATACTCTAGGCTTATTTAAATATATGCCATCCTAAATCTTTAGATAGTTCACTTAGTAATTTAATTCCAGCTATGCTATTAGCATTCTTATCTAGGGCAGCACCATAAGTTGCAATTGAATATTCATTGGGTTTAATAGCTAGTATTCCTCCACCAACACCACTCTTGGCCGGTAGTCCAACATTTACAGCGAAATTCCCAGTTCCATCATATAGCCCGCAAGTGAACATTAAGCTTAAGCAGGTTATTACATCTGCTTCATTTATCACAGCTTCGGATGTTCTTGGGTCAAAGCCTTTATTAACTAATATTAACCCCGCTTCACTCAAATCCTTAAGTGTTACTTCTATTGAGCAAGTTAATGTGTAGAAATCTAAAGCTTCATCTGGGGTTGTTCTTAGAAGTTTTAGTCTATTTAATTCCCAAGATAGTGATCTATTTCTATCGTTGGTCTCAGTTTCTGAGCGATAAACTGCTTCATTAACATCTATGCTATCGTTATTTGTAATTCTTCTAATGAATTCTAGATATTCGGCAAAACTCATTTTACTAGCTAACATTGAAGCTATAACTATTGCTCCAGCATTGATGAATGGATTATTAGGTTTCTCATCAAAATCACTTAATGTTGTTAATTCGCTAAAGGCAGCACCAGATGGTTCCATAGCAACTTTAGAGAAGACTTCCTTTTCAGAGAATTCTCTTAATGCAAGGATTAGCGAAAATACTTTAGCTATGCTCTGTAACGTAAATCGAGTTTCTACATCTCCTTGGTAAGCTTCAAAATCATCTGCACTTTTAATATAAATACCTAGCTTACTTGTATCTCTTCTAGCAAGTTCTGGAATGTAATCAGCAGGTTTACCTTTAGGGATTTCTAACTTCGCTAGTTCAATTGCGTGCTCAATGGCACCGTCTAAATTATTATTATCCATTAGAATACTTACCTGCCTTTCTATTTAGAACTATTATAGTTTTGAATGAGATTTTTGTAAATTGAGTAATTGACTTAGAAAAATACTTTGATTTATTATTTTACGAGAGGCTGGGACTTCGCATATATGCGAAGTTTGAGGGTGTTTTTGTAGTAATTTGTGTTAATTAATACCTTGTTTACAATTGCAAACGAAAATATCGTATATATCCGATAGCCTTTTGGCTTGGTAGTAATTATTATGTATTCATAAGTTAACTTAATTAAAAAATATTTAGATAAAGGGGAATAATATGACCAATAATACAGTTTATTTAGATAATGCAGCGACAACAGTAATTAGAATAGAAGTACAAGAAGTATTAGAAGAATTATTTGGCTCTTATTGGGCAAACCCTTCTGCACAGTATGCGAGTGGAAGAGAAGCCAGGGCCAAACTAGAAGAGTATAGATCAGTAGTAGCAAATGTTTTAGGCGTTAGTAGTAAGTCTATTAGTTTTACATCAGGTGCTACAGAGTCAAACAATTTATTGATTAAGTCAAATGCTAGAAGATTGAAAGATGCTGGTAAGGGTAATCACTTAATTACTGGTGAAGCTGAACATCCTTCAGTGTATGAAGTGTTTAAGGAATTAGAGGGAGAAGGTTTTGAAGTAAGCTATATATCTCTAAATTCAGAAGGGACATATGATTTATCTGAATTGCGTAGCAGCCTGAGAGATGATACAATCCTTGCGTCTTTAATGGCAGTCAATAATGAGACAGGTGCTATTATGCCTGTTAAAGAAATTGCAGAGATTTTACATGAGCAAGATATTTTTGTTCACTCAGATTATGTACATGCATTGAATACTGAAGAACTTGCATTTACAAATACAAATGTAGATGCTGCTAGCATGTCTGCACATAAGATTAATGGACCTAAGGGTATAGGGCTTGCATTCCAGAAGGAAGATTTACCATTGAGAGGTTTGAATCAAGGCGGTTATCAGGAATCTGGAAGACGTGCAGGTACTGAGAGTTTGATCTTGGCGGGGGCTTTGGCAAAAGCATTAGAGTTACTCGACGAAGAACGTGATGACTATAGAAGTAGAATGCTAGAGTTATCTGAACATTTATATTCTGGATTAGATGCAGCTGGCATTAAATATGATACAAATGTAACAGCCGATAAAGTAAATTCTATCCATAATGTGTGGTTTGAGGGGATAGATTCTAGCCAAGCTCTTATTAAGTTAGACTTAGCAGGAGTTGAAGTGTCAGCAGGATCTGCATGTGCAGCAGGAAGTTTAGAACCAAGTAGAATTTTAACTGCCATACATGGAGACAGCCCTAGAATTAAAGAGAGCTTAAGAATATCATTTGGGATTTATACAAGCGAAGAAGATATAGAGCGATTTATAGAAGTATTGAAAAATATTTAATTGAAATAAGGGATTTTAATGGAAACTAAGAATATTGAGACAAAAGGAAGAGTTGTTGTGGGCATGAGCGGAGGAGTTGACTCCTCCGTTGCCATGGCACTTTTAAAAGATCAAGGATACGATGTAATAGGTATCTTTATGAAAAACTGGGATGATACAGATGAGAATGGTTACTGTACAGCGACAGAAGATTATAAAGATGTTGCTGCAGTGTGCCATAAATTAGGAGTACCTTACTACTCTATTAATTTCGAAGCTGAATATAAAGATAGAGTTTTCTCATACTTCTTAGATGAATATAAATTAAATAGAACTCCAAACCCAGATGTAATGTGTAATAAGGAAATTAAGTTTAAAGCCTTTTTAGACTACGCTATGTCAATTGGTGCAGATTATGTTGCAACAGGACACTACGCTAGAGTTGAAAGAGAAAATGGTGTAACTCACTTATTAAGAGGAGTTGATGATAACAAGGATCAAACTTATTTCTTAAATCAACTTAGCCAAGAACAATTAGCTAATATTATCTTCCCAATTGGTGAGTTAACTAAGAAGGAAGTTCGCCAATTAGCTCATGACTATGATTTGCCTACAGCCAACAAGAAAGATTCCACTGGAATTTGCTTCATCGGTGAGAGAGACTTCAATGAATTCTTATCTCAATATTTATTAGCAAAACCAGGTAGAATGAAAACTATGGATGGTGAAGATATGGGCGAACACGCTGGTCTTATGTACTACACTATTGGCCAAAGACATGGCCTAGGCATCGGTGGTGGTGGTAAAACTGGTGAGCCTTGGTTTGTAGTTGGTAAAGATATGAAAGAAAATATTCTTTATGTAGGACAAGGTTTTGACCACCCAATGCTACATGCAGATACTTTAGAAGCATCTGAGTTAAATTTCATTGTTGAACCTGAGAGTAATTCATTAGATTTAACATGTAAGATCCGCTATAGACAAAAGGATATCCCTTGTCATGTTGAAATCTTAGAAGATGGTAAATGTGTAGTAACTTTCCCAGAGAGTGCAAGAGCAGTTACACCAGGTCAATCAATTGTATTCTACGATGGTGATGAGTGTGTAGGTGGTGCTGTTATCGATGCTGCTTATAAGGCAAGTGAGAAACTACAGTATGTATAAAATTAGTAAAATATAATTTCAACTTAGAGCCTGCAATTTTGTGGGCTCTATTTTTGTCCAGAGCTTCTGAATCTCCTAAAATGTTATACTTTATCTGTTGAGTAAGCACTGAAGGGGGTTTATAAGATTCTAGCTATTTTATTTCTAATTCTAATTTCTGCTATAAGTTTGCTCAGTAGAGCTACTGCATTTGAATATGTTAAATAGTCTAATTAGAGCTTGGCTTTGGGCAAATTACAAATAATACCTATATGTTAATTTTCAGAAGATTAGATGAATGTTCAAAGAGTCTCATATATACTTACTTGAGAAGTTTTTGAAAGAGGTTTTAATATGATTAAAAACAGAACAGCAATAAGTTCTGGACAAGGTATAAAATTGTTCATCGTAATGATTCTGACACTCGCGCTACTTGTGGGATGTAATACTAGTTCTCCAGAGGATGATTCAACAGGTGGGTCTGAACCAGTCAGTGAAGAAACAGGTACAGAAGAAGAGAGTTTTGATTTCTCATATAGCGAAGGTATAGATGAAAATGGTTTTGTCGAAGGTGTAGTAGCTAAAGATTATACTGGAGATTTTGAATATCTAGATTTAGAAATTCCTAGCGAAGCACATGAGGTATCTGAGGAAGATATACAAGCTCAGATAGAAACTATGCTTGTATCTTTTAGCGTTCCTGAAGATGTTACTGATAGAGCAGTTGAAGATGGTGATCTAGTAAATATTGATTATGTTGGTAGCGTTGATGGAGTCGAATTTGAAGGCGGTTCCACAGGTGGCATGGGAACAGAGGTCACTGCTGGTAGTTTAGACTACATAGATGATTTCTTAGTTCAAATTATTGGACATACTCCAGGTGAGACAATAGATGTAGAAGTCACCTTCCCAGAGAATTATCATGAAGAGAGTTTGCAAGGTGCAGACGCTGTTTTTGTAACTACTATTAACCATATTGTTGAGAATAAATTACCTGAGATTACAGATGAATTTGTAGAAGAATCACTATCTGAGCAATTTTCTTGGACAACAGTGGAAGAAATGGAAGCTGGAATTGAAGAAGATTTGCATAACTACAATGTTCAACAGTTTGTAGTCGATTACTTACTATACGATGTTGAAGTGAGTGAAATTCCTGAGCATATGCTTGAGTATCAGGAAAATTCTATGATTGCATATTATCAATATAATGCTGAGATGTATGGTATGGGACTAGAAGAATTCTTAAGTCTTGGTATGGGAGTTTCAAGTGTTGAAGAAGCAATTGAAGAAGGTAAAGAAACAAATATTCTTAATGCTGAGTATTTGTTAGCAGTTCAAGCAGTTGCTGAGGATGCAGACCTTTCTGTAAATGAAGAGGATGTAACAGAATATTTCGAAACTTATATGGGTACTAGTGACTATTCACTTTATGAAGAAGAATATGGATTGCCATACTTGAAGCAAATGGTTCTGCAGCAAGCAGTAATAGACCTTATGGCAGAGAGTGCAGAATTACTGTAGTTGCTTAAAATAAAATTGATTTTAAAGGCTGGGCTGAGGCTCAGCTTTTTTATTGGGAGAATTTGCAGAAAAATGATATTTTGTATGGTCACATGCAATATAATAAAAGTAATATTCATTTTGAAAGTGGGGTCAGTACATGAAATATATTGAAACAGTAGGAACAAACTTAAAAGTACCTAATATTGCTCTAGGTGTTATGAGAATGCCGTCCCTAAGCCAAGAAGAGGCAAATAGGCTTGTAGACGAAGCTGTCAATTTAGGTATCAATTTCTTTGATACAGCAGATATCTATGGAGCAGGTGAGAGCGATGTATTCTTGGGTAAAGCAATTAAAAATCACAATAGAGAAGATTTAATTATCCAAACTAAGGCATCTATCATTTCAGGTAGGATGTATGATGCAAGTAAAGAGAATATTGTCGGATCACTTAATGCCAGTTTAGAAAGACTAGGTACTGATTATGTAGATATTCTTTTATTACATAGGCCAGATGCTCTAATTGAGGTAGGGGACGTTGCGGAGGCTTTTACCAAATTATATGAAGAAGGTAAAGTTAAACACTTCGGCGTGAGTAATTTCAATACTTATCAAATTGAATTGTTGAATCATTTCTTGCCAAAGCAAATCCAAGTTAAGTTTAATCAAATGCAATTTGGTTTAGGTCACAGCAATATGATTGATGCAGGAATTAATGTCAATAGATCATCAGTACATCCAGTTGTTGGAGATGCAGGTATTCTTGAATATAGCCAAATTCATGGCATAAATTTACAAGCATGGTCACCTATGCAAGCAAGTGATATGAATGGCGTATTTATTGACAATCCAAGATATCCTGATTTGAATTTAGTCTTAGAAGAGTTATCAGAAAAGTACGATACTAATAAAAATGCAATCTCTATTGCCTGGATTTTAAGACATCCTGCAAAATTCCAAGTTATTTTAGGAACCACAAATAGAGAAAGATTAATTGCAAGTGCTGAAGGATCTGAGATTGTTCTTGAAAGAGAAGACTGGTACAAACTTTATATGGCTAGTGGCAAAAGGCTCCCATAAGTTGATTATTAAAATTACTTTACATTGGAGATTATGCTTAAAAAATAAATGGAAAGTATATTATAATGTTTAAGAAATCAAAATCAATTAACACGAATCGCGGAGGTTTTTTTATGATTAAAGAATTTAAAGAATTCATTGCTAAGGGCAATGTTATGGACATGGCAATTGGTTTAGTAATGGGTTCAGCTTTCACAGCTATTGTTAACTCATTAGTAGCAGATATTATTACACCACTAATCGGTATTTTATTAGGTGGAATCGATTTCTCAAACTGGGTAGTTACAGTAGGAAGTGCTGAATTACTAGTAGGTAATTTCATCAATACAATTATTTCATTCTTATTAATCGCATTAGTCTTATTCTTCATTATTAAAGGTATGAATAGCTTGAAGAGAGATGAAGAAGTTGAAGAAGTTGTTGAAGAAGCAGCTCCAAGCAACGAAGAAGTATTACTTACAGAAATTAGAGATTTA
>CAZVJQ010000039.1:3709-9242 GCA_964627125.1 uncultured Fastidiosipila sp. | reverse complement strand
ACAGATAATGGCTGGTATGTCTTTGAACTAAATGGTCAAGATGTATACTTAGCTGGATCATATCTAGATGAAGTTGAAAGTAATGAAGGTGAAACTACAACTACTGTTGACACGACAACTACAACTGAAGAAGATACATCAGAAACAACTGAAGAAGACAGTGATGGAACAGAAACAACAACAGTTTCTGGTGATGACTTAGTATTAGCAAGAGAACCTTTCGATGACGGATATAGAGTAGTAACTTATGAAGAAATTGAAGTTTACAGCTCCCCTGTTGTTGATTCAGATACCATAGGTGAGATTAGCTCAGATATGATCATAGAACCAATCAGCTTGACTATTAATACTGGTGACGAGAGTGAATGGTATGAGATAGATTATAATGGCACAATCGCTTATGTTAGAGCTGAAGATGTAAGAAACTATGACGAAGAGACAGATGCTGAATTAGAGGTATTTGGTGCTGAAACTAGTGCTAGTGACGATAATGTAGATGACACTCCTGAAGATACAGACCCAAGTACAACACCTTCTGAAGCAACAACTACTCCTTCAAATCAGAACTCTAATAATTCACCAAGTAATATCACATTGATCATTGGAATTCTTGCAGCTGCATTAGTAATCTTAATTATTGTTTATATAATTCTAAGAAGAAACTTAGCAACTGAAGATGATATAGTAGAAAATGAATTAGATGATTTAGATAGCTAAATCTAAACAAGAATATAATATTAAAAGAGGCTAGGTTTTTATACCTAGCCTCTTCTCATTTCAACAAACTTTTTTTATTTATATACATCCATTACTAATGATGCGAATAATGAATTAGACCATGCGAACCACTCTCTTGTAAATCTACTTGGGTTATTAGGATCGAATCCTTCATGCATTACATCAGTACCACCATCAGTCTTCAATAGAGTATCAATAATGTCTAGCTTCTCTTCTCTAGTTCTAGCAGTTAATCCTTGCATAGATAATGCAATGTGCCAAATATAGTTCTTAGGAGTGTGAGGGCTACCAATACCTTTAGCATATTCACCTTCATAGAAGAATGGATTCTTCTTACTTAAAATGAACTTTCTAGTATTTTGGTAAATCTCATCATCATTATCTCTATACCTCAACCATGGAATAGAAAGTAAGCTTGGAACATTAGCGTCATCCATAAGATTGTAGTTTCCTAAACCATCTGTCTCATATACATAGATTTTTCCAAAATCTTCATCTTCAACGATAGCGTGGTTGTTAATTCCAGCTTCAATTTCATTTCTTAAGTTTTGTGCTCTATTTGCTAAATCTTCATTCTTAAAAATTTCAGCAGCAAATTTTTGGATATAATCTAAAGCTACAACTGCAAACATATTAGCAGGTACTAAATAGCCATAGTCACAAGCATCATCACTTGGACGGAAACCTGACCAGGTCATACCTGTGTGAGCTGTTTTAGCTCCCTTACCTTCTCTTACAAGAGTGTCTGTAGGAACAGTAGTATCTCTCATAAAGAAGTACTCAGATTCAGTCTCATGGTTTTGCTCAACAGTCCAAACATCGATTATATTGTTGAAAGCATCTTCAACTACATCATTGAAAATACTCTCATCCTTAGTTCTTTGCCAATATTCATTTAGGAGCCAGACTGGGTAACATAAAGAGTCAATCTCATATTTTCTTTCCCATTGCCATTTAGATTTAAAATCTGTTTCATCTGTATGGTGTCCACGAAGTTCACTGTCATCAATATTGAAAGCATTTGCATATGGATCGATATTGATATAACGCATTTGTCTCTTAATTAATCCACTTACTAAGTCATTTAGTATAGGATAATCTTCCATGAAATCTAAATAGTGAACTACTTGTGCAGATGAATCTCTCAACCACATAGCTGGGATATCTCCTGTCAACATAAATACTTCACCATTCTCTAAAAACTCAACTGTAGATTTTGCTGAACTTGCATATGTATTACTAAATACAGTTCTAAGTTTCTCATCTTCAGGCAGTTTTTCGAGATATGTATTTATGATCTCATCAATTGCATTGTCTAACTCTTCTTTTCTGTTTAACATCTAAATGTTCCCCATCTACTTTTTTATTTATTTATCATTATAAATGATATCGATTTCTAATCAACTAAATCGCCCCTGATACCCTTAGTTTTCTTGTAAATAATTTTCATACCTTCAAGAGCCAAGTCAGGATTTACAATTTCTATTTCTTTAATGTCGTTGACCACAGTCTTAGCAATACCACCAGTAGCTATAACTAGAGGTGTATCTCCTAGAGCTTTCATCTGCTCTTGAATTGTGTATCTAACAGCACCAATGTAACCATAGACAATACCTGCTTGCATACCTGTTACAGTATTAGAAGCAAGTATGGAGTCTGGCTTAATAATCTCAACATCTGGAAGTTTTGCAGTACCTCTAAATAGAGCTTGAGCTGCTAAATTCAAACCAGGCATTATTACTGTATATCTAAATACACCTTCTGCATCCACATAGTCAAAGGTAGTCGCTGTACCAAAATCTATAACTATACAACTACGCTTATAAATTTCATGAGCTGCAGCTACGTTTACTATTCTATCTGCCCCTACTTCTTTTGGATTTTCTGTCTGGACAGATATACCGGTTTTGCTACCTGGACCTACTTTCACAATATCAGCAGTGAAATATTTTTCAAATGTCTCATTTAGCAAACTTGTAATATTAGGAACTACACTACTAATTAAAACACCTGTGACATCTTCTTTAGTAACTGAGATAACTTCGAGCATATTCAAAATAACAATACCTAGTTCATCGACAGTTCTATCTGCCTTACTATTTAGGCGAAAGTCATGTACAAGATCTTCCCCCTTAAATAAACCAAAATGCATATTGGTATTACCTACATCAATTGTTAGTAACATTAATTTTTCTCCTTGTAAATCTCTAAGGCTCTATCCAAGATAATTTCTGCTAAATCATATTTGCTCATTAGCGCTAAACTATCTATATCTTCTTTTGAGATAATGCTTGCTAAATTAGTGTCTGTGCCAAATCCCGCACCTTCATCTTTAAGTGAGTTCGCAATTATTAGATCTACATTTTTCTTAATTAATTTCTCTCTAGCATTTTCAAGTAAATTCTCAGTTTCCATAGCAAATCCTACTAGAACTTGCCCTTCTCTGGAGTTCTCACCTGCCCACTTGAGAATGTCAGGATTCTTAACTAATTCAATAGTTAAATTATCTGAAGATTTCTTAATTTTCTCTTCACTCTGCTCTAAAACCTTGTAATCACTAACAGCTGCAGTCATAACAAGAATGTCAGTTTTTTCTAAGTTATTCTGCACTGCTTGAAGCATCTCATCAGCGGACTCTACTTTGATCAAATTGGCTCCTAGAGGCGGATTAATGCTCACAGGCCCTGTAATTAAACTTACGCTAGCACCACGATTTAGAGCATTTTGAGCTACTGCATAGCCCTGCTTACCACTAGAGTGATTGGAGATAAATCTGACTGGATCTATTCGCTCTCTAGTTGGTCCTGCTGTTACTAAAACATGTTTACCCACTAAGTCTTGCTTAGATTTCTCTTTAGCTTCTCTCTTAAGAATTACATTTGCCATAGATTCAATAGCTTCAGGACTAGCAAGTTTTCCATTTCCAAAATCTCCACATGCTAAATCTCCTGCATCTGTAGCCATAACCTCTACACCTCTGTTCTCGAGTTTAGCTAGGTTATCTCTAGTTGCTGGATTATTTAACATATATGTGTTCATAGCTGGTGCTAGTAGAATTGGACTTCTAGCAGCTAAAAGAGTAGTGGTTAGCATATCGTCTGCTATACCATTAGCTAGTTTCCCAACCAAGTTTCCTGTTGCAGGAGCTAAGATAATAATATCTGCCCACTTAGCTAGTTCAACGTGTGCAATTAAGTCTTGCCCGTCCTGTTCGTATGAATCGAATGTGTCTGTATAAACCTTATGATTGCTGAGAGATTGGAAAACCTCAGTTCCCATAAATTCTGCAGCATGTTTACTCATAATTACTCTTATATTGTGCTTCTTACTTAAGTTACTTGCGAGTTGTGCAACTTTAAAAATTGCAACCCCACCAGATACTCCTAATAAAATATTACTCATTGCTTAAACTGTCCTTTCCTCTATTAAGATATATTTTCATCAATGCATAAACTACTACGAAGGCAAGAGCTGTCTCAGACAATCCATTGACTGCAACAGTTGTACCTAAAACCGCAAGAATAGTATTAACAGCTATTCCTATTGCTTCAGCATATGCCTCTCCAAAGAAAATATAAATTCCTGATAGAACTAAAATCGTGTGCATGAAAGTGGCTATTGCTGCACTTATACCAGCATTAGCTGCTTCATTCTTATTCAATTTATTCAATCCACTCTGTATCCAAGCTGGCATAGCACCTAATAAAATTCTTGGCACAAAACAGATAACTAAACTCCAAAAATTACCACTCACAGCACCGAAAGACACAAATGGTGAAAATACAAAACTTGTAAGTCCAGGTGAAAATGTATTTCTCATAAAACTAAACAGCCCAAAGAGAAAACCCATCAATGCTCCATATTTATGGCCTAGAAGTATGCTTGAAACTATAACTGGAATATGTAAAGTTGTTAGATTTAATGGCCCGATTGGTATGAATCCCAAGGGCGTAACGAAGAGGATTATCTCTAATGCAAGCAATAATCCAAATATGCTTATCTTGCCTAATTTCTCACGCCTAGTTAGCGTAGCGTTCTTATCCATCCCTAACCTCCTATCGCTTCTTTTCGAATGCAATGTTGTTAAATGATTACTTTTTATACGCTAATTATAATTTATTAATCTATAATTGACTAGAACATCACGAGTGAATGTATATACAAGAGGTGAATTAATTATGAATTTAAGCAGTGTAGTTTATATTAGAGATAATGATAAGATACTCATGCTTCATAGGACTAAAAAGGAAAATGATTTAAACGAAGGTAAATGGCTTGGTTTAGGTGGTCGTGTCGAAGCTAAAGAGAGTCCAATGGAAGCTGCAAGACGTGAAGTCTTAGAAGAAAGTTCACTTATTTTAGATGAACTTATCTACCAAGGTTTAATGACTTTTAATTATGAAGATAGAGAAACTGAATATATATTTGTATACAGAGGAACACTTCCTGAGCATCTAGATGATTTAGTTGAAGAAGCTAAATCTTTCGATAGTCCTGAAGGTGAACTTGAATGGATCAATATTGAAGAAGTTCTAAATTTAGATTTATGGGAAGGCGACAGATTATTCTTACCTTATATACTCGATGAATCTGATGAACTTTTCAGCCTTAAACTAAACTACGATTTCCAAGATAATTTACTAGACTATATATTCGAACACTAGTATTTATACCCAATAGTAAAGGCTTAGAATTTTTTAACTCTAAGCCTAATTTTATGTATCAAAAATTATTGTAATTCAGCTAATCTTGCACTTATCTTCTCATCTAGATCAAGCAAGTAATAATGGCCAAA
>CAZVJQ010000039.1:0-3609 GCA_964627125.1 uncultured Fastidiosipila sp. | reverse complement strand
AGATGTCTTGAGAATTGAGCATTATAGAAGTTGAATCCCCATTGTAAGAAACCTTCAATATTGTATAAATATAATTGAATTCCTAAAACTCGATTTCTAGCTGATGGCATTGACATAAATCTATTACTTACATCATTGGTTTGTGCACAACAATAATATGTCCATAAACCTTCAACATTGTTTTCTAAGAATGGTTCAATGTGGTCATTTGTAGCTACAGGTTTTGCTACTAAACCTTTTTGGTAGAAATCAAAATTGCTTAAGGCATCGATAATATTTAATCCCTCTAAGTATGGTGCAACCACTTCCTTAGCAGCTTTATAGTTCTCTAAATGATCTAAAGAAGGTTCATCTGAGATATGGAAATAAGTATTTTCTAATACTCCCAACTCTTCTAATTTATTGGTCAAAGCAGGCAAGAACTGTCCCACAAAGTTTTTATATTCAGCACTCGTAGCACTAACATGCCAACCAAATACCTTCTCATCTTGTCCATCTACATTAATGATGATTTTTGGAGTAAATTGTGCTCCCCATTGAGTGAATAAGTGTGCCATTTCAAAGTACTTAATTCCATGGTTTAAACTAATCTCTACCCATTTTTCTAGCAAATCAAAATCAAAGGTAAATTTAGCTGCACTAATATCTGTATTATCTGATTCAATTTTAACTAATTGAATTGTAGTTCTCTCTCCTCCAACTTGAGTATCTAGAGGTGGTGTGAAGATAGGTGTCAATAGCATATTTACACCATTTCTAACTGCTGCTTCGATGAATTTATCTAATACATGCCAGTGTCTATCTGAGAAAACTTCAACTCCATAATAGTCAGCTAAAGTATCACCGTGGAACCACTCAGTATGAATTAAATCAGATTCAGGTAAGCTTATATCTACGATATTAAATTCAATTTCATCAGTCCAAATTACATCATTATTATTCTTAATTTCTATAGTGTACGTATAGTTTCCACTAGCTATATCTTTTGGAATATTAATTGAAAACCATAATGATCTCCATTGGTTAGCAAATGGTCTGAATATATTTGTCTCTTTAGGAACAAGTAAATCTGGAGCAGATCTAGCATGTGTAAATAAGTAATCTTCATCTACTCTATCTAAGTACGCTGCTAAATTTACTGGTACTAACTCCACCCTTGATACTTCACTAGCATCAACTAGTGCATTATCTGAAATAATTGTATAAGTAAGATCTGGCAACCATAATCCACCTTCTTCATATTCAAATGTGTGAGCTAATTGGAAGTTAAAGACTTGATCTTTAATTAAAGTAAATTTCTTATTCTTTAATTCTACTGGTTCAGATTCAGGAAAAACTTTAGTTAATGAATCTAGTAATTTGAATTTGTATGACATAAAAACCTCTTAACTATTTTAATTTTCATTGTATATCATATCAATTCTTCAAAGAATCCACCCCTCCTAAAAACAAATTTAACAAGATGTTTAGATGTTTTAGCAATGAAAAAGCTCCCCACAAAATATGTGAGAAGCTTAAACTTTATAAATTACAAATAAACTAGTCTACTCTTTCAAGTTCACCTACACCTATAGGAACAGTAGTGTGAGGACCATACTCTTTAACTGTACCTAAGACTGTATCTGGTAATTCAATTGACTCAGGAATACCATGAATTAAAACTGTACGTTTATCTAGAGCTAAATCTCTAGTTTCAAACTTAGCTTCAAAATTCTCTTCTAGTTTTCCTAATGGGAATTCAAATTCATAGTTCCAGTTACCTTCTGCATCTGAATGTGGGTAATTATCGTGTGGAATATGCATGTCATGTGGTGCATTATCGAATGGAACCATTGTAGAACCAGATACTGCATATAGCTCTGGCAAGTCAATAATTCCATCACCATTTGTATCAGCTTCTTCAGTAGGAACTCTTCCCTTACGACCATCAGTAAATCCGTGGAAGTGGCTCCAGTGCATCATGTTAGGTGGTGTGCCTGTTGCTTCAATTTTAACACTTACTGTGTCTCCATCTACTACAATCTCTGCATGCCCTCTAACTTCGCTACCGATTAGCTTAGCATTTACAGGTTTAATCTCTGCTACATATTTTGTACTCATATAAGTCCTCCTAATTTATTAATTACTTTTCTATAAACCATAATATCCGTTGAATATGAAGTGAAAACTTGATGTCTGTCAAGAAATTGAAAATAATGTATATTTTATTAAGCTTTCCCATAAAAAAATCGGTGAACTCAAGTCCACCGATATCATTTAAAATTTAAATTTTCTTATTAGACTTATTACTACTCTTCCACTGCAGCTTCTACTGTAGATTCATCCTTCTCAATTCCATTGAAGATTAAGTTTAATACGACAATAGAAATTGTACCTGCAACGATACCACTTGAGAAAATCCAAGAAATCCATCCTGGCAATTGAGCAAATGCTTCAGGGACTACACTAACACCTAATCCAATTACTAATGAAGCACCTACGATAAGACCATTGTTTCCATTTAGATTTTGTGCACCTAAGACGCTAATAGCGTAAGAGATAACATTACCAAATAGGAAGATTAATGCTCCTCCTAATACTGGCATTGGCACAGCAGTTGCGAAAGCTCCAATCTTAGGCAATAGTCCTGCTAAAATCATTAGGATAGATAAGTTAAGAATTACTTCTCTCTTTTTAACACCTGATGTTTGAATAACACCTAAGTTTTGTGAAAATGAAGTTTGTGGTGTTGTATTAAATACACCTGAAATAATAAATGCTAATGCTGAAGAAAGATAACCTTTTCTAAAATCTGCCTCTTTTAGCTTGACATTACTCATGCTTGATACACCTAGATAGTAACCTGTTGTTTCAACAAAAGTAACTAATCCGACAATTGTCATACTAACAATTGCACCAAAATCAAATTGTGGTGTAGCTAATTTGAATGGTACTGGTACTTGGAACCATGATGCTGAAGCGACTCCTGAGAAATCTAACTGACCAAATAGAGCTGCGACGATCATACCTACAACTATACCTACTAATACTGATATTGAATTTAAGAAACCTTTTGAGAACCTTGAAATTAATAGAATAGTCAAGAAAGTTGCTAATGCTATCAATAGATTTTCGACTGAACCATAATCTGCTGCACCTTGGCCACCTGCAACGTTGTTTAGAGCTACTGGTACTAATGTTAAACCGATTAGAGCAACTACGACACCTGTAACTAATGGTGGGAATAGCTTGCTAAGTTTGGCAAATAATGGAGCGAGAACTAGCATGATTACACCAGCGATTAAAACACCACCAAATGCATAGCCAGGTCCTAACTCTGGATCTGTTCCAATAGCAATCATTGGACCTACTGATGTGAATGTGGATGCCATAACAACTGGCAATCCTATTCCTATAAATCTACCTCTATAAACTTGTAATAATGTTGCGATAGCACAGATAAAAATATCTGCTGCAACTAGATAAGCTGTTTGTTCAGCTGTAAAACCAAATGCTCCTGCAATTAATAAAGGAACAGCAACTGCACCTGCATACATAGCGAGCAAGTGTTGTACACTCAAGATGATGTTTTCGAATTTCATCATCTCAGATAATTTAATTTTTTCCATT
>CAZVJQ010000038.1:0-9700 GCA_964627125.1 uncultured Fastidiosipila sp. | reverse complement strand
AGAAATATGACGATGAGTCAGAGTTCTATGCAGGGGTTCCTCTAGGACGTGGCGGTAAACCTGAAGAGTATGCAAAAACTGTAGCATTCTTAGCTTCTGAAGAAGCATCATATGCAACTGGTGCAGAATTTGTACTAGACGGCGGTATGACAGCATTGCTGTAGAATGAACTTTCGAATATTAGTTTGAAATAATTTAGCTCCTAGTATTAATTTGCTAGGAGCTAATTTCAATTAATCTTCTAGTGAATCAGAATAAGCAAATCCTAAATCTAATGCTATTCCTCTACCATGTAACTCAGCTTCAATCAGCTCATTTACTTTTTCTTCCAAATCTCTGATAGAGCCATTGTTCTCGACAATTATGTCAGCAAGGTTATAGTATTCTTCCTTGCTTAATTGAAGTAACATTCTTCTCTTAGCTTCTGCAGTTTCCATGCCTCGCCCAGCAAGCCTATCCAAGCGTAATTCATCATCTGCCCAAACAACCCAGACTTGATCTGACTTATCTAAGAATCCTTCTTTTGCAGGAACAGGGACATCCATTACAACTAATTTTTCACCAGCTTTCTTCAGAACTTCTCTTTCATAATTCAATGTTTCAAAAACTTTCTCATGAACAATCATGCTTAGAATATCTAGTTTCTTACTATCTCTAAACACAACATCGGCCATCATTTTTCTATCCATAGAGCCATCTTCTGCAATGAATTCCGGCCCAAACACATCTATTATTTCGGCCAAAGCAGACCCACCTGCCTTGGTAACATCTCTAGATATTTCATCTGCATCTAAAACTATAGCTCCATGAGCCTTTAATATACGTGCTACTGTGCTTTTGCCAGTGCCTATACCACCAGTTATACCTAATACAAACATAATTATTTACTCTCGTACCAATTCTTACCAACACCAATTTCGACTTCAAGTGGGATTTCTAATTCAACAACATTTTCCATTGCATCTTTAAGCATATCTTTAACTTGTTCTTGATCCTCTTCCCTAGCTTCAATCAAAATCTCATCATGAACTTGAATGAGTATTTTTGCATCTAATTCTGATTCATTTAGCAATCTTTGCATGCGAATCATTGCTAGTTTCATGATATCTGCCGCAGTC
This sequence comes from uncultured Fastidiosipila sp., assembly GCA_964627125.1. GTDB lineage: Bacteria > Bacillota > Clostridia > Saccharofermentanales > Fastidiosipilaceae > Fastidiosipila. Next base: position 8,582 of record CAZVJQ010000038.1, on the reverse strand, counting down.
CCTTGAATTGGTGAGTTCATAGCAACTCTTTCACCAAATTTTCTTCTATTGTAGTTTTTATCTTTTAGCTCTTCTATATATCTTCTTCTACCAAAATATGTCTCTACATAGCCATTTTCGTAGGCAAAAGCAATTTGTTTATCCATATATGGTCTAACTGAATCAAATAACTCGTAGTAAGACTCAATATACTCTTTTGCATCAGCAACTGTAATTTTCAAGTCTTGTGATAAACCAAAATCTGAAATTCCATAGATAATACTAAAGTTAATAGTTTTTGCTACATCTCTTTGTGTAGGTGAAACTTCTGCCACTTCAATATCAAAAATGCTTGCTGCTGTACGTCTATGGATGTCTTCACCTTCCCTATATGACCTCAATAATTCTTCATCTTGAGATAACACAGCAAGTAATCTCAGTTCAATTTGGCTATAGTCAGCATCTAAGAATACATATCCAGGGGATGCAACAAACGCCTTCCTAATTTGGCGACCATCTTCTCCTCTATTTGGGATATTTTGCATGTTAGGGTCAGAACTACTTAACCTACCAGTTGTTGTCAATTTCTGATGGAATGTGCTGTGGATTCGGCCATCTTCTTGAACTTCCTTAGCTAATCCATCTGTAAATGTTGACTGTAGTTTAGTTAATTTTCTATATCTCAACACGTCTTTAACTATTGGATAAGTTAATGCTAAATCTTCCAATACTGATGCAGCAGTGGACAAAGCCCCCGTAGATGTCTTCTTCCCTGACTGAATCCCTAGTTCATTGTATAAAACATCTGCTAATTGCTTAGATGAATTAATATTGAATTCATGTCCAGCTAACTCATAAATATTAGATTCAAGTTCAGTAATCTGTGTAGTAAATTCATCACTAATAGCAGATAAAATATCTACATCTAGCTTAATACCAGTACTTTCCATTTTTGCTAATACAGAAACTAATGGGAATTCAAAAGTCTCTGCTAATTCATGAAGATTTCTCTCACTCATATCTTTATTAAGGTTCTCGAATACATCATTTATAGCCATTGTTAAATTGAAAAATTCAATATCAGACTTACTTAATTCTTTATCTTTAGGAAGATTTTCAATTCTGAAGTTAGCTTGATTTAGAGGCATAATGCTTGCATAGAGCTCAGATTGGCTTTTGCCATCAACTTCTAAGCCGAGTAAGTATGCAGCTACTGAAATATCGAAAATACCTTTAAGTGGATAAAATTCTAATTCTTTAAATATAGGTTTGAAGTCATAAGAGATTAATACTACTTCCTTTTGAATTAAATATTCAAGAAGTTCGACTAGCTCATCTCTAGATAATCCTAAGACATGCACTAAATCTTCATCTGCTGCAATAGCTACGGTGTAGTAGTCTTCGTCCTTCTTCAAATTGATTGCTAGACTATCTTTACTTGATAACTCCTCTTTAAGATTTTCAAGATCAAATAAATTAGGGTAATTTAAGTTGAATTGTGAAATACTCTGGTCTAATAGTTCATGAGCTTCTTTGTGCAATCCAAATTTATCAATCATTGATGTGAAACCTAGTTTTACTAGAAGTTCTGTTAATGTTTCACTGTCATAATCTTGTCTTAGAGCATCATCAAGTTCACAATCAATTTCAACATCACAATCTATAGTTGCCAGTTCATATGAAATGAAGGCATTTTCTTTATCAATGATAAGTTTATTTTTGACCGAACCCTTGATTTCATCAATATTTTCATAGATATTTTCTAATGATGTATATTCTTTAAGTAATTTGGTGGCAGTTTTTACACCAACACCTTTAACTCCAGGAATATTATCTGCACTATCCCCCATTAGAGCTTTTAAGTCGATGATTTGTTTAGGATAAAGCTCATATTCTTCTAGAACTAAATCAGGAGTAAACACTGATGTTTTACCTCTTTGGTGAGGATAGATTTGGCTAACATGTTTATTAACTAGTTGTAAGTCATCTCTATCTCCACTTAGGATATATACATGACTATCTTCACTAGCAAATCTATTAGCTAATGTTCCAATTAAGTCATCTGCTTCAAATCCTGGTAGAGACAATGTTTTCACATTCATTGCATCGAGGATATTAAATAAGATAGGCATCTGTGCAACCAAGTCTTCAGGCATAGATGATCTATTTGCCTTATAAGCTGTGTATGTTTGTGTTCTAAATGTAGGGTCAGACTCATCGAATAAAATGACCATGTGAGTTGGCTCATAATCTAAAATGTACTTAGATAGCATATTCAAAAATGTATAGACAGCTCCTGTAGGAGTTCCATCAGGTGCATTTAATGAACCATTTCTAGCCTGTCCATAATATGCTCTAAATACTATTGAGTGTCCATCTACTAGTAATACTTTATTATCCATAAAATACCTTTCTATTTATTGCCTAAATCATACTTCTCATATAATTCATCGAAATTAAATTGCATCCATACAGAGTAATCTTTAGGGATTGAGCTGAATGTCATAGTTTCTTTTGTAGTAGGGTGTTGAATTGTTAATTTACTAGCCCATAAACCTAAGAAATGTCTATCAATGTCTGAATTTCTTCTAGCTCTATATTTATAATCGCCAACGATTGATTCATTTCTTCCTGCCAGTTGGACCCTGATTTGGTGGCTGCGACCTGTAATTAGTTTATTCTCTCTTAAGTTCAGGAAGTAACCGTGGTAAGGAATTTGAGCTAAAATTCTTGATTCCATTGACGATTTTTTACCGGTGTTTGCTTTTACCCTAGAAGAAGTATTACTCTCTTCATCTTTGCTGAGCTCATCTGTATAGACTTCCCACTCACCGTCTATTTGCCATGGTTTAAGGGCCTCATTGGACTCATTTAGTGAAAGGTAGTACTTATCCCATTCTTTCTTCCTAATCTGCTCAGATAGCCTAGAAGCGGCCTTAGAAGTCTTAGCCAAACACATGACTCCACCTGTATTTCTATCCAGCCTATGAACTAGTCCTAAATAGACATTTCCAGGTTTGTTATCTCTTACCTTGATGAAGTCTTTAACCAAGGTTAATACATCCATATCGCCAGACGAGTCCTCCTGAGATAGTAAGCCTGCATCTTTATTTATAACCATTAAGTGGTTATCTTCATATATTATTTTATCTTCTGTAAATTCCATTAATTTTCCTTAATTATTGTTGATCTTGTCTTCGGCCAAAGTCTACAGCAAACTATTTAATTGCTCTAATTCTTTTGGAGTAATGTATCTCCAACGACCTGTCTTAAGATTACCTAGAGTTATATTAAGAATTCTTAGTCTTTCAAGTTCCTTAACTTCATAACCTAAAGCTTCACACATCCTACGAATCTGCCTATTAAGCCCCTGAGTAATAACTAATTTAAATTCAAACTTATTGATTTGAGTTACTTTGGAAGGTTTAGTTTTCTGATTTAGAATATAAACTCCTTCTTCCATCTTCTCTTTAAATTCATCTGTTATTGGCTTATTAACTTTAACTCTATATTCCTTCTCATTGTTGTGGGATGGTCTCAAAATTTTATTGACTATATCTCCGTCATTTGTGAGTAGAATTAAGCCGCTAGAATCTTTATCTAGGCGTCCAATTGGGAAAATTCTTTCTGGGAAGTTAATGTAATCTACAATGTTATTCTTCTCTTCTTTTTCACTTGTTGAAACTATACCCACTGGTTTATTAAATGCTATGTAGACATTTTCAATTTCGATTTTATCAATTCTCTTACCATTGACTAAAACTTTATCATTAGGGAAAACTCTATCACCTAATTCAGCATTTACATTATTGATTTTAACTTTACCAGCAATGATGAGTTTATCAGCTTCACGTCTTGAGCTGATTCCTTGATCTGATATATATTTATTTATTCTAATTCCTTCAGTATTATCCATTTTTCTCTCTTCTTTATAATTAAATTTCTTGTTTTTCGGCTAGTGCTATTGTTATGAAAAAACTACTTCCGATATCTTTTTTACTTTTGACCCAGATTTTCTCGCCAAGTTCACCTAGTATCTCTTTTGCCAATGACAATCCTAAACCGGTTCCTTGGTAGGTTTCCCTTGCTTTGTCCGCTTTATAGAAACGATCGAAAACATGGTCAATATCATGCTCATCAATACCAACACCACTGTCTCTAATCTCAAGTACAACAGAATCTTCCTTTTGTTTATCGTCATACAGGTGCATTGATATCTTTCCACCCTCATCAGTAAACTTCATAGCATTGTCTAGTATTATAACAATTACTTGCTCTAACCTATCTCTATTTATGTACAGGTTTTCGTATGAGCTAAGATTCTTCGGAATCTCGAATTGTATGTTCTTCTCATTCATTGCATTTGAATATTTATAATAAACCTCGTAGAAGAAGTCATGGGCATCGATTTGATCAGGTTCAACATTCATTTGGCCACTCTGTAAGCTAGATAAAGACATCATGTCGTCAATTAATCTACTTAATCTCATAGACTCTTCAAGAATTATCTTGTAATACTTATTCTTGCTGCTCTCATCTTTAACTAAGCCATCAGAAATAGGCTCTAATAGACCCCTAATCGCAGTTAGCGGCGTTCTTAACTCATGGGAGATATTAGATATATATTCAACTCTAGTTCTTTCTAAATTAAGTGCTTCAGTAACATCTCTAAATAAAGCTACAGCTCCATATACCTCATCTTCACTGTCTATTAAGGCGTCAATATGTATATAAATTGATTTGTCTCTATGCTTATAAATGAAGTTTTCGTCTTCTTCGGTATTAAGCACTTTAAGAATACTTGGAACTATTCCTTCAATACCTAAAACGTAGGTAGATGCTTCTTCTTTCGTCATATAGCCAAGGCCAAATAATTCAGCAAGTGCAGGGTTAATATGCATCAATTCTAAGTCGTTATAGACAGCATAAATACCTTCCGATAAACCATTGATTATCTGCTCTAGTCTATTTCTTTCATTTGTTAAGCTGCTTAATGTCTCATCTAAATCATCTGCTAAGTTATTAATTGATCTAGCTAAGTCGCCTATCTCATCTTGGCTAGTAACTCTAGCTCGTTGAGAGAAGTCTCCTTCTGTCATTGCTATAGCTATATTTTTTGTTTCTATTAATGGATCAATCAATCTTTTAATTATGTAAAGTAACGGGAACAAAATTAGCAGGAATGTAAGGCTGCTAGCTAAAACTAAAGAGAAGTTTAAGTTAGTTATTTCAGCATTAATATCTGATATCTCAGTAATTATATAAACAGATCCAACGGTTGTTCTAGCACCACTGTATGAGTCAATAGCTACTATAGGATAACCAATGAAAATACTATCTACCTCGTCTGTACCTACTTCGGCAGTGAATGATGTAGTTCTTTGATTTAAAATAGAGTAATTATTTTCAATGATGGAATTTCTTGCATCTTCAACAAAATCTGCATCTAATACTTCACTATTTGCCTGATAGAAATTAAAGATATTTTCTCTATGCATGTAAACGATAATTGTTGAATCTAAAATTTCACTAGTAACATTTATAGTAGTTTCATAAGCATTTCTATCTATATTGTTTGAAACATAATCTGCATAAGATTCTGCAATATCTGCAGCGTGATTAGTATATGTATTGCTAATACTATTTGTGTAAACAACTCGAACTGTATAGTAATAGATTAAAAATGTAAGCCCAGCAGAAATTAATAGTGCAAGCAAGAGAAGAATTATTATCTTCCTCGAAAATGCACCATTATTATCTGTTCTGTCACGCTTATCATTAGTCAACATGCACCTCAAATTTATAGCCTACTCCATATACTGTTACTAGAGCCCAGCTATCGCTTGTTCCTATCTTTTGTCTTATCTTCTTTATGTGCGTATCTATAGTTCTAGATTCAGCAAAATGATCATATCCCCACACATCTTCAATTATCTGCCCACGTTCTAAAACTTGCCCTGGATGTGATGCTAGTAGATATAAGATTTCTACTTCTTTAGGTGTAAATGGAACATTCTCTCCATCAACCTTGATATCATAATTATCTACATTGATTTCTAAACCTGGAACACTGATGATATTTTGAGAATTTAATTTATTTTGACTCTTACTATTTATTCTTCTCAAAACTGCCTTAATTCTAGCTACAACTTCTCTTGGACTAAATGGTTTGACAATGTAGTCATCTGCACCTAGTTCTAAACCTAACACTCTGTCTAATTCTTCACCTTTAGCAGTAAGCATTATTATTGGAACATCAGAAACTTTTCTTATCTCTCTACAGACATCTACACCAGATAATATTGGCATCATAATATCTAGAATTATCAAATCATAGTTTGTCTTGGTAGCCATTTTTAATGCTGTTTCACCATCATATGCTGAATCAAATTTATAATTCTCTTCAGTTAAATAAATCCCTAAGGATTCATGAACAACCTGGTTATCATCTGCAATTAGTATATATTTTTCAAGAGCCATTTCATTACCTCACTTCTTCCAAATTATAGTTTAATCTTTACTAGCTCACAAATTTAACTGAGTTAAGATTTATAATTCCGTTTAAAATCTCTTACCTGTTTTAAGAAAGTTCTAGCTTCCTTAAAAATATTCTTAAAGTTAATAGAGTTTTCGCCCTTCTCTCTATCTTTAAAACTTATTTCTTTTCTATCTACTGAATTTTTATTCTTCTTTAATAAAACTGAGAGCAAAACATTGCTGAGTCTGAAATCTTCAGGGATATGACTTATATGTTCTTCTAGAGTATTTTTGTTTATTAATCTAAAAGGGACATTTGCATCTACAATATACTCACCAAATAAGAAGAAATTGATAATGCTTAAGACTCTACTGACAAATTTTCTCCATATTCCATCGCCTCTTTTTCCTCTTACACCTAATTGAGCATCATGGACTTCACGTTCTTCCCAAAACTTAAGAAACTCAGATGCTGATGTTTGTCTATCTGAATCTGTTTGAAATATATAATCTGCGCCTAAGTCTAGCGCTAATTGATATCCCAGTCTAACGGTAGCACCATGACCAGAATTAGATTTTTCATGAAGTATTAAATTTTCTTTACTTAACTGAGCATCCTTAATAATTTTTGCACTGTCATCCCTACTCCCATCATCGATTAATAGGAGTTTAGAATCTAAACCAAGTTCAGTTAATGGGTACCATTCTTCTATGGTTTCCTTAATGTTCAAGTCTTCATTATATACAGGCATAAAAATTATTAATTTATCCATAGCTCTACAACATCTTGATTCTTCTAAAAATATATATTAGCAAGCCAGAACTTACAGCCATAACTAATAGTAATATCCAGAACATATGAGGATGATCTTTTAGTGGTAATAGTACGTTCATTCCATATAAACCACCTACTATTGTTGGCACTGACATAATTAATGTGATAATAGTTAAGCTCTTCATTGTGTCATTTTGATTATTTGAGATTATTGATGCATACGTTTCCATGGTACTAGACATTAAATTAGCGTAAATTGTACACATCTCAATTGCCTGCTTATTATCTGTAATTACATCTTCTAATAAATCTTCATCTTCAGGATAATTTTTTATAGTTTCTGTTTTATGTAGCCTATCTAAAACTATTTGGTTATTTCTTAGTGAAGTTGAAAAATATACAAGTGATTTTTCAATCTTAAGCATATCTAATAGTTCTTTATTGGCAACTGAATCATGTAAGTTTTTCTCATATCTATCTGTCAATTTATCTAAGACACGAAGTGTTCTTAAGTACTCGTTAGATATTGCACCTAATACATGTAAAATAAATCTAGTCTTAAATTGTGTATAAAAACCTTTTATATGTTTTTTAATGAAACGATCTAAGAAATTTTCTTCCTCAAGACAAATAGTCATTATATATTGCTTACTAACTATTATTGCTAATGGAATTGTTATGTAGAATTCATTTTCTTCATCACTTTTAACTGGGATATTTACCAAGGTCAAAGTCTGACCATTTTCTATCTCAACACGAGGAGATTCTTCCTCATCAAGAGCATCTTCCAGGAAGTCTGGAACAAGGTTAAATTCCTGCAATAAGATTTCTCTTTCTTCAGCAGTTGGATTACTTACATTAATCCATGAACCAACTTCAGGGGTATCAATCTGCTCAAGTTTTCCATCTTTAGTTATATATATATCAATCATATTTACTCCCAAATCAAAAACATTCTTTAATAAATTATATAGCATTAAGCATAATAAATTGAATAATCTTCAAACGAATAGCTCAATAATATTTTGCAATTAATTTCTTGAAATGAGCAAATAGTGCGTTTGAGTTATTACTACTCTTATTAAAGATATTTTCGTATCAGTATCTTGTTTGAAATATTATTTTATTATACAATTTACTGATATTTACTATTATGCCACAATAGCTCAGGGGTAGAGCAATTCCCTCGTAAAGAATAGGTCGTGGGTTCGATTCCCATTTGTGGCTCCACGTATTATCACTTGAATTTTCATCAGCATTTGTACTACATTCATTTTTCTATAAAATTAATTTTTCAGATAATAAAACCTCAAAATTCTAATTGAATCTTGAGGCTTATTTACTATTTGGT
>CAZVJQ010000037.1:7492-9737 GCA_964627125.1 uncultured Fastidiosipila sp. | reverse complement strand
TGGGAGAGCGCTTGAATGGCATTCAAGAGGTAGTGGGTTCGATCCCCATCATCTCCACCATAGATTTTGTACCACGTTTAAGACGTGGTTTTTTTGTGCTTATAATACTAGCCTCTATTTCCACGAGTTTTGTTATATCCTCTTGAAAATGACTTATATCTTGCAATAGCATGACGTTCTAGTGCATTTATAGACCTATAACCACTTTTTGATAATGCAATCATCCTTATTATGAATTTATCACCATACTTATAGTCTGCATACACATCTCCATTACCTCGTCCAGTAAAATGAGAATTGACTCTATCAAATACTTTTTTACCTTGTCCTACGTAATATAAATTTTTACTTTGATTATACAGAATATAGACACCTGCAAAATTCCGGGTCGAGGAATATAGTGGGCTTCCTCTACCATCCATAGTCATATTTCTCATTCTGAAAAATTGTTCAGGTGTCATGGCCAGTTCGTTATTTGCTAAAGAATCTATTTTTTCATCTAGTTCTATTTTAACTTCAATTTTTATTAAAATCGATAGAAGATAAATTAAAGCAATAATAATAATAAATATAATCATAATAGATGGATCCCAAAATTGCGTTGTAAGAGTCATAAAAATTATCCTTCTGATATATATAATATTCTTCGCATTCTTTATTACATATTACATCGTATAACTAGCTTTATCAATATTACTATTTGCCCCAAAGTACAACTCTGCCCATATCAACTCACATATTACTCATCAATTCTATATACTTAAAACATCTAATTAGCGAGGTATAGAGTTGAAGAAAAATACTAGCTTACAAAATACATTAAGCATCATCATTATCCTTGCTGCTCTAATTGGCTCATTCAGAACTATATTTATTGCTGGCGAAATCAGCGATAATGATTTCTTCTACTTCACCATTCAGAGTAATTTATAGATGGCTATTCTTCACAGCTACTTTCTAATATCTAAGAATAGAACCAAATTTACAAGAACAATCCACTTCATGCTAACTGTTGCAATTACAATTACTTTAATTGTATTCTTCCTTGTTCTTGTACCTGAATTAGGTTTACATGTTGCTACCTTAGCCGGTTCAATAGAAACACATCTAATTGCTCCAATAGCTGCTATTTTCTACTTCATTAGATTTGAAGACACTAATGACTTCAAGAAAAATGCTATTTACACCGCTCTTATCCTCCCCTTAATCTATGTATTTTTAATATTCATTCTTTCTGGATCTGGGATGACTTTCATCAGTGATGCACCAGTGCCATACTTCTTCTTGAATTATGAAAGATTGGGGTGGTTTAGAATTGCCGATGGTCGTATGGGTGTAGTCTACTGGATGATTGCTCTTGCAGCACTTGTGCTTGTGTTGGGCTACGCTATTTTAAAGCTAAATAAAACGATTTCACAAAATAGTAATATATAAATTGCTATTATTATTTCAAGAGGACAAAAATACTAGCCCTTAAGTAATATTCTTTATTGACCTACTTTGCAAATTCTTATAAAACCCGCATAAAATTCAAGAGGAAATAATATGAAAAAATTAGTTCTAGGTGCCAATGGTCCTATTGGCAGTGAAATATATAATGTATTGAAATCTGAAGGTAAAGAAGTAGTCAGATTTGGAAGAAGTAAAATCAATGCTGATGATTATGTCGTTGGGGATGCTTTGGACAAGGAAGATTTAGTGAATGCAGCTAGAGGCTGCGATACTATCTATAATGCTATTGGCTTGAAGTATGATGCTAAAGAGTGGCAAGAAAAATGGCCAACCATTATCAAGAACACAATTGAAGCGGCTAGAGCCAATGATGCTAGAATCGTCTTCTTCGATAATATCTACGTGTACGGACCAAGCTTAGATAATCCAATTAGAGAAGACCACAATGTCGCTCCTGTATCAGAAAAAGGTAAAGTTAGAGAGACAATCTATAATCTACTAACTGAAGCAATGAAGGACGTGGATATAGTAATTTTGAGAGCATCTGACTTCTTCGGTCCTAAGGCTAAATTAAGTGTGATTCATGCCTCATTCTTAGAAAGCATGCTAGAAGGTAAATCCCCTCAATTCATTGGAAGTAAGGATAAGAAACATTCATATAGTTACACTGTAGATTTAGCGAGAGCTATTGTTTTAGTAGGTGAAGATCCTTCAGCTTACAATCAAGTATGGCACTTGCCTTGTTACCAGACAGGAAGCGCGGAAGAAATCGCCAATGCCTATAATAAAGAAT
>CAZVJQ010000037.1:5036-7392 GCA_964627125.1 uncultured Fastidiosipila sp. | reverse complement strand
CACGAATTCCTACCCTCGTGCTTTTCTCATTTTTAATTATGCTCGGCCTGCCGGTTCTATCTACTCATACAAGTGATATTCTTTAGACTTAGCTAGGAAGGCGTCTGCCTCTCTTTGGGCCTCTCTGACGAGGTCATTAACCTCCGCATATTGGCGACTCAATCTACTATTACCATATAGATAATCAATTTCTAGTTGCCCGTTGCTACCATTTACATTGAAGATCATGTCATCTCCAGCCAAACGCTTAAGTTCAGAGATTATAGTTATAGCTAATCTAAATGGTTTAAGCTTACTACTATTTGTAATATTAATTTTTACACCCTGGCATCTTGTACCTTGGTAAATACCAATACTTGGTTCAAAATAAATTGGTGTAAACTGCACGCCCGCCTGATGTGTCTTATTTAAGTTAGCTGCCAATTGAATTGCATCTAAGAAAGGTGCACCTACAATTTGGTACGGTAAAGATGTTCCATATCCAATTGATATATTAGTACCATTAAGTAATTCCAAACCTACAGACAATAGACATGCTTCAATATTTGGATGATTATTATTTGGTGAGAACCATGGTCTATCTGTCTCACTTGTAGTTTCAGCTCTCTCCCAGTTTCTTACTTGAATGACCTTCAAATCAGCATTTAACTGATCTTCAGCATTCATCATCATGGCTAGCTCACCTAGAGTTAAACCATGGCGAATTGGTATAGCAACCTCATCTTCATCTTGCTTGTAAGTATCTCTAAGAACTGGTCCTTCAACCTTAGCAGCACCCAATGGATTAGGTCTATCTAAAATAACAATTTCCTTACCAGCTTCACCTAATTGACGAAGTAGCCTATGAATAGTTGGTATATATGAGTCATAGCGAGTTCCAGAAATTGGTAAATCCACAAATAAGACATCAAAAGATGCTAGCATTTCACGAGACAAGTGGAATGTACCGTATCTGAATAATGAAAATACAGTTAGTCCTGTCCAAATATCTTGGTAAGTACTAAATCTCTCGTTGCTACCCTTCTCGCCCATCACACCGTACTCAGCAGCAAATAAGCTAGTCAAGTCGAAGACATTATTGACAATTTGCAAAGTAGTATTTAAATGCCTATCTACAGCAGCTCCAGTGGTCAATAAACCAACTCTCTTGAGAGCATACTCTTCCTTATAATCATTTAATTGATCAACACCAAAAATAACTTTCTTCATATTATTCATATCAAGCCTCTTTTCAATACTAAGATAATTGTATCTCAATTAAGACAGTTGTAAAAGTAAGCAAATTTACCTACCACTCTTCTTCTTCATATCTTTCTGGAAATGTTTCTTTCAAGTATCTCTCAACCGGTCCACTCAATCTGACATCTAGTGTAAATTCCAAGTTAATGGTTTCAGCAAATTCCTCATAAAGGAGGTTTCCGTTGTCCTTAATGTAGGCGTAGAGGGTGCTTTGGTCATAAGGTAAGTTAAGTTTGTAGTTTTTTTGTCTATAGGCGAGGAACTCAGCGATTGCATCAAGCATCTCTTCTAATCCTTCTCCGGTAAAAGCCGATATAGGAATCACCCTAAAACTCTCACTATCTTCCTTAATATGACTAAATTTCTCTATTTGCTCAGGACTTGCCTGATCAATTTTATTGAGAGCTAATACTCTAGGTTTAGAAATAGCCTCAAGGTTCCTCAACTGCTCATTAACTACTTCTAACTGGGTTTCTGCCTCAGGGTCAGAAATATCTAAGACATGCAAAATCAAGTCAGCATCGCTAACTTCGGACAATGTAGAATTAAATGCTTCAATCAGCTCATGTGGAAGTTTTCTAATAAATCCAACTGTATCTGCAAGCATGACATTACTTCCATCAGGGAGTCTTAGATTTCTAAAGGCAGAGTCAAGAGTTGCAAAAACCTGATCCATAGCGAGCAAATCTGCATCTGCTAATTTATTAATAAGAGTGGATTTACCAGCATTGGTATAACCTACTACACCCACAATAGTTTGTCCCTGCTCGTCTCTCTTGAAACGTTGTTTCTCACGTCTCTTGGAAACTTCTTTTAACTCACGTTTTAATTGGGTTATTCTACGTCTAATGTGTCGTCTATCAATTTCTAGCTGAGTTTCACCAGGACCTCTAGTACCAATTGAACCACCTAGCCTATCGAGTTCTTCGTTTATCAGACTAACTCTACTCAGACGGTAGTTACTTTGGGCAAGTTCAACTTGCAACTTACCTTCATGGCTATTTGCTCTCTTTGCGAAAATATCTAAGATAACTAAAGTTCTAGTGATTACACGCAGTTTAGTTATTTCTTGGCAGTTTCTAATTTGGCTACCGCTCAATTCATCATCGAAGATTAA
>CAZVJQ010000037.1:0-4936 GCA_964627125.1 uncultured Fastidiosipila sp. | reverse complement strand
ACATAGTCTAAGTCGATATCTAAGTTTTCATCTTCTTCTAATATTTCATTATCTATCAGATCATTATCTGAATTTATCATCAAGTATTATTGCTCCTATCGTGATATATGTGAATTATAATATAAGTGATTTACAGAATTAAATCACTTGTTAGACAATACTAGCACCGTGGGGGGCTTTTGCACAAGCATACTAATAAAAATTTTACTTATTGGCGTAGCATTTAAGGAAGCTTGAACCAGCCTCTGTCCAGAGATGTTCAACTTTAAAACCACATTGTCTAAGGAGCATCATCTCTTCTTGAAGAGTTAGCGGTAAGTAGAAATTATAAATATTACCTCTTTTAATTTCACCATATGTGACAGCATCTTCATACTCAGATTGCGCTAGATCTACCACTTCTTGGTTAGGAGCGAAGGCATCAAAATATAAGAAAACTCCATCATTTCTCAAGCTATCTCTAATCCTATGAAATAGCTCAATTTTATCGTCCTTAAGCAAACCACTTAAAGAATTTATTGCTGCTGCTACATCGTAAAAATCTTTCCTTAGTTCGACACTGTGATAATTAGTCAGTAAAATTCTAATATCTTCTTCAGGAAACTTTTCTAATAAAATTTTAACCATATTTGGTGATATATCTATAGCATCCACAAGAAGGGTTGGAAATCTCCTAAACACACTCTGTAGTTCCAAACCAGTACCTGGTCCTAAACTTAGCATACTCTTAGAATTGGTAGGCAAACATGCCCCAAGTTCAGCATAAGCTCTTAGAGATTGAGTATTGTGTTTAATTTGATGTTCATCGTAACTGCTGGCAGTTCTTTTATAAAAACTCTCGGTCAATTCTGGCATTTTAGGAGTCCTCCTCTCTGAAAAAGTAAGTTGAAACGATTGAATAACTAATAATTTATCATCTTTGCCAGTAGATATTGTTAAGAGGAGTTTAGAATTTCTATTAAAATCAGTAATTTATTATTAAACTTACTTTACATATTTAACCAAAATCTAACTTTCTTAAAACCTTTGCCAAAGCACAAAGAGCCATGTTTCCATGACTCTTTGTGGGGACGATTGTTGTGGGTTGGATATTTAAATTAATTAAGCCTCATTTTCATGAGTTGGAATAGTTGTACTCGGATCTTCTCTGTGTACTTCTACAGGCTCACCGAACTCTTCCTTAAGATCTTCTAATTGTTCCTCACTTATGACATACTCTCTCATCAGTTTGACTCTGTCATTTTTGTAGTAAACAATTTTCACAATATGCGGATTGTTTCTATCGCCTGCATAGTCATTGAAGTCATCATGTTTTGCTTCATGTAATTCTCTTACAAATTCAATGCTCTCAGCACTTTCGCTTGAGTAGATATCATATGGCAATTGCCTATAATCTCCAAAGTAGCTTCTTGTAAATGCTAGTGCCTCTCCATCTTCTCCTGTTGCATATGCATCACTTTCATACTGACTCTCAACTACATAGAGGTCTACTCTATCAATGGCTCTAGCTCTCGGTATGCGGTTACTTGCAAATGTATGTATGCCTACTAGTCCAAGTGATATTACTAGTGCAATAGCGACAATAATTACGTAATTCACAATAGTTCTTAAGAATTTAGGGAAACCTTTGTTCTGAATTAGTCTAACTATGTAGTAAACAACGAATGCTACTGCGAAGATAACTATGTAATTCTCTATTCCGAATCCACCATATATGAAACTTCTACTGTCATACTTCAATATGAAGTCATTTGAGAATACGAAGGTAAAAGCCAACACTCCTGCAATATATGAAACAATTGTGTAGAAGTACTTGCTCTGTGGAGCTGAGTTAAGATTATCTAACTTGTATCTCTTGTACAGTCTTAGCATCTTAATTACTAGCACCAGAGCAATAACTCCCCAAATTACGTTAGCAATAATTACCTTCCACTCGGCATTTTCAGTTAAGGATCTAAAGAAGTTAATTAGTGGAATAATTAGATCAATATTATTCTTAGGGTTTTCACTTGCTCTAAAGTATGTAAATCCATTGAAGCCCCAAGTTGCCATCTGTAATACTCCATATAAGAAAAATGGAATTCCATGGACCACTCCTGCATGTAGTATTGCATTAAGTAAATCACCAGTTGCTAATATTGCTAATAGTGATGGCAAGATAAATACTGAACTTGCAACTAAGATCATCAGTAACTGTCTAATGACTAAACCATAATCTATTGATGTTAATGGTACATTAGATGTTTCAATAAGGACAACATTCACGATAGTTACTATAATTGTTGGTACTAGTACTAGAACATATGAAAAAATTAGTTCTTTGACGAAGAGGTAAGCTTTTGGCACAGGTAAGGAGAAATATGTATCTAAATTGCTCCCTTTAAACAAGTAACCAAAACTTATAAATGGCACTATCATCGCTGATATCATTGTCACAACTGCAATCATTATCATGAATGGATGATCATATGACATTGAGTAACCTGCGGCTATCGAATTCCTTGCATCTTGTAAGTAGAATATTGTAGGAACTACACCTACTAGCAATTGTGCTATAAGTACTAGGATTCCGTAATTATGATGTTGCTTCCAAAGGAAGTTAAAATATGATTTTTGTGTATTTTTCATCTCGTCCTCCTAGTAACTTCTTCCATCTTCGTAGTAGATTCTCTCTCCAACGATCTCACTGAGCTTCTCACCAAACTCACCTGCATAGACTCTATATTCTCTACTAGACACTACATTGTCATTACTATCTAAGTAAGTAACTTTAATATATGCCTGAGGTCTGTATACATCTTCTTCCCATGAGTCATTGAAGTCATAGAAAAATCCATCATTTGCATAGTCTATAAGGAAGAATCTATCTATCATCTCTTCTTGCAAAGTGATTAACTCAGCAATTTTCACTGTATCTTCAATTTCATGTTCTTCAAATATCCTAGAAACTCCATCATTATTAACGAAGTATCTTTCAGTTTCAGGGTCAAAGTCTCTATTTTTTCGTCTCTCATCCTCACCATAGTCATAGCTAAAGTCACGATCATTTGTAATTACTACCTTTTCGACTTCTGCAAGTTCAGGTACATAAACTGATGTTTTGTAGATCAATTCTGTATAAAGAAGCTGTGTAATCCCTAGTGCAACTACAAACAATAGTATGTATGTGGCTATAGTTTTTACGAAGTTAGGTCTACCATGCAAACGCACCATCTGTACTATGTAGTAAGCAACTAAGAATGCCAAGAACATTAATAATGTTGCATTTTGTCTTTCACTCATTGCTGCGATAATTCCATTTACCATATAGAGCTCGTACTCCATGAAGAATACTTGGACTAAGACCATTATTGTGAAGACTGAAATGATGGTTGAATAGAATCCTTTGACCATAAACTCACCTTCAATACGGTAAACCTTACGATTTCTGTATAAGTGCAATGCTAATGCAACTAGTACTAGTGCAATCCCAAACCATACAAACATGGCAAGAGTTTTTTCAGTTGATGTTATATCCCTTATATCTTCGTGATTAACAAGGAAGTGGTTCATATTTCCTAAGAGTTCATTTTCCCAAACATTAGGTCCTGGTCTTGTATATCCATAATAACCACTCTCAAATGTTCTATATAACAATTGAACTACGAGAGGAATAATATTAAATACACCTGCATAGATTAGTCCATTAAACATAGTGGTTGTCAGTGTTATAGCCAATACAGATAATGCTAAAATTATTACTCCACTGAATGCTAGGGAAACAGATTTCAATAAGAATCCTACAAGCAGCTCGCTCATATCTGTCACATTTCCACCAATTACTACCGCTAAGAATCCTATTAGGAAACTAAGTAGCATTGGAATTACTACTACTGCATAGTTAAAGAGAAAGTGATTGGCAAACAATCTACCTCTTGGTACTGGAATTGAAAAGTATGTATCCATTTCAGTTTTGCTGTATAAATGTCTAAAGAATATAAATGGTGTAATGAAGAAGAGCATATCTCTAAGTACAACAAGTGTTCCAGTGTTGAATGAAGTACCACGTATTGTTGCAGAACGCCCAGCATAAACTCCAAAGAGACCTAAATCACTACTAAGAATAACTGGCAGTACATAGACTGCTAAGAAGATCATTGCTATTGCGTAGACATAGTATTTGTACTGCCTAAACAAGACTGATAGGTATGATTTATTTTTGTATCTGTCCATAGTGCCTTGCCTCCATCTCAGCAACAAATATCTCTTCCATTGATACTGACAATGGATTTATAAGTGTTGGATTAGTTGCTCGCAGCTGCTCTTCGACTTCTTTACCCTTATAAACAGCAGTCACAATCTTATTGTTTTGCTCTAAACTCAATATAGGAATATTTCTAAACATCTCAGGATTTGGTGCTTCCTTGTAACCAAGTTGTAGCTTAAAGTATGTTGAATTTAATTCATCTAAACTCTGGTCAAAGACGATCTCATTGTTCTCTAAAAGAGCCATTCCATCACAAATATCTTCTAATTCACGAATGTTGTGTGAAGAAATAATTACACTAATTCCCTCTTCATCTACTAAGTGAATCAATTCACGTTTAAGTGTTAATCTCATCATTGGATCTAGTCCATCGAAGGACTCATCCATAATTAGTAATTCTGGTTTTGTACTAAGAGCTAAGATAATTGCACTTTGGCGCTTAAGACCCTTAGATAATTTATTTATTGGTTTAGTTTCATCAAACTGGAAGATTCTCAATAATCTTTCGTATGTATCCATATCGAATGAGCTGTAGAAACTTCTATAAAAATCGCACATATCTTTAGTTGTAAAACGACTGAAGTAAAATGGCTCATCACTAACAAAAATTAATCTAGATCTATCTTCCTTGGTAGAAACACCATCTAGTAAAATCTCACCTTGCTCATAGTCATATACATTACTGATACA
>CAZVJQ010000036.1:8254-10864 GCA_964627125.1 uncultured Fastidiosipila sp. | reverse complement strand
AGAACATCTCTCTGTGTAAATACAGGTTTCCTGACTGGAATTGTCTCGACGCTTGTCTCCCTATTCAATACTCCGGTAAGGGTCCAAGTAAATAATGAGTAGAAACTCATGGTATACAAGGTTCTTGACTCCGCTAAATCTGCTAAGTATACTGCAATAATAATTGCATATAATATTACTATCTTCATATTTAACTTATGATGAACTACATATTCATTATACAAGTAGCTCAGTATTTGAATATTTTGTCTTAGTAACCAAATAGCATAAACTATGAAACCTAGTAAACCAGACGCACCTAACACTGTCAGTAGAGTATTGTGTAACCCACCATTTTCAATGTAATTAGTTCCATCCCGCACATCATTTTGAACTTCAGTGATTATTCCTTCATATGAATACCCTATTAATGGGCTGTCTTCAATGTTATCTAGAGCAGATGACCAGTAAGCTAATCTACCTCTATTAGGATTCTTATGTGCTTCACTATCTTTTCTACCTGGATCAAAGGAAGTATTAGCTTCATTGCTACTGATAAAAAAACTTGAGTTCTCTGTCTCTTCACTTTCATTTGATTCTTCTTGTGTAAACGAGTTTACAATATTGACAGTAGTTTTAGGTACGACTCCAAGTACAGATGTCAATGGTTTCATAGCTACAGCTATTACTATAACTGCTGCAATAGCAAGCATAATAGAGCCAATAAATCTATTTCTCTTTAACTTGCTAAAGGAAATGCTTTCCATTTCTTTTCTTGAATAATTTTCTTCTGACAACTCTGGGCGAACATTATTGAAAAACTTCGCAATAAAATACACCCCTAAAAGGGCAAATAGAGCTAGTATTCCACTTCTGCTTTGCGCTAATACTAAGTAAATGAATTGCACAACAATATTATAAATACTGAGTCTTCGCTCTTTCTTACTAAGCTCATTCTCAAATAAGTACAAACTTAGCCCTATAGTTATAACTCCCAACATGGAACCAGCATTAGGGTTAAATATTCCCCATAGCCTATTAGTATTTGGGTCGAAACCAATATAGAATGGATATGGCGTATAGTAACTAATAGCTAAAACATAAGTAATTAAAGAAATACTTGTTAGTATCGCACTTATTTTTACAATTATCTTAGATAGCTTAATTATATTTTCTTCTTTATTTTCGCTATCCTTCTCATTTTCATACAAGAAGAATATTAGTACTGCCATTAAGATTAGATTGTCTAAGTTCTCCAACAGTCCATATTCGTAGTTTATTATTGTCGAGATAAAGTTTATAAGTAAGAAAATAGCTAGTATAAGAGTATTAGTACTTATAGTTTTACCTTTTTTGTAGTTATCTATAAATTTGTAGCCACTTAGAATAATAGCTGCTGCTAACATAATTGGATAAAGCGGTCTCAAAACAACACCAAAAGGACCTAGCTCGGATAGAAATGAACTAATTAGCATTATAAATACTAAGCCAGTCGAATATTTTTTATACTTCTCTTCATTCAATAAACGTTCCATACATGCTACTCCTCTCTGTTAATATCTAAGAATTTATTAGTTGCTTTTCACACTTTTTTCACATTTACTTCACATTCCTGATTTAGAAAATGATAGCATTCTTATTTTCAAAACACAAGCAAACACTGTTAGAATCGGGCATACAAGGTTAAGGTTTTGTGAATAATTTGTATATGTTTTAGGTATCCAATTATGAAGTTCGTACTATTTTTTATATTATATAAAGAACTTCACTTAAGAAAACTGAGCAGTAATACTGCAAATTTTTCATTCTTCGACTTAAATCGGTAAAAAGTAGTAATATATCTAACAATCGTTAAAAAACTAGTATACGCACAATAATTGGAGGTATAAATTTGATAGAACTCATTGATGTCAATGTAGACTTTCCTAATGTAGCTAATAAGCAAGAAAGATTTCAGGCTGTAAAGAATGTAAATCTTAAAATTGAAGAAGGTGAAATTCTAGGAATTGTAGGATATTCAGGCGCTGGTAAAAGCACACTCCTTCGAACTATTAATCAGTTACAAAAACCAACATCTGGTGATGTCATAGTAAATGGGATAGACATGGGGGCTCTAAGCGAAAGAGCTCTTAATATTATTAGGAAGAAAATTGGAATGATTTTCCAGCACTCTAATTTGCTACAACAATTAACAGTGGCAGATAATATTGCTTTCCCCTTGAAAGATATAAATATGGATAAGACTTATATAAGAGATAGAGTAGATTATTTATTGGGACTTGTAGGATTAACTAGCCATAAAAATCACTATCCTTCGCAGCTCTCTGGTGGTCAAAAACAACGCGTTTCTATCGCTAGAGCATTAGCAAATCAGCCGGAAGTTTTACTGAGTGATGAAGCAACAAGCGCACTTGATCCAAAAACAACTGCAAGTATTTTAGGTCTTCTAAAACAAATTAATGTAGAACTTGGAATAACAATAGTTTTAATAACTCATGAAATGTCTGTTGTTAAAGAAATTTGTGACCGTGTTGCAATTATGGAAGATGGTGAAGTTGTTGAGTCTGGAGCTGTATTTGATGTTTTTGCTAATCCTGAAAAGAATCTGACAAAAGAATTCATTAACTCAGC
>CAZVJQ010000036.1:0-8154 GCA_964627125.1 uncultured Fastidiosipila sp. | reverse complement strand
GTTTTTGTCTCTGATTACACAGATGCTATAGCTAAGAGAGGAGCTGACAATGGAAGCATTTCTTAGAAATATAGAAGATTTTCTCTGGCAATTAATCCCGAACGTTATGGAAATTCCAGATGAATTCTTAGAGGCAACATTAGAAACTATTTACATGACTGTTGTTACTTGCTTAATTGCCTTCCCTATTGGTTTGATTTTGAGCTTCTTACTCGTGTTAACTATGCCAAAGGGGTTGAAAGAAAATAATGCAATTTATAGTGTGCTAGACAAGCTAGTTAATGTTTTCAGGTCTATACCTTTTGTAATTTTAATAGCACTTCTTGTAGCTCTTACAAGATGGATAGTAGGAACTTCAATTGGAACTAATGCAGCTATAGTTCCGTTAGTAGCAGCAACTATTCCCTTCTATGCAAGACAAATACAAAATGTCCTAGTAACTGTGGATGATACAGTTGTAGAAGCTGCTAAATCTATGGGGCTCTCTACTAGGAATATTTTGTTGAAAGTATATTTGCGTGAATCTTTCCCTGATATTATTCGTGCTTCTGCAGTTGCAGTAATTAGTGTGATTGGATATACAGCAATGGCAGGAACTGTGGCAGGCGGAGGACTAGGTGCACTTGCTATAGCTAGAGGCTATAACAGGATGAATCATGATGTAACTATTATGGCTACGATTATTATCTTACTTATAGTTTTCGTCTTCCAAGCAATTGCAGATGCTTGGGCAAATAGAATTGACCACAGCAAGAAATAGTATTGAATATTATATGGAAAAGTATTAGAATTCTTAGTTAACTCAAAAAGAGAGGAAAGGGAAAAATGCAAAAGTTTTTAAAGAAAGTTTTGAGCGTTGGAGTTGCTTTCGCCATAGTTTTTGTACTAACAGCTTGTCAATCTAATGGAGATTCAGCGAAGGGCAGTGAAGGCAATCCATACTTAATAGGTGTTGTCGGAGATATCGAAAGAGAAGTTTGGGAAGATGTTGAAGGTCGTTTAGAGGAAGATGGTGTGCACATCGACGTAGAGGTTTTCAATGACTACGTACGCCCTAATGAATCATTAGCGGATGGAAGCATCGATATGAATGCGTTCCAACATATTGCCTTCTTAGCAGATTATGTCACTGAGAGCGGCAATGATTTACAGCCAATAGGATACACATACATTTCACCAATGGCAGCTTATTCGGACACTATTGCTAGCTTAGATGAGTTATCTGATGGTGCGACAGTTATCATTCCAGATGATCCAACTAATGGTGGTAGAGCATTGTTATTGCTAGAAATTGCAGGTGTAATTGAAGTAGATGATGCAGCTAGTGTTACTCCAACAACAAACGATATCACAGACAATCCTAAGAATATTGTTATTGAGGAATTGCCTGCTGAGCAAGTTATTAGAACTTTACAAGATGCGGAAGTAGTTATTTCTAATACAAACTATGCAGTTGATGCAGGGTTTGACCCATTTGAAGATGGTATCTTCGTAGATACAGACAGTTTGGATGAAGTTGGTAGTCAATATAAGAATGCTATGGTTGTAAGAGCTGAAGATGTGGACTCAGATATCGTTGCACAAGTTGTTGCAGCGTATCAGTCAGATGAAACAGTGACTAAGATTAGTGAAGTTTCAAATGGTGCGGACCAGGAAGCTTGGACAGATAGCGATGATTTAGCAGCAGATTTCGATGCAGTTCTAAATTAGATTTTTTATAATATGCGAGATTTACCTTCGGATTGGTTTTCCAGTTCGGAGGTATTTTTTTGTGTTTTTACTAGTTGGTTTAGTTGGTTATGTATAGTGTACGGTTACTACGACAGCGCAAATTAAGACATAAAAATAGACCCTGGCGTATTAAAAAGGAACCAGGGTCTGACTCACACAGATGAAAAAACAAATTGTACAAACAGTCTTAATGTGAGGCTTATATTTAGAGTACTACAAAGTATAATAATTGTCAGCTGTTTTTCTTATTTCTTTAACTCCTCTAGCATCAAATACTGAAGAATTTTCAAACTTATTTGCATTTTCTTTAATTTCGTTATGTCCAACCATGATAATTATAAAATCAACATGTTCAATAAACTCATCTAAATCATGCACTTGGTTTTCTACTAAGTTATTTTCAATATATGGATCGTAGAAGACTGTTCTTTCCTTATCTTCTGCACTTAAATGGTCCCATAATTGTAAACTTGGACTCATACGGATATCATCTACATTTTCCTTGTAGGTTAATCCATAAATACCAATCTTAGCATCTGCACCAATTCCTAGTTCTTCCATCTTCTCTTCAGCAATTGAATAAATGAAGTCTGGTTGAGATTCATTCACTTCACGTGCTGTACGAATTAACTTAGCATCTTCTGGGTAATCACCAACTAAGAACCATGGGTCTACTGGTAGACAGTGTCCACCAACACCTGGTCCTGGATTCAAGATATTTACTCTTGGGTGATGATTTGCTACTTCTATTACTTCAGCAACATCTACACCAGCACGACGACAAATTCTGCTCAATTCATTGGCAAAAGCAATATTAATATCTCTATAAGTATTTTCTACAACTTTAGAAATTTCAGCTGTTCTAATGTCTGTTAAGATAATTTCATTCTTACAGAAACTTGCATAAACTTCTTTTACTTGCTCTGCAATCTCCATGTTGTCAGCACCGATAGTTCTTGAGTTGTTGTAGAGTTCGTAAATCATGTTTCCTGGAATAATTCTTTCAGGAGCATGTACTAAGTGAATGTCTTCACCAATAACTCTCTCACGTTTTTCCAACAATGGTCTGATGTGTTCATCAATTACACCTGGTGAAATTGTTGATTCAATTACTAAAATTGCTCCTTCTGGTGCAATTTCTGAAATTGTTTCAGTTGCTGCTATTAAGTACTTAGCATTTACCTTCTTGTTATCGTCCTTATATGGAGTTGGTACTGTGACAATGTACATGTCAGCCTCTGGGTATTCTGTTTGGAATACTAAGTCCTTCTCCACTGCACTTGCAAATAGTTCTTCTAAACCTTCTTCTTTAAAGGTTACATGACCTGCTTGCAATTGTTTAATTTTTCTCTCGTCGTAATCTACACCGATTATATCTAACCCACTATCTGCCATTACTAGCGATGTTGGTAGACCGATGTAGCCTAATCCTATTACTGCTATTTTCATATTCTTATTTCTCTTTCTCTTGATATTCCAAGATTGTTCTTTCTATAACTTTTGCCAATTTTTCACTTAGTCGGGAGAAGTCAAAATCCTCAGCAGCTCTTTTCGCATTTTTTCCCATTTGCTCAAGTTCTTCATCTGATAAAGATCTTAAATTGACTATACCTTCGACTAAGGCTTCTGCCGTATTTTCTTCTAATTCAATCCCACAATTATACTCTTTTATCGGTGAGTATCCCATCTGCACCGTAGATATGATTGGTTTCCCACTTGCCATATATTCAAAGAGCTTGTTTGAACTATTACCTCTTTTCCAGTTATAGTTCGTTTGTGAGTAGTTTAATATATTTACATCTGACTTACTCAGTATGTAAGGTATGTACTGTTTTAGCACGAATCCTTTAAATTTGATGTTTCTAATGTTCTCTTTTTCAAGTCTAGCTTCTAATCTATCTCTTTCGTCACCTTCACCATAAATTAGAAAAACTAGTTTTGGATAGACTTCCTGTAGTTCTTTTGCAGCATCTAAGATTAAGTCAATATTATTCATTTCTCTTAAAGTTCCTGTATAAACAACTTTAAAAGTTTCTTGGTTGTCTAAATCAGAATCTTCAACTTGTTGATCTTGTATCTGCTGTCTATAAACTGCTAGGTCTACTCCATTATTAATGTAATAGCATTTATCTAAATCTATCTTCCCACCCTGAGCTGTATCCCAGCCCATTTCAGTGATGTGATCTACGTCACCTTCTTTAGTGAAGACTATGGAATCTGCATTTTTATAAATTGAGTACTCTCCTCTATTGAGCATTCTTCCTAAAAATGAATCTTCCTTGGCATAACCTGCCATATATATAGCTTCTGGCCAAAGGTCTCTAACCTCTGCAATTGATGGTATATTATTTTTCTTAGCTACTTGATTAGCTGCTATTGGTGCTAATGGGTGAACACTAGAACCTATGATTATATCTGGTTTTTCACCATTCTTTATTAGATTGGTTGCTACTTTCTTAACTGTACGATAGTAAGATACCCAGTTCATTATTCTACTGGCTCCATTACCTTCGTAAGCACTAGTTTTAATACGAATGAAGTCTGCACCATCTTCATCTTGTCTAATGTAATTACCTTCTGGAATCTCTATTACATTTCCATTGTGATGAATTCTATTGGCAGCAAAAATAGTAATCTCATAGCCTAAACGACTGAGATATTTGGCAAAGTTATAATGACGTAGCATAGGCCCTGTACTAGGACTTGCTGCATCATGGTTAAAAATCCAAACTCTTTTCACTATTTCTCCTCAATACCTTCGTATATACCCAAAATATAATTCGTTCGGCATCCTATTATATGCTTGAAATAGTAATATTGCATTAAGTTTTTATGAAATTATAAACACTTGATTGAAAACTAGAAATTACTTATCTGCAAGAATTATATCTGCAATACGTTCACTTGTATGACCATCTCCATATGGATTTTCAGCATGGCTCATAGCTTGATAAGCTTCTTCATTATCCAATAGCTCTGTGAAGTTATTATAGATATTCTCTTCTTCTGTACCTACTAGTTTAAGAGTACCCGCTTCAACTCCTTCTGGACGCTCTGTAGTATCTCTCATTACTAAGACAGGTTTACCTAGGGAAGGCGCTTCTTCTTGAATACCACCAGAGTCTGTAAGAATCATGTGGCTTCTCGCAATAATATTATGGAAATCTATTACTTCCATCGGTTCAACTATTCTAATCTGATCTGAATCTAATAGATATTTTTCAGCTATTCTTCTAACAGCTGGATTCATGTGAATTGGGTAGAGAAGTTTTACATCTGGATGTTCATCTACTACTCTTCTAATTGCTCTAAACATCTGCTCCATTGAGTCACCTAAGTTTTCTCTTCTGTGAGCAGTCATTACTACAAATCTACTTCCAGCTGCCCATTCTAGATAT
This sequence comes from uncultured Fastidiosipila sp., assembly GCA_964627125.1. GTDB lineage: Bacteria > Bacillota > Clostridia > Saccharofermentanales > Fastidiosipilaceae > Fastidiosipila. Next base: position 3,025 of record CAZVJQ010000036.1, on the reverse strand, counting down.
TCGTGAGTGTAATCTTCTCTAACTGTAGTATTAAGAGCATCTATAGCTGTATTACCTGTAACATAGATAGTTTCAGGATTTTTACCTTCTTTAATCAAGTTATCTGCTGACATTTGAGTTGGCGCAAAATTGTATTTTGCTAATAAGCTTACTGCTTGACGATTGAATTCTTCTGGATATGGTGAGTATATATTGTATGTTCTTAATCCAGCTTCAACGTGAGCAATAGGGATTTCTAAGTAGAAACACGCCAAAGCAGCTACAAACGTTGTAGATGTATCTCCATGGACTAATACTACATCAGGATTTTCTTTCCTTAATACTTCTGCTATAGAATTTAGTATGTTAGTTGTGATATCAAATAGAGTTTGTTCTTGTTTCATTACGTGTAAGTTGTAGTCTGGAACAACATTGAATATATCTAATACTTGTTGGAGCATCTCTTCATGCTGACCTGTAACAGTTACAATGGTTTCTACATTGTCTCTACTCTTAAATTCATTTACCACAGGACACATCTTAATTGCCTCTGGTCTGGTTCCAAATACTAGCATTACTTTCTTCATGTTCTATCCCCTTTTTAAACGGTTTTCCGTTGAGATTATATCATAGAGCGGGAATTCAAATTCAAAAGGTGTATGAACAAAAGAGGTGGATCAGTGACTATTCTTGTCCATTCTTCTTCAAATATATCCTTCTAAATATAACAAACAAGGTAATAGCCAAGAAGCTATAAACAATAATACTTGTGTAGGCAAGCGCATATACTCCATAAATTGGTACAAATATAAAATTTAAGACTAATTGTAGTATCACCCCAATTATAGATACATATAAATTATACCTAACATAGCCAGTATTAGAAAGGATATGGGCTGACATATATCTAAGTCCATTATTTATTAGAGATCCAATTAATAATATCCTCATTAATGGTACTACATGCAAGTATTGTTCCCCATATAGAATATAAATAATAGGTCTCCCTAAAATCATTATTCCTAGTACAACAACTAATACAAATAAGAAGTTCCCTAAGAATACTTTTCTATAATTCTTTCTAACCCAATCTTTATCTTCCTCATGTTTAACAAAATATGGAGCTACAAATACACCAATTGAACTAGATATTAATGAAACATTCCCAGGCATAGCATAAGCAACCTTATAGTCTGCAACTAGACCTGCATTACCTGTAAGTTGCCCTAATAATAGAGTGTCATTAAGCATAAATAATGCCCATACACCATTAGTTAATAAGTATTGCAATCCGTATTTGAAATAATCAGATTTCTCAAACTTACTTATTAAACTCTTATCTTCTTTTAATCCTTGGAAGTTATTCTTCCTAATATTTAATCCTAAGAATAGAGCTACAATTGAATAGGCAACTAACCAAGACCAGACAGTTCCTTCTATACCAAAAACATAAGATAAAACTAATCTTAATGAAACAACTAAAACTATTTGCAATAGTGAAAATTTAACATATGTATTGTTATCGAAGTATGCTCGTTTAAGGGCAAGATTAGCTTCACTGAGCCATTGGAAAGGAAGAGCAAGTAAAAGAATAGGTAATAATGTTTCTGCTACTGCGAACTCTCCAGGATGCTGATATATGAATGAAAATATAATTACAGCAACAACAATAACAATATTAGATATAGTTCCTGATCTAATGGACCACTTATAAATAGAATATTTACTTTCTTGATCATTAGCCTTAACAACATAACGAGATATAACATGAGCAAATCCTAAACCTGCTAATAGATAAGCATAGTTATAGAGATTTTCCATATAACCTAGAACACCATAAGCATCTCTACTTAAGATTCTAACTATAAAAATAGAGCCAAATAAGGCCACAAACTTGGTAAGAAAATTACCAATGAATATGGAGAAGGCTCCTCTTTCATAGAGATTTTTAAATTGTGTTTTTAATTTATCCCACATATTAATCCAACTTTAGACCAGATAAATCGTCTATTACTTTCTGGGCTCTCACTTCCCATAAATTATCTTGTCTAGCTTCTACCGTATTTTCTAAGCATGATTCATAGAACTCTGGATTAGAAATCATATAATCTATAGTTGTCGTTAAGCTCTCTACCGAATCAGCACACGTTAATCCAATTTCGTATTTATCAATTATTGCTTGTAAAGGTCTTAATTCAGTAGCAATAACTGGTTTTAAGTAAGATATTGCTTCCATGAACTTAACTGACATAGTCACGTTATTGTAAGCATTATTTTCTTGTGGGCAGAAGGCAAAATCAGCACCTGCATACTCTTCTCTTAGTTTTTCATCTCCACTCACATGCTTAACTTCTAGCCATGCTTCATTTTGATAAATTTCTCTTTCATCAAAATTATTCCATTCAGCTTCCCTACAAATTAACTTTAATTTAGATCTAATACAATCTCTATTGAGTTGTTTGTAACTCTGCAACAGCTTAGGCACTCCATAAATAGGGTTTAAACCGCCTACGTAGAATCCAGTAGGTATTTCATTGTTAGTTCTTACAATCTCTGGAACAGCCTCAAATGCACCTGGTGGAAGAGCTTCTACTCTTGATTTAACCTCATAGTCTCCTGGCATATCTTCCGTTGGAAAATAAAGGATGTCTATATCCTTGTTATATTGTTTCCAATCTCTCTTTTGCAATATCTTTACAAGAAAATCTTTAATCCTATTACCTGTGCTTGGTACATCATATGCCCAGTACATATCTCTATAAAATAGACCTGTAGGAATATTCCTCTTATTTAATTCAGATATCAGTTTTCTATCTTCTGCTACAAATAATGGACCTGAAGGTGGCTCTATATAAGCCATGTCAGGATTAATACTATCTAAATTATCTATAATTTCTTGTACAGTAGCCTTACGAACACTTCTATCTTGAGGATTACCTGAAACTAAATAAATATCTATTCCTAGATTTAAAAATGCCTGATACATCTTCTGAGGTCTTACAGAAGATCCAGAAGTACCAGGAGTAAAATCAATAAAAGTTATGTA
>CAZVJQ010000035.1:0-11097 GCA_964627125.1 uncultured Fastidiosipila sp. | reverse complement strand
ACAACTCAGCGTCAAACAACTACAACTACAACAGTTGCCGAGACACCTGCTCCACCAACTACAACAACTACAACAACTACAACCACTGTAGCTACAACAACTACTACTACAGCTGCACCAACAACTACGACAACTACTACCCAAGCAACAACACCTGCTCCTACAAAAGCAGCACCAAGCACAGAGGACTCATCTGGACAAGATGGCGAATAAGTATCATATAGCTTAAATTGTGTTGATGTATTAGCTAGAAATCATTAATTCTTATGTGGTAAATTAGTATGTGAGGAATAGTTTGGTGGGTGCTTACATATTTTAGAATTCAACTAAAATATGCTTAATTTAACTTATCCAAAATATTAAAGGGTGAAGATGTGAAAAGAGCGAATTCAAAGAGAGTAAATATTAGATATTTCCTTTTATTTTTCATGTCAATTCTTTTTGCCCTTCAGTTAGTCATACTAATTCCTAGTAGTTCAATTCAAGCTAGTTCAAATACAACAAATTCCAGTTACATTATTGAGAGTTTCCTTAAGCACTACCATTTCAAGTCAGATGGCACTATAGAGGTTTCTAGCCAAATCGATATTGAAAGTTTAGCTTCTATGAATAGAATAGCTATTAGCATTCCGCACGAACCTGGCCAAAGCCTAATAATCGATTCTGTCAACATAGGAGATATCAACGAAGATCTAACAGCTAGTAACTATGTCCAAAAGAGTCAATCTCCTATAGCTACGGAAGCTCCAGAAACATACTTTTATGAGACCAGTGGAAATAGTTTTGATTTAACTATCAATGCTCCATTCCCCTCTGGAACGAGAAAAAGAGTGCAAATCAAATACACAGTTTTGAGTGCTAGCACCAGATTTGATGATGCAGCTGTATCATCTCTGGCAATAGTTAGTGCAAACTCTGGAGGAATGATAGAAGAGTTAGGCCTAGTATTTTCATTTGAATCTCAAATTTATGAAGAAGAAAGAATTGAGTTTAATTTTTATGAGAGAAATAATCTAAGTCAGGTTGCCAATACTTTGCACCTTTTAACGCTAAGTGACTTGCGTGCCTATTTAGAAGTTCCAAATGAAACTGGGGTGGATATTGAAAATGATAGTTTTACTATTGCTGCGGAGGATTTAGTTAGACAGACATCTGTTAATTTGCGTCTAGTCTATCCATCCGATTGGATTCCTCTGGCTAATATCACTTCCAGAGCTGATACAGATATTAGTACGTGGGATCTAATTAGAGAAGAGGAAGATGCCTACACAAGGACTCTATACCAGATATATGAGTATAGAGATACTATTAATATTATGATCATTGGCCTAATGGTTGTGTTTGTCGTAATTGCAGCAGTTAATTTCATTTTAGATTTTATTAGAAGAAGGTTTGACTCAAAAGAGCAAATAAGTAGCCCGCCAGCGAATACACATCCAGCGGTTTTAGCCTTCTTAGATAAACTGGAAGTAACAGCTAGAATCATCTGGACGATTATTTATTCCTTATCTGCTAAGAAATTTATTCATCTGGACGACCATAAAATCACTAGAGTATACGAAAGATTATTGCCAGATGTTTCGGAGCTTAAACCATTTGAGAAGGCAGTTCTACATTGGATATGGTCCAAGATGGAAGGGGAGAATGAGATACAGCTTAGCAGTTTCTATAAGAAAATCTCTGAGAATAATGTAGATAATAATGAGCGCATTCTAAGATTAAGTAGGCTATTAGAGATTGAGTGTATAGAAAAATCATGGTTGAAGATAAATAGACAAGAAGGCTATAACTATACACCACTAATTATTGGTGTTGGCTATCTAGTATTAGCTGTAATTTTTTCAATTATTGGTGCTTACTATAACCCCTTGGTTCTTGTAGTACCTGCAATATTTTTAATAGGAATTAGCTTAGTCTCATCACAGTACACTGATGAAGGGTTAAACATACGTAGACAGACTAATGCTTATTCATCTTATTTATCTAATATTGATAGATATGTGAAACGAGAAAACGATATAGATAGTGGTGTATCTGATGAAGAAAAAGATTTAATATTAATTCAAATGATTCACTCAATAGCTCAAGATGTAGATAAGGATTACTTACAAGCATTGAAGTATTTGTATTCAATCGATGAAATATTAAATAGTCGCGTAATTGAATTCTTGGGTTTAAGAAATACACATAGAGATATATTCAATAAATTAAATAATGAAAAGATTAGCTTAAGAGAGCAGAGTGCTATATACAATCAGAGTCATGAGCAAGTAGAGGAAAGAATATACAAAACTCAAGCTACATTAAATAGGTTGAATATTGCATCAATAAATCCACAAAGACGATAAAAACAGTGAAAATTCTATGCAATAAACACAAATGATATTAAGGTTTATTAGTATAAGTTTTCATTAAGCATTCACTTGGCTGTGCTATAATGCATTTATTATTTTTTAAATAATCTATGATAATAAATAATTTTTACTGGAGGAAATGATGGCTAAAATATCTAGAATAGCAAGTACTATAACTAGCCACGAAATTAAAAACGATAGCTTAATTAACTCATTTTATTTAGATGGAAGAAGTAATAGATTTCCACAAACAAACGATATTGATATTACTTTAGATAGATCAGCATTGGGTTTTTACTTAACTATATCATCTACCCGTAAGGCAGATGCTACACGCGAAAGTATTTTAGAAAAACGACGCAGTCAAGATGAGATTTGTGAAGTTTTAAAAGATAGTGCAGCTGCTGAAATTGATTCAATCTTAAATGACATGGCAGAAAATGCTATTAAAATAGCAGGTAAATATAGCTTAGACACAGTACATAGGGAAGCAAGACCATACTTTTCAGGCTTAATCGTTAAATCAGGTGAATTAGCGGCAGTTACTTTAGGTGAAGCATCAGCATTCTTATATAGAAATGACGCTCTATATCCATTAACTGAGACAGAAGTAAAATTTGATGCAGTTGATTCTAATGGCAATCAAATTGCTAACCATGACTTATATTCAGCAGGTAGAGCAGGATCAATAAGATACTCAAATATCGCTCAATTAAGAGTCGATGACTGCATTATCCTAACTACAGATAATGTATTGAACTATTTAGGTCAAGAAAATCTCTTAAAGATTTTTGAAGAAACATATGACCAACAAGAAGCAGCCGAGTTTGTATATGAATTCATGACAACAAACTACCCTGATGAACCTTATCAATTTATGATGAGTTTTGTTGAAGATGTATTTGATGTTGGTAAGAGATACAGAGGCGAGAACTTTACAAGTAGAGATACTCAATCTACTCAAGTATTCTCAGATGACTTCAATTCTTTACTAAATGCAGGTTTAGCAGGTGCTAGTGCAGGAGCTGTTACTAACTCAGACTCAATAGCAGGACACGATGTCGATAGAGATAATCGTGAAGAAGAAGTGGACCCAAATGCTGACCATGCTGAGAAAGATATACATCCAGCCGAGCAGGTTACTGACGAAGTAGTCGATGATGAAGATGATTTAGAATCAACAGCTGTATATAAACGTCCGTCACAATCAGAAATTGAGATGGAAGCAAGAGAAGATGAAGAATTAGCAGCAGAATTAGAAGAAGACCTAGAAGACGAAATTCAAGAAACTAATATTGAAGATGAAGATCTAGATCTAGATGTTGAAGAAATCGCTGATGAAGAAGAATCTGACAAGAGAAGAACTATAATTGTAATCGCAGCTATTATTCTTCTAGCTCTAGCGCTTCTATTCTTAGCATGGTTCATTAGAAACAATAGTGATGAATCAAGCGATGGAACATCAGAACAAACTACTTCAGAGCAAATAGAGCAAACTACAGAAGCTACAACAGTGGAGAGCACAACTGAAGCTACAACAGTAGAAGCAACAACTGAAGCAACTACCACAGTAGAAGAAGATTTAACTTCACCTACAAGAACCGGTGCTAATGGTGGTACATATGATTTCGAATATGAAATTCAGTGGGGAGATAGTTTCAATAACATTGTAAATACAGTTTATGGTGAATCTTACAACGTTGAAGCAGCTACAGATGCTCAGATGACTGAACTATTCACATTAATCATCGAGAACAACCCAGAAACTATTGAGGGTTCATGGGAAGAAGGAAACGTAATGATTTTTGCAGAATCAATTATCGAAATGCCAGACCCTTCAGATATTTTAGAAGTTAGATAAGCTCAGTATAGTCTACATAAAACAACAAATCCCTCGTCCAAAAAACGAGGGATTTTATTTGCCATATTTTAGAAGCTGTAAAGACTCTAATGCATACCTGATAAATCTACTTGAATTATGTAGTCATCATTGTATCTATAAACAACATCGCCTAAATACTGTAAAGAAGTCTCATTAATAGATGGATATTTAATCCTTTCGAGCTCTCCAACAATGATGTATTTAATTTCAAATTCTTCAACGAAATCAACCATAACTTCGAAGTTTTCACCATCATAGAAGGAGGTTAATTTTTCTTGAAGTGGATACACTATAGTGAAATAAGCTGACTCATCACTAGATTCTGTTCTCCATAGCCATTGGTGTGTTTCCCAACCTAAAACAGTAGGTAAGCCAGTGTAAGCAGATACTGCGGCATAATCAGAGTAAGAAGAGCCATGTGCTTCAACAATATTAACTTGCTCATTTTCAGTTCTATTTAAATAGCCAATTAAGTTCAAGCGATCGGCCAAGCTATGAGTGTTACCTTCAAAATCATCTGCTGTAAGTCTTGCATAATAGCTTGTTGCTTCTAAGCCTTCAGATCTTTCTATATTCAATTCTCCATACCATTGCTCTATTGAATCAATGTAGCTAAATGGAACTATAAATAATACTAGTAAACCTGCGGTGAGTGCTATGTGCTTCCAATCCCAGTGATTTTTGCGGGAGCTCGATTTATCCCCGGAGAAACGCTGCGGCATATTTAATTCAATGCTCTTATCGCCCTCTTCATGAACATCGTCATCATCGATAGGGTGAGGTTTAAGAATTTTGCTAAAACTTATCCCAGTAGTGTAAGCAGCTACTAATGAGAGTAGCGAGAAGCTCTGGTAGGTGAATTTAAACATAGTGTTGGTTCTCTGATAATTTTCACCATAAATATCTTTAACATAGATAAGTTCGGGCATTAAAATAAGTCCTAGCGCAGACAATGTAAGAATGATCATAAACAAATCTATTCTATTTACTGTGGCCAAAGCAGACAAAAATCCCTGCTTCTTTTCCTTAAGATTGTATTCAAATCTAGAATAATTCTCCCCAATGAAGTAAGTAATAAATATAATTGCCATTAGAATGTGGAAGGCCCACACAATAAACAATTGGAATAAGCTACTGTGCCTATCAACTAAACCAATTTCTTTAGGCATAGAGCTAATATTCAAATTAAAAGGTAAAGCAATTATATGACTTATAACAAAGATAAATGCTGTAGATAAACCTGTCTTAGACCATGCAGAAGGAGCCTCATTGTAAATATATGCAGAGATGAAATAAATTCCAGTAAATCCAACAATTTGCCAGAAAGGTTCAGAAATAAACAAGAATATTACGATCTGACTTCCCATCTGAAATAAGAACAATAAAAATCCTTTAATAGATCCGCTGTCCTTCTGCCCATAAGAATAAAGTGCAAATAATGATATTGTTACAACAACTAAGTAAATTGCAAAATCCCAATAGTTGGTCATTGTAAAAATACCAAGAAGAATTGCCATTGTCCAAATATAAGGATTCTTATCTACTTTAAATAAAGAGGTCTTACTTGCTTCAATCTTCTCAGAGTATGATGCTATAAATCCAAGAAGAATTGCTAAGAATAACAATACAAAACTCAAGTTGATCATGTGAGCATGGAGATCTGCCACTAAATATGAGTAGAAGGGGAATTCATGTATAGTTAAATCTCCAACATCTGGGTTATGGCCAATAAATCTCGTTGAATCTGAGAAGAAATAATTATAAATATCTCCAACATTAAATCTCAATTTATTCAGGTATTTGATAAATCCATAACCTAGGTTATCAGGGTTATAGAAGAATGAATGGCTATTTCCCCCTAAAGTAAGTAGGAAAGCTGCTAGGATTCCAACAAGGTTTGGAACGGATTGATCCTTAAATCGACTGTGGTTTTGCGCATTTTTTGAGTCTAAGACATATTCATCTTCATCAGATAAATCCTGCTTAACATAGTCTAATTTCTCTCTTCTAGACATTATATTTCGTAAATATAAGGCATCTCTAACTAGCGCATATGCCAACACAAAGGTCAAAGCAAAGCTCATCGCTATACTCAAATTGTAAGAATGCGAAGGATGCACACCTGTAAACTTAGCAATAAAGGTAAATACATATTGGCCAAAGTAATAGTAGTTAATACTGTTACCAGCTAACCACATATCTTGAGCAGGTAGAGTATCTGTTCTCCACATGCTAGTCATGAATCCATAGTCCATGAATTTCTCTAAACCATAAGCTTCAGGTTTAAAGCTTCTAACGTAAGTCCAGAATAAAAATGCAGCTAGAAATAGAAGAGCAGTTAATAGGGTATTAGTAATTCTAAAGTTTCTAGAATTATGACTATGTAATTTTAATTGAGAAAATTCTAGAGTTTTAGATTTTACAGTACCAGTTTTTTTATTGTTTAAATTTCTATATCTTGTATAAAGAATAGATATTAGTCCTAGAATAGATAAGCCTACGACAATAGTTCTAACTCCTAAAATGGAGAAGGCTGGTATTCCCATATAAGATATAAGAAATGTGAATAAAGAACTGCCAAGCAGCCCTATTGCTAGACTATAAGCGATTGATCCATCTAATGTAAAACTTAATAATCTCCTGGCTATTGGATATCCTATAATTACAAAAAGGATAGAAGTAACACAGTAAAAATAAAAATTAAATAAATCAACCTGGTTAAGTAAACCAGTGGCTAGAAATAAAACAGCAAATATAGCTATAAGTAAGATAATGTTTAGCGCTAGTGGCTGCTTCTTTCTCTTAGGCTTATTCATGCTTATATTTCTACCGAAAGTATCTTGAGTTTTCATAGAAATATCCCCTGTTAGATTAGTATTTTAACTTTCTCTCTATGATATAATACAATAATTGAGAAATTTTATTTGAATGAGGAATAAATTAATGAAAAATTTAGGTGTAAATGAACTAAGGGAAGCATATTTAAAGTTCTTTGAAAGTAAGGAACACTTGCGTATTTCCAGCGCTTCTTTAGTCCCAAAAAACGACCCATCAATTCTGCTAATTAATGCAGGAATGACACCTATGAAATCCTATTTCACAGGTGCTGAAACACCACCATCAAAGAGAGTTACTAATAGTCAAAAATGTATTAGAACAGCTGATATTGAAAATGTAGGTATTACAGATAGACACGGTACATATTTTGAGATGCTTGGAAACTTCTCCTTTGGTGATTACTTTAAAGAAGAGATGATTCCATGGATATGGGAATTTTGTGTTGATGTATTAGAAATGGACCCTGAGAGGCTTTATCCAACTGTATATTTGGAAGATGATGAAGCTTACGATATCTGGATAAATAAAGTAGGTATTCCTGCCGAGAGAGTATTAAAACTTGGTAAGGAAGATAACTGGTGGGAGCATGGTACAGGTCCTTCTGGTCCTTGTACGGAAGTTCTATATGACCGTGGTGAGAAATACTGTGGTAAGCCAGAGTGTAAACCTGGTCACGAATGTGATCGCTACATGGAGTTCTGGAACAGTGTATTTTCTCAATTTGAGCGTCATGAAGATGGAACATATACAGAACTAAGTCAAAAGAATATCGATACAGGTGTAGGTTTAGAAAGATTAGCAGTTGTTCTACAAGATGCAGGAAGCATGTTTGAAGTAGATACAGTTAAGAGTATTCTTGATAAAGTTTGCGAAATTAGTAATAAAACTTATAAAGAAAGTAAAAGAGACGACATTGGTATCAGAATTATTACTGACCACATCAGAGCAGCTGTCATGATGATCAGCGATGGTGTTACTCCATCTAATAATGGTCGTGGTTATGTCTTAAGAAGATTATTACGTCGTGCTATTCGCCAAGGTGAATTACTAGGAATTGATAGAAACTTCTTAGAAGATGTAGCTAGAGAAGCTATTTTACAATCTAAAGGTGCATATCCTGAATTAGAAACTAATGAAGAGTTTATTATCTACACAATCAATGGTGAAGAAAATACCTTTAGAGGCACATTAAATACAGGAAGTAGTATTTTAACTTCATATATTGAGAATAATAAAGAAGAAGGCTTAAGTAGCTTATCTGCTGAACAAGTATTCTTACTTCATGATACATACGGCTTCCCAGTTGATTTAACAAGAGAAATTGCAGCTGAGAGCTCAATGGAGATAGATGAAGCCGGTTACCATGAATTGATGGATGAGCAGCGTAAACGTGCGCAGGCAAATACACGTAAGAATGTTCAATCTGCCTGGGGTGGAGATAAGATACCTAAGGAAATCCATGATTTAGAAGCAACAAACTTTACAGGTTACGAGACTCTTAAAGATAAAGGTGAAGTATTATTCATTCTTAAAGAGGGTCATGAAGATGAAGTATTACAGCTAGTTCAATCAGCTGAAGCTGGTGAGGAAGTTATTATCGTAACTGATAAGACTCCATTTTTCGGTACTGGTGGTGGTCAAATTGGTGACTTCGGTATTGCTTATAACGATGACGTAAAAATTACTGTAACTATGACTACTAAGAATAGGGCGAAAGTAGACTTCCACCAATCAACCATAGTTTCTGGTGTTGTAAATGTTGGTGACACCTTAGAATTAGAAGTTGATGAAGAAAATAGATGGGCTACAGCAAGAAACCATACAGCTACCCACTTATTGCATAAGGCTTTAAGAAAATGTATTGGTACTCACGTTACCCAAGCTGGGTCTGAATTTAATGGTGAATATTTCAGATTTGACTTTAACCATCAGGGGGCTTTGACCGAGGAACAATTAAAAGAGGTTGAAGATGAAGTTAATAGAGCTATATTGAAAGATTTACCGGTTGCTACATACTGGCAAAATGTACAAGAGGCTAAAGAAGATGGTGTTTTAGCACTATTTGATGAAACTTATGATGAAGAGATGCGTGTAGTGTCAATTGGTGGGGATTACTCTAAGGAACTTTGTGGAGGAACTCACTTACAGCACAGCTCACAAGTAGGTACATTTAGAATTCTAAGTGAATACTCAGTTGCAGCTGGTGTAAGAAGAATCGATGCTGCCAGTGGATTTAATGCATTGAGAAGAATTGATGATGAGCGTGAGCAACTAAGAGATCTTGCAAAATCATTGAACTCAAATGTTAATGAAGTAAACCAAAGAGTAAGCACTTTACTTGAAAAGAATAAAGAACTAGAGAAAGAAATTAAAACTCTTGAAGAGGAAAAAATTGCAGCTGCAAATGAAGATTTAAGTACTGATGCAATTAATTTAAATGGTATAAATCTACTAGTCACCGAAGTTTCAACTGATTCAGTGAACCAAATGAGAGATTTAGGGGATAAATTCTTAAGCGATTTGGCACCAGCAATTGTTATACTAGGTAGGAGAGATGACGATAAGCTAAACTTCCTAGTTATGAGCTCAGATGAAGCGATTAATGCAGGAGTTAAGGCTGGAGATATAGTTAAGATTGCTGCCCAAGTAAGTGGTGGTGGCGGAGGCGGTAAGGCTAATATGGCTCAAGCCGGTGGACGCAATGTAGAGAAGCTTAATGAAGCTCTCGAAGCAGCTAAAGAGGCTGTAATAGAAATATTAGGATAGTTGATAAAATAGGCTAATAAGGAGAAATAATGGAAGACTGCATATTTTGTAAAATCGCAAATAGAGAAATAGACAGTGAAATAGTATTCGAAAATGAAACAGTAGTATGTTTCGAGGATAATAACCCTCAAACTCAAGATCATTTCTTGATTGTACCTAAGGAGCACTACGCTGACTTAATTGAAATAGCAGAATACGGTGCAGATGATGCTAAGGATATTATCGAGGCTATTCCAGAGATTGTAGATACTATTGGAATAAGAGAAAAAGGATTTAGAGTAATCAATAACTGTGGTGAAGGAGCCGGTCAAACAGTTTTCCACGTTCACTTCCACTTGCTAGCAGATGATAGCAAATTGAGAGAAACTCTAGTATAAAAGTACATAATTAAATATTTAACGAAGAGCATCTAGGCTGAAGATAATTATTTTATCTGTGCAAACTGTAGATGCTCTTTCTTTTTTGGCTATTTTGCCATATCGACAAAGATGGTTTGTAGCTATAGAATGTATGCAGATTGATGAGGTGCTAATTATCTTTTTGGTTCTTACATCGGTCTATTATTATTTTATTTTACTGCGAAAGCAGATATTGCTTAAGGCAAAGGAGAAAAAGATGAATTATTTACAACAAAGGATTCTTGCAGATGGAATCGTGGTAAATGAGAACATACTTAAAGTTGATTCATTCTTGAATCATCAGATCGACCCTAAGGTCGTTAAGGAAACAGCCAATGAAATTTTAAAGTATTTCAGCGGCAGAGAAATTACTAAGGTAATAACAATTGAGGCATCAGGTATTGCTCCAGCTTTACAAGTTGCTACAGAACTAAATGTTCCAATGTTATTTGCCAAGAAAACTGAGCCATCAACTATGGATAAAGGTGACCAGTTTACAGCACAAGTACACAGTTACACCAAGAATAAAGATTATCGTGTAATTGTTTCTAAAAAATATTTATCATCAGATGATAAAGTACTTATCGTAGATGACTTCTTAGCAAATGGAGAAGCAGCAAGAGGTCTTATTGATCTTGTCAATCAAGCAGGTGCAGAGCTTGTAGGTGTTGGTATTGCGATTGAAAAATCATTCCAAGCAGGTAGACAATCATTAGAAGACTTAGGAGTAGACATATATTCAGTATGTCGTTTAGCTTCATTAGAAAATAAAACTGTTACATTTGTTGAGGAGGACTAATACCAAATGGAAAAAATTAAATTATCTGAGATGATGAAATTCGAAAACATCATCTTGAGT
>CAZVJQ010000034.1:0-13361 GCA_964627125.1 uncultured Fastidiosipila sp. | reverse complement strand
AAGCTCTTTAGAGCCAAAAGTACTAGTCTGGAGACGGACTGGGAGGATAGGTCTTCGCCGGCTCCATTTTACAGACGTTCCATAAGGAGCGTCTTTTTTTATTCTGAAAATTATGCTATTTTATATTCATACTATATAAATGCATTTTCACATACCAAAGGAGAACAAGATGACCTTCCAACCTTTAATAGATAAAATCGAAAATGAAGAACATAAGCAAAAATACGTTAATATATTAAATTGGGTAGATGAAAATTATCCGCAATTAGATAAAGCAATTAAGTGGAACCATCCTTCCTATGAAAATGAAGGAACTTTTATAATAGCTATTACACCTTTTAAAGGACATATAGCTATTAACCTTGAGAAAGTAGGGATAGATCATTTTGCTGAAGAGATAGAAAACTCACCATATGATAAAACTGAAATGACTTTTAAAGTTAAATGGAAGCAAGAAATAGATTTCGAGCTTCTAGAAAGAATGATTGAATTTCAAATAGAAGATAAGAAGGGATTAAGTACCTATTGGAGAAAGTAGTATTCCAATAGAAAACACTCCCGACGAACTGATAAAAACACAAACTCTGGCCAGCTTATTTGCCCAAAGTTTTTTCATTTCAAAACACTTTAAAACTTATGTGCAAACTTGATATTAGTCAATTTCATTATTCAGCCTTCGCTATAAACTTAAGTCAATAAATTTTCTTGGAGGAAGAAGTATGAAATTTCAAAGGTTTGTATTGGGTCATAAAAACCAAATAACATTAATCAGTGGTATTTTAATCTTAATAGGTCTATTTGGTGGGTTCGTTTTACATAATGAACTTATTTATAATATTACATTTATAACTGCTTCAATAATTGGTGTTCTGCCAATAGCAATTCAAGCTTACCAGGCACTTAAGGTAAAAGTAATAAGTATAGATGTACTTGTTACAATAGCAGTAATCGGAGCATTCATAATCCAAAATTATGAAGAGTCAGCAATAGTAACTTTCCTATTCTTGTTCGGATCATATTTAGAGCAAAGAACATTAAACAGAACCAGATCATCGATTAAAGAATTAACAGAGATGGCTCCTGAAACTGCACTCTTATTAGTAGAAGGTGAATTCGAAGAAGTAGATATAGATGAAGTAGATGAAGGCGACACACTTCTAGTTAAGACTGGTGCTAAAGTTCCAGTTGATGGTCACGTTGTTAAAGGTAATGCCAACATCAATGAGGCAAGTATTACAGGTGAGTCAATCCCTGTAACTAAAGAAATTGGCGCTAAAGTATATGCAGGAACCATTCTAGAAAATGGTACTATTCAAATCGAAGCAGATAAAGTTGGTGAAGATACAACCTTCGGTAAGATTATTGAGTTAGTTGAAGAAGCTCAAGATTCTAAATCTGAAGCAGAACGTTTCATCGATAGATTCTCACAATGGTATACACCAGCAGTTCTAATTATAGGTGCTCTCGTATTCTTATTCACGAGAAACGTTGAACTTGCTGTTACAGTTCTAGTTCTAGGTTGTCCAGGTGCCTTAGTAATCGGTGTTCCGGTCTCTAACGTTGCAGGTATCGGTAATGGTGCTAAAAATGGTGTCCTATTCAAGGGTTCAGAAGTTATAAGCGATTTTTCTCATGTAGACACAATGCTATTTGATAAAACAGGAACACTTACTGAAGGTAAGCCAGAAGTTGCAGATTACATCTTATATGGTGACAATGAAGAGCTCGCATCATCCTACTTAGTATCTGTAGAAAATGAGTCAGATCATCCTTTGGCAAAAGCAATAGTAGACAATTTCAAAGATGCAAAGATAAAGGAAGTTCAAGACACTGAAGTGGTCAAAGGCGGCGGTATAGTAGCCCAAATAGATGGTGACAGAGTTGTAGTAGGTAACTATGCATTAATGGTTGCTGAAGGTATTCAATTAACTGAACAAGCTAGAAGAGATATCAAGGAATTTGAGACAAAAGGAAACTCAATAGTCTTAACAGGCATAAATGGTGAACTACAATCATTAGTAGGTATTAGAGATAAGGTAAGACCAGGCGTAAAAAATGACTTAGAAAAACTTAAGAAACAAGGTGTTAAAAACCTAATCGTCTTATCAGGTGATAACCAAGGATCAGTCGATGCAGTTAAAGAAGAGTTAGGTTTAACTGAAGCATATGGTTCGCTTTTACCAGAAGATAAATTAGAGTTCTTAAAAGTTAGACAGGCAAAAGGCGAAATCGTAGCATTCGTAGGTGATGGTGTTAACGACAGTCCATCCTTAGCTACAGCAGAAGTCGGTATTGCAATGGGGGGAGGTACAGACGTCGCTATAGAAACATCTGACGTCGTTTTGGTAAACTCAAACTTCAACCGCTTACCACATGCACACGGTTTGGCAAAAGCAACTTACAGAAACATGTACCAAAATATTGTAATAGCAGTAGGTGTTGTTATAGTGCTGCTTGCAAGCTTATTGTTCAGCGACTGGATGTCAATGTCCATCGGTATGTTAGTTCATGAGGCAAGTATTTTAGTAGTTATATTTAATGCAATGAGACTACAAGGTTTTAAATCTAGATAATATCTAAATAAAATAAAAACACATGAGCGTTTGGAATTAATTTCTAGATGCTCATTTTTTATATTCTACAAGCACAAATGCTAAACTAATATAAGTATATTTAATTTAATATAGTGGTGAATCATTTGGGGGGCATATGAAAGTTTTAATACATATAAATGACATAGATAAATGGAATACGACTATTTCTAATTCTAAAAATTTAATAGAAGATGCTAATGAAGATTTAGTCTTAGAGGTAGTGGTGAATGGTCCAGCAGTAAAATTACTAACTAAAGAGAGTTCAGATATATTAGAAGAAAGTTTAAAGGAACTTTTCTCTAATAATGTAAGAGTACTAGCATGTGAAAATGCATTGAGATCTAATGAAATAAAAAATGATGAACTCATCTATGGCGTCGGTACTGTAAGAGCTGGTGTAGTTGAAATAGCTGAGCGACAAGCTGAAGGATTTGCTTATATTAAAGCTTAATTTTTTGATATAAACCTTGTGAAATATGGAATTGTAAACTCCTTCAAATTGACCGCTTAAGGGTCAGAAGGTGTCATATCTGTGATATAATTCAGTAATATATATAGTTATTTTATTTCTTGATGTAATAATATTGTTTGATTTTTAGAGGTATTTAAATGAATGGAAAGATTTTAGTTGTTGATGATGAAGAGGCTATCGTTGAGGTCTTAAAATCTAATTTAGAAAGAGAAGGTTATCTAGTTCAGGCAGCCTATGATGGTGAAAATGCGCTTGTGATGCATGATGAGAATGACTTTGACCTGATTATCCTAGATAATATGCTCCCTGTGATGGATGGATTTGATGTCTGTAAAAGAATTAGACAGACTTCTTCTATTCCAATTATTATGCTAACTGCTAAAGGGGAAGAGATTGATAAAGTTTTAGGGTTAGAACTTGGCGCTGATGACTACATGACTAAACCTTTTAGTGTCAGAGAGTTGCTAGCTAGAGTGAAGGCTCAGATTAGACGTTCTAATTTTAATTCTGATCATGAAGATAATGATTCTATCTTAAAGATTGGTGATTTAGAGATTAATTATGTTGCCTACGAAGTGAGACGTGGTGGTGAAGACATTAACCTAACTTTAAGAGAATTTGAATTAGTATCATTTTTAGCTAAGAATGCTGGACAGGTTTTTTCTAGAGAAGAACTGCTAAGAGAAGTTTGGAAGTTTGATTACTACGGAGATGTTAGAACTGTTGATGTTACAGTTAGACGCTCTAGAGAGAAACTTGAACCAGATACAGGTAACTACCAATATCTAATTACTAAACGTGGTTTAGGATATTACTTTAATAAGGATATATAGGGAAATTAATAATAAATGAGTTTATTAGCTTCAACTAATAATGTTTGGTTTATTGCTGTCATAATTTTACTCTTATCTACAATTGCACTCTTAATTTATTTTCTTTTTAAACAAAAGAAGCTCCATGAAGAGCAATTAGATGCAGAAGTAGAGAGAAGTAAGTCTATGCTTGATTCTGAGATTAAGCATCTTTCAAGAATATTTGAAGGTGCTGGAATTGGGTTAGCGGTATATAGGGCAGATGGGTCATTACAGTTTTCAGATAGGAAGATGTCTAATCTATTAGACGATTTTAGATTGCCTAGAACTCTAGAGAAATTCTTAGATAGATATGGCGAAGAAAATGGACTTAAGACAAGTTATTTTCTTGGCAATAATAGTAGTGAAGCTTTCCTCGATCTTAATGATAAAAATCTAAGACTTAGATTTAATAAATTCTCTTTAGATGAGAAGGAAGAATACTTAGCTAATAGTTTTGGTGATGAAGGTATAGTTTTCTTCGCTCAAGATATTTCAAAAGAAATAGAAGAAGATGAGCAAAGAAAGAAATTCGTTGCAAATGTTTCTCATGAACTTAAAACACCAATAACTGTAATGAAAATTTATGCTGAGACTCTACTTGATTGGGGACTTGAAGAGAAGAGCTCTGCAGCAATTAATAAGGATGTTCAAAATATCTTAGATAATGCTAATAGGATGGAATCTTTAGTTCAAGACTTATTATTACTATCTAAGATTGACTCTAAGGGAAGTAATTTAAATGTTGAAGAGTGCGATATACATATACTATTACAGCAGGTTATAGAGCAGTGCAGAATTCCAGCAGAAGAGAAAAATATTAACTTAGAACTTCACTCGGTATCTAAATTATCTCCGGTATTAGCTGACAAGAATTCATTAAGTAGAGTATTTAGTAATCTAATTCTTAATGCTATTAAATATAATAATGACAATGGTAAAGTTGAAATTTATATATCAAGAGTCATTAATGATATTGTCATAAAAGTAAAGGATAATGGACTCGGAATAGACCCAAGATATCAGAAGAATATTTTTAATCGATTCTATCGAGTCGATCAGACCGGGTCTAGACAGTATGGAGGTACTGGATTAGGTTTATCAATTGCGAAAGAATTGGTCGAATTGCATCATGGGAAAATAACGGTTAACTCGGCTTTGACCTCGGGGTCAGAATTTGTAGTAAATCTACCTAGCGTTGCAAAATTCTATACGCAAACCATGCAAAGTACTATAGATAATCCAAACATTGAACGATATAAGGAAGATGCTGATAGCTTGTCTGTATATGCATACAATAAGTTATTGACTGAAGCCAATGAATTAGGATTTAATGTGGACTATCTTGAAGATTTAACCATGGAACAAAGAGACATTATTTTGCAACCTTACTTAGTTGAAACTAGGTCTAAAGGTAAGGCGAAAGACAAGTCCAAGAAAGTTAAGGAAGATTTTGCTGGCATACTAGATGGTAGCAAGAAAGTTTCTGAAGACAAGAATGATTCAGCTAGCTTATTTATAGATATAGTTAAAGATGAGCTTGAAGTTGTCGATGAAGATTCAAATGCACCAGATGGTGATGAGTCAGAAATCGATGAATTTGATGCAAAACTTGATGAATTAGAAACAGCAGAAATTAAATTCGATGGCAGTGACTAATGGAACTGAAATAAGATGTTTAATAAGTGATAATAGAAGTTGATATTGTAAGTAAGACTTATTGTTAATACTATTGATAGAGATATTAGGCTAAAATATGATGTAGTTTATATCCTATAAGTTTATAATTTTTATGATTAATTACTATACAATTAAACAAATAATACGATAGAATAGAATATGATTTTTTGGGGAACAAACGATTATTTTAAATTTAAATTCTTAATAAATTTATATCTTAAGTTTTAATTTAAGACCTAAGAGTTAGGGGGAAATAAATTGGCAAGTTATATAGTTAGAGGCGGTAATGCTTTAAGAGGTGATATCACAGTTAGTGGTTCTAAGAATGCAGCATTGGGGATTGTTGCAGCCGCATCAGTATTGGATGGACCATGTGTAATAGAGAATGTTCCAAATATTTCAGACGTAAGAACATTAATTGAATTAAATCAACATATCGGTGCAGAAATTGAATTTATCGATGATAATACTATCTCATTCGATGCAAGCAAGATTAATACACCAGATGTAGATAATGAGAAGGCTAGAGAAATTAGAGCTTCATATTATTTATTTGGTTCAATGCTAGGAAAATTTGGTAAAGTAAGTAGCTTCTTACCTGGTGGTTGTGATTTAGGTACTAGACCTATTGACTTACATATTAAAGGTTTTAACGCAATGGGTGCTAAAGATAATTTAGAACTAGGTGTTATTTCTTTTGAAACTGAAAATGGTTTAGAAGGTACAAACATTTTCTTAGATAAAGTTAGTGTTGGTGCAACAATTAATATTATGATCGCAGCTACTAAGGCTAAGGGTAGAACTACCATTGAAAATGCAGCTAGAGAACCTCACGTTGTTGACGTAGCAAACTTCTTAAACACTATGGGTGCTGACATTAAAGGTGCTGGTACAGACATTATCCGTATCAATGGTAAAGAAACATTACCTGGCGGTAAGACATATACAATCATTCCAGACCAAATTGAAGCAGGTACATACATGATCGCTGCTGCAATGACTAGAGGTGACTTAGAGGTTAAAAATATTATTCCTAAGCACATGGAACCTCTAACAGCTAAATTAGATGAGATGAATATTAATACTGAAGTTGGTGAAGATTCAATTCGTGTATGGGTTAATGAAGGTGATGTAATTGAAGCTACAAGCATTAGAACTATGGTATATCCAGGCTTCCCAACAGACTTACAACCTCAAGCTGTTACTTTAATGACACAATTAACTGGTCACAGCCGTATGTATGAAGATGTTTGGGAGAGCAGATTCCAATACATCGAAGACCTAATTAAGATGGGTGCTAAGATTGATGTAGAAGGTAGTATAGCTAATATTGAAGGTCCTTCACAATTAGTTGGAGCTAAAGTTGAAGCTAGAGACTTAAGAGCTGGTGCTGCTATGGTACTAGCAGGTTTATCCGCTGAAGGAGAAACTGAAGTTCTAAGAACTGCTTCATTACAAAGAGGTTATGAGAACCTAGTTGCTAAATTACAAAGTGTTGGTGGAGATATTACTTACGTAGATCACGGCGACGAATTATAATAATTATAGATAGAAATTTTTATGATAAGTAAGATTAGAGCTTGCACTTTAGTAAGTGGAAGTTCAGGAAATAGTGTTTATATTGAATCTGGATATTCAAGAATATTAGTAGATGCTGGTGGGTCATGCAAAAAGATAGAGAGCAACATGTCTATCTTGGGCTTGGACCCACTTCTTTTGGACGGAATTTTAATCACACATGAGCACTCTGACCATATTTCTGCAGCATCTGTCCTAGCTAGAAAATATAATATTCCTATATATTCAAGTCGAGATACATTAGCCGCTTGCAAATTGAAGATGCGTTATTCAGATAGAATTGAATTTAGAGAAGTTGAATTTTCTCAGCCTTTTCAAATAGGTGATTTATCTATTACAGGATTTCATGTTTCTCATGATGGTATAGATCCACTAGCTTATAAGATAGATACTGGTTTTGGCATAATCTCTGTAGTTACAGATATTGGTGTTTGGACTCCATACATTGCTGAGGCGCTTTCAGGAAGTGATCTAATTTTTCTTGAGGCAAATTATGATGAAGACATGCTCTGGAATGGGCATTATCCTTATCCTTTAAAGAGACGTGTTGCATCTGACCATGGGCATTTATCTAATGAAGCTTCGGCCAAAGCCGCCCTTGGCTTACTCGAATCAGGAACAAAAAGGTTTGTTTTAATCCATTTAAGTAACAATAATAATCATCCGGATTTAGCATATGAGTATTTTGAGACATATCTTGCTGACAATGGATTTATTAATGGTATAGACTATACATTGAGTACTGCAAATAGATATGATCCGGGGCTTTGGCAGGTGTTGTAATGAATATACAAATTGTTTGTGCAGGTAAAATTAAAGATAAGTGGTTGAAGCTTGGAATAGAAGATTATTCTAAGCGTTTAAATAAGTATGTAAATTTAGAGATAGTTGAAGTGCAAGATGCTTCAGATAATATTCCTGAATTAAGAGCTAAAGAAGAAGAGAGTGAGAGGTTGCTGGCAAAGGTTAAGCCTAACTCTCATGTAGTAGCATTAGATGTTTCTGGTAAACATATGGATTCACTAGAATTAGCAAATCATGTGCCTAAATGGTTAGAGCAAGGTGGGTCAAATCTTTGTTTTATAATTGCAGGTTCTTTAGGATTTTCTGATGAATTACTGTTACAATGTAACTACCGATTAAGTATGAGTAAGATGACTTTTACCCATCAGATGGCAAGAGTAATATTACTAGAACAAATATATAGAGCATTTAAAATTAATAAAAATGAAAAATATCACAAATAGTGATTAATTTACTGGCTAAATACTGGTACTGTTGTGTTTGACAGCTCCTGAAATACTGTGATATAATCATTTTCGCCTGTGAATACGGGCTTTTATTTTTATGGATAACTTTACAATACGGAGGGAAATAAGATGGCAAAAACTGGTGTAGCAGAAATTATTATTCTTGCTTGTGATGAATGTAAGCAAAGAAACTATACTACTAAGAAGAACAAGAGAGCACACACTGACCGTTTAGAATTAAATAAACATTGTCCTTTCTGTCGTAAACATACAGTTCACAAAGAAACTAAGTAGTTTTATACTGAATTCTCTGAAAGGAATTTAATATGGCAAGAAAGAATGAAGTAAAGAAATCAAGTGATAATAAGAAGGATAATAAATCCAAGAAGGGTCAAAAACCTGGAATTTGGGATAGAATTAAAAACTTCTTTAAATCAATGACTTCTGAATTAAAGAGAGTAGTGTGGCCTGATAAGAAAACAACTACTCAAACAACAATTGTTGTTATTGTAATTGTTGCATTAGTTGCAATACTTGTATTTGCAATTGACTCAATTATGACATTGATTTTAAATGCACTTGGATTCAACACAGCTCCAGTAGAGCTTGAGGATACTGTCCAAACAACAATCGCACAAGAAGTTGAAGAGGAAGAAGAAGAGCCTGAACAAACTACTATTGTTACAACAACTGGCGATGTTGAATAATCAATGCGAGAGGAGTGAGACAGAATGTTATTAAACAATTTTGAATCAAATGAAGAGACAAATGATGAAGTATTTAATGCTGCAGAAGAAGCGATAGATGATGCTGTTTCACTTAGCAACGAAGATACAGAATCTTTAACAGATGAAAATATTGACTCAGATGCTACAAATGAAGCACAAGAAGGTAATGAAGAATTACCTCAAACAAGTGATGAGGACATATACGATCCTAGTAAACCTAACTGGTATGTTTTACATACTTATTCAGGATATGAGAATAAGGTTAAGAGAACTATAGAGCAGATTGTCCAAAATAGAAATTTACAAGAATACATTTTTGAAGTCGAAGTTCCTGAAGAGGAAGTTGTAGAAGTTAAAGATGGTAAGAAGAAGACTGTAACTCGTAAGATTTTCCCAGGTTATGTATTAATCCAAATGATTAATAATGATGAAATCTGGTATATAGTAAGAAATGTTCAAGGTGTAACAGGATTTGTTGGACCTGAATCAGAGCCAGTGCCTCTACGTAATGAAGAACTAGCTATGATGGGTGTTGAAACTGATTGGGTACCTGAAGTTGACTATGAAGTTGGCGATAGTGTTAGAATTATCAATGGTCCACTTGAGAGTTTCATTGGAACAGTTGTTGAAATTAGTCATGAGAAGAAGAAGGTAAGTTTATCAGTATCAATGTTTGGTAGAGAAACACCTGTTGAACTAGACTTCGCCCAAGTTATGAGCTATTAATTGACTTGATTTATTTTTAATATAAGTATATAATTGCAAGCTGTCGCTAATAGTGACAGCTTTCTTTATTTAAGGAAGAAATTATTTTATGGGAGGTGGCTTATGGCCAAGAAGGTAAAAAATATTGTTAAACTGCAGATACCTGCAGGAGCAGCTTCTCCAGCACCACCGGTTGGACCAGTTTTAGGACAAAATGGAATTTCTATTCCACAATTTGTTAAAGAATTTAACGAGAGAACACAGCAAGATGCAGGATCTTTAATCCCTGTTGTTATTACTGTATATCAAGATAGTTCTTATACATTTATTACTAAAACTCCTCCAGCTGCAACATTGTTGAAGCAAGCTGTTAACGTAAGTAAAGGTTCAGGTAATCCTGAAAGTGCGAAAGTAGCTTCAGTTAAGAGATCTGAAGTACGTAAGATCGCAGAGAAGAAAATGGTAGATACCAATGCAGCATCAGTTGAGTCAGCTATGAGATTAATTGAAGGTACAGCTCGTAGTATGGGTATTACTATTGAAGATGACGAGAGTGAGGAGTAATTATGGCTAAAAGAGGTAAAAGATACCAAGCAGCTCAAGAACTCCTAACTAAGGAAGTCTATGATGCAGCAGAGGCATTTGATTTAGTTAAAGAAACAGCTACAGCTAAGTTTGATGAAACTATCGAAGTTCATATTAAACTTGGTGTTGACTCAAGACATGCTGACCAACAAGTTAGAGGTACAGTAGTACTTCCACATGGTACAGGTCAAGACGTTAGAGTTTTAGTATTTGCACAAGGTGCTCAAGCAGAAGCTGCTGAAGCTGCAGGTGCAGATCACGTAGGTGGTGCAGAATTAGCTGAGAAGATTCAAAATGAAAACTGGTTTGAATTTGACGTAGTAGTTGCAACTCCAGACATGATGGGTGTAGTAGGTAGACTAGGTAGAGTATTAGGACCTAGAGGTTTAATGCCAAACCCTAAGGCTGGTACAGTTACAACTGACGTTACAACAGCAATTAGTGACTTAAAATCAGGTCAAATTGAGTTCAGATTAGATAGAACAAACTTAATGCACACAGTTATTGGTAAGGCTTCATTTACAAGTGAACAATTATTAGATAACTACAACGCATTGAAAGATGCAGTTTTACGTGCAAAACCATCAGGTGCTAAAGGACAGTTTGTAAGATCAATCAACGTATCATCAGCAATGGGACCAAATATTAAGCTAAATGACTAATTTTAGTATTTAGTAAATTGTCCCTTGACAAGAAGTAAAAAATTTAACATAATATTCGAGTGCCAAAGACAGTAGGAGCGAGAGCTTAATTTCCTACCGAGGTTGCGAAACTAGTTTTAACATTTATTGTTTATTTATTAGATTATCGTATCCTCATGTTTTTTGGACATGAGGATATTTTTATTACAGAAAAAGGAGGGGAAACAATGGCAAGTGAAAAGATTTTAGATCGTAAGAGAGAAGCAGTTACAGCTTTGGCAGAAGAATTAAAATCTACTCAAACAGTCGTTCTAGCTGAATACTTAGGTTTAACAGTTACTCAAGATACTGAGTTAAGAAGAACTTTAAGAGAAGCTGGTGTTACTTACCACGTTGTTAAGAACAATATCGGTAAGAGAGCAGCAGAAGAAGCTGGTATCGAAGGTTTAGATGAGTATTTTGTTGGCCCTACAGCTATCGCTTATAGTGAAGATGTTGTTGCACCAGCTAAAGTTTTATACGAATTTGCTAAGAAGAATGAAATCTTCAAAGTAAAGGCTGGAGCTAGTGACGGTGTTGTACTAAGTGAAGCAGATCTTAACAAATTAGCAACCATGCCAAGTATGGACGAGCTAAGAGCAAGATTAGTAGGAAGCTTATCATCACCAATTACAGGATTTGCAATGTTAGCTAAGGCTATTGCAGAGAAGGTTGAAGAAGAAGGTAAAGAAGTAGCAGGAGATGTTATCTCAGCAGACTACAATTCAAGTTCAACAGAATCAGATAGTACTGATGAAGCAGCAGAAGTAGAAGAAACATCAGAAGAAGTTGCAACTGAAGAGGTAGTTGAAACTACTGAGACAGAAGAAGCAGCAGAAACTGAAGAATCAACAGAAACAGAAAATACAGAAGAAACAGAATAATATAATTTAGGAGGAAAGATCCATGGCAAGTGAAAAAATCACAAGCATTTTAGATACAATTGATGAATTAACAGTTATGGAACTAAATGATTTAGTTCATGAACTAGAAGAAAAATACGGTGTTACAGCAGCAGCAGCAGTAGTAGCAGGTCCAGGTGCTGGAGCAGCAGAAGAAGAAGAACAAACAGAATTTACAGTTACTCTTACAGACTTCGGTGCTTCTAAGATTGGTGTTATTAAGGTAGTACGTGCTATTACAGGTTTAGGCTTAAAAGAAGCTAAAGCTCTTGTAGATAACGTACCAGGAGTTCTTAAGGAAGATGTTTCAAAAGAAGAAGCAGAAGACATTAAGAACCAAATTGAAGAAGCTGGAGCAAAAGTTGAAATTAAGTAATTCTTAGCTTCAACAGGCATTATTAGTGTAATAATTTGGTAATGTATTTATTAGCAAAAATCAGTAAAAACATTTGACAGAATTAATTAGAATTGATAGAATCTATTAGCGCTATTTAGTAGTCAGGAATTACTGAGGTAACTGCAAATAGATATGGCGGTATAGCTCAGGGGCTAGAGCATTCGGTTCATACCCGAAGTGTCGTTGGTTCAAATCCGACTACCGCTACCAAATATGGCCCGTTGGTCAAGTGGTTAAGACATCACCCTTTCACGGTGGGGTCACGGGTTCGAACCCCGTACGGGTCACCACTTTTTATCTATACTAAATAGTGCCTTTATTTTTACGCGGGATTAACTCAATTGGTAGAGTGTCACCTTGCCATGGTGAAAGTCGCGAGTTCGAGTCTCGTATCCCGCTCCATGATTTGGTCGGAGCGTATTATGCTACCGACCTTTTTTTAAAATTAGATATAGAATGATCATTGCTGGTTATTGGTAGATAAGGATATAAAAGCTACCCAGAGCCAAATTAAATTAAATAGAACGATATACAATAAATAAAACACGCTACCGTAGCCAAGTCGCCAAAACAGGTCGTAGCAAGGGTGTGCGATAGGTGGTTAATAAATCGCTGTAAGGCGAAGCAAGATTGAATAATAGAGAACTCACCGAAGGTTTGGTAGAGGAAAATCAAATAAGAAGATAATACAATTTAATAAAACACGCTACCGTAGCCAAGTCGCCAAAACAGGTCGGAACAAGGGTGTGCGATAGTTGGTTAATAAATCGCTGTAAGGCGAAGCAAGATTGAAAGATAGAGAACTAACCGAAGGCTAGTAGAGAAAAATTAAGTAAGAAGATAATACAATTAAATAAAACACGCTACCGTAGCCAAGTGGTAAGGCAGAGGTCTGCAAAACCTTTATGCGACGGTTCGAATCCGTTCGGTAGCTCCAAA
>CAZVJQ010000033.1:0-14067 GCA_964627125.1 uncultured Fastidiosipila sp. | reverse complement strand
ATATTTGAAATAAAACAAATATCTATGAATATTTTATAACAAACTTATAAAGCTCTTATAGTTCTAAATATTAGTATTGGATTAATTTTTGGACTAATAGATTTAGCTTATTAAATCTATATATTTCTTATCAAGTTCCATTCTCATTGTCTTATTAGGGTTAACAATTTGAGAAACTTTTAAATTACCTACTACTGAGAGTAACACACCTGCTTCATTTATGTCGAAACTTCCCGTAGAAATTACTAAATCTACCATTTTGTTAATTGCTTGGTTTACAGCTTCCTCCGTTGTTTAGCAGAAGTAGATTTAATTAAGTATAAAATATTATTTGAGTGTAGCTTGTAAATAAGACTAACATAGCCATCTTTAATAGCAACAATCGTTCCAGACAATAAAGTTTATTCTTGCTACACTATGCGTAGATTAAGAAATGATCTAGAAAAGAGGTGTTTTTATGGTAGAAATAACAATTACGAACTCACCAGAATTGAACTGGAATATGATTACCGACTTACATTTCCATGATGATGGTAAGATACCAACAGATGAGAAAAATCGTATTAGGGAAGCATATAAGGAGATTGACAGTATGTTTCTAGATCCATTCCAATTGATGGATATTAAAAACTTCGTCTCTGAGAAATTGAATGTTGAAAAAGATATTCTAACAGTTGATATTTTCACTGCCAATAGTTGTAGAGACTGTGGTTAGATAAATGAATTAAACAAAATAAAATGGCTTGAGCTAGTACTTTACTAACTTAAGCCATTATTTATATATAAATCTTGAAATTATAAACTTAGAACTGCCCCTAAAATTTCTTTTGTACTTGCTTCATCTTCTAAATAATAATCTGCAAGCTCTCTCATTTCGTCAGCTACATCTACCCTGTATGGATCAGCAACACCAACAACTATAAAACCAGCTCTCTTCGCGGTTTTTGCTGCATAGAGTGAATCTTCGAATACAAAGGTTTTATCTACATCTAGACCCATTCTTTCGGCAATATCCAAGTAAATCTTAGGACTCTCTTTACTTTCACCAGCCTCCGCAACAACAATTGTATCTTTCATATACTGGATAATATTTGTTGTAGCAAGTCCATGGTTAGTAGCATTTCTGTTAGTTACTGTTGCAACACCCATTGGGATACCAGCTTCATGTAGCTCCTTTACAAAATCAATAACCCAACCCTTTAAAGTTGCTTCATTTTGGTAATATCCAAGAACTGTATTATGCATTCCACTTAATACTTCCTCTTTGCTTAAATCAAGCTCATATGTAACTCTTAAATATTCAGCAGTTTCAATATCACTGAATGTATGAATCTGATGACCCAAATCATCTGCAGCAACTCTATCTTGAGTTTTCAAGTATCTTGCAGCAGCCTCATCCCACATTTGGTTAGAGTCTAGGATTGTTCCATCCATATCAAAAATTACGCCTTTAGCCATAATATTCTCCCATCAAAATAAATCCTTTCAAGTATAACAGCCTAGATGTAAATCAAACAGTACAAAACTTCTTTTCTACTTTTTGACTATAGGTGTCTCTGCTTTGGCAAAAGCAAACTACTACTCAGTTCTAAGTGCCTCAACAGGATCTTTCCTTGAAGCCATGAAGCTAGGAATTAGTCCTGCAATTACTGTCAACACTGTGGATAACAAGATTAATACAACCATAGATTCAGTAGTTAAGAATAGTCTCAGAGTTACATCGAAGTTCGCTCTAATGATGGCATTGATAATCATTACAATGAGTTGCGATATAGCTATACCGACAATTCCCGAGCTCAGTCCCTCAATAAATGTTTCTGCAATAAATACATTAGCTACATTTCGCTTAGATGCACCGAGAGCTCTTAAAATACCGATTTCTTGGGTTCTTTGTAAGACGCTGTTGTATGTAACGATAGACATCATGATTGAAGATACAAGCAAGGATAGAGCGACGAATCCAATCAAGACATAGGTAATAACATTAATGATTGTTCCAACCATGCTCATAATTAGATCAACATAATCTGTATAAGATATCTCATCATCTTCACTTGCGGCTGCATTGTAATCTTCGATAATTGCCTTAACATTATCTTTTGTCTCAAAATCAGCGTTGTAAATATAAATTGATTCAGGCTCAGTGTTATCTAAACCTAAACTTGCTAAGTTGCCGTCATATGTGTTTTCAGAGACTTGAGCTGGCATATATTCATCGTAAAGAGTTGCTAGTGCTTCATCACTGAAATCTTCTTCTAAGAGCATAGCAGCTCTTTCCTCTTCTGATAATTGCTCTATTGTAGGCATGACTTGTGCCGCATAAGTAGATTGAATATTAGCTTCTAGTGCAGCAGTAAGTAATTCATCATAAGTTTCTTGGTCTAGGTTAGCTATTGCAGCAGATGCTTGCTCCATAGATACATTTACAATATTTGCATAAACATTGCTTATAAGTTCATCTTTTGCTTCATCATCCATCAACTCTTTTTGTGCTTCTACTTGCTCATCCAATTGAGATGGCAACATTGTAGTAGATATAAATGTGTAGTACTCAGCTTGTGTTTCAGTGCCTTGCTCTGCCATGTATTCAGAAAAATCGCTAGCCTTAGTTGCTTCATCGATATTTGTATTTTCTTCTGTTGGGAATGGTAAGCCTGAAAATACGTCAATCTCTTCATTATTCAACTGTTCTTGTGCTAATTCAGATTCCCTATTAGCTGCAATTGCATAATCACTCAGTTCACTCGTGTAGCCTACCCAACCTTCTAATATATGGCTTGATGAATCTGGATTTGGTTTAATTATTGCTGAGATAGTTAAATTAACTCCAATATCTTCATTTGAGTAAAGATAGTCTCTACCACTCTCAGTATCCATAAGGTTTTCCCAAGTATCTGTGTCTTCGTTGTACTGGTAAATATCTGTTGGGAATAATAACTTAATTTCCTTAGCCATTAACTCATCATATGAGTAGATGAACTCCTCGCTAGATTCAAGTTCCTCATCATTTTCAGCCTGAATGATTAAACGTTCTAAGTCTTCTTGTGTTCTAAACCCTAATGTATATAAAACAGAATCTGGTAACTCTCCATATTCATTTAGAATAAGTACTACTTCTTCTTCATTTTCTGGCCACTGTCCAGCTTCCAATACATATTGGTTTTTAACAATCTGGCTAATACCTACATTATTTTCATCTGGAATTAAAGGAGTAAATGTTGTTCCTGCTCCAAATGGACCTTGCATCATCATATTGTTTCTGGCATCTACTTGGTCTGGGTCTCTACCCTCATCTTCAGCAATCCTTAAGTTGGCAGCTGAAATTTGCTCCATAATATCTGCTTGAACTGTCTCTCCATTCGGGTCTTGAGCTAAGATATTCATATCTAGTCCATAGTCATAAAACACGCTCGAAGTATTCTCTTTGAAGCTTTCGTTACTCTCTATAAACTCCATGAAGTCTACTAAATTGTTGACATCCCCTGCGAATGTATTTTCAAGATTTAAGAGATAGTCCATTATCTCCCATGTACCAGCATTGTTCTCTCCATAGTCTTCTGGTTCAGCGTCCCCTGATAATCTCTCCATTTCGCCCATAATGGCTTCTAGTCCAATGTTTTCTCTCATGATGGTTAATGGATATGAGGTCAATGTATCCTCTTGAACCTGGTCGATGTAGTCGTTTACACCATATGAAATTGCAAGTACAACTGCTATACCAATGATTCCTACTGATCCGGCCAAAGCCGTCAAAAAGGTCTTCCCCTTCTTACTCATTAGGTTTTTCCAAGATAGAGCCAAGCTAGTAGCGAATGACATACTAGCTTCTTTCTTACGTGGTTTTTCTTCAATCTCTAATTCTTCATCTGATAGCGGAGCTGTATCTGATAGCAATTCACCATCTTTAAGTTTGATGATTCTCTCAGAATACTCGTCTGCAATGATCTCATTATGTGTAACCATAATGACTAGTTTTTCTTTAGAAATATCTTTCAAGATTTTCATTACTTGCGCAGATGTCTCACTGTCCAAAGCACCCGTAGGCTCATCTGCCAAAATAATATTAGGGTTAGTTACAAGAGCACGGGCAATTGCTGTACGTTGGCTTTGGCCACCAGAGACTTGGTTAGGGCGCTGATGCATGCGGTTCTCTAAACCAACGCTCTTAAGTGCTTCTATGGATTTTTCACGTCGCTCAGCAAGTGGTAAACCTGATATAGCAGGCGCTAGCATGACATTTTCTAGTAAGGTTTGATGTGGGATTAAGCTATAACTTTGGAATACAAAACCAATGTGGTGGTTTCTGTAGCTGTCCCAATCTTTATCTTTGTAGGTTTTTGTACTTTTCCCGTTAATTACAATATCACCAGATGTATATCTATCTAGACCGCCTATGATGTTCAGGAAGGTAGTTTTACCTGACCCTGACTGACCTAGAATTGATACGAAACCTTTATCTGGGAAATTTAAATTAATATCTTGTAGTGCATGAATAGTGTTGTCGCCGACATAATAGTCCTTCGACAGGTTCTTTACTTGAAGCATGATTTTCCTCCGGGTGCATTTTGCTCATAACATTTTCTCATTATATCGATTCTCATAATTAAACAAAGGATAAAGCTTGTATTAAGAATAATACAATAGTGGATATTTGTTGCTATTTGAGGTAGTAGTATTATGTTAATTTCTGTTTAAATTTCTTCTTGGTCGCAAAAAATTTATTTTTACATAGGGTGGGATATATTATAATTTACATAGATACCAATCAAGCTTGGTATTTCAAAAATATATAAATATCGAATGGAGAAAGGAATTTATATGGAGAATAACTACAATAATCAACAAGGACAGAATCACTCGCAAAATCAGTATGGTCAAAATTATCAACAAAATCAACACAACCAAGGAAATCAAAATTACCAAGGTAATAGACAACCTCAAAACTATGATAATTACCCAAGAAATCAGTATCCTGCACCAAGACCAAGTTCAGGAGGACCTAATGATTTTAATCCAGACATAGACGAGAAATTAATTTCAAATAAAAATGGTGTTCCAATGTTAATTTTTGGACTAATCATATTTATCTTAGGTCTACCTCTAACAATACTTTTCGGTTTAGGTTTACTACTAATGGCTCTAGGAATCTGGATGATGGCAGGATGTAAGAATGTTGGCCCTAATGAAGCAGCTATCTTTACATTATTCGGTAAATACCACGGTACAATTAGAGAACCTGGTTACCACTGGATTAATCCATTTGCGTCAGCTGAAAAAGATCCTGCACAATTAAAAATGGTTTCTAGATCCGCAGATGGTGAAAGTGTTTCAACTACATATTCAGGACAAAAACCTAATAGACTTTCTACAAAAGTTAGAACTGTAAACAATGAATTACAAAAGGTTAATGACTTTCTAGGTAACCCTGTTATTGTAGGCTCAGTTGTTTCTTGGAGAATCACTAACCCTACTAAGGCTGTGTACAATGTAGATAATTACGCTACATTCTTAAATAGCCAATCTGACAGCATAGTTAGAAATACTGTAAGATTATACCCATACGAGAACTTAGAAGACGATGGCGTACAAGATTCAGAATATACATTAATTGGCTCTAGCCAAATGATAGCAAACCAAATGCAAGAAGAGCTACAAGATAAGGCTGATATTGCAGGTATTGAAATCATTGATGTTAAGCTATCACATATTTCTTATGCTGACGAAATCTCAGCTGCAATGCTACAGAGACAACAAGCCACAGCAATCGTATCTGCTAAAGGTAAGATTGTACAAGGTGCAGTTGGTGTTGTTGAAGACGCACTTGCTCAACTTGAAGAGAAACAAATTGTTACTTTAGATGATGAATTAAGATCTAACTTAGTAAATAACTTATTAGTTGTTCTAACAGGTTCACAAGAAACTACACCTGTAGTTCACATGCAGAAAAAAGGTAAATAGTATTACTTAAATTAATTATAAGCATGGCGTTTCCTTGAGAAACGCCATTTTTGTTTGTCTTTAATTGTTTTGCTTAATTCTTGTATAGGACCTTCATGGATAAAGGAGCTACAGTTACGTTACCACTAACTTCTGACCTATCTTCAATATTACTCTCATCTGTATAACTAGCATATGTAGTAGATCCATTATCAGGAGCATGTTCTAATGCTTCTTCGGCACCGATCATATCTCTTCTCTTAACAGTAATAGTTTCTAAGATATCAGTACCTGCTCTTTTATCATCTACAACTAGATGCCAGTCACCTTCAGATGGTAGGAAACTATCCATTTCTTCATCATCTGCATTGTAAATAACAAATATTTCTTTCCAAGAATCATTGTTCGCATTATTTCTTATAACAAAAGAAATAACTCCTGCAAAATCATCGATGATTTCAATCTTCTCATCAATCTCTTCAATATCCATCATACGGAAGGCAGGATGCTCTTTACGTAATTTAATTAATCCTTGGTAATAATTAAATACATCAATAAACTTACTCTTCCACTCCCAGCGAATTTTATTAATTGCATCTGGACTTCTATAACTATTGTGGTCACCAAATTTACTGCGTAAGATTTCGTCTCCCGCATGAATAAATGGCACGCCCTGACTAGTTAGCATAATTCCATTCATTAGCACTGAACGTCTAACAGTTTCATTTGAGAATGGGTCTTGAGTATCTACAGAGTGGTGAATTGTAGCTGCTTCAACTGCTTCTTCAATGCTAGTATATTTCTGAGCTGTCTTACCAATTAGAACACCTTCACTAAGT
Organism: uncultured Fastidiosipila sp.; assembly: GCA_964627125.1. Classification (GTDB taxonomy): domain Bacteria; phylum Bacillota; class Clostridia; order Saccharofermentanales; family Fastidiosipilaceae; genus Fastidiosipila. Next base: position 7,291 of record CAZVJQ010000033.1, on the reverse strand, counting down.
TCTAAGAATCCTTCTTTTTTATTTAATTTTTGCGTGTTAATTACTTTATCCCATAAATTAAGATTATCGTGGGCTGTGACATAGTTTATTGACTCATTTGGGAAATCTGCAAAATCGTTAAGTGAACCTATAATACCTTCGACAACTTCAATCTCTCTATTAAGCATTCCAGTCGCATAACCAGTACTTCCGTCATTACCACCGTCACCTCTAACAGCATTTCTAAAGTGGTCATTAAATACTGAGAAATTTCTACTTCTCTGTGAACCTTTAAGTGTCTGGTCCTTAGGTCTTAATGATGTACCACCAGCATGCCATGGCTCTCCTAGGACTATAATACTTGGGTCAATTTCATGTAATTCTTTCACAAGCTCAGTCATAGTTTGTGTATCTATTAGCCCCATAAGGTCAAAGCGATACCCATCTATCCCATACTCTTTTACCCAGAATTTAACTGAATCTTTGAGATATTTTCTAACCATTGGTCTTTCAGAAGCTACTTCATTACCAGTTCCTGATCCATTAGTGTACTTACCTTTTTTATCTTGTCTAAAGTAATAACCAGGTACAATCTTATTAAAGTTGCTGCCATTAGTTTCATAAGTATGGTTATAAACAACGTCCATAATAACTCGCATACCATTCTCATGTAATGCTTGAACAGCTGATTTAAATTCAATTATTCTTGAATATGGATTGTTAGCATCTGTTGAATAAGAACCTTCTGGTGCATTGAAGTTTTGAGGATCATATCCCCAGTTGAATTTAGGTAACTCTGATTCAGGATTATCTACTTCTAATTCATCGATGGTCTTGAAATCATAAGCTGGAAGTAATTGAATATGAGTAACACCTAAATCTCTAAGGTGATCAATACCTGTAGGATTTCCTTCTTTATTGACTGTTCCTTTTTCAGTAAATGCTAAAAATTTACCTTTGTTTTCTATACCTGAGTTTTCATCAATAGAAAAGTCCCTTACATGCAATTCGTAAATAATTGCATCTGTAGGATTTTGCATTGCTGGTTTTAATTCTGGTTTCCAATTCTCTGGATTAGTTTTTGTTAAATCTATAATTGCTGTTTTACCACCATTAGCTGTTACAGCAAATGCATAAGGATCTACTGCATAATTTACTGTTCCATCTGAGAAACCTACCTTATATAAGTAATATTTATCTTCTAAATTTCCCTCGATTGTGGCTGACCAAGTTCCTGTTTCGTCTCGGTCCATTTCCCACTCTACTCCATCGCTATAATCTACATCGGTAGTATATGTGTAGTATTCGCCAGCCTCTTCAAAAATAACTAATTTAACTTCTTGAGCGGTAGGAGCCCATACCTTAAATATACTCTCTTCTTCACTATAAGTTAAACCTAAGTCATCTCCATCGTAATAGTAGATTGGATTATTGATAATTTCTTGTAGTTCGTCTAAGTTTTTGACCTTCATAAAATACCTCTTGTATTTATTTTTGTTTATCTATTTGAACTGCCAAAATGAATGACACATCGTTAATTATACGTTAGATGAGAATTCATTCAACAACATAACCTACAGAATTTACATCAATTTTAAATTCATCATGAAAATTTAAAAGAGGGCAAGTCAGTGTATTTGAACTGACAACCCTCCCTTTAATTATTTGAATATTACTTATGTTTAACTCAAAGAAACATGTGGAATCATTGCCAAAATATATTCATTGCTTATATATGTATTCACTATTTTGAAGCAATTTCTTTATGTAATATAGCAAGAATGTGTTATACGGTACGTAAATCAAATCATCTCTATTAACAGTTTAATACTATGCTAAACGACTTTTTCGCAAGAAAAAAAGACCCAGTCTACAAAACTAAGTCTTTCCTTCAATTTATATAAATTTTTACCTGAACTCAAAAATCACTAATCTAATCTTTACAGTTATTTCTATCTATCAGTTTGTTGACCACCTTGTCCCTGATTACCATAGTTTCCTTGCTGACCATGATTTTGCTCTTGGACATTTTGCCTTGGAGCATTTGGGCCAGGTCTCTGCGGATTACCAGGTTGCGGACGTGTATTTGCATACGTCCTAGTGTATGGATCAGGATTTTGTGTTTGCTGAGCTATATTCACACCTTGTGCTTGCTGGCGACTACCAAAAGCTTGAGCTCTATTTCTTTGGTACTCTTGATACCTAGCAACTTGTTCCATTCTTCTTTCTTCACGTTTAGCTTCTTTAGCCTTATAAGTTTCTGAATTATAGTAGCGCTTGTAGAACCAACGTATAATAAAGAAAATTAATAAGAAAAGAAGTACATAAGGCAGAATAATAACTACCCAAATTAAAATACTTTCTAAGAACATGATAAATCCATAGAAAGATCCTTCAATTGCATCTCCTAGGGTGTAACCGCTATTTCGAGATTCTCTAAATTGCTCTGCGGATACACAGGATGTTAATAAGATTGGTAATGTTACTGTTAGTAGAATAACTAGTTTAGATTTTAAATTACTAATGCTTCTTTCTTTCATACCTTATCTCCCAACTTAGATTTTATGGGTTAAGTATATCAGATGATAGATGAGCACTAGCTTAACAATAAGTTAAATTTTTTCTTCCTCAGGTCCTAAGTTCTTCGCAGTCTCTTCAAGATGACGATTTTCACGAACTTCAGCAAATGAAGCATTATGTGTTCTCATCTCATGACGCATAGCTAAGAATTTAAAGTTGTCCATAACTATTCCCACGATCATCAAGGCAACAGAGATTACTAATATTGAAAGTCTCAATGCTCTCGGCACTGGTGTAAAATATCTATTTGATAATTCAACTAGCAATATCAATAACACACCAATAGTAAGCGGGAAATTTGTAGTTTTCTTCGTTCTATTTTCCATATTTACCTTCCTTTCATCTGACTCAGTATAGTATGAACAGCAATTAATTTCATTAACAAATGTACTTGACCAAGGAAAGATACTGCTTTGCCCCTTAAAATAGCATTAATTAGCAAAAAATTTATACTTCTAAAATGTTAAAATAATGGTTGGTTTATATAATACTTATTAAGATAATGATAAATTATTTTTCAAATAAAATTAGGAGATAAAAATGGCTGAATTTAGATTTAATCCTTTATTAGATGATTGGACAATTGTAAATGGTAAGAGAAATAAGCGCCCAGATATGCCAAAAGGTTTTTGCGCATTCTGTCCTGGTTCAGGACAAGTACCTGATGAATATGACGTCTTAAAATACGATAATGACTGGCCTTCCATGTCTACGACTCCTGGCGAGCCAGATCCGGTGGCTACAGAATTCTTCAAGACAGCTCCAAGTTATGGTCAATGTGAAGTTATTTTATATTCTGATCAGCATGAAGCAAGTTTAAAAGATTTATCACAAGAACATTTAGAAAAACTTGTCAGGCTTTGGCAAAATCGTTTCGAAGAGATTTCTACTCAAGACGAGAAAATAAAATACATTTTAACTTTTGAAAATAGAGGTGAAGAAGTTGGTACCACACAACCACACCCGCATGGACAATTATATGCATATGGATTTATGCCGCTACGATTAAAATTAGAGTTAGATAATTCTAAGAAATATTACGAAGAAAATGGCATAGGTTTATTACATAAACTAAGAGATGAAGAATTAGCGTATGGCGAAAGAGTTGTTTACGAAGATGAGCATTTTGTAGTATTCGTTCCTTTCTATACAGACTGGCCATATATGGTTTATGTTGTACCTAAGAGAAATGATGTCGAAAACTTCACAGATTTTGATGATGAATTAATATCAGCTCTTGCTAGTTTATTACATGATTTACAAGGTGCATATGATACTCTATTCAACAGAAACTTCCCTTATATGATGGGGATTTATCAAAACCCAATTAATAGTCCAGAATATGCAAATAGTAAGGACTATTACCCATTTAATATTAAATTCTTCCCACCATTAAGAGGTGAGAATTCAATCAAATGGAATGCTTCATCTGAAACTGCAGCCTGGGCGAGAACAAACCCTAGAATTCCAGAAGAATGTGCAGCAGAATTACGTGATGCATGGAGTAAATTTAAAAACTCATAAATCTTAAAGGCAAGAAAATTTTATATTCGAAAGTGAACTATTTGTATGAATATAGCGATAGTAGGGGTAGGTCTATCTGGTTCAGTAATTTTAAGAACTCTTTTAGACCATAAAAATTTTAGTTCAGAGGATAGAATTTTTATATTCGAGAAGAGTGAAAAACTTGGTGTTGGTCTTGCCTACCAAGAAGATACATTGCTCAAAAAATTAAATACAAGAGCAGATCAGGTCTCTGTAGTTTTCGAGTCCGACGATCACTTTATTAACTGGTATCGAGAGAATCATGATCCTGAATATGATATTAAAGATGGTATGATTTCTAGAGTTATATATGGTGATTATATCAATGAATATTTCAGCCCACAATACGAACACCCTCAAGTTGAAATTATTCATGCAAATGTTGAAGACATAATTCCAATAGAAAATGGTACGCCAACGTTTAAAATAAAAACTGAGTACGAAGAATTAGAAGAAGAATTTTCAGCTGTCTTTTTGGCAATCGGTCATCAAGATTACCAAGACCCATATAATCTAAAATCTAGTGATGATTATATTAATTCTATTTATCCAATAAATGAAAAACTAAGTCATTTCTCTGAGGATGACAAAATCGCAATTGTCGGTTCTGCATCAGTCGCAATAGATGCTCACCATTATTTGCTGGGAAAATTTAATTTTAAAAATCCTTTATCTTTTCTAGTAAGAAATAGAGCATTTAAATTATCTGAAGTATATCCTGATAAAGAATACACATCATCTTTCGACAAGGATTGGGTCATAGAAACTAAGAAAAAACTTGGTGGATTAATTCCATTAAAAATAATTCTTGAAAAAATGAATGAAGACTTCAAATCTTATGGGTTCAATTTTAGAGAGTTCTACTCTTGGGCAAAAGACAAGTCTATAGACACCCAAAGAAGAGTTTATCAAGAGGAGCCACAGGATTTAGCTTTTATCCAAAGCTACTTAGATGATTTAGATAGAAACATTATTGATCTGTATAATCTTCTCCCTGAACTAGATAGGCAGAGACTATTTAAACTCTACGACGATATAATTGAACAATTTTCTGGACCTCCTCCTTATGAGAGCACTGGAAAAATCTTAGAATCCGCTGACAATGAAAAAATCGAAGTAATCTATGGATTAGAAACTATAGAAATTGACCCAGATGGTGGCTTCACTGCAAAAATAGCCGATGCTAAAAAACTTCATTTCGATAAAGTTATTAATGCCACTGGATTTAATAAAACAATTGAGAGTGCATTTTCATATTCAAAACTAATGAAGAATTTATATAATAGAAAACTCATTATGCCAGACCATGAAGGTAATTATGTTCAAGCAAAATGGCCTGAGTTAAGCTTATTGAATCCTCGTTATGGCGAGATGCAAAATTTATTTATGATTGGTGCTTGGGTAGCTACGACTCACTATAGACATAATGCGATCGATACAATTATGTCTGCCAGTAAACAGAGCGCTGAACTATTTATGGATAATGTTTTCTTAGAGCTAAAGAACAATTAGTTTCCCCAATAAAATAGGCGATTAGAAAACTAATCGCCTGTTTGTATATAAAAATCAAGTAAATAGACACTAAATATTTGCATAACTGGCATATTATTCAGAACTGGTCACAGTTGTCGAAGATTCGATAGGAGCAGTTTCTTGTGAATCACCATTTGCATCTATATAAATCCAGTTTATTTTATATTCTACGCCGACAGCATTACCAATGTTAGTAATGTAGTCTTCTAACAACTCTTGTGCTCGCTGTTGAGCACTCGCTAATAAAACCGTATCATTAGCAGTATTTTCTTGGAGTTGGCTTTGTGCTTCACTAAATGCCCTAATTTCGTCTGCTGCATCAATTTTGGCAGAATCTTTCGCTACAATAAACGAATCCTCTGTCAATGATGCGGAATCTACTTTAGTACCAAGAACTTCTGCAGGTGGGATTGTAATATTAATCTGTGTGTCATTAATATCTATGTTCACTAATGATACATCCACGCCGAGTGTTACAACACCGCTATATTCTACCCAGAAATGCTTATCTTTTGTCCAAAATAGCGCGCCTGAAGCATTTTCTTCTTTATATTTAGCAACATTATGATAGTAGCTCTCCATAACAGCCAGCTCGAAAATATTTTTCATTTGCGATACTTCTGGTTCAATATCCAGGGTTTCTTCAGCAGGAGAAGCACAAGATACACTCATTACGGAGAATATTACAGCTAAAAATACGCTCAAGAATTTTTTCATTTTTACACTCCTCCTTGCTCTACTACAAGAGTGTAATCGGCATCCAACTGCTCTACTATAGGTTGTGTCAAAGCAGTCAAGATATTTATGGCATTTTGCTGGGCCAGATCAAAGATGGCTGTTTGCTGTTCACTCTCTTTATTAACATCTTCCTCACATGCCTTAAATGCTTGTTGAGTTACTGTAGATGTATTGGCTTTATCATTGTAGAATATGAAATCCAATGAAGATATATCAACATTTACATCGGTAATATAAACGTTAGGAGTTGTTATTATGATTTCTTTAGTCTCATTATCAATTTCGATAAGAATTTTTTCAAAATCAATACCTGCGTTCACCTTCGCTTCGTAGGAAACATAGTAATCAATCTCTTCCGGTTTCTTTTCGTTCTCTACTTCTGCGATGCCATTATAAACAGCAGTAAATGTAGATAGCTCACTAACATTAATAATCTTCTCCAAAGTGGATACAGTAATTACTTCCACATTATCTGAAGGTGTCTTTCTTACCTGTTGAAATATGAATATGACTACTATAATCACTATTACTACAACCCCAATAATCACAAGTTTCCAATTTATATTTTTCTTAGTTGAGTTTTCCACACGCTTATTCTCCTTTGCGGGATTGCCCCAATTTCTCACAATAGGAATTGTAAATTACGCGAATTTCTATTCCTTAAATTATATCATTATTCTTTCTCAAAAATACAAAGTACGACAACCGATATACATCAATTAACGACTGAATTGCTAAACGACTTGGTTTAAATTCTACCTAACGATAGACACTCTTGCCTTTAGCTAATACTTCCTTATACAAAAGCTTGCAACGGACTTGCACCGCCTAGTAATTATTCATGTTGGGAAAACATAATTTAATAAGGCGACTAGTTAAACTAATCGCCTTCGTTTTTATATAAAATAAATGCTAA
>CAZVJQ010000032.1:7913-14979 GCA_964627125.1 uncultured Fastidiosipila sp. | reverse complement strand
CAATCATTGTTAGCTGAGTTGCAACCAAACCAACTGCATCTGCTGCAGGAATTGGAGTTACAACAACTGCAACAGCTGAGCCCACCGATGCATTCATAATTTTTCTAGCTCTGCTAATTTTCGCATTCATATCCACAATTTGAGTATTATTTAGTGAATCTTGCAACTCTTCAGGTAGAACTTCTGACATAACATGCAATAGATTTTCCAAACCATGAGCAGGAATAGTGATATTTTCATCTATGCGATAGTCTTTTGCCAAGACAGGAACAATTTGAGCGACATCTAAGTTTTCAGCTAATATAGCCTGTCTCAAGGCTTCTGCATTTTCCTGAGAAATAGCTTGAGTGAGCACAACAATTACAGGAACTTTATTTTTACTATTCTCCTTAGTGAAAGAACGCAGCCACTCAATCTCAGACTCTTCAATCCTATTAGAAGTTGTATTAATGCAATACCACATACAGTGGATATCATCGTTAGGGTCATCTGTCTTATGACCAGCCTGGATAGTTTTATTAATAAGTTTTAATATCTCTTTTTGAGTATTTTCGCTCAGTTCAAAACCCTTAGTATCGTAGATTTTAAGGGGCATGCCCTTCTTCTCAATGATGCGCATATGTTGAGTTACTGGCCTACCAACACCTGTTTGAGCCATATTTTCTCTAAACATAGCATTTATAAGAGTACTTTTACCTACCCCAGTTTTACCAGCAACAATAATGTTTAGCTGAGTCATTCCATCAATAATCTCGCGGATTCTGCCAATTGTATCTCCCGCTAAATCTTGTATATTCTTATCTTGAAAGTTATTTATTTTCATTAAATCCCCCGAAGTAATGTTAGAAGTTCACGAAATTTTTCTAATTCCGTAAACTAATGATTATCATTATCACTTAATATATTATAACAACAGCTTGAACATTTGGTTTCGCCGATATTATTGCTGTATTTTAAAGAATACATTAAGGAGGACAATGTATGCAAGAAAATCAAAATCATGTAAATGAAGAAAAAGATATTAAAGATATGAATCTAGAGGAACTAGAGGCATATAAGGCAGCAAGAGATAATATTGCTGCTATAAATGAAGATCCAAGAGAGATTCCAGAAGGTGCACCAGATGAAGAAACTCCTCATGAAGTAGTAGGTAGAGCAGAAGAAATAGATAGAACTGGTGACCCTGCTCAAGATGAAGATATAAAAAATAATGAGTTAGAACCAAACTAAAAAATAGCAAAAGTTTACCCTCGTGAGAGGGTAATTTTATGCTTAATTTATCTCTCTTACTCCATCTTCACCAGCTAGAATAATCTTACTTGCTAGTCCTAAGAACAATCCATGTTCAACAACACCAGTATAAGCCTCTAATTCAGCAGCTAGTTCTCTAGGATTTTCAATCTTTTTTAAATGTAAATCAATGATGTAATTATTATCGTCTGAAACAAAAATTTCACCATCCTTTTGTCTAAAACTTGGCTCATAGCCTAAGTTAGCAAATCTCTGAAGTAATTTATCTGATCCTCTTTTTACAACTTCAACAGCGAGTGGGAATTTCCCTAAATCTTCAACTAATTTACTATCGTCTGCAATTGCAATATTTAATTTGCTATTTACAGCCATTATTTTTTCGTATAGTAAGGAGCCGCCACCACCCTTAATAGCGATGAAGTTCTCATTAATCTCATCGACTCCATCAATTGAAAGGTCTATCTCTTCTACATCATCAATGTCTTCAATTGTAATCCCTAATTCTGCTGCAAGCTTATCTGTCTTAACTGAACTTGAGACAAATCTTAAATCCTTTAACTCTCCAGAGTCTAATTTTTCAGCGATAGCTCTGACAAATTCTGAAGCTGTAGAACCTGTTCCTAGCCCAATTGTCATGCCACTTTCAACGTATTCTGCTGCGTGCAAAGCCGCCTGTCTCTTCAATTCTCTAGCATCCATAAATAAAACCCAATTAACCTTTCAAAGTAAAATCAATAAGTAATTTCTCAGTCCATTATAGCCACAATTCTACAATAGAGCTAATAATTTGAGGCAAAATAATACCCTCGCATTTGATTTCCAAAACGAAGGCTATAGTAAAAAATAAAGTGAATATTAAAGTTGTAAAGCTAAAAAACTCATTGTTAATCCAGCAGCTGTTCCCATAAGCGCTACTAAATCACCAGGGCCAACTTCTGAATTTTTAAGTGCATCAGCAAGAATGTATGGAACCGATGCAGAGACCATATTTCCTAATTCTTCAACCCTATCTACATATTTCCCTTTAGCTATACCTAGACGAATCATGGCAGGGCCAATAGCAGAGCTTGCTTGATGAGGGAAGACTAGTTTAAAATCATCTACGCTCAATTCAGCATCACGTAAGAATGTATCAAATTCTGGTTTAAGATATTTAAGAGCTAGTTTAAGAACCTCTTTACCATGCATAGAGAAGTGATAATCTGCATCACTTACGTTCTCTGCACCAAGCTGATTATAAGGAATATGGCTCAAACCACCTCTAATTTCAGTTGAGTGCGCACCTTCTGAATAAGTTGCTTGTCTTGCGTGTACCACACCTTTTTCTTCATCTGTTGCCTCAAGTAGAAAGGCTGCTGCTCCATCGCTGAATAATTTATATGAATGAGGCTGGTCTGGATTTAGTCCAATTGACGCCATATCATGTGCAACAATTAGAACTCTCTTATATCTCTTAGCATCCATAAAGTAAGAGACAGTGTCTAGTGCAGTTATAAATGATGTGCAGGTCGTATCTATATCCATTGCAGGTATATTAGTTCCTTTGAGCCAACGCTCATGAATAAGGGCACTGTCAGATGGAATAGGCTGAATCCCAGTACCAGATGTAGATACTAATAAATCGATATCTTCAGGCTTATACTTTGATCTACTAAATAAATCATTTAAAGCTTCATCTACTAATTCTAATTGGAAATTATTAGGACCCATGAGTGGAGGAATAGGTGATTTCGTAAAGACTCTCCACCTCGTAGCATTGTCAAATTCCATCTTATTTGGGCCTTTGGCGAGTCCAAAACTTTCAATAGTTAAGTGTCTCATATTAAATCCTCCTAACTCGCTTAAGCTTTCCGCTTTTTGGATAAGTATACTCCTTTAATGTTATATTGAAATCATCAAATTTTAACAATTCAGTTTTTATCTCTTCGAAGACGGTGTGCAAATCATATTTATCTTGTACTAATAACTCAATATAAATATTCTTATCTTCATCTTGGCTCACCTGATATTCTTGAACTCCATCCACAAATAATACAGCTCTTCTAATGAAGTCAGGGAAGATTGGTTCATCTGAATTTAAGTATGAGAAGGTATCGTCCTCACGTCCCTCTATATGGGATAAACGTAGATTTGGCTGACCACATGGGCAGTTTTGCTCTTCATGGACTTGTAAGATATCATTTAACCTATAATTTATATAAGGCTGTGTATATCTATAAAGGTCTGTAATTATAGGGAAGAAACGCTTATCATCTATCCATTCTTTTTCAAAATATACTATATCTTCATGCAAGTGAATAGAACCATGACTACAGGTAGTTCCTAATAATCCTTCTGTTGCTTGATACACTTGGTCTATATGTTTCACTCCGAAGACTTCCACTAGATATATAGCATCTTCATCTTCTAAAACTTCAGCTACATTTACTACACGTTCAATATTGCTTAAATCACCGTCATGTTTACGCTTTGCAATTTGTAGCAATAGGGAAGATTGGCCAATTAGAATTGTTGGATTTTGTTGCTTTAGCCTTTCAAATAATTCATTCACAGGATCTTCTAAATCATAAAATTCAAATTCGAATCTTCTAGAACTCGCTGTTTCATAGAGCTCATTGTTAGCTCTTAAGAAGAATGCTATTGATTGCTTGCGAATTAAATCTTGTACTTTTAGGAGTTTGGCTAATATTGCACCTAACCATGATTCTCTCTCTTCTTGGCTTAGAACAAATACTCCTTGATGCCCTGATGTGCCTGAAGATAATCCAACTGAATATTCACCGATAGTGGTTGAGAAGTTCCTTGTTTGCTCAGAACTAATTGCTAATTCTCTAACTTCATCTAACTTCAGACCTGCGGTATTAAGCTCGTCGAAGTTTTCTAGCATCCAATTTTTGTCTACAACTGGCTGTGTCTCAGGGTCATATTTTTGATAGTAAGGAGAGTTCTTTTTAACTTTTTTATAGAGCCTTTCTAATCTTCGCTCCTGATAAAGCTCCAGCTGCTCTCTTGTAAACTTCATGCGTCTTTTAGTTTGAAAATAAGTAATGATTGTTTTTAACATAAATTATCTCGCTTCTTCAGGTTTTTCGTCATGGCTGAAAATAACCTTATATTCTTGATTCTCTTGTAAATCTAAAAGATATTCATTAGTCTTTATAAACATCTCTTTATCGTGCATTATAAGCATTGGTAGTCTCTTAATATTCTTATAGTTTTGTAAGAATTCTTGTCCCCAGCTAGCATCTGCAGCTAGGAAGGTTTTACTATCTTTAAAATCCAAACATAACAATTGCCTACAATGACCATCTAGAGCTACAAATTGAATATTCTCATCTATGAATGGACCACGCCAAACACCGGTGTTATCTTCATCTTCCACTAGATCAATTATCTCTAAACGCTCTTCAAAATTATCTGGAATATATTCTTTCCAGACTAAATCTGTAAGACCAGGTTTTTTATAAGTTTCATAAAGACCAGGGGTAATGTAGATAGGGATATCATTAGGTAGAGTTTTTAATCCACCAATATGATCTGGATGAAGATGACTAATAATTATACGGTCAATTTTAGTAACACCCATTGCTTGGAGTTGTGGCCAAATACCTTCTGTATTAGGATTGAATTCAACCGGTAAAACTTGCCTATAGGCCCAAGATTTAATAGTTTTAGCATTAATCTTCGCACCATAACCAGTGTCATAAAGATTAACCTTCCCATGACTATCTTCAAATAACCAGAATCCAGCAGGGAAGCGCACTCTATCACTACCACCACCTTTTAGTATATGGTTTTTCTTGCTATAACATGCTCCTGCTTCAAGCCAGATAGGATTTGTAATATTTGGCATATCTATCAAGCTCCGATTCTAGGCTGACAAGAGGTTTATAATCAGTCTCCTTTAATAGCTTATCAATCGATAGTGTCTGCTCATAAGCTATTGTCGACAAGGTGTAAGGTGTTAATCTTGGTTCAGTTCCAGGTGAGAAAGTTTTGTACAATCCCTGCATAATATGTGCTACTGGATTCAGTAAGCCTCTTGGAATATTTATTTTTTTAAATTCAGTACCTAATCCAGATTCTAAAATCCCCAATAATTCACGGAAAGGTCGTGGGTTGCCATCTGTTACATGGAAAATTTGTCCCTTCATGTCTATCTTCATAACAGCAATTATTGCTTCAACAACATTTTCGACACAAGTAACATCGAGCGAATGTATACCACCACCAACTAGTGGTATACCTACAGGACTTGTAGACGCATTTAATAATCTTGGAACAACGCTTGTATCTCCAACACCGATAATCCCTCGAGGTCTAATAATTGCATAAGGGAAATTTGCTTCAGCCTGCAGTAATTTCTCAGCCATTTGTTTAGTTTTACTGTATGGAGTCATTGGTTTTTCAGGGAAAGGTTCATCTTCAGTTAGCATGTTTTGGTCAGCCATTCTGGCATATACGCTAGGGCTAGAAACATGAATTAGTTTAATATTATTATCTGACGCACTTATCGCATTCAATGTATTTTCTACTGACACGTAATTAGCCTTATAAAAATCCTCATACTTACCCCATGCACTAGATAGAGCAGCTGAGTTAATCACTAATTCAATATCTGGATTTTGAGTAAATAAATCTTGTACCTCATCGGTATTTGACAAGTCACAGCGAGCAAAATTAGAAAATTCTTTCCCTTTTTCTTCATTCCTACCACTAGCGATTACTTGCTTACCATCCGCCTCCAAGCGTCTAACGAGATATCCACCTAAAAATCCTGTTGCTCCTGTTACTAATATTTTAGCCATCTATTTGTCCTAACCTAATAATTTGAAGAGTGCTTCTTCCACGTCTGCAGCAGGGTCGGTAGCGTGTAGCTCTGCTTTTGCCAAAGCCAACCTAGAATCATCCCAGTTATACAATAATGTTGAAAAATCACGCTCTAAATCTTTTAATTTTGACTCAATACCAGTACCGAAGTGGTGCCCACGCTTGGCATAGTCAAATTGATCATTGTCTTGTGGAATATAAACAGAAGGGATGCCCCAGTAAATTGCATGGTAGAAAATACCTGCCCCACCATGTTGAATAATTGCATCAAATTGGGATAATTCAGAAGAATAATCTATATATGTGAAAACTTTTAAGTTCTCAAACTTAGACTCGAGCTCTTCATTTTCCTTATTAACAATACCTGCAGTCACACAAAAGAGAATGTCAGGGTGCTGAACCGCTAATTTTCCTATGTAAGTTAAGAGAGTGCCTAGACGCTTTTGCATAGTACTACCGATAGTTACTAGTACTTTCTTCTTCCATTTTGAATCAAATTCTAATGTAGATTCTGCACTTAAATCTTCAATTGGATAACCAACCCACTTCATTGGGCTATTGAATTTATCATTGAACTCTAAACTTTTGAGGCCGTATGCTATTACGCCATCAGGGGAATAGAGGACTTCCTTACCGTGCTTATCGAAATAGTTGAAGTTTGCAGATTTCATTTCTTTTCTATCTTGTAAATAAATCAGTTTTTTAACAACATGGACAAGTCGCCAACCAAAATAGTTTCTAACTTTTTCCACTGGTTTAACCTTCATTGGACCTAAACCCATGTAGTATGGAATTCCGCTCTCAGCTTGTGTTACAAATGGAGTTGGGCTCACTGTGTAATAAGGGATATCTAATTGATCAAGAGCAATTTTCCCTGGATAAGTTACAAAATCCAACAATACTGCATCTGGATTTAAGTCTTCGAGAAGTTTTTTCACATGAGGATAAAGCCTCAAACTCAGTGATTGAGCATGTCTTAGAGAAC
>CAZVJQ010000032.1:0-7813 GCA_964627125.1 uncultured Fastidiosipila sp. | reverse complement strand
TTTTTCACATGAGGATAAAGCCTCAAACTCAGTGATTGAGCATGTCTTAGAGAACCTAAAGTTCCACCTACATCGAAGAAATTTTTACGATTAAAGTCCTTAATCTTATCCATTGTCTTAGTGTCTTCATCAGATTGGATGACGTCAATAAAGTTTGCACCAATTGCTTCAACAGATTTTTTTCTATCTGTTCCAGTTAGAATTGTAACTTGATGACCACGCTCGATTAGACCTTTTGCCACAAGCAAATTGGGGTTTAGATGACCACTCAGTGGTATACAGATTATTGCAATATGCATATAATACTTATCCTCTCTTTCTATGCTAGTAGAATTTTGCCTAAGTATTTATAGTTCTTTGCTACTCCCATTTTAGCACTTTATTTTCCTAAATAAACCATTTCGCTTATTAGACGGGAATAAGCTTGTTAACGAAAGCTTGTTTCTTTTACCTAGTTGAAGATGAACTAATTGTATAAAATATAAGTATTAAAGTTTAGGAGTGTGGAGATGCAAGAATTAAAGTGGTGGCAAAATGCTGTTGTCTATCAGGTGTATCCTAGAAGTTTTCAGGATTCAGATGGCGATGGTATAGGTGATTTAAGAGGAGTAATCAGTAGAATTCCATATATTGCTGATCTAGGAGTAGACGCAATATGGTTTAGCCCAATGTTTAAATCCCCTAATGTGGATAATGGCTATGATATTTCTGACTATGAAGACATTATGGATGAGTTCGGGACAATGGAAGATTTCGATGAGCTCATGGAAGTCTGTAATGAGCATGGAATTAAGATAATTCTTGACCTCGTAGTTAATCACTCATCTGACCAACATGAGTGGTTTATTAATGCACGTAAGGACCCTCATAGTCGTGAAGGTCAATTCTATCACTGGCATGAAGGTTTCAGAGATGAAGATGGAAATGTTCTTTCTGAACCAAATCGCTGGGGTAGTGTATTTGGTGGTTCAACCTGGGAATATGTTGAAGAGCATGATCTTTACTACTTACACTCATTTGCAGTAGAACAACCAGACTTAAACTGGGAAAATCCTGAGCTTCGTAATGAAGTTTATGACATGATGAAATTTTGGTGTGATAAGGGCGTTGCAGGTTTTCGTATGGATGTTATTAACCTTATCAAGAAGCCAGAGCCTTTCCCTATGGAAGAGCCAGATGGCACTTACACAGGCTTAATGTTTGGTAATGCACCAGGAGTTCACGATTATCTACAAGAAATGAATAGGGAAGTTTTATCCAAGTATGACCTGCTAACAGTAGGTGAGACCGGTGGCGTACGCCCTGAAGATGCTTATAAGTATGCTAATCTCGAAGACACTGAGCTCAGCATGATTTTCCAATTCGAGCATGTCGATGAATTAGATAAAGATGGTGTTCATGGTAAATACTACCCTTATGAATTACATCTGCCAGATTTGAAAGATATTTTCACTCGTTGGCAAGAAGGTTTAGCGGGCAAAGCCTGGAATTCCCTCTTCTGGTGCAACCATGACCAACCTAGAGTTGTTAGCCGCTGGGGTTCTAAGGACGAAAAATTTAGAGAGAAGTCAGCTAAGATGCTAGCTCATGTTTTACACTTCCAACAAGGTACACCTTACATCTACCAAGGTGAAGAACTTGGAATGACAAACATGAATTTTGAGTCAAAGGAAGATTTACAAGATATTGCTGCAATAAATTGGATAAAGTCAGCTGTTGAAACAGGTGAAGCTACAGAAGATGAAGTTTTCCAACAAATCTTGAGAACTGGTAGAGACCATGCTAGAACTCCTATGCAATGGGACGATAGTATGAATGCTGGATTTAGTGATGCTGAGGATACTTGGTTAATTGTAAATCCTAATTACACTCATATTAATGCTGCAGAGCAAGTAAATAGAGAAGATTCAGTTTATAACTATTATAAGAAGCTAGTAAGCTTGCGTCATGAGAAAGAGTTAATTACTAATGGATCTTATGAGCTCTTTGATCTAGAAGATGTAAACACCTTCTCATATGCTAGAGATAATGATTCTGAGGTTCTTTTTGTAAGTGCTAACTTCAAAGCTGAAGAGCATGTAGTTGTAGTTCCTGAGAAGTTTAGAAATAAACATGGTGAAGTTTGGTTAAGTAATGAAGAAGATATTTATAATGTTCAAGAACTAGGTGAAGAGCTGGTGTTGCCGGCATATGCGACGATTGCTTTTGCCATGAAGAAGGACTAAATTAACAAAATATATGTTTTTATTTTATTGTATGGAAATAAGCATATGTTTTAATATTTGATATAACTCATAAAAATGTATAAACGCCATGCAGTTTTTGAGAAAAATATATCACTTTTAGGAGGATTAATTATGCAAGATGGTAGTGGAAATACACACGATGGTGTAAAAGATGAATTAACTAAGATGGCTGTATCTAAGGACATCAGTGATCAAAATGTAGAAGAAGTATTTGAAAATGCACCACAGGATGATATTGAGCAAAACCCAGTAAATATTCAATATTCAGATCCTGAATTACAAGAAAAACAAAAAGAAGAGCGTAAGAGACAAGAGGCTGAGCGTGCTGAAGCGCTTGAGAAAGAATTAGGTCTTTAATCTCTAATTACGTAATAAAATAATAAGAAACAATTTGCCCTATGCTTGAAATTTTGAGCATGGGGTATTATTTTGTGGATTTGGGGTGAATGTAGCTACTTGTGGGGAATTGTAAGTGTTTAAGATAGGGTAAATAATAATAATTTAATCAAATGCTAACTTTCTTGATTTCTCAGTAAAGTATAATTGCAATAATTGGAGGTCCCATTATGACTTGTAGTAGATGTGGATATAATGAATTAGCAACAAGCGCATTTTGTAGTAACTGTGGTATGCAGTTAAATGTGCCAAAGAACAACTCGCAATTTATGAAACCTAATTCTGGAAATAATAATGTTCAAGAAAATGTGCCTTCTAACAGGCAGATGCCTCCTAATCCAATTGCTGGTCAATCCAATACTCAAAATTCTAAGAATGCAAAATTCACTTATGTTGGATCTACTTATAGCTCTCAAAATCCTAATGTGCAAAATCAAGGGAATCATAGGGGGCAAAATGTTCATGGAAATAATCATACTACTCAAATAAGAAGCAAGAAAAGTAATGGGCTTAGAAATATTTTAATTGTGTTTATCTTCTTAGCTCTAGTATTTTTAGCTGTATTTCTTGTCGTGCAAAATAGGAATAGACAAGCTCGTGAGAGAGAAACAAATTTCGATTCATTTATTGAAGATTTTAATAATTCAATTGAAGATGCATTCAATAATCCTTTTGATGATTCTAATGAGGATAGTGAGAGTACGGAGAGAGAGAATACAGATTCTGATACTGATAGCAGCACTGAAGATGATACTGATGCCAATACCGATATTGACCTCAATATCGATGAATCAGTAGAAGATGAATTAATTAGACAAACTTTTGAGAATTTAGAAAATGGCTTAAACAATGGTGATGGTGCAGCTATAGAAAATAGTATATCTCCAGGATTCTTTAGTAATATTCCAATGTTTGGAGATTTATTTGGAAACCTAGATAATAGTGATAATTCCAATGATGAGGATAATTCTAATACTACAAATAATTCTATGTTTCAATTTGAGATTATAGATATTGAATATACAAGCAACACTACGGCTAGAGCGAAAGTTTCTGTCACCATGAATCTATCAATATTAGATCCAATTCAAACTGAAAATGAAATTGACTTAGAGAAAATTGATGGAAGATGGGTTATAGACTTAGGGGATATAGATGGATTAGATTTAGACCTTGATATCCCAGATGATTTATTTGAATAATATAATTAAATTGAGATTGAAAACATATGGACGATAATTCTAAAAAAACACATGAAGACGTGAGCTCTGTAGAAGAGATTTTGGCGAGGCGTAGAGCTGAGGCAAAATCTGCTTCTCCTAGTCCTGAAGTGCCTACAGACAGCGAAGATTCTCTTGAAGTTTCTAATGACGAAGCTTCTAAAGAAGAAGATAACAGCAACACAGGTATTTATATATCTGCTCTATCTGTAGTTATTGTTTTTGCTTTAGCTATAGCTCTCATGTATTTATTTGGTCCTGTTAGTACAAGAAGGCAGGCGAGTGCATTTGTAACAAAGATAGAAGATACTATTAACAATGAAGATGCTGAAGATATTGCTCTATTATTTGAGACTAATAAAGCTGAATCTATTTTATATTTGATCAATTCGAAAGAAGAGCTTATATCTAGTACTGAACCTGAAGATATTGAAGTAGTGGAACAAATAGATGATATTTTAGCTGTTATTGGAGATAGGACTATTAGTTTTTCAGAAATAGAAATTGTAGCAAATTCTAACCTAAGAGCTATCGCTACAGGTCAAATGATTCTAGATAATGAAGAGAGTCAAGATTTTGAATTTCAATTAAGAAAAGTTAATGATAATTGGCAGATAGTTTCAGGACTATTTGATGATTTCTTTGAAATCCTAATGGAAGAATAGGTGAAAAATGGAAAAAGAGAATAGTAGATCTAAATTACTCCTAATACTCGGAATTATTCTTTTATTAGTAGGTGCATTCATAGTATTTAGGCATTTTTCTCAAGGAAGTTCTTCTAATATAAATGAGTCAGCTAGCAGTTTTAATAGTTATGAAGATACAGGTTTAGTTAGTGGTAGAGTTAGCCAACTATCTAGTGGCTATGAGAATCCTGAAAATGACTATTATTACTACTTCGCCAGAGTAAATGGTTTGGATATTTTCTTGGAGACTAATCAAGCTTTCGCAAATGAAGTTGAAGGAATAGAGAGTTTAGATACAACAAACCTTGTTTTTACTGGAACTATAAAGAACTTGGTATATCAGGATAGAGACTATATTCAAGGTATTTATAAGGAGGAGTATCCAGATTTAAGCCTAAATGATAACTCTCCTTATCTTCAGTATATGTTGTCTAATGTAGAGGCAGATACTAGATCCTTTGTACTATTTGCAGCTGGTGTTTTCTCAGCTCTAATTGGTCTAGGTCTATTAGGGTATGGAATTTTTAGCTTAAACAAGAAGGAAGATGAAGAAAGAGCTAAAATTCAAGCAGCTATTGCTCAAAATTTTGAGAATGGGTCAGTTGATTCAACAGGTGGAGCGCTTAATTTGGAAGAGATAAATACAGAGCCAGTTAGCTTACAAGATGACTCAGGTGGATATAATAAGTTTTTCCCAAAACTTCAAGCATATATCGAAGATTCTTATTTTGTAAAAACTTCACATGATTTAAGAGTAAATCTACAAGCAATTAATTCTATAAATTTAATACCGGTCTATGATAACAATGACTTGTACTCAAACTTAGGTGATACTAGAGAAATCAATGGTCAAGTTAATGACAGTAGCAGGATTAGAAATTATGAACTCGAGTTTGTCTATGAAAATAATGAACGTGAATACTTACAATTATCCAATAATTTAGATGTTATTAGAGATTCCATTAAGGGATTTATAACGTTTATAAATAAGAATTATCCTAATATTAATTTGTCATTATAAACTGTCACTTTCAAATCTAATTCTTCTAGATATTGGGAAAATTCATCCTTATTGATTTCTTTATCAATATATTTTTTTCTAGTTTCAGCCATTGATTGGCTCCACTCTTGGAAGGAATCTAAATTGGCTGGAGTATAGATATTTCCATCTTGCATAGACTTGTTCATCGCTCTATCTACTCTCATATATATACGTTTATATTGCTGCTGGTACTGTCTCAAAAGCTCATCACTTTTTAGTTTATTTTTAGCATTTCTCTGTGCCTGTTTGTAGCTACAACTAGCTTGTCCAATATGCTTATATCTACATAGATTGTTGCTTCGTTTCATTTTATTTGGAAAATATGAATTGCAGATTGTACATTTACGGAGCTTAATTCCGAGCAATTTTATAAGAGTTAAGTTTAGCCTGATTAGGGTTTCTAAGTCAGGTATAAGCAGATACATTTTATTATTTCTAATGAATGTTTTGTTTAAACTCTGAAACTGGATATCTAGAGTGATTTCATTGGTGCTAATATTGTCTACTGCTTGTTCATCAAAATTAAACTCAGTTTCTATATACAAGAGGAAGTCCTGATTGAAATCTAATGGAATTTGGTCATAAGTATAAAGTTTTTTTATATAGAGCAGGAAGATAATCCTATTTTCTGGAATATCTATGTATTTTTCTATTTTGTCATTTGAATAATCAATTTTCTGCAATTCAATTAAGTTATAAAATAGCTGAAAGAATGAGTAGAAATTACTATCTTCAAGAAGTTCATATAGGTTATTGCCATTGGATAAGTAATATTTTCTAGTCATAAGATCATTCAAATTAATCTCCATTAAAATCTTCATTTAAACCTCCTCTCGTGTTAGTAATTCTATTTTTTATTAAGAATTAAAGCGATATGATACATGCGAAATTTAATTAAATATTCTGTGGAAAATTATATTTTGCCAAAAAACTATCACAATAACTGTTCTATTTAATCCTCAATAAGTCTGTCCTAATATTTAAACACAAATAAGTTAGAAAACTTTTTGTAGAAAATTTATAGGAGTTGAAAATGTTGAAGAAAAAGAAGAGATTTACAATACTAAGCATAATCTTAGTTTTATCGATGTTCTTTTCATTGATGATGAACACAGATGTTCAGGCAAATGAAATACCAACAATTACTTTTGAATTATTGGATGAATATAGCTCATTAGAAGCTGTTGGTTTTAGATTCCCAAGTGGGACAATGTTATTTAGAGGTCTAACTAAGTTAGTTAGGTTATCTGATGGGAAGGCAGTATTTTGTATTGAACCAGGAGTCAATGCATCTTTGGATATTGCCTATGAGATTGAAATAGAGTATGAAGGAACGGTACTTAGAGGTGGTGCTCCATCTTTAGGTAATCCAGAACGAGCAACATTAACAAAAGAGATGATTGAAGATGCATCTTTAATTGCATTTCATGGCTGGGAGACTAGTGCTAACAAATCTTCTGCAGATTATGTAGCAACACAAATACTTGTATGGCAAAGAATTTGGGGTACTGAACTCTTAACTTCTCCAAATGATAGCTATATAAGAAATCTCATGAATGAAATTATGGATAAGGTAAATAAACACGATTCCTTACCTAATTTACAAGGAAATAATTTCAATACTAGTACTAGAACATTAAGTTTGGATTTAGGTGAAACTGTAACTCTTACAGATAATAATAACCTCATAAACTCTATGTCTGTCAGTCAGAATAATAGCGGTTTAGCTGTTTCTAAAGAAGGAAATAAATTAACACTTTCTGCAAATAATAATTCAAAGAGTGGAGAAATTACATTCAATAAGTATCAAGGGATTAATTCATCAGATAGCTCATTAGTCTATACAGATCCGCATTCACATGGGCAAAAATTTGCATATCTACAAGCTACGAGACCTATTAGTTACGTAATGAAGGTATTAGTTAATACTGAAGGAGAGTTGCTTCTTAAGAAAACTAATGAGAATTCTGAGAATTTAAGTTCAGTAGAATTTGAATTAAGAGATAGCAATAGTAATGTCCTTAAATTAAGAAAGGTTAATGACACTCTCTATGAATTAGACTCCAATGGAGCTAGCTCATTTATTCATATAGGTCCAGAAACTAGAATTACTAAGCTTCCTCAAGGTGAGTATTCACTTAAAGAAGTATCTGCACCAGTAGGTTATGTTGTAGATGGCAAGACTCATAGTTTTTCAATAACAGCTGGTAATACAAGTAATTT
>CAZVJQ010000031.1:0-15869 GCA_964627125.1 uncultured Fastidiosipila sp. | reverse complement strand
GATATGTTGATTCAGTGAGTGATGCATTTGATACTTACTTAAATGAGGGAAAACCTTTTTTTGTAGATAAGATTTTGCCAAGTGCTGAGTATGCTTTGGCCAAAGTAAGGGAAGCTGGAGGAATACCTGTGCTTGCGCACCCTGCTGAATACACTAATTGGGTTCGTGGCGATGAGGCTATTGGGCGAGAGGAAGTTTCTAGAAAAATTAGCGAGCTTAAGGACTTGGGCTTACAGGGAGTTGAAGTTATGTACCAAGAATCTACATTTGCTGAGTCAAGAGAGATTGCGCATATTAGTAGAGAGCTAGGTTTATTGCCAACCGCTGGGTCTGACTACCACGGTAGCCATAGACCACGAGTCCACGTAAGAAATAAAAATGATGATCCTAGAAAATTCTTAAGTTTGTTTTACGATGAATTTAGAGCTAAGAAAGATATAGAAGATGAATAAAATTGGACAAGGTAAGCAAATAGCAATAATTACAGGTGCATCCTCTGGTGTAGGTTTAGAGTTTGCTAAACAAATAGATAAGAAATATAAGCTTGATGAAATATGGCTTATTGCTAGGCGTGAAGTTAGATTGAGGAGTTTAGAGCGCTCACTTACAACTAAGTGTAAGGTAATTCCTGCTGATGTAAATTCAGAGAGTTTTGAGAGGGAGTTTGAGGCTCTTCTTTGGCAAGAGAATCCGACTGTGAGATTGCTTGTGAACTCTGCTGGAATTGGAATTTATGGGGATTTTATGAAGACTCCACTAAAGGATAACAGGTCTATGATTGACTTAAATATCAGAGCTCTGACAACTATCAATCAATTAACGATTCCTTATATGAATAAGGGCAGTAAAATATTGAATATTGCATCTGTTGCATCCTTCATGCCACAAGATGGATTTGCAGTTTATGCAGCTAGTAAATCTTATGTTTTAAGCTTCTCGAGAGCTTTGAACAGCGAGCTGATAGATGAAGGTATAACAGTTACTGCTGTATGCCCAAACCCAATGAATACAGAGTTTTTCAAGGAAAAAATTACTGGTATTAAGTCTCTTGCTGTAGAAGATGTGGAAAAGGTAGTGGCAAAAGCCTTGCAACAAGCAGAAAAAAACAAGGATATTTCATTGCAAAGTTTCTTAGCGCATGTGATTAGATTTATTTCTAGAATTTTACCTCATAGATGGGCTTTATTTGTCGAAAGAAAGTTTAATGGCAGCTAATTAACTTTATAAATATTTAAATAGCCATATTCAGGGAAGCTTGCTGCTAATTCAAACCATTCAGCAAGCTGGTTCTCATTGATGTAGTACTCATCTGAGCTTCTCCAATAGTCATCTATAAATATATATTCAAGATTGTTAGCATTTAAGTAGCTGACAATGTCTGTATAAGCATCTGGGCTTGCGGATAAAATCCAACGAATATCTTCTAATCTTGCATCTGTGTCATAGCCAGCAGATGAAGAGTAATAAGAATAACCATACCAAGCTTGTCTACCGCTTATGTAGTATGAGTGATAGTGCCAAGGTGGAGTTAGATTTACAGAATTATCTTCTGTATTTTCTTCTAGCCAAAGAGTGAAATCATCACTAGCATTTGCCCAAGTGGTAATTACAGAAACATTCTTATATGTCCAAAAATCAGTCAGACCTGTGAAAGTTAGTATGAAGATCATGGAGGCGGTCAATGTTCTCAGACCAATCTGAGTCCACTTGTTTTTACCCATATGCCAAAGTCGTAGCAACAATTCAGCAACAAATGGTAGAAATAGGATTTGAGTAATCATAAAGAATTTATGGTTTACAGTTACATCTGGTGTTAAAGAAATTGTAAGTGCAAATAGGACAGGTAGCCATAGGGAAGCAGTAATTATCTTTAAGTTTCTCTTCTTTTGTAAGAATGGATTTATTGCCATTAATATAAATGCTAAACCGAAGAGAATTAATAAGAAACCTAAAACCGAAGTTATAGAAATATCTTCTAGGATATAACCCCAGTGGAAGATATTACCTGTGGATAAAGCACCTTCTCCTCGGGTGAATGTTGCAAGCATCAATAGCGCTCCAACTACTGTGGTTAGACCGAAGACAAGATATTTTAGTTTTTCTTTGGAGAATAATGCCCAGATAATTAAGATTAAATCTAAGGCTATAGTTATGGATCCATGCCAATATGAAATACTAAGTGCAATAAAAGATGTACCAATTACTGCAGACCAATTTGTAGTTAATTTAGATTCTTCTTTATCCCCTTGAGCTAAAAGTGGAAGGAAGATAATAAGTATCCAAATAGCTATTGCTAATACAAATAGAAGGTGTCTCTGGTTAGCATAGACATTTAAGTTGTATAATCCCCAATCATCTCGAAGTAGTGGTCCTGAGTAGGAAGTAGAATTATATAAATTCCCAATACTTGTGAATAAATTTCCTGTGATTCTTAAGTCATCAAAGAGTATATAAAATCCGCTTAATGAGCTTCTGAAAATAAATAAGAAACTAACTAATCCCCAGGCAGCTATCTTCTTACTTAGAGCGACTGCAATCAAGGATATTAATGTCATGAAGGTATAAGTTCCAAGTGCTGAGGGGATATTTAGAGCAAAATCTAATCTCATTCCTAGACCATTTAATATACCTGCTAAATAGTAAAAGAAAAAGTGATAATTCATTCCAGCATCTGCGAAGTGTGGGTATGAAGCAGGTATATTACCGCCAATTCCAAAGTTTCTTACAAGTGCTGTATGCGGAGCTAAATCACTAAATACTGTTACTCCAGCTTCGAAGCGATTATTGTCATAGAAGAAAGAACGTTGAGTTAAAAATAATGCGAAAACTATAAATATAATCTGACAAATTACTACAAAGAGAGTATTTTTCCAAGAAAACTCTTCACCCTTGCTGAAGTTTTCTGCAAGCAAATTGTTTAACTTACTATAACTACTCTTAGATAATATTATTACTATTAATAGGACAAAGAACAGAAGGAAACTTAAGATAATACTTATGTAGAAATCTTCAATGAGAAAATGGCGTAAGAAGTAGTTGAATGTACTTAGGAAGTACAAACCTATTATTAGATCAATTGCAGATAAATATATGAAGCTAGGAATAGAGTTAAGAATCTTAGCTTTTTCCTTAAGGAATGCTAAACCTTCTTCGCCTGTAGTGAAGGCAAGTCTAAAACTCAGACCGATTATGTAAGAAGCAAATATAAATAAAAGAGCTAAAATAATTTACTCCTTTCAATTAATCAAAGACTAAGAATTATTTTGACTTGATTCGTCAATTGATGGTGTATTTTTCTGATACTTATCTAGAAATTGTTCTTTATTAATCTCTTCCATATTGATGAAACGAGGTCTACCTTTAACTTCATCATATATCTTGCCAATGTAAGTACCGATTAAACCTAGAGAAATCATAATTGCTCCACCAGTTATTAATAGGAGAAGTATGACTGTTGTAAATCCTTCAACTGCATTTCCAATAAAGAATCTAACTAATGTTATTGCACCAATTATTACGGAAAGGGCAACAAAAATTACTCCTAGCCAAGTTATTAAGCTTAAAGGTGCAGTTGAGAATGAAGTAACAGCATTAATTGCTAATTTCCATAATGATTTAATGCTCCATTTAGTTTCACCATGCTGTCTATCATCCACTTCAAATGGTAATTCATATCTCTTAAAACCTAGCCATGCGCTTAAACCACGAAAGAATGTGTTGTTTTCGTCTAGAGCATTCCAAGCATCTACTACTTGTCTATCTAATAGTTTAAAATCTGAGGCATTTGCTAGTGATACACCACTTAGTTTTTCAAAACCGTCATAGAAGAGATTAGCTGTGGTAGATTTAATTTTACTCTCAGATCCTCTATCGCTCTTTATGCCTTCGACTACATCGTAGCCTTCCTCTGACCAGATTCTCACCATCTCAGGGATATATCTTGGTGGATGCTGTAGATCCCCATCCATTAATATTGCAGCATCCCCTTGCACAGCCTCTAACGCTGAACAAATAGCTGCCTCTTTACCAAAGTTTCTACTAAATCTGATTCCATGAATTCTCTTATCTTTACTAGCTTCTGCCCAGATAATGTCCCAGGTTTTATCTCTAGAACCATCATCAACAACTATAATTTCATAGTCAGAAGTGATGCTGTCCATGATTGGTCTAACAGTGTCTAGCGTAACTTTTACCTGCTCTTCTTCATTATAAAAAGGTATACATAAAGATAATTTCATAAATACTCCAGAATTTAAATTCAATAAATATTTTACTATAAAGCTTGGTATAAAGATAATTAGAAAATATGAGTGTGCTTCTACATGAGTTGCTTATATACCTATTATATAGGGGGCTTTGGCCAAAGCATTAACTTAATAAACTGTAATTATACGATAAATGCTGATAAATCAATCTTTCGATTGTTAAATGTTATAGGCAAAGTGTTAGATAAAAATTATTGCATTTTTACGTATTATGTAGAAATTAGATAATCTTGGAGATTGTGAATTTTCTTAACCTTTCCTTAACCAATTTTAACCTTGTTTTAACATCTGGGGTATAGAATTATTCCTGATGTTCGATATGTATTTATACATATTAAATTAAGTGTCCTTAATAAAATTTCGGACCAGAAACAAGGAGAGAAAAAAGTATGAAGAAATTCGCAAGAAGTTTAAGCGTAGTTCTAGCTAGTGTTTTAGTATTTACTTTAGCAGCATGTAATACTGATACTGAAACAGAGGGTACTACAGACGTAGAAGTAGAATCTACAACAACTGAAGAAGAAGAAACAGAAGAAACAACTACTGAAGAAGAAGAGGAAGAAGAGCCAGCAGGTGAAACTTCAGGTGAAATACACGTATATAGCCGTGATGACTCATCAGGTACACGTGGTGCATTCCAAGATATCGTAGGTTTCGGTGAAGATGACTCACCTCTATTAGATGCAGCAAGTATCCAAGATAATAACGGTGCTTTAGCAACAGCTACAGGACAAGATACACAAGGTATCGGTTATGTTTCATTAACAACAGACTTCGATGCTAATAACATTAAACCATTAGCATATGAAGGTGTAGTTCCATCAGAAGAAACAGTTTTAGATGGATCATACACATTAGCAAGACCATTCTCATTCGTAACACGTGCAGATGGTGACTTCGCAGATGACACAACTCAAGCAGTTGCAGCAGCATTCGTAGACTTCATGTTAAATTCAACTGAAGGTTTAGCAGCAGTAGCATCAGAAGGTGGTATCGTTGACGTAGCTTCAGGTACAGCATGGGCTGAACTATCAGAAAACCACGAAGTATTAGGCGAAGACTTAAGCGGTGTAACATTAAGAACAGCTGGTTCAACATCAGTTGAAAGTACATTACAAGCAGCTTTAGACGCATTCCAAGGTTTACACGGTGTAGAATACACAATGGCTCACACAGGTTCAGGTGATGGATTTAGAAGAGTTTTAGGTGAAGAAAAAGATGGCGCAAATGGTGCTGACTTAGGTTTCGCTTCACGTGCATTCAATGACGATGAAACAGTAGAAGATGGTTTAGAATCAGGTGTATACGCTCTTGACGCAGTTGTAGTAGTTGTAGAAGCTGGTAACACATTAGAAAACTTATCAAATGATCAAGTATTTGACATCTTTACAGGTGCAGCAACAAATTGGGAAGACTTAGCAGCTTAATTTGTAGCAAAACCTTTTAACAATGCATAATGCATAAAACTAGGCTTAGCTATGTATATGGCTAAGCCTTTTTACTGATAATTTTAAAATGAACAAGAAGTAAATAATTAGAGAATAAATTTTATTTTAAAGTTACAATAAATAGGATAGTTTTCTAATTAAATATTTTTCGTTAGCCTAGTGGCTTTTAAGAAAGGAGTCGTACGTGGAAAATGTACGTGACCTAATAGATCCGAAAGTGGTAAATCGCCGCCACCATATTGATAAGATATGGAGAGCAGTTTTTATTGCTAGTGGGATCATATCAGCACTAATGATAATCGTTATTATCGTATTTGTTGGAGCTAGAGGTATAGGACCATTTTTACCTGGTTATGAGAATGACGTCCAAAGTGTAGCACCATTCTTAACAGGAATGTCCTGGAGACCAGATTTTACTCCTTCACTATATGGAGTTGGATTTATCATAATTAATACGCTAATCTCAGCAGGTTTAGCAGCATTAATTTCATTCCCTATATCTGTTCTAACAGCTCTATTTATCGTGAAGATTGCACCAAAATCTTTAAGAGACCCAATGACTATGGTTGTTGAACTTCTAGCAGCTATTCCATCAGTTGTTTACGGTGTTTTCTCAGCAGATATAATCACCGGATTAGTTTCGCGCTTAGGTGCTACTTTTGGAGTATCTACTTATGGAGGGCAATCATTACTTTCAGTTTCATTATTACTAGCAATAATGATTTTCCCAACAATCACATCTCTATCTATAAATGCGATTAGAGCTGTTAACCCTGCGTTAGAGCATGGTTCACTTGCTTTAGGAGCATCTCAAACACAAACAAACTTTAAGGTTGTTCTAAGTTCTGCAAGATCAGGTATATTTGCAGGTTTAGTTCTAGGTTTAGGTAGAGCATTTGGTGAAGCAACAGCCGTTTCAATGGTTGCAGGTAATGCCCAATCAGGACCTACATGGAACTTATTCTTACCAACAAGAACATTAACCTCTACGATGTTATCTGGATTAAAAGAAACCACAGGTTTAGACTATGATATTCGATTCTCAGTTGGTATTGTACTTATGGTTATAGTAATTCTTACCAACCTAGGTATTCACTACGTTAGAAATAACTTAGGAGGATTCAAAGATGAGTAAAGATTCAAATAACGCTACATTCGATCAAGTACTTAAAGGAAATAGAGGTATGAGTCCTAGGAGAAAATTCGAGGACAATGTCAAAAATTTCTTTACATATGTTTCCGCAGCATTAGCAGTATTTGTCCTAGGATCAGTTGTATTTTATATCTTCAGTAATGGTTGGAGTACTTTAAACTGGGATATGATTACAGGTGATTACTGGTCAGGAAACTACAATATTACCTTCCAAGAACCTGAAGCAGGTGAATTTGCAAGACCAGATGATTTAGAAGAAGAAGCTGTCTTCTCACCTAGATTTGGTTTTGCAGTTAGTGATACAAGAGATGCATCAGGAGCTAGAACAGTTGGTATAACATATGTTGATGAGAATTCTCCATTAATGTCAGGAACAGTTACTGCAGGTCCTGATCAAGGTACACCACTGGAACCTAGACCAGGAACAAATGTTAGATCATTTAGTTATGTCAATTCTGAAGGTTTACCAGCTCTAATCAGTCCCGACAATGCAGAAGAATTAGTAACTACTCTTGAAGAAGAAGCTGAAGGAATTAGTTCCTTATTCTTCCAAACTCCAGGTGGAGGTATTAGAGGTTCTATTCTATCTACTCTAATGTTAATTTTAGTAACTCTACTTATCTCATTACCTATCGGGGTAGCAGCAGCCATTTATCTAAATGAATTAGCTAGAGATAATGCAGCAACTAACGCTATGCGTACAGCCATAGAGATGCTTAACGGGGTTCCAAGTATTGTATTTGGTCTTATGGGTATGACAGTTTTATTCCCAATTACGGCTGTATTTGGAGCAACAACCCCTAACGTACTTCTAGGTGGTCTAACAATGGCAGTTGTATTACTACCAGTTATTATTAGACAAACTGAAGAAGCTCTTAAAACAGTTCCTACTGGATTAAGAATGGGTTCATTAGCACTTGGTGCAACTAGAACTCAAACAATCTTTAAGGTAGTTTTACCTAATGCACTACCAGGTATACTCTCAGCAGCCTTACTGTCTGTCTCAAGAGTTATCGGTGAATCAGCAGCATTGATTTATACTATGGGTACATCAGTATCTGATAATCCTCAATGGACAGGTAGTGGTACATCCTTAGCAGTCCAAATCTGGTCAGTCATGAGTGGCGAGCAACCTAACTTTGCTTTGGCCAGTGCAATATCAATTCTGATATTAATCGTAGTATTCGTACTTAACTTAACTGTTAGATTTATTTCTAATAGATTAAACAAGAGATGGGAGTAATTTAAAATGTCAACAGAAACAAATGTAAAAACACATGATCCAATCTTTAAGGTTGAAAATTTAGATTTATTCTATGGTGATTTCCATGCTTTAAAAGATATAGATATAACAATAAATAAAAACATGGTTACAGCGCTTATCGGTCCTTCAGGTTGTGGTAAATCAACATTATTAAGATGTTTAAACAGAATGAATGACTTAGTTGAAGGTGCAAGAATTGAAGGTAAAATCTTACTAGATGGAGAAAGAGATATCTACAATAACCCAGACTTAGACGTTGTACGTTTAAGAACTGAAGTAGGTATGGTTTTCCAACATCCAAACCCATTCCCAATGAGCATTTATGATAACGTTAGTTATGGTTTAAGAGTTCAAGGTATTACTGATAAGGCTATTTTAGATGAAGTTGTTGAATCATCACTTAAGCAAGCTGCTTTATGGGATGAAGTTAAAGATGACTTAAACAAGAGTGGTACAAGATTATCAGGTGGTCAGCAACAACGTCTATGTATTGCTAGAGCAATTGCGCTTCAACCATCAGTTATCCTAATGGATGAGCCTACATCAGCACTTGACCCAATCGCTACAGGTAAAATCGAAGAGTTAATGGAAGAGTTAAAGAAGAACTTTACTATTATTATTGTTACTCACTCAATGAGCCAAGCAGCTCGTATTAGTGATAAGACAGCATTTATGTACCTAGGTGAAGTTATTGAATATGACGACACAGAGAAGATTTTCAATAATCCAGCTAATGCAAGAACAGAAGCTTACATTTCAGGACGCTTCGGTTAGGTTGAAGTAAATTGGAAGATCTTTCTTCCAGCATTTATTACGGACAATTTTTATGGCTATGTGTTGATTCTTGATTAAATTGGTTAATATTAACAATTATTTGGTTTTAAATTAAAAAATGTTATAATGCTAGACCAATATAATGTACACTCAATAATATATAGAGAATTTTAGAAATATTGGGTTACTAAATTTGTTAAAAGTTAAAACATATAGTGAAAGGAGAAGTTTATGAGAACAACGTTCGATAGAGAGATAATGAATTTACTAAATGATGTAAATGTTATGGGTACACGTGTAGATAGAATCATTGGTAATACCTACACAGCTGTTAAAGAAAAAGATTTTGTACTTTCTAAAAAAATCTTTGAAGAAGATTATAAGATTAACAATATGGAAATTGCTATAGAGCAATCTGCAATTTCATTAATTGCATTACAACAACCAGTTGCATCTGACTTAAGAAGAATTACAGCAGCATTGAAGTTAGTTACAGATATTGAGAGAATTGCTGACCAATGTGCTGATATTTGTGAGATTATGAATTCTAATCCTACATTCCATCAAGCAGAAACTCCTCAATCAGTAATGTTAATGCTTGAGAAGTCAAGAACTATGTTTGTGCAAGCAATGGAATCATTCATGCAATTAGATGTAGATACAGCTGAAGATGTAATGGCTTCTGATGATGCTGTAGATGAATTATACAGTCGTGTCATTTTAGAAATGACTAAGAAAATTGAAGAAGCAACTAAATTGAAGGCTCATGCAGTAGATTATATTTTAATTTCAAAATTTGCTGAAAGAATTGGCGACCATGCAACTAACATTGCAGAGTGGACAATCTATGCAGTAACTGGCAATCATTCATCAATGGAAATGAATGGTGGCAATTACAATGATACTGATAATGACGAAAACGAGGAGTAATTTCATATGCCAATGATTTATGTAGTAGATGATGAGGCTAATATTAGAAGGTTAGCTAGTCTGGCACTCACAGATAATGGCATGGAAGTTGAAACCTTTGCTAATGGTCAAGATCTTTTTCATACTATTAGACAACAACTACCTGATTGCTTAATTGTCGACTGGATGATGCCAGCACCTGATGGTTTGGAAATTATTAGAAGACTAAGAGAAGATACTCGTACTCAAAATTTACCAATTATTATGCTTACTGCTAAATCTGAAGAGATGGATGCAGTGCTAGGTTTAGAACTTGGTGCAGATGATTATATAAGTAAACCTTTTGGAGTAAGGGAACTTCCAGCCAGAGTAAGAGCAGTGCTTCGCCGTAAGGCAAGAACTGAAAAAGATGCAGAAGAAGAGATTCTATCAATAGGCGATTTAACAATCGATCCTAAGAGAAGAACATGTAGCAAACATGGAGATAGTATTGAACTTACAACAAGAGAGTTTGATTTACTATATATTCTAATGCTTAATGCAGGACAAGTATTTAGTAGAGATATGCTTCTTGATAGAGTATGGAAAACTAATTACTACGGTGATACACGTACAGTAGACGTGCATATTCGCTATTTAAGACAAAAGGTAGAAGAGGATCCATCCGATCCAATTTATATTCAAACAGTAAGAGGAGTAGGCTATAGCTTTGCAGAATCGCCAACGAAGGAACGCGCTTAATAGGCAAACTCTAGGAAGATTATTTAGAATCTTCGTAGCTAGCGCATTACTAATTTTTGGATCTTTAGGTATAGTTTTGAATCTTTATAGAGTTGCTAGTGCAATATTTGTACTAGCGGCTCTATTTATTTTTATTGCTCACTATTTGAATGTTAGAAATAGCACAATTGACCCTAGCCTCAGACAGTTAGAGGCTCTTGAGGAAGTTGCTAAGGGTAATTTTGATGTTGATTTATCTGGTGGTGAAAATGCTTCTGAATTGGTTCAAGCTAGCGGTGAAGCACTTGAAGGGCTAGTTGCTAATGTAAGGGGCATAGTAAACCAGGTAATAGATACAACTGAACTCCAAGAGAGTATCTTAGCTGGGTTGGATGAGGGTGTTATTGCTACAGATAGGCGAGGGAGACTTAGACTAGAAACTAAATTAGTGCCGGATTTACTTGCAAGAAGCTCTTCTTCTGATATTGAACATATTTTCCTGAGAAATGTTAACTACAATCATCTCTGGTCTATTATGGCTTATGCTATGGACAGGAATGAGAAGATTGAAGAAGAGATTAGAGTTAGTACGGATTCTGGTATTAAGATTATTGAGGTTTATGCAGCTTCTTTAATGTTGGGTAATGATACTGAGGGGGCTTTGGCCGTATTGAGAGATGTTACGCAGTTGAGGCAGTTGGAAAATGTCCGTAGGGATTTTGTTGCTAATGTTAGCCATGAGCTTAAAACGCCGTTAACGTCCATCAGAGGGTACATAGATTTACTAGATAGCCCGAATAGGACTAGAGAACAAGTCCAGCAATTTACACAGATTATTTCCATTGAGGCAGATAGATTGCAATCTCTAATTGAAGATTTGCTTGATTTATCTGAGATTGAAGCTGGTGACAAGCAGCGTGCAGTGAGTGTTGAACGCACATACTTCTACCAGGTTGCAGATGAGTCTTTAGAAGAGCTCGGGCACCAGATAATGCAAAAGAATATTACTGTTCATTTAGAGGTTGACCCTGACTTAAGCATTGAGGCGAATAAAACTAGAATTCAACAATTACTTGGTAATTTAATCAGTAATGCCGTTAAGTATAATAACGATGGTGGTGAGATTTGGATAAGGTCTCAAGTTGAGAAGAATCGTTTGATGATAAGCGTTGAAGATAGTGGGCTGGGAATTCCCGTAGAAGATCAAGAGAGAATTTTTGAAAGATTCTATAGAGTTAATAAGAGCCGTAGTCAAGATATTGAAGGTACTGGTCTTGGTTTATCTATTGTTAAACATATCGCTAACTTATATGGCGGGCAAATCGTTGTCGAATCGACTCCGGGCGAGGGTACTAAATTTACAGTTGTTTTTCCAAGACAACCTCATTAAAATTATCTGTCATTCATAATCTCTAGATATTTATCTAAAATATCCTGGTCAATTATTCTCGCTTCAGTATCTATTCTTTCAAATCTTTCTAATAAATCTAGTTCTACTGCAGTTAGCTTATGATCATCTATCATTTTCTGGGAAAAGCCACTGTGAGCCTGCATATGCTGGTAAATTACTTCTAAATTTTCAATTTTTTCTTGTGTTTTATTTGAGTCTAAGTTCGATAAATCAACTTGCTCATTTATATAAGCTAAGTAATAAAATGCAGAAATATTTTGGTGCTGGTAGTAATTATAAAACTCACCGTTATTTATTGAACGGAAGAACTCTGCATGCGGTGTATCTTTTGTATTCTTATTCCTAGCTACAAATTTACCTAAATCATGGAATTTTGCTATTTCTTGCATTCTTTCTGAATCGGGTTCACGCTTGGCTAGTTCAATTGCCATTTCTAAGTGCTCACCGAGAGATTCTGCATGGTAAGGTGAGTCATGGGGTAGATCTATATCAAATTCTTCTTTAAAGCTCTCATAGTTTCCTATTACCTTTATTTGATCGCAATCTACGCCTATTCTTGGAACTTGTAGAGTTTTATAAAGGAAGTTCATTCTTGAATTTGAGACAAATTTCATTATTGAATGAGACTTATTTCTCTCAATAAGCTCGGATAAATTAATGGCGAAGAAGTGAATAATAATTTCATGCTTGTTGAATCGCTGATAGAATTGTGCTCTGAGTTTACGGTTTAGGTTTGTGGCATCAAAAACAACTTCAATTCCTGAAGAAGAGTTAAGCGTTTTAGCCATGTCCTGATAAAGAACATTAAATATCTTCTTATTCTTAGAATCTGCATCTAAGCGACCATATAATTTCATTCTGTAGTCGTCAGAACTAAAAATATGATTTGAGTTTAATTCATTTTCTGCATATGTGCTCTTGCCAGAAGCTGGTAAACCAACAAGCACATGTATGATATTTTTCATTTGATTAAGCCTGCCCCTTATAAACTTATATCTATTATAGCTGAGGACTGCTAAAACTATTCATCGTTATCTTAAAGTAAATTTAACTTTATTATATTATTATTGTTCTATACGAAAAATTGGAGGATTTACTATGTACAGATTTACACAAGCTTTTATTACCCAGTTAAGCTTTATGGGACTACCTGAGTGGACAGGGGTGATTATTTTTCCATTAATTGGAGCAGTAGTAATTGCTGTCATATATTTCGTTGTATCTTATTTATTTTATGGATATCAAGCTAATGAGAGTAAGAAATTCTTAAAAGATGGTGTTAAAACAACTGCTAGATATGTTTCCGGTAGATCTGAATATAAAGAAAATCGTAGATCTTCTGAAAACTACAGAGAAGAGAAGTTCTACTTCGTTACACATGCTTACACAACTGAAAAAGGTGAAACCATTGAGAAAGAAGAGATAACCAGGAGTAGGCAGCTATCTGAAGATTATAGAAAAGAAGCTCCTTTTGAAGTTTACTACTTACCAAATAATCCTAAAAAACACAAAAGAGCATCTGAGATGACAGATATTGAGAAATTTAAGAAAGTTCCTGGAAATGCAGTTAAGGTTTTCATTATTACTTTCGTAGTTATCTTAATAATTATGGTTGTTGGTTTATTCACAGAAAACTAGAATTTAGAACTAAATTAAGCAATAAAAAATGGTCTGAAATATTTTCAGACCATAATTATTTTTATATGCTAAGTATTTTATAAGATATTTACTAGCTCATATTTATACTTATCTTCAGCTAAGTTATTTAAGTGGATATATAACTCCATAGCTTCTTCGATACTTAAATCTTTATACATTAAAATTGTTTCATCGCTCAATCTATCTTTCTTAATAATGGCCATGATGCACCGCCTCTCAAAATTTTATCATTCAAATTCAAAGGAAATTTTCTTTGCACTATTTTTCTTTTAGTCAATATATTTTTCAAGAAAAACTTAATTTAAATGCTTAATAATTATGCAATATTAAGATTAAAATGAGGTTAAAGCCCAGCCTGCGTTTATAAAGATTTTTTAAATATTAAGTTCTTTTTCCACTTCAATGAAGAAGTCTACAATATTCTCATTGGACTGAACATCTACTTGAACATAGCGGCCTACTTCGCTGTTATTTACGAGCACTAGCTTGTCTCCAGAATAGTAGTCGATAAAACTAGCAGCAGGGTAGACAGATAGTGATGTCCCTAAAATGAAGAGTAGGTCAGCATTTGCAATAGCTCTTATAGATTTAGAGACTGTATCTGAATCTAGGTTTTCTCCAAATAAAACTATATCTGGTCTAACTCTGCGACCTTCTTTATTGTAGGCAATTTTGTCCTTCCAAACTACATCTTCGTAAGGAATATAATCTTTAGAATCAAAGGTTTTCCAGTAAACACTGTTGCCGTGAAGTTCATATACCTTAGAGCTACCTGCCGCTTGATGCAGTCTGTCGCAATTTTGAGTCACAACTTCTACATTCTTACCTAGATCTTCAAGTTCAGCAATAAATTCATGACCTGAGTTTGGTCTAGCTTCTTCAAAAGTAAATAACTTTAAGAAATAGTAAGCATCTTCGGGTTGTCTCTCTAAGAAAGATCTACTCAAAACTTCTTCTCTACCAAAACCCAATTCCTCAGCATGGTCATAGATGCCGCCCTGTGATCTAAAATCTGGTATCCCTGAACCGGTGCTCATACCAGCTCCTGTGAAGAATACAACATTCTTAGCTTCCTTAATGTACTTAGCGACTATCTTGGTTTGCTCATTCATGAAAAACTCCTATTCTTTCTTATCAGTCCAGCGCTTCCAAAACTTCCATCGTTCGTTTTTTTTCTTCTTAGGCACTTGATTTGGCCTATTGTTCGGTCTCATAGGTTGATTGTTATATGGCCCCATAGCCCTATTGTTCGGGTTCATGGGTTGGTTTGGGTTTGGTCTATAATTAGGATTTTGTGGATTTTGAACAGGTCTATAAGCTGGATTACCTCCCTGGTTAGGGTGCATTCCTTGTCTGTTAGGCTGGTTAGGGTTGTTTGGCATATTTGGACGTCTATTCGAATTTTGCATATTAGGTTGGTTAGGGTTCATTTGCCCATTATTTGGTCTAGGCGTGTATGGCCCATTATTAGGACCTGGCACATAAGGCATCTGCTGAACCTGCTTAGGTGGCTGTCCATCAAATTGGTAATAGTTTTGATCTTGGCGATTTACATTTTCACCTGACTCAATCTGTTTTAAATCCTCAACCTCATAACCCTGATTTTCAGCTCTTCTTTTTCCAATCCTATAATTTCTCTTGAAGATATCCCCAATAGTTTGTCTTGTAAACTTATCGTTTAAATCAGCTTGTTTAAGCTCCCCACGTGCGACCATAGTTAAGAATTGTATATAAGTTTCACCCAATGCCGCGGTCAAAGCTGCCGCAGTCCCTGCAGAAATAATTGTACCTGCACCAGGAATGTATTTTATAAGGAATGAACTAAGTGCACGCCCGAAGTAAGTCATACCACTAGTCCCTAAAACAGCACTAAGGAAAGAGATAATTAAACCCTTTTCGACTTTGACCCCAAAACTAGCAGTAATTGAAGCAATCATTGTTAGCTGAGTTGCAACCAAACCAACTGCATCTGCTGCAGGAATTGGTGTAACAACAACAGCAACAGCTGAACCCACCGATGCATTCATAATTTTTCTAGCTCTACTGATCTTGGCATTCATATCTACAATCTGAGTATTGTGTAATGAATCTTGTAACTCTTCAGGTAGAACTTCTGACATAACATGCAGTAAATTTTCTAATCCATGAGCAGGAATTGTGTAGTTCTCATCGATGCGATAGTCTTTTGCCAAGACAGGAACAATTTGAGCTACATCTAAGTTTTCAGCTAATATAGCCTGTCTCAAGGCTTCTGCATTTTCCTGAG
>CAZVJQ010000030.1:12330-16125 GCA_964627125.1 uncultured Fastidiosipila sp. | reverse complement strand
ATGCCTAAGGTTACACTTGGCTTAGAAGTTCTATACAACACAGATCAGTATGATGATTTATTAGAGGGTAAACGTTTAGCTCTTATTACTAATCCAACAGGAGTAGATAGTAATTTTAAATCAGCAATTGATTTATTAAATGAGAAATATGATTTAACAGCACTCTTCAGTCCAGAACATGGTGTTAGAGGAGATGCT
The DNA here is from genome assembly GCA_964627125.1 of uncultured Fastidiosipila sp. Lineage (GTDB taxonomy): Bacteria > Bacillota > Clostridia > Saccharofermentanales > Fastidiosipilaceae > Fastidiosipila. The sequence continues at coordinate 15,927 of CAZVJQ010000030.1, read as the reverse complement.
CAAGCAGGGGATCATATTGATACTTATACAGACCCAATAACAAATTTACCTGTTTATAGTCTTTATAGAAAAGGTTCACAAAACTTCACTCAAGAGATGCTAGATGAGTTTGATGTCCTAGTTTACGACCTCCAAGATGTAGGTTGTAGATATTATACATATCCATATTCCCTACTAAATGCAATGAAGGATTGTGCTGCAAATGGCAAGACAGTCGTTATTCTTGATAGACCTAATCCACTAGGCGGAGTAGAGGTTGAAGGTAGCATACTGGAGGAAGAGTTTTTATCTTTCGTTGGTGGTTATCAGATGCCGGTGAAGTATGCTTTGACCATAGGTGAATTTGCTACTATGGCAAAGGACGAATTAAGCATAGATGTTGACTTGCATGTAGTAAAGATGGAAGGTTGGGAGAGAGATATGCTCTGGCCAGACACTGGTTTGCCATGGGTATCACCTTCACCAAATATCCCTAATTTTGAAATTGCATACTTGTATCCAGGAACCTGCCTCTTTGAAGGTACAGGGCTCAGCGAAGGAAGAGGTACAACCTTACCATTCAAGCAGATCGGCGCAAGTTTTATTCAAGACCCAGACAGAGTAGTTGAAGCATTAAATGCTAGAAATATTCCAGGAGTTAGATTTAGACCAGCTTATTTCACGCCTAATATTTCAAAAGAAATTGGTAAATTATGTGGTGGTGTAGAACTTTACATTGAAGATTTCTCTAAGTTCAAAGCAGTAAGGACTGGCGTAGAAATGATATATACATTAAAAGAGCTATATCCAGATGATTTTGAATTTAGATCAGTATTACCGCCAGCTACAAATCACTTTATAAATTTACTCTCAGGAAATGACAAAATTTATAACCAAGTTGATATTAATGAAATATATATTCTTTATGATGAAGACGAAGAGAAATTTAAAGAGAAGAAAATTAAGTATCACTTATATTAAGGAATAGAATGCTCTTCGATAGGGGGGCATTTTGAAAGTAAAAATAGATAAGAGGAAAAGAAATGAGAAAACTTGAAGAAATGACCATAGAAGAAAAATTAGGTCAATTAATTGTATTTGGTTTTTATGGAACTGAGTTATCAGATAAGGCTATTGATTTAATTGAAAATCATAAGGCTGGTAATGTAATTTTATTTGCTAGAAACTTAGAAGAATTAGAGCAAACTAAAAAATTAAATGCTGAGATAAATGAGAAAATTTTAGAAAATACAGGAATTTTACCATTTATTTCTTTAGACCAAGAAGGTGGAGTAGTTTCTAGATTACCTATTGAAGCAAATATATTCCCTTCAGCAATGGCTGTTAGAGCGAGTGATAATGTGGACTACTCTAAACAAGCAGCATTCTTCACAGGTGTTGAATTGAAGTCTTTAGGATTTAACGTTAACTTCGCTCCAGTACTAGATATTAACAATAATCCTCAAAATCCAGTTATTGGTGTTAGAAGCTATAGCGCTGATAAGGATGAAGTTAGTGAATATGGTATTGCAAGTTTTGAAGGTTATGTAGATGCTGGCGTATTACCAGTTGCAAAACATTTCCCAGGACATGGTGATACAGATGTAGATAGTCACTTAGGTTTACCTACTGTTGATAAATCTAGAGAAGATTTATTAAATACAGAATTTGTCCCTTTCAAGAATGCAATCGATAAAGGTTTACCAGCAATTATGAATGCTCATATTCTTTATCCAGCGATAGAAGAAAATGAACTTCCAGCTACATTATCTAAGACAATCATGAGAGACATTCAACGTGATGATTTAGGATTTGATGGCTTAATTTTCTCTGATTGTTTCGAAATGCAAGCAATCTCAAACCACTATGGTACTCCAAATTCATTTGTAGATGCAATTCAAGCAGGAATGGACTTGGTATTAATATCACATACAGTAGAAACATCTAAGCAAGCGTTAACACTAGCTTTAGAAGCTGTCGAGAATGGTAGTTTAAGCATAGAAAGAGTGGATGAATCAGTAAGTAGAATTCTAAGATTTAAAGAAGAGTACACAAAAGATCCAGTGTATGTCTGGAATGAAGATGTGAAAGAAGAAGCTGCAAAATTAAATGAAACAATTTCAAGAGATTCAATTGTTCGTTTTGATGAAAACTCAGACTTGCCACAGATTGACGAGAATACAGTATTCATAGGTTCAGGTGCAGAAAGATCTACATATGTTTCTTCAGACCCAACTAATGCAACTGTATTTACTAAGTTTATGGCAAATGAGTTCAATGCAAAATCTCATGAATTATCTACAAATCCAGACGAGGAAGAGATAGCATCAGTATTAGAAACACTTAAAGATAGTGATACAGTTGTTTATGGTACATACAATGCTCACTTAAATAGTGGACAATTAAATTTAGCTGAAAAATTACATGAAAATGGTAAGACTTTAGTAGTTGTAGCTTTAAGAAATCCTTATGATTTGTTAAACTTAAGTTCAGAAATTTATAAGATAGCTGCTTTCGATTACACACTAAATTCATTTGCTGCAATTGCTGATGTGTTGAAAGGTGAAGAGGCGAGAGGTGTCTTAAAAATATAATTCTTAGAACGTGAGGCTAATATGTCTAAAACTTATGTACTGGGTCTAGATGGCGGAGGTACGAGTACTAAATCGCTCGCTCTTGACCTCGATGGTGGAGAATTATTAAGTTTTGAAGCAGGTAGCATCAATGTAAATGGTAGCACTGAAGAAGATGTTATCATTCATATCAATACTATTTTTGAAAAATACACAAGTGCTTTAGGAAATCATCCTGAAGCACTTGTTATTGGTTCTGCTGGTTTGACTAATGTCAGACAATACAATGTGCTTAATGAGGCTCTAAAACTTGTTGACTATAGAGGAAAACTTTATATCACAGGTGATCAAAATGTCGCTCTAATGGGAGCATTAGGGAAGAGAGAAGGTGCTCTTTTAATTTCAGGTACTGGTTCAATTTCTTATGGATTCAATCAAGCTGGTGAAGAGATAAGGGTAGGTGGTTTCGGCCACTTAGTCGATGATTTTGGAAGTGCCTATGATATAGGAAGACAAATTATTGTTGCTGTAATTCAAGCTAATGATGGTCGTGCTCCAGAAACTATCTTAAGAAAACTTGTCTTTGAACATCTAAATATCACAGAAATGAGCGAACTGATTGAGTTTGTTTATACAGCGAATCGCCCTAAGAGTGATTTTGCTGACTTAGCTGTCTTGAGCACAAAAGCAAGTGACATGGGAGATGAAGTTGCTTTCCACATTCAAGATAATGCTATAGAGTCACTCGCTAAAATAGTTGAAGCAACTGCTACAAGGATGAAGGATGAAAGTTTTGAGATGACTTTTGCCGGAAGTGTATTGACTAAGAATGAATATATAAGAAATGGCCTTAAAGAGAGAATTAAGAATTTAAATTCAAATATAGATATAATTGAGCCGCGACATGATGCAGCTTACGGTGCTGCTATGATGGCGCTAGAATTAGGAAGAGGAAGAAAATGGGATTAGAAGAAAAGTATAAGGGAATATTTCCAGCATTTTATGCATGTTATGACGATGCAGGTGAACTTAGTGTAGAAGCTAC
>CAZVJQ010000030.1:0-12230 GCA_964627125.1 uncultured Fastidiosipila sp. | reverse complement strand
ACTAAAGGAAATATGTATGCAAGTATTAAGAAATCTTTGGAAGTGAAACATGGACTTAAATTAGGTTCAGTTAGAGCGCCTTTAGCTCCACTTGTAGAAGAAGATAATGCAGTAATTGACGAAATCGTTGAGAAATTAAATAAAATTGAGGTAGTTCTAAATGGCTAATGATTTATCCAATAATAAAAAATGGTTAGAGTCAGAGAGAAAATTAGCAATAGATTTTTGGCTAAACAATGGCTGGGATAAAGAGCATGGTGGTATTTACACTAGTTTAGACCGCAAGGGTGAAATTTATTCCACAGATAAAAGTATATGGATGCAAGGTCGAACCTCATGGACTTATGCATATCTATACAATAATTTCCAAAATGATCCTGAATTACTAGAGTTTGCTAAGAGCTGTATTGATTTTAGTAATAATCATGCCTTCAATCCTGATGCTGAAGGTAGAATGTATTTCTCAGCAACTGAGGATGGTAAAGGTTTAAGACAGCGTAGATATGTATTTTCAGAATTATTCTATGCACTAGGAAACATGGAGTATTATAAGGCTACAGGCGAAACCTCATACCTTGAAGATGCAAGGAAGACATATGATTTAGCAACAGCAATTATCAAGTCTGAGCTAGATGACCCATTTGTAATTCCAGAAAAAACTAATTCAGAAACTCGTAGCATGAAAACTCTTTCGCCACATATGATCATCATGAATGTTGGTATTAGTTTTGCTGAAATTGATACAGAGAGACGCGATTTATACATCGCAGACGTTCAAAATTCAGTAAATGAAATTGTAGATTTCCACTTCAAGGAAGATACCCACATTACTTATGAAAATATCGGTACTGATGGCGAAATTCTAAGTGACATTTCAGAAGGTAGATTGATGAATCCAGGTCACGTTATCGAGTGTTCATGGTTCTTAATGGACGCTGCTGTACTTCTAGAAGATAAAGAACTTCTAAATAAATCCTTCCTTATGCTGGACAAAGCCGTCCAACTCGGCTGGGACGAAGTACATGGTGGTTTATTATACTTCATCGATTTAGAAGATAAACCTGTATATCAGTTAGAAAGCGACATGAAGCTTTGGTGGCCACAAACAGAACTCTTGATTGCAAGTATCAAGGCATACCGTTTAAGTGGAGATGAGAAGTATTTAGATTTATTTGATAAGACTCTAAATTACTGGCAAGACAATTTTGCGGACAGTGAATTTGGTGATTGCTACGGATACTTACACTATGACAATACTGTAGCGATGTCAGGAGTAAAGGGTGGTTTGTTCAAAGGACCATTCCACTTGATAAGAGCTTTACAGTTTGCTGTTGAAGAAATTGAATTAGTAGAAAATAAATAATTTAATAGTTAGCATATGGTGAAAGGCCTTCTCTTCGCGGGGAAGGCTTTTGCCATATTATCAGCTGAAGTAAGTAGGGAAAGTTTATAGCAAATTCATTGAAGACTGATGCTATCTGGTGTAAAATTGACATGATAATTAAGCAACGAAAGATGTATTTAGGAGGAAAATGAATGGCAGTAGATAATAAGGTAGTATTAGTCGTTCTCGACGGTGTAGGTCTATCAGACAACGATAGAGGTAATGCAGTAAATATCGCACGTACACCAAACTTGGACATGCTAGCAGAAAAATACCAAATGAAACCTATTAAGGCTCATGGTACAGCAGTTGGTTTACCAACAGATAGTGATATGGGTAACAGTGAGGTTGGACATAATGCAATTGGTGCAGGTCAAATTTATTCACAAGGTGCTCAATTGGTAAATGAATCAGTTGAATCAGGTAGAATTTTTGAATCAGAAACTTGGAATGAACTAGTAGCTAATGTTGACAAGAATGATGGTACTTTACATTTCTTAGGACTATTATCAGATGGTGGTGTTCACTCACACATTGATCACTTGAAGGCACTAATTTCTAAAGCTAAGGCTGAAGGAGTTAAAAGAGTTAGAGTTCATACTCTATTAGATGGTCGTGACACTCCTCCAACGTCAGGTGGCGGATTCTTAAGTGATTTAGAAGAATTCTTAACTACAGAAAGTGACGAAAGCTTCGATGCTAAAGTTGCTTCAGGTGGTGGTCGTATGGTCATTACTATGGATAGATATGAATCAAACTGGCCAATGGTAGAGAAGGGTTGGAGAACTCACGTTTTAGGTGAAGGACGCCAATTCGCAAGTGCTACTGAAGCTTATGAAACATTAACTAAAGAAGAAGATTGTATTGATCAAGATGTACCTCCATTTATCATTGCTGAAGATGGTGAGCCTGTAGGTACTATTGAAGATGGAGATAGTGTAGTATTCTTCAACTTCCGTGGTGACCGTTCAATCGAAATTAGTAGAGCATTCGATGAAGAGGATTTCACAGCATTTGATAGAGTGAGACATCCAGATGTTATTTATGCAGGTATGCTAGAGTACGATACAGAAGCTCACATCCCAAATAAATACTTGGTAAATCCACCTAACATCTCAAATACAATGTCAGACCACTTATGTTCATTAGGTGTTAAGGCTTATGCAGTAGCAGAGAGTCAAAAATTTGGTCACGTAACATATTTCTGGAACGGTAATGCTTCAGGTTATGTAGATGAATCAATTGAATTATATGAAGAAGTTAGATCAGATAATGTTCCTTTCCAAAATACACCATGGATGAAATCTTCTGAAGTTGCAGATAAATTAATTGATGCAATCAAGTCAGATAAATTTGATTTCTTACGTTGTAACTTTGCAAATGGTGACATGGTAGGACATACAGGTAATTTCGAATCAACAATTATCGCAATGGAAGCAGTTGACTTAGCAGTAGGTAGAATCTACAAGGAAGCTAAGAAGGCTGGTTACACCTTATTAATCACAGCTGACCACGGTAATGCTGAAGTTATGTTTGATAAGAAAGATGATGCAGATGGTAATCCAGTACCTAAGACATCACACACAACAAATCCAGTTCCTTTCTACATTATTAATCAAAATAAAGAATGGACATTCAGAGATGGTGAGTTCGGACTAGCAAACGTTGCAAGCACAGTTTGTGACATCCTAGGTGTTGAACATGCTCCAGCTGAATGGAAGTGGGAAGAGTCAATTGTTGAAGCTTAGTCTTTAGTTAATTAAATTGATAGAATTTTGAGGTCTCGTGCTTAGGTACGAGATCTTTTTTTAGGCTCATACAAAGCTCATGCTAATAGTATTAGAAAAAATCTCTGTGAATAATAGATATTTTTGCAAATTTTGTTCAAAATGAATTAGATTCTTAACTCACATATGCTAGAGTTATTTACAGTTGATTTTTTTAATTTTAATAAACATGATAATTGTAAAAATTCAATAATGTTTATTCGTATTCACATAAGAATTATTTTGCAATAAAAATAATACTGATTTAAACTTATTAGAATTTGTATTTTCAAATTAAATGATTTTTTGCCAGAATTTGCTGCAAAAATGACCCTTTATAATTAAAAAATTAATTTTCTTAGTAGAAATAATAAGAGGTGTTTATGTTCAAGTTGATAGCTAAGTACACTAGGGAATATAAATGGTTTACCATTTTAAGCCCAATACTTACGATTTTTTCAGTTTTAACTGAAATTGCTATCCCATTTTTAATGACTCAAATGGTTGACGTCGGTATTGTAAATAGAGATGTCGATTATGTTGTTAGGATGGGTATTTATATGATTTTACTTGCATTGTTTGGTATCGCGACTGGTGCCTTGAGTGCATGGACTGGTTCGGTTGCTGGATACGGTATGGGAGCTAATACTCGTGATGCATTATATGCAAAAATTCAAGAGCTTAGTTTTGGTCAGCTAGATAAGTTAACTATTGCATCTTTGATCACAAGAGTTACTTCCGATGTGACTATTATTTCTCAAGTTACCATGATGTCACTTAGAATGGCAGTCAGGTCACCTGTCATGCTAGTATCTGCATTGATAGCTGCAATTTCAATTGATGCTAAACTTGCGGGTCTATTTGTCATGTTTATTCCTGTACTGATTATTGTTGTTGGAATAGTAATGTTTAGAGCGCGTAAACTCTTTAGAGAAATGCAAGATAGAGTAGATAGCGTTAATGACATCGTAAATGAAGACTTAACTAGTATTAAAGTTATTAAATCTTTTGTTAGAGAAGAGCATGAAGAAACCAAGTTTAAGGTATCTAATGATGACTTAAGAGAAGCAGCGGTGAAAGCAAATAACCTCATGGTACTGCTTATGCCTTTAATGTTCTTAATAATTTATGGAGCTACAGTAGTTATCCTCTGGTTCGGTGGTCTTGATGTAATGGATGGCCGATTAGGAGCTGGTGCTATTACAGGTCTTATAACTTACTGTATGCAAATATATTTCTCATTGATTATGTTCTCAATGTACTTAATGAATTATACAAGAGCCAATGCTTCTGCAAAACGTGTTCAAGAAGTATTAGATCTAGAACCTGATTTAACAAGCCCTGAAAATGGTGGTATTAAAGAAGTTTCAAATGGTTCAGTAGATTTCAATAATGTAAGTTTCAAATATCCAATTAATAGTGAAAACAGTCTTCATAATATAGATATTCACATTGAATCAGGGGAAACAGTAGGTGTTATTGGTTCTACTGGTTCTGCAAAATCTACTCTCGTTCAACTGATCCCTAGACTATACGACACAAGTGAAGGTGAGGTTTTAGTTGGAGGAGTTAATGTTAAAGACTATAACTTAGAAGTTTTACGTGAAGAAGTTGCCTTTGTCCTACAGCAAAATACATTATTCTCAGGTACCATTCGCTCCAATATGTTGTGGGGAGATGAGAATGCTAGTGATGAGAGGATTATAGAAGCTCTAAAGAATGCACAGGCATGGGAATTTGTGGAAAAATTACCAGGGCAACTAGATGCTACTGTCGAACAAGGAGGTTCTAACTTCTCAGGTGGTCAAAAACAAAGATTAACTATTGCAAGAGCTCTTGTAATGGAGCCAAAAGTTATTATCCTTGATGATTCAACTAGTGCTGTTGATATGGCTACAGATGCTCAATTAAGAGCAGCTTTCCGTAGAAACTTAGGAGAGGTTACAACCTTCATTATTGCCCAAAGAATAAACTCTATTCAAGATGCAGACACTATTATTGTTATGGAAGAAGGACGTATCGATGCTATGGGCTCTCATGATGAATTAGTAGAGAGCAACCAGATTTACCAAGATCTATACGAGACACAGGTGAAAGGAGCGATAGCAGAATAATGAGTAAGCAAAATGATAACAATCAAGAGTCAGGCGCAAAACTGCAATACAGCAACAGAGCTAAGTTGCCAGATTCTCCTGGTCAAACAGTTAGAAGACTTCTAAATTATTTTAATGAATATAAGCTCAGATTAATTGTGGCATTGCTAATTTGGTCATTGAACCCGATTATCACAGTTTTAATGAACTACATGCTACAACCTATTGTTCGAAGCATGCTAGACCAAGATGTAAATAGATTAATTTATCTATTGGTTGTGTATGTAGTTGTCCTCATAGTCAGACTTATTAGTATATATATCGGCCAAAGAATGATGATGATACTTGCTCAAGATGTAACTCATAGACTGAGAGAACAGTTATTCACTCACCTAATGGGTCTACCAATACCTTATTTTGATCAGAATAAAAAGGGTAATATTATGTCAATCGTTACAAATGACGTAATCTTAGTTGAGCAAGCACTCTCACAGAGTTTACCTACTGCAATAACATCAATTATTAGTTTTGTTGGTACTGTTGTAGTTATGATTTTCTTAGACTTCAGACTAAGTTTAATAGTTGTAGCATTCTTAGCACTTATGTTATTAACTGCAAGAATATTGACAAATATTTCAGGAAAACTATTCCGTACACAGCAATCACAGCTCGGTAATATGATGGCTTTTGCCGAAGAGATGTTACATGGTCAAAAGGTTGTTAAAGTATTTAATCATGAGGCCGAGAGTTTAGAAGAGTTTACTGCTGTTAATGAAGAGCTACGTGTAACTTCACATAAGGCATCTGCACTGTCAGTACTAATTTTCCCACTTATGGGTAATTTATCTTACACAATGTATGCAGTTGTAGCTATGGTTGGTGCTCTAATGAATATCTCAGGTGCATTGACTATCGACGTCTTAGTAACCTTCTTGCAGTATTCAAGAACAGTCTCAATGCCTATAACTCAAATTGCAAACCAAATGAATATAATCATTGGAGCAATTGCAGGTTCTGAAAGAATCTTTAATGTCTTAGATGAAGAACTTGAGCAAGATACTGGTGTAATCGATATTGAGTTACTAGAAAATGGTGAGCGTAACTGGCTGATTCCTCAAGAAGATGGCAGCATTGTTCGTAAACCAACTGTGGGTCATATTAGATTCCAAGATGTAGATTTTGGCTACGTTGAAGACAAACAAATCTTATACAACATAGACTTATGGGCCAAACCTGGCCAAAGCATAGCCTTCGTTGGTTCCACCGGTGCAGGTAAGACAACCGTCACTAACTTGATCAACAGATTCTATGAAATTGATAGCGGTAAAATCACCTACGATGATATTGACATTAGAGATATCAAGAAAGATGCTCTACGTTCAACATTAGGAATGGTTCTACAAGATGTTCACTTGTTCAAGGGAAGCATATTGGAAAACATTCGCTACGGTAGATTGGATGCAACAGATCAAGAGGTTTACGATGCAGCTTATGCAGCATATGCCCATGCCTTTATTGGTAGACTGCCAGATAAATACGAGACTGAGCTTACTAGTGATGGATTGAACCTTTCAGAGGGTGAGAGACAGCTTATTTCAATCGCTAGAGCTGCTATTGCAAGACCAGTAGTTATTATCCTAGATGAAGCTACAAGCTCCGTAGACACCCGTTTAGAGAAGCTTATAGGATTGGGTATGTCTAAGATAAGAGAGGGTAGAACAACCTTCTCAATAGCACATAGATTATCTACAGTTAGAGATGCAAATGCTATTTTAGTTCTAGAGCAAGGTAAAATCATAGAGCGTGGTGACCATAGAGAACTTATGAGGCAACAAGGTAGATACTTCGACTTGAATGAAGGTAATGCTGAATTAGAGTAGAATTATTTAGTAATAATTTAAAATTTTAAACAATAAACAGAAGGCGAGAAAATTAATTTCTTGCCTTTTGTCATTTTTAGCAGATTCCGTACAAAATATGCTTGTAATATATTCTCTCTCAGTTAAAATTCTAATGATTGCATATTGATGGAGATGAAAATGGCTAGCAATATTATTAACAGACTCAAGAGAGTCGATACAACTGTAGGATCTGTAAGTCAGAAACTTTTAATGTTTGCTGGACCAATCCTATTCTCAAATCTAGTTCAACAGATATATACAAGCACTGACTTAATCATACTAGGTAATTTTGGTAATGATACAGCGGTTGCTGCACTTGGTTCAACTACATCCATGATAAATCTGATTTTATCGATATTTACAGGTTTATCACTAGGAGCATCAGTTTCAGTATCTCAAGCTATTGGAGCAGATGATAGAGCTAAAACTTATAAGGCAGTTCATAGCACAATAGCGCTGAGCCTCATAATAGGAATTATACTTACTATATTTGGATTATTCTTCTCAGGTAATCTACTAAATTTAGTAAATGTTCCACAAGCTCTAATGCCTGAAGCTACCACCTACCTTAGAATTATTTTCATAGGTATGATTCCCCAAGGAATATTCCTAATGGGTACAGCGATATTAAGAGCCGCAGGCGATTCAACAAGACCAATGGTTTTCTTATTCATATCCGCAATAGTAACGTTAACAATGGACGTTATCCTAATTGGATTCTTAAACTTAAGCATTGTCGGTGCAGGTTTTGCTACTATATCCGCTCAATTCGTCTCAGCAATATTAGTTCTTAGAACACTAATTAAATCAGATGCACCATATCAACTACATGTCCAAGATATTAAGCTTGATAAAGAAGCTACAGCAGAACTATTTCGTATAGGTTTACCAGCAACAATTCAGAGTATATTCATTTCAGGAGCAAATACATCAGTATCCGCTCAAATTAACAAGTTTGGTGTGAATGCGGTTGAAGGTTATGCGGCTGCAAGTCGTCTCGATACCATGCATTACTTATTAATAAATGGATTTAGCCTCGCTGCAACAACTGTAGTTGGTCAAAATATGGGTGCTCGCAAACCAGATAGAGTTAAGGAAGGTATGAAAATATCCTTGCTCTTCGCAGTGTTCGGTTCCTTAGCACTGGGTGTATTTATGGTTCTCTTCAGACGTCCTCTCTTGTCAATGTTCAATATTGCTGAAGCGAGCTATGCTTATGCAGAATTTAGCATGATCTTAAATGCCTTCACTTACTGGCTATTTGCCTTCGGTGATGTGTTCTCCGGTGCCTTTAGAGCTGCGGGCAAAGCCATCTTCCCAATGATTTCTTCCTTCATAAACATGTTTATAATAAGAGTAGGGTTTGCATCAATTGCCCAAGCGATGACAGGTGACTACAGAGTGGTACTATGGGTCTATCCAGTATCTTGGTTATCTCAAGCAATATTTATGCTTGTTTATTACTTCAGAGGTAAATGGCTTGTTACTGACACTGATGTTGAGGAGAAACCTGCAGAGGAAATTGCCACTACAAATGTCTATGTTGATACAGCAGTTCTGAGTGATGAGGCAGCAGGTGAATTCTTACCAAATTACTTAGAGTTAGAAACAGTTGTTGCAAGTCATGAAATAGAAGATATGAAAGAAAATACAACTGATGATTTAGTAGTAGAAAATGAAGAGGATTTAGCAAGTATCGATGGAATAGAATCAAATCATTACCAAGAACCAAAAGTATTCGTGTCTGATTCAGTTAATGCAGATATTTATCGATAAATTTGAATGGAAGTTTAGGAAAAGTTAAATGGATATTTTTGTAAATGCAGTAGTTATATCATTTTTAATATTTATGATTTTAAGTTCATTATATTTACTATTTAAGAAGACTGACAGAATAGTAGTAGCAGTATTGTTTGTGCTTAATACAGTCTCATATTTAGGTTTACTTGTTCAAGTTATTTCAAATGGTGTGAGCACTAGTATAGATGCGCCTTATATAGGTGTTTTTAGTTTAGAACATGCACTATTTATATACTTATTTGCATTGCACCTAGCTCTACTAATTTTAAATAGAGACAAAATTAAAGAAAATCCTAAACCTGTATATATCAGTTATTTTGTAGTATCTGTATTTCAACATATTTTACTATATTCATGGTTCGTCGCTGAAACTGGTTTTGATTTAGCTGAGGCTCTGCCACTACACATCTCAAGAGTATCTTCAATTATTGGATTATTCTATCTAGTAACTAAGAGTAAGAAAATTATGGATATATTATTTTACTTCAGCTTCTTTGCCTTATTCTCATTCCTAGTACCAGTTGCTATCAATGGATTTGATCAAGTATTAGGTTGGTCATACTACATCAATCATGCAATTACATTAACAATTCCATTCCTTGCTTACTATGCAACTGGTTGGAAGCCAGAGAAGAAAAAACTAAATACAGCATATTTATTCTTCCTACTTTACTTAGCAATTTCTTGGGTAGCAAATTACTTCACAGGTGGTAATTACTTCTACCTAAATGATAGACCTCTAGCATTTTTAAACCCAATACCTGAGAGCTTATATCTAGCAATAGTTGTAGTAGCTGTTTATGCAATATTCTGGATTGCGTATGCGGCATTTAGCGGGTTTGTTGCTTTGGACAAGAGAGTTGAAGATAAAAAGGGATAATTGTAGCTGTGGGGATGTTTAGAAAATATTTATACTAGTAAGCAGTATAATTGTTAAAATTAACGAGATGTCCTAATAGAAGGAGTTTTTATGGCAATAAATAATGAAAATAATAAAAGTACAGATGAAGAAAACTTGGTCCTAGATGATTACATGGCTAAACTATGGTCTTATGATTTAGATGAACCACAAATGGGTATGAGACCTAAGGAAGAATTAAGACAGCTATTTTTTAAGGCTGAATTTGATTTTAATCCAGGAGCATATCAAGCTGGAGAATTATCTTACTTATCTTACTACGGCACACGTTTGTTGTATTCAATGGTGGCAGAGAAGACTCAAGCTGAAAATGAGCGTAGACAAGCTGAAGAAGAAGGTAGAACAGTCTTACAATCAGATGAGGAAATCGAAGCTGATAAGCAAAAAGAAGAATTACTTAAAGTTACACAAAATAGACTTACATTTGTCCATAAGGGATTAAGAGAGTGGATTAATAGATTAGAGGGTATTTACTACTATAAATCTAAATTTACAGGTGCTCCTTATATTGACGGTAAGGGTAGAGTGTTCTTATTCATACTAGATGACTCTATTAAGAAGGCGGAGGAAGTAGCATCAAACTCAGCAGATTTTGATTTAGCATACACAGATGATGTTAAGAAGTTATCTGAAACTTTATATCTTAATGCTAGTGAAGTAATTATCGTTAATGATGGTGTTATGCCATTTGAAGCATCTAGAGTAAATCTACTACCTACACCTGCACTTGAAGCAAGTCCAGAGCAAGATAAGACACCTGATATTAACAGAGAAATTAGATTCTTTATTCTATCATTCCATCAGGTAGTTTTATCTCCAGTTAGATCAGACGATAATGAAGAGCAAAGAAGAATGGCGCTTTTACAATTAGAAGCTCAGATCTCTTCAAGACTATTACAAACATCTGCTTACTTCACCAATAACTCTACAGATGAAGAGCAATTGAGTTTAGTTATGGTTGAAGATGAGAAGGGTAATAGAGCTATAAGTTGCTTCATAGATAAAGAATCTAAACCAGCAAATGATGATAAATTTACTTATAAGAAACTTCCATTCTTTAGTATCGCAGCTAATGTTTTAAGAAGTATTGATGCAGGTGATAACAGTGTACAAGGTATTGTTTTAAATCCAGGTACATTAAACTTCTACATGGATATTGAATGGTTGAAGAGAATGAGTAATTTTGCAAAACATTTAGCAGAACAAAATCAAGAACATCAAAATAATTAAATAATATTTTAATTCATAATTAGTTAGTAGGTGGCAAAATTGGAACTAGTGACTTTGACCAATGGGTTTATGGACGTAAGAGTTAGCAATGCTTTCCCCAGAGTAAAAGATTATTATATAAATGGAAAAGTATTGGAGGGTCAGAGTGAGGCTATAAATACTCTAATCATCAACGATGTAGAGTTAAAACCTAGTTTTCAATTTGAGCATATTTCAAAAAATAAGGCTGGATATATTCTTACAGGTGATAAATCTGCAGGATATCCAGCCTTTGAAATTGCTGTGGAAATTAGTCTAGGTGACAATACAGAATCTGGGCAAAAAGATTCCTTGAATACCTTAACATTTGAAGTCACTAGCGTTAAGAGTTTGGGGCCAACAGCGTCTGATGAAGAGATAGTAAAAACTATCGAGTTCCCAAATCATTCCATAATTTCAATTAATAGTAATGAGAATTCAGCTCAATTTATGGGAGCAGAAATTATAGTAAATACTCAGTCTAGTGATGGTGATCGTTTAATAAACTTAGATGCTGATACTGAAATAGGGTCAAGTAACCACCATATCGCTGTGATTTCCAATGAGTATTTTGCTGCTAGTATTTATTCAAATACAGTGACAGATAAAAATGATGCTTGGAATAGCACAATAGCTAATATTACTGATATCAATGGAGCTAAGCACTTAGGTTTAGCTTCTGCAGAGTGGATATATCAAAAGGGTGTTGCTTACAATGCACTTTCGGCAGAAGAGATGCCACTAATAAGAGTCGCAATAGTTGAAGACGTAAATAACGATGGCATAGTTAACTGGAATGATGCAGCTATTGCTCATAGACAAATCATGAAGAATCGTACCTCGAGCGAGCTTGTGCCAGATACCGTAGCAACCAGGATTGCGATGAATTTTGGCTCCCAAGCTCAAAACCCCTTCCTTGTAACTTTAGACAATGTTAAGAAAGTATTCTTACATACTGATGGATTAGGACAAAACATTTTACTTAAGGGATATGGCTCAGAGGGCCATGATTCAGGCCATTTAAATTATGCAGATATTGGTGAGCGAATAGGTGGAGTTGAGGATATGAAGACTCTACTATCTGAAGGGAAAGATTATGGTGCAATTTTTGGTACACAC
>CAZVJQ010000029.1:8605-18301 GCA_964627125.1 uncultured Fastidiosipila sp. | reverse complement strand
ATGAAATCATGTGCTGCTGCTGCAGTAGCCGCCGCTACTATCTCATCGTAAGAAGCTCCTGGATTTGCATAGGCGATATTTTCTGCAACTGTTCCCATGAAAATGTATGTTTCCTGGCTAACCATTGCAATTGCACCATGCAAGCTCTCAAAGCTCAAATCTTTAACATTGATATCGTCTAGCTTGACTGCACCGCTGTCTACATCATATAATCTTGCTATTAAGTTAACTAAGGTAGATTTACCAGCACCAGATTTCCCAACAATTCCTAATGTCTCGCCCGGTTCAACCACAAAACTTATATCTTGCAAAATTGGCTTGTTGATTTCATATGAGAATTTCACATTTTCAAACTCAATTTTACCTTTAATATCTTTATTAATAGCATTCTCTTCTTCAATAATTTCAGGTCTAGTATCTATAATTTCAAACACTCTCTGTGCTGAGTTCATTGTATTTGAGTATTGGTTAAATGCTTGGCTGAAGAAGGTTAATGGCCCTTGGAGCATTCCAACATATGCACTGAAACTGACCAACTGTCCGAAGTCTAAGGTTTCTGGTCTATACAAGATTAATAGTGCACCGACTGTCCACACCAACATATTGGGCAAAGTCTGCGCCATAGAATAAGGAATCTGGAACTTCAACCACTCATCATTTTGAGCTTGTTCAGCATCCCTTAAACCTGTACTTGTTTTAGCAAATCTATTATTTAACTGCTCTTCTTGACCAAAAGCTCTAAGTACTCTAGTTCCTGACAAGCTATCATTCATAACACCAGATGTTCTACGTCTCTCAGATGATCTTCTCTGGAAAGCTCTTATCATACGAGGTAGCATTGTAAAACTTACAACAAGTAAAATAGGCAAGAAAATTATTGTTACTATAGCTAATTGCCACTGCATGCTAAAGAGCATGAATATTGCAAAGAATAATGTAATCAAATTGAAAACAACATATGGAAGCCCATCGATGAAGAATGAGGCAATATCTTCAGTATCATTTGTAACTCTACTCATCAAGGAACCGGTTTGTTTATTTGTAAAGAAGCTTAGTGATAAATTTTGTAATGAGCTAAAAGCTCTAGATCTAATCTTATTAATAACTCCTGGGACAATTACACCTGTTTGTCGACCATGAATAATACCAGTGACTTGCTGCAGGATTCTAACTATAGTCATAATAATAACTAACCAGACCAGTAGTCCAACAGATGTTTCTGCATATCCTAAGTTTTGGAAAGTAGTTAAAAGTTGAGAGTCTTGGCTCAGAACCTCATCATAAAGAACTGTACCTGTTAGGTATGGAGTTATTGCATTAAAAATACCAGATAGAGCAACCATAACCATAAGAACAACAATTCTTCCTGTATATGGTTTAAATAAACTTAATAGACGCTTGAAAATAGATAATTTAGGTAAACAGTTAGGACAAAATTCTCTACCCTCTTCAGGATATTTTCTTCCACAAGTAGGACAAAATCCCTTCTGTTTCTCTAATTCTTTCTTCTCGCGATTTTCTTTAAGAACTTTTCTGTTCTCAGCTATCTGCTCTTGTTTCTCTTCATCAGATAATTCATTGTCAGATTCTATTTTTAGTATTTCAATTTGAGATTTTAAATCTCGGTTGAAGTCAGTCATCGGTTTTAATTTGGCACCAGAAAATCTCGCAATTAATGCGAAATAGCCATCATATTTAGCTTCTAACTGTGCACCAATAACCTGATTGACTAGGTCTGGTTTTTCTATCTTATTTAAATCATAGCGGGTCAAATTACTAATCTCTTTAGGACTTACTTGTGTCGCTATGGATTTGCTTACCTTCTTCTTATTACGTGAGAACATGTCTCCTTCAGGAGAAGCTGAAGCAAAATCTGTATATTCAGTCTCTTTCTCAAGTTCAAAGTATACCAACTCTCTCTCTGTTAGAAGGAGTATAGAACGAGCGAGATCCATATCTTCCTTACTCATATCTAACTCAATAACTGAAATAGGGTCAAATGATAAATTTTTCTTTTCAAGAGATATTTTTAATTCATGATTTAATGTCTTACTATACGCGGCCAATATCTTTTCCAACATTTCTAAATTGGATTTCTTTCGCAAGCTTTGTAACGGAAAGATGAAACAATTATAACAATATTAATAGCTTAGCAAACGTTATTTAATAGTCAAGTTGCTTAAGCATGAAATTTGGAACAAGCCCTAAGCCCTTATTTATCGTGTTTTACTGAGTAATCATTGATTCATTATATACCATTTATACATTATTAACTTTCTTTGAATAAATTGGAGATGGGTTCAATTGTGATTTGCACGAATATGTACCACGTTCTTGAAAATGTAAATTTAGTGTCGAATTAGCCTACTTTGGCCAGATTGATGTTATAATATTTGTGTAAGTTGACAGCAAAATTAGAAGTGTTGGAGGTAATTATGGCACGTTTACAAGACAAGGTAACAGTTATAACCGGAGCAGCTAAAGGTTTGGGAGCAGAAACAGCTAGATTGTTTATTGAAGAAGGAGCTAAGGTAGTTCTCACAGATTTAGACACAGCTAGAGGTGAAGCTCTTGCAGAGGAATTAGGCGAAAATGCAATATTTGTTACAACAGATGTAACTAAGGTAGAAGATTGGGAAAATGCAATTAAATTAACTGAAGAAACTTTTGGACCAGTAGATGTATTAGTAAATAATGCAGGTGTTGGTATCTACAAGGATATTTCAGATATTACTTTAGAGGACTTAGAGTTAACATTAAATGTTGATTTAGTCGGTGTATTCTTAGGAATTAAAACTGTAATTGAATCAATGAAAGAGAGAAATTCAGGGTCAATCGTTAATATCTCATCTGTTAGTGGCTTAAGAGGTGCGCCAACAGGAGCTGCATATAACTCAGCTAAGTTCGGTGTAACAGGATTAACTAAGGCAGTTGCTGCAGACGTCGGTGACTACAATGTTAGAGTTAATAGTGTTCACCCAGGAACATTTGAAACTGACTTAGCATCTCAAGACGATGTCGCAGATTACATTGAAGAACTTTCACAAACAATTATTTTGAAGAGAATTGGTAAGCCTAGAGAAATCGCATATATGATTCTTTTCCTAGCATCCGATGAATCAAGCTACTGTACAGGTGGTGAATTCGTTGTTGATGGTGGAATGATTTCAGACTTATAGAAATCTTAATATAAAAACTTTGCCTGTATGAGCTGGATTTGCTTATACAGGTTATATTTTGGGCAAAATTAAACCGTCTTGGTTTAGTTCCAGACGGTTCATGGTGATCCCGATGAGGTTCGAACTCATGGCCTACACTTTAGGAGAGTGTCGCTCTATCCAGCTGAGCTACGGAATCGGATATTTATTATGGGTGCTTAGGCTATTTTATTGGACCGCCGTCAGTCCTATCATGCAATCTATGAGCAAGTTTTCCAAGCCCAGGGAAATTAAAGAATTTATAGTTATAAGCAAGAATAATCATCACTACATTAATGAGTAAAAATACAAATTGCAATACTCTAATTGCTGTATTCAAATTAGCTTGCACAGAAACAGCATTAATAATTGCTGCATCATTTCTAGAATTAATAGCTGAATTCATCACAGCATTTCCAATAATAGTTAAAATTAAATTTATAACACTGTAAACCATTAGAGCAAATCCATTTTGAGCAGAATGAACTCTAATTAATTTGGAATCTCTCTCCTGAAAGAAAAATAAGAAAGCGACAAGCCAAGCAAATATCCCAATGTATGGAATAAATATTACAGCAGTAGATAAAATATACATTAAAACTACTGGATACTTGGCTGCCAAGTATCCAATGCTTGATTTATGTCGCTTGTAAGTTTCAATTCTTTTATTCTTTTTCATTATTGATTTCTAATTTATATAATATATATTCAGCAAGTTCTTTCTTATCTATTGTATTAGTTTCATCTAGCAATTCAAAATCTGCGAGTACTTGATCTAAGTTAACTTTAGCATTCTCAAGAGTCTTCTTCGCAAGTTCCTCATCTACTTCCTCAACCTTCTCTACTTCTTCACCATAAAATCTAGATTCATTATTAAGAGCTTCTTCAGCCAAATATAAATCTTTATATGCATTAGCTAGTGTAAATCTTATTGGAATATCTAAATCAGATTCTTTGAATATAGCTAATCTCAATTCGTCTATAGTTTTGTACTTATAAGCATCATTAATAAGAGCATCCGCTACAGTATTTGGGAATAGGTATGGGCTATAAAGTGAAGCATAGACAGTCTTCCTTCTATCTTCATCTTTAAGATTTTTATCTATTCTAGATTTAACAGCATGTCCAACAGCAGTGTGAGGATCAACAACATGGTCAAACTCTGTATATACATTGATAATTTCTTGTCTTGTATTTGCATCATCGGCAAAACCTGCAGATAGTAATATTTGCATATTGCCTAAGGTTCTCTTATCTATACTAAATTTAGATGCAGATTCGAGTGCATCCATCCAGGCATTCACTTTCTCAGAATCTCTTTCCGCAAATTCGAAGAGTAATCTTTGTAAGTTCTCACTTCCTGCCAGATCCAATCCAGGGCTGTTTGTTTGATAAACTCTACGTCTGGCATTAAAGATTCCATTTCTGACAAAGTCAGTCCACAAGTGATTCTTATTGGAAGAAAGGATTATTTTATTGAAATTAGTTCCACTTGCCTTAGTGTATAAGCAAGCAAGAACATTACTTAAATTAGCACTTGGGATGACAACATCAACTAAATCTTTAGTATCAAAATCTTCATCCAATATAGTTAGAGCATATAGTCTTGCGAAGTAGATAATTTGGCAAAGAATAATTGCCCAACTATAGTCAGTTACAACTTGTAAAACAATGTTTTCTGACTCTAATTTTTCAATAAATTCTTCATCATTTAAGCTATCTAATAAACTACTTTGTAGATCAGATAAAGTAGAATTAACAGCAACTGAGCCAGATAAATCAGCTTTAGAATAATTTTCTAGACTAATCGTATTAGTCTTATTTCTGCTATCTCTTTTACTCTTTCTGCCACGTCTAGCTCTATTTGATTTAGCATTTTTTCTATTACTACTTGCTCTATTAGTAGAAGCTGCAGCAAAAACAATAGAATCAATTTGCAAATCATCAAAAGCATGAACCCATGAATAGGCAGTCTCAGCTAAACTCGGTAAAACTAAAAATAGTTTCTTGCCAACTCTATCTGCACTTCTATCATGGGTTAATTTGTATAATTCTGGGACCAATCTTGCAATGAAATCAAGGTAGGATCCTCCATTCCCATGCCATAACTCTAGGCTATATGGAAATTCTGAATATTCATTTAATTTAACTAATTCAGGTGCAAATTCTTTATAAGAACTAGAAGCATAAGCCTGATTAGTAGCAGCATCCAACTTCTGAGCAGGTAAATTGGCTAAGAACTTTTGCAAAATTTTACTAGCAAATTGATTAAATGGCAATCTTGCTAAACTCATCCACTCATTTTCACTAATCCTTGGAAACTCTTCAGGTACAAACATACCTCCATCATCTGCAAAGTTATTTAAAATCGCTGTTGAATCTGAATAGAATTGATTCTTATTTCTTGTACTAATGTAACGCAAAAATTCCTCCTGTGTATTTGAGCTAGAACTAGCCATCACGCTAGTTCCAACACTCTATACTCTTACTTTTACTGGATGCAATTGTTGCTCAATAGCTACTTTAAAATTATTAGCAATATAGAAACTACCCAATTCAACAATAATTGAGTTCTCTGTTCTAGATTGTAAATCTAATGATAGTGTTGCTGCATCCTCAATATGCTCAACATTATAAACCATAGGTCTATTTTCTTCATCTAAAAGCTCATCAATTACTGGTAAAACTCTATCCTCAAGTTCCTCAACATCAAGCGCACGCTCATTATCATCTACACTTGTGAAAATAATATGCTTAACTCTATGAGTTTTTAAAATCTCTTCAAACATGGCTACTTGATCCTTATCTCTCATTGAAGCAACTACCAATATTTCATTAGTTTCTTCTGGGAAAAGCAGATCCAAGCTTGATCTAAGCGCTCTTGCACCTTGAGCATTATGTGCACCATCGATTAAGATAACTGGTTTATCAGATATCTTCTCAATTCTTGCTGGCCAATAGCAAAGCTCAACACCTTGTAAGATAGCATCAATAGGTAATTCTGGGACAAGTGCGGAGACTGCTTTGATCGATAAAGAAGCATTTAAAGGTTCATAGTCAGGTAATAAGCATGTATGCATCTCTTCAGTTAAATCAATAAGTTTAAATGTTTGACCATTTAAGTTGCGGTCTAAAACTTCAACATCAGATTTTTTCATCTCATGAAGATTAATGTTCAACTCTTGAGCTCTATTAATAAATACTTCTCTTACGTCATCTGCATCATCTGGATTTACAATAGCGGCATGTTGATCGTAGAGAATTAAGCTCTTAGTACCTTCCTTTAAAATACCTGCCTTCTCTGTAGCAATACCTGTAAATGAATCACCAAGTTCAGCGATGTGGTCTATACCAATTGCTGTGATTACTGCTACTTCTGGAGCTGGGATAACATTAGTAGCATCCAAGCGTCCACCTAAACCAGTTTCAACAACCCAATAATCACAATCCATATCTGCAAAATACATGAATGCCATTAAGGTAATAATTTCATAGTAACGTGGATAATTTTCATCTGATAAATTCATACTGTCTAAAACGTCGCGAATTTTAGTTAATTGTTTGGCAATTTGATACTCAGGAATTTCACCGTGGCTAGGGTCTGTCTTCCACTCTGTTGAGCTGCGGCCATCTAGAATTCTCATTCTCTCACCAAATCTGTAAACTGCAGGGGATGAGTACTGTCCAACTCTATATCCTGCACTAGCTAATATATATGCACTGTAAGCGGCGGTAGAACCTTTACCATTGGTTCCTGCGATATGCATCATTTTCGCAGTTTTTTCTGGATTTCCTAATCTATCCAAAACAAACTGTAGGCCCTCTAAGCCCAATCTTCCCCCTTGAGGTCTACCTTCACCACTTAAATAAGACCATGCCTCATTGAAGTCCATAGTTTCTCCCTAAAAAATTTATTTTGTTATTTTTTGAACACAAATAATTTTGATATAAAATAATTTGCTATTGTCACTAAAATTGCACCCACGAATTTTGCAAACTCTAAATCCAATGACATTAGATTATAAAGAATGAATATTGCGCCGTTTTCAATTACTAAAGTGGACAAGATTCTTCCGGAAGTAAAGTTCCATAAATCCTTCCAAATACTATCACTTTTCTCAAGAAAAACATACTGTCGATTTGTATAAAAAGCAAACAATAAAGCGACTATAAAACTGATAGTTTGTGTGAGCAACCAGGACCACTCAAATTCAGCAAGGAAGCTTAATTCAACAAATGCATTTACTAATGAAAAAGTGAACATATTTACTAGGAAAGTTAATAGTCCAAAGAAGATGTAACTAGCCAATTCGTATGTCAATATTAGCAATACAATATTACCAAATATTAATGCAAAAGCTAGCACAATTTGCGTAAAAACTAAGTTTAATATTTCCCAAGAAATATGCACATAATATACAAACATGACTGCTGCAATAACACTAACTCCAATAGCAATCATAAGGCGTCTTCCAGACTCATATTGAGTCAAGTAAGCTCTCTTCAACTCTTTAAGCGTCTCTCGCTCTAGTAGTAATATATAGACAATTACTGCCAATAAGGAAAATATAGTTGTAAATATAGCTAGAAATTCTTGTGGAAAATCTAATGAGCCTATCAAGATATAAGACATAAAGAATGATATTAAATATATCGCAATGCTAGGCAAAATACTTCTCAGCAAAACTGCAGGAACATTGATCTTATCAAGTAAAGGGTACATCCCTGTACTATCTCTTTTTACATCATGTAATTCTCTTACTTCCATAATTAAAAATCTAAGGTGAGCTACTCTCAGGCATATTCTCAAATACTGGAATAATGAAAGTTAAATCTTCCCACTCACTACCACTTTCTCTAAAAATACGGGAAAGATACAAGCTCTCAGAATATGCAGCCATAACATTTTGCATATATTGATGATTGTAATTTCCACTAATTAAATCAAACTTTTGCAAGTACATTGTACTTTGGCCAAAGCCAAGATACTCATCCGCTAAAAACTTGGCTCCACCCCTAATAGCAAGCTCAGGGCTCGTCCAAGGGAGTAATAGTTCTCTATCATCTTCACTGTCGCCCCTAGCAAACTTGGCACCATTAACTAGTGTACCAGAAACTATTTCCTGATTGGGATTTGCACCAATATTTAAGAAATTAAAGTATTTCTCATCCGGTTCTGGATAGACTATTTCGCCTTCTCTTAAGCTAGTGAGTGCTTCTTCTTGCTCCTCTGACAAATCACCAGTAGTTTCTAAGATCTCTAACTGCTCGATTTGCTCATCTATGCTTAAAAATCCAGGACTTGGACTGTCAGAAATTATAGGTGGATTATCAGGCTCTATCAATCCTTGAGCAAGTAAAGAAATGTCTCCATCTGAACTTGCTTCTTGTCTAACTCTAGCAGCTAGTGCCTCAGGCAGATAATCAAATTCTAGAGCTGCTGCATGCACTATATCTGCAAACTCAAGCATAGACTCATTATCTGCAAAAATAGACTCCACACCTTCTGAAGATTTATCACCAAAATATTCTAAATTTAAGAATTGAAAAATACTAGATGCATCAAGGAAGTTTCTAGGGTCAAGATAATATGCTACTGCCTCTTCATTCGCAGGTAGCCAATCACTACCATCATATGGAGTGTTATTTTTAACCATCCAAGCGAACTGTTCTAGATATTCATGCCCTGCCTGATACTGAACTAAATTTCTATACTCAGGCTCTAATTGAGCAGCTAATGTCTCATCCCAACTATCCTCATGGTAGAGAGCTTCAAACTCCCAATCTGGATGAATTAAGTGCAAGAGAATTAAACTTTTATGGTAAGACTCAGGAAATTGATCAAGAGTATTTTGAAAATCATCTAGATTAGTGTATGGAATAATTTCCAAATCCATAGCTAAGTATTTAGCATATTCTTCATCATTCAGTAGGAATTGCTCTGAGTTACTCGCTACTAAAAAGGCATTATTTCCAGAACTATCTTCAATCTCATACCAGTGATAACCATAAACAGTCGCTTCACCTTGAACTCTTCTATTAATCTTATAAATCTGATTAACAACAGTCTCACCTAATGGTTCAGATGCAGTATTTGCCTCTTGTCTTAAATTAAATGGTGATGTAGTTAAAACATACTTATCTTCATTAGCTTCTAGGTATTTAAGAAAACCGAAGATAATTAAGCTTAATAGAACTAAGCTCAAAATTATACTTCCATAGTTTTCCTTAATCCACGCTAACACTTACGTTCTAGGCTCCCTCGTTGAAGCTAGATAATTCTTTAGATTTTAATTGGTCTAAAGATAGTTCAAATGCAGGAATGAAATCGTCTAAGAAAATCTTCAATTCTTCCATATCTTCAGAATATTCTAATAATTTCTTCTCAGTAGATTCTTTAGCTTCATTAAACTCTCTATTACCTTGGCTAACTTCACTTATGCATTTAACATATGCTGACAACTTATCTGCTGCCTTAAGTATCTTGGCATTAACATAT
>CAZVJQ010000029.1:0-8505 GCA_964627125.1 uncultured Fastidiosipila sp. | reverse complement strand
ACATCGTGGTATTTAACAGGAGTTGGTAGGTCTCCTGTAATAACTTCAGATGAGTCATGGAATAGAGCTTTCACAGCAAGGAGGTTCGCATTCACTTGAGTTTTTTCCGGGAAGCGCTCTTTCCTTATAATGGCTAGAGCATGCGCAAATATCGCAGTCTGGTAACTATGTTCAGCAACATTTTCACTATGTGTATTTCTCATCAATGACCATCTTTGGATAAATCTGGTCCTATCTACCATTGCAAAAAACTTATTTTCATTTCTAATTTCTTCACTCATATCGTACCTCGTAAATTACTCTGCAGCTAAGTTAGCAGAGTTTGCTAGCATCTTCTTCTCACCAGCAGTTTTAAAATCAATTAGTAAAATTGCGTCCCCTGCAACTGGTTCTATTGCAATAACCTTACCTAAACCATGCTTACCGTGGCGAACAGTTTGACCCTTTTTAATATTGCTAGCGCTTAAGTTTCCAGCCTTTTGAATCTTAGGTTTCAATACTGGAGTAGCACTATTCTTCAACCCTGCAGGTTTAGGAATAGCACCAGTACTTGTTTTTGTTGGCGTAAATCCTGGATTTACTTGAGTAGATGGAGCATCTGAATAAGCACGTCTTCTAATATTATTAGATTGTCCTAAATCTCTCACATTCTCTTCAGGCAATTCAGCTAAGAATCTAGATGGCATGTATTGCTCTGTTCTACCAAAGATAAGTCTTGAGTCAGATGCAGACAAGAATAATTTTTCTTCAGCTCTAGTAATTGCAACATAGGCTAATCTTCTCTCTTCTTCTAAGCTAGAAGCATCCCCCATTGACCTATAACCTGGGAAAATTCCTTCTTCCATACCAACAACAAATACAGTTTTATACTCTAAACCTTTAGCACTATGTATTGTCATTAATTTAACTGATTCAACTTCTTCGCCTGTATCTTGGTCTAAGTCTGAGTAGAGAGTGGATTGCTCTAAAAATCTTGTTAACATCTCTAACAAGCTCTCTGTTAACTCTTCTTCACCCTCTTCACTACCTTCTCTAGCTAGCACATTGAGTTCATCTTCTTCTGGAGCTTCTTCAAGTACAGATAATTCTTCATCGGTGAATTCCCAGGCAAATAAATCATTTGGTGTATTTTGGAAGTTAACAGCTTCAGATAAGAGCTCCTTCATATTCTCAATTCGAGTGAATGAGTCTTCTCTATTCTTATCTTTATTGTCAACAAGCTCTTGCATTAATCCAGATTCATTTTGCACATACTCAATATATTGAGCAAGCGTCCAATCTTCATTTAGCAAGGTTCTTTGCATAGTTGCAATTAATCTAACAAAATCTTTAATCCTAGCACTAGCTCTAGATAACTCACTGTACTGGTCTACTTTAAGAGACACTTCCATTAGAGAAATCCCCTCAGCCTCGCCTATCTCTTGCATTCTAGCTAGCGTGGTATCCCCTACACCTCTTCTTGGACTCTGTATAGCTCTGGTAAAAGCAGTGTTGTCTCTTGGACTAGTTAATAACCTTAGATAAGACATAGTATCTTTAATTTCTCTACGGTCAAAGAATCTTAAACCACCATAGATTTTAAAATCTATACCAGCTTGATTCAACATAAACTCCAAGTTTCTAGAAAGAGCATTTATCCTATATAGTATTGCAATATCGTTGAAAGTATTCTCACCAGTTCTAACTAATCTATTAATCTCTTCAGCAATGTATATAGCTTCACTTCTTTCATTTTGAGCAAAGAATCTAACTACCTTATCTCCCTCACCCTTACTTGTCCAAAGCGCCTTATCCTTACGACTAGAGTTATTATTAATAACATAGTTAGCTGAATCTAAGATATTTCCAGTAGATCTATAATTCTGCTCAAGTTTTATAACTTTACAATTCTTAAAATCTTTCTCGAAGTCTAAAATATTTTGTACATTAGCACCTCTAAATGAGTAGATAGATTGGTCGTCATCTCCAACAACAGCTAAATTCTTATGTCTTGCAGATAGAAGTTTTACAATCTCATATTGAGCGCCATTAGTATCTTGATACTCGTCAACCATTATGTATCTGAATCTCTCTTGGTAGAGTCTTAAGATATCTGGATTTTGTCTAAACAAGATTACTGGGTAGTAGAGCAAGTCATCGAAGTCCATTAAGTTATTTGCCTGCAAACGCTCTTGGTAGAGTGTATATATTTTTGCAACAGTATCTTGCCAGAATTCACCATTAGTGTGTTTCTTATACTCAGCAGGTCCTAAGAGAGCATTCTTAGCATTAGAAATTGTTCCTAATACATCTCTTGGGGTAAAAGTCTTATCGTTCAAATTTAAATCTTTAACACATTCCTTAATTAAGGATTGTTGGTCAGCTGTATCTGCAATAGCGAAGTTATTTGTAAATCCAATAACATTAGCAAAACGTCTTAGAACTCTAGCCATCATGGAGTGGAAAGTTCCAATCCACATACCTCTACTAGTATTATCCCCTACTAATGATTCCACACGAGTTTTCATCTCAGCAGCTGCCTTATTAGTAAAAGTAATTGCTAGTATACTTCTTGGAGAAACTCCTCTATTTTGAACTAAGTAAGCTATCCTATGGGTAATAACTCTTGTCTTACCTGAACCAGCACCAGCCAATATTAATAAAGGTCCTTCATTATGAAGAACAGCCTCTTTTTGCTCAGGGTTTAATCCCTCCAACAAGTCTTGCTGCAAGTCCATATTACCGAAGTCAAAATCTGAAAAATCACTATCTCTTAGCACAAATAAATCTCCTTAATTTCACTCTATACATGATAACGCAAAAATGATTTGAGTATGTAAAATCTAAATATTTTCCACAGAATTCAACCCACTCTGTTTAACCCCCAAAAACAAAAGACCCAGGGGCCGCCTGAGTCTTTTGCCGGAAAAGGAAAAACGAAATGTCAAAATTTTCTAATTAATAAATAGGTTCGATTACTCCAAATGAATCGCCTCTACGTTTGTAAATTACATTTACCTTACCATCTTCATCATCTAGGTAAATAAAGAAGCTATGGCCTAATAGTTCCATTTGTAATGCAGCTTCTTCGTCTGTCATAGGGTGAATGTCAAATTCTTTATATCTTACATTGAATGTATCTTCACGTTCTTGGGTTTCATCATCTACTAATTCTTCAAGAGCAAATTTATGCATGTCATCATAGTTTCTATGGTTTGACATAATTGTCTTGTGTTTACGAATCTGTCCATTAAATACTTCTAATGCAGAATCAAGAGCAGTAAATACGTCATCTTCAGATCTTTCAGCTCTGTAGAATCTTCCATCAACGTTCAATGTGATTTCTACCCTCTTAAGATTAGGACCATCAGTACTACATTTAACCTGACACAATGCGCTATCGTCAAAATACTTGTCGTACTTAGCTAACTTAGATTTAATCCTTTCTTCTAGTTCAGAACCAATCTTTAAATCTATTCCGAGTATTTCAAGTCTCATAAGCTGTACCTCCTAATTAAGTTGTATATACATTTTAGTCAATTTAACTATGCAAATCAAGCATTTTAATTTTTAATGCTATACTTTTCACAATTGTGAGTTGTTATATACGTATACAGCCTACGTTTCCTGACATAAAGAAACCCCGCCGAGGCGAGGTTTCTAGTTTTACTTATTGATTTAAGCTTCCGATAAATTATTTGTTATCTTCTGCGTATACGTGTTGAACTAAATCTACCACACGGTTTGAGAAGCCCCACTCGTTGTCATACCAACCAACAATCTTGAAGAAGTTTGTTGATCCTGGTAGGTTGTTGTCTAAAGTAGCCTCTGAGTCGTAAATCAATGAGTGTGAGTCTGTTACGATGTCACTTGATACGATAGGGTCTTTAGTATATTTAACAACACCATTCATGTATGTTTCTGAAGCATTCTTGTATGCTGCGTCAATTTCTTCAATTGATGTAGCGTTCTTAGTACGTACTGTTAAGTCTACTACTGAACCTGTTGCTACTGGAACACGGAATGCCATACCTGTTAATACACCGTCTACTTCAGGAATAACTTGACCAACTGCCTTAGCTGCACCTGTTGTTGTAGGGATGATGTTTTGTGCTGCTGCACGACCTAATCTAGGTTTCTTAGGACTTACACCGTCAACTACTGCTTGTGATGCTGTGTATGCGTGAATTGTTGTCATTAAACCTTCTTCGATTCCGTAACCTTCTTTTAATAGTACGTGAACCATTGGTGCTAAACAGTTTGTTGTACATGAAGCGTTTGAAATAACGTCATGTGCTGCTGAATCATATTCATCATCGTTAACACCGATTACGATTGTCTTAACGTCACCCTTACCTGGAGCACTTAAGATAACTTTCTTAGCACCAGCTTCGATGTGTCCGTGAGCCTTATCGTATGCTGTAAATGCACCTGTAGCTTCTAATACATAGTCAACACCTAAGTCTGCCCATGGTAAGCCAGCTGGAGTACTTGCTGCTGGGATAACTTGAATTTTGTCACCGTCGATTACTAATACGTCATTTGTATCTTTATCGTCTGAGCTCTTCTCTGTTGTGATCTCACCAGTAAATCTTCCGTGCATTGTGTCATATCTCATTTGGTATGCGAAGTAATCAGCGTCTGTTGAGAAGTCTGCTACTGCTACTAGGTCTACTTCCTTACCTAATAAACCTCTTTCGTGTAAAACACGAACTACTAAACGTCCGATACGACCAAAACCATTAATACCAAGTTTTATTGCCATTTGTTCCTCCTATATTGACTCTCATGAGTCTGTAAAATTATTCTTCTAAACTAATTGTTTAGTACGGAACTATTTTAACTGTTTTATCGATTTCTTTCAACTTATTTCAATAAAATGAAGCTTATTATTGTAATGTTCAAAGTTACTTCACGAGTAGATATAGGAATATTTATAGATTTCAGATTTCTTTAACATAAAAAACGTAGTACCTATAAATACTACGCCTTTAAATCTAATTTTATAATTATTAACCTTAATCTAATTCATCTGGATATTGTTCAGGCTCTACCTCTTCAAAATCGTCCTCATATACTCTTCTACTCTGTAACCTTCTAGACTCACGCTTAATTCTCTCAGCTTCATCTATTTTTTCTTGAACATTTTGCTTCGCAATATCTAATGTAGTAGATGTCTTAACTTCTTTAGATTTAAGCTCTCCACTCTCATCTACGTGATAAGACTCTTCGTGGGTCACTCTATGGCCATCGATCAAATCATGACTCTCTCTGGTAGTTGGTCGCACAACATTATGGGCGGTCTTTCTCATAGATACATTATCTTCTTCATCGTAGGCAAGGTGGCTTCTTACGCTAGTAACTTTAGCATTGCTTACATCTCTTTGTTCTAAACGAGCCTTAGACCATGCTTCTAATAATACATAGGTCAAAGTCGCCACAGGAACTGCGAAGAATGTACCGCTTACTCCGAAGAAAACAGTACCAAATGTAACTGCGGCAAAAGTCCAAAATGACGATAATCCAACAGATGCTCCAACAACTCTTGGATAAACTAAGTTGTATTCTATCTGCTCAATTACAATAATTAGAATAACGTAGAATACACCTCTCATAAATCCTTGTTCAACGGCTATAAGAATAAATCCAATGATGGCACTTATGAATGGACCAACAATAGGAATGAATGTTGATACACCAGTTATAACACTAATTGTAGTTGGGAATGGGAAACCAAATATCATTACACTAACGAAGGTCATTGTACCGAGGATTAATGCTTCCAAACCTGTACCTGAGAAGAACTTAGAAAATACTAAGTTGGTTAATGAACCGAAACTTAATATTCTATCCATTACTCCTTCAGTAAGAGTTGAATATCCAACCGCTTTAAATTCTCTTAGTAATTGTTCCTTAAATAGTAGGAAATAAATTGAGAATACTAATCCAATAAAGAAGTTAAGTAAGCCACTAACGGCACCTTGTACCCATCCTACTATTGAAGAAACTACTATTTCCATTGCAGTACTAATCCAGTTGATTAGCCTTTGTAGTAAATCGTTAAATGAGATTGAAAAGTTACTAAATATTGCGCTAATCTCAGGATTCTCATTATAAATAGTTAAATCATCAAACCATACTCTTAGGTTATTAAATGTAGTTGGTAGTTCTTGCAAGAAGGCGGTTGTAGTTCTAATAATGTCAGGCATAACCATGAAAATAATTAAGCCAATAGCAATGATAAAGATTAAAACAGATAATAGTAAACTGATTGGACGAGCAAGTTTTTCTCTTTGCCCTTCGAAGCGTTTCCACTTCTTAGAAAAGAACTTATTCTCAATCCAACGCATTGGCATATTTACAATGAATGCAATAAATACACCTGTTATAAGTGGACTAAACAATCCAGAAACTGCAGACAGAAAACTTGGCAGACTATCTAAGTGGCCAACCAACCATGCTAGCATCAATGAGATGAAGACAATTCCTATAATTCTATTTGCTGTTTTTTTATCTAAAGACATATTCCCCTAAACTTTCTCATACTTTGTTCAATGATAGCAAATTACCAGTAGTTTAATATTAATTTTTTTGCTACGGTTTACAGAAAATTGAAAACGACCACTACTAGTCCTTAGATTTCAACTCTTCATCTAGATCTGAGAACAACTCTCTTAGCTTGTCTGCTACTAGAGATTTTATCTTAGCAGCACCAGCATAAGTAATTCTTCCACTACCTACAGCATTAAATCTAATTAATCTCTTATACTTATCTAAATTCAATAATGCAGCTAGCATCTCCATATTAGGTCTAATATCTTCAGCAAAATCCATCTGTAAATTATTCTTATCAATATAGATTTTACTTAAGCCAAAATGACTTGCCCTATTTTGGACATAAGAGATATCTGCTAGTGTATAAGTTTCCTTCGGAATCTCACCATATCTATCTTCTAATTCATCCAATATATCGTCGTAGTCTTCTTTAGAATCAATATCTCTTAAACGCTTATAAATATCCATCCTTTGGCCTTCAGACGAAATAAGAGAAGTAGGTAAGTAGGCATCAAGTTTAATATCGATTTGGGTTTCAGTGAGCTTCACTCTCACCACAGCCTCTTCAGAGATATCACCAGCATCTTCGCTCTCCATGCCCTGTTCTTCCATAACTCGCTTAACTTCTTCTTCAAGCATTTGAACATATAGCTCATAACCAATAGCTTCCATGTGACCATGTTGCTCACCGCCTAGTAAGTTACCTGCACCACGAACTTCCATGTCTCTCATAGCAATCTTCATACCTGAACCTAGAGCTGTGTTATCTCTAATAGTCTGTAAACGCTTGGTAGCATCCTCATTTAGAGATTTATTCTTCTCGTAAGTAATATAAGCATAAGCTTGTTTATTAGAACGTCCTACTCTTCCCTTTATTTGATAAAGCTGAGCCAAGCCTAATCGCTCCGCCCCTGTAACAATAAGAGTATTTACATTAGGCATATCTATTCCAGATTCAATGATAGTAGTACATACTAATACATCAAAATCTCCATCAATAAAATCTTTAATAACATTTTCTAGTTGCCCCTCAGGCATTTGACCATGCCCAATACCTGTTTTGACACCAGGAATCATACTTTCAATACGAGATGCAATCTCGCCCATTTTAGAAACATTATTTACTAGATAAAATACTTGTCCACCTCTAGCAACTTCACGAGTAATAGCCTCCGCCAATATCCCCGTGTCATGCTCCATAACATAAGTTTGGACCTCACGTCTCTCTTGAGGAGCTTCTTCAAGTGTAGAAATATCTCTAATTCCAGATAGTGACATGTGTAAAGTTCTAGGTATAGGAGTAGCACTTAAGGATAAGACATCCACAGTTGGATATTTATCTTTCAATAATTCCTTGTGATCAACACCAAATCTTTGCTCTTCATCTACCACTAATACACCTAGTCGCTTGAAATTAACATCTTTTGACAAGATTCTATGTGTCCCAATGACTACATCCACTTCGCCATTAGCTACTCTCTTTAAGATATCTTTTTGTTTTTGAGGACTAACAAATCTACTTAAAACTTCTACAGTAATAGGGTAATTTTTTGCTCTTTGTAGGAAGTTCTCGTAATGTTGTTGTGCTAAAACAGTTGTTGGTGCAAGCATAGCAGCTTGTAGGTTATTGTTTACTGCTTTAAACATAGCGCGAAAGGCGATTTCAGTCTTACCAAAACCTACATCTCCTACGAGCAGCCTATCCATAACCTTATCCGACTCCATGTCTTCTCTAATATCTCCCATGGCGGTCAATTGGTCTTGAGTCTCTTCAAACTCAAAATCCTCCGCAAATTCCATATCCCAATTAGTGTCAGGTGAGAATTTGAAACCCTTTAGCTTATTTCTCTTCGCATAAAGTTCAACTAAGTTAGTTGCAAGATGCTTAATAGAAACTCTAGCTCTATTTTTAAGCTTAGTCCAATCGCTACCACCTAAACGTGACAGTCTAGGCTTCCTTGAGTCCATACC
>CAZVJQ010000028.1:0-21813 GCA_964627125.1 uncultured Fastidiosipila sp. | reverse complement strand
ATAATTATGGGTTGGTTCGCTGTATTAACTATAGTACCTGTATACCAAGCAATTGGAGTAGGTGGAACTGTCTGGCTAGGTGTAGGTGGAATTTTGTATACAGTAGGAGCAGTTATTTATT
This sequence comes from uncultured Fastidiosipila sp., assembly GCA_964627125.1. GTDB lineage: Bacteria > Bacillota > Clostridia > Saccharofermentanales > Fastidiosipilaceae > Fastidiosipila. The sequence goes on along the minus strand of CAZVJQ010000028.1, from coordinate 21,692 downwards.
CAGTCGGTAAGAAGAAAAATCTAGCGCACGCTCATGTTGTTTGGCATATATTTGTTGTTTTAGCAGCTGCAGCAATGTTCATATCTATTTACAGATACGTATAATAAAATTCAGAATTAAAACACGAATCTCCTTAGAAATCCAAATTTCTAAGGAGTTTTTTCATGTTCAGCATGTTTTATTGTTAACTTATCGTTAAATTTGTTAAAACAAGATTAAAAATTGACACAATTGATTTTTGTCCACAGTTGAGTTGATTTTTTTGCATAGTCCTTTCTCTCATACAGAAATATGATTTAACTGTTTGGAGGGAAAGATATGAGCACAAAAACTTTAGTAAAAGAAGAGAGACAGAAGAATAATTTCTTCGCTTCACTTTGGGAGAATATAAAGTCACATCCTGAGCTTTATATCATGATTTTCCCTTATATAATCTGGGTAATCATTTTCCAATATGGACCAATGTATGGAATCTTAGTTGCGTTTAAAGACTTCGTCCCAGCACTTGGTGTTACAAGATCACCATGGACAGCTATGAACGGTTTTAAAAACTTCTACGATTTCTTAACTCTTCCTACTGCAGGAATGCTAGTTAGAAATACATTAAGAATTTCATTCTGGAATTTAGTAGTTTCATTCCCACTGCCAATTTTATTATCAATTGGATACAACCACTTAACTAGAAGAAACACTAAGAGAGTTTATCAAACAATATCCTATGTACCTAACTTCATCTCAACAGTTGTTGTAATCGGTATTATGGATATCCTCTTAAATGGTCAAGTAGGTGTTCTAAATCAAATCATTGAATCCTTCGGTGGTCAATCAATTGACTTCATGAATAGCACAGAATGGTTCGTACCAGTCTACGTACTATCTGGAGTTTGGAAAGGTATCGGTTGGGGAACAATCATTTATACCGGTGCTCTAACAGGAATCAACCCAGAATTATATGAAGCAACTAAAATCGATGGAGCAAGCAAATGGCAACAAATTAGATACATTGAGTGGCCAGCTCTTAAACCACTAGTATCCATCTCATTAATCTTAAGCGTCGGTGGCTTAATGAGTGTTGGTTGGGAGAAAGCTTACTTACTCCAAAGCCCACTAAATCTATCAGTAAGCCAAATCATTTCAACATATACATACCAAATGGGTATTGTAAGTCAACAATATGAATACTCAGCAGCAATCGGTCTTTTAAACACAATTGTAAACATCATTCTACTACTTGTAGCTAACACAATTGCTAAGACAACCAGTGGAGACTCACTCTTTTAAGAGTATAGATAGGAGAAAATTCAAATGTCTAAACAAGAAAACAACAGCACAGGAAATGCTTATAGAAAAGAAAGTCTCTTGGATAATGAAGATCTAGCTATCTTACAACCATTACCACAAGGAGATAGAAACGAAAATCCATTTTATAAATTCGTTTCAAGCGATAAGTTCTTTAACTTCGTAGTATTCGTTTTAGTTTCTATAACAATATTTTTAATCTTTTACCCTATTTACTTAGTATTCATCGCAGCTATTTCAGATCCATACGCTGTAAGTAATGGTGAAGTAATTCTTTGGCCGAGCGGATTTAACTCTGAAGGTTTTGCAAGAATTGCAAGGGACGCACGTTTACCTAGAAGTTTCATGAACTCAGTAATTATTACTACTGGCGGTACATTAATCAGTTTATTAGGAACAATTCCTACAGCCTACGTAATATCAGTAAAAGATTTTAAACTCAGAAACTTCATGATGGTAGTAATCATGATCACAATTTACGTAAGTGGTGGAATGATTCCAGAATTCCTACTAATGCAAGATTTAGGACTATTAAATTCATGGTGGGCATTAATTCTTCCTGGAGCAGTTAGCTCATGGAACTTGATTATCTCAAGAATTTATTTCCAAATGAATACGTCGGGTGAATTGATGGATGCAGCCAAGATAGATGGTGCCAACCATTGGCAATACTTCACTAAGGTTGCAGTACCACTTAGCTCTACCCTAATAGTAATTATGGCTCTCTTCTATGGAGTTGGATATTGGAATGCTTTTGCCGGAGCAATGATCTACATCTTCGATACAGAATTATACCCATTCCAGTTAGTTATAAGAGATATCTTAATCAATCAACAAATCGCAGCTGAATCACTAAGAACCAGCGGAGACGCAGACGGAAACACAATAGCTCGTCTAAACGAGATTGCAATGTCAATCAAGTACGTTGTAGCCGTCATCGCATGTTTACCAATTATTATCGTCTTCCCATTCGTTGAGAAATACTTCGTTAAGGGAATAATGATAGGTTCAGTCAAAGGATAATTAAACAGTAACTTGGCCTTTTCGTGGAGCTCTGCTTTGGCCAAAGCAAAGCAAAATGAATCGTACAAAGTAAGGAAAAAAATAGATAGAGTCGCAAAGGAAAAAAGGAGAAAAGTATGAAAAAGTTCAGTAAGAAACTTATTAATGTAGCTAGCTTGGCTCTAGCATTAACTCTAACACTATCAGCATGTAACAATGCAGGCGAAACAGATAGTTCAGACGAAAATACTGGTAGTACAACAGTAGAAGGTGAAGACAATACTGGCGAAGGTGCTGGTGAAGAGGAAGAAACACTAGATCCAGTAGATTTAGGTGATTTTGAAGTAACAGCTGATCCTGCACAAAATGTTCCAAACACAAACCCAGATTTGCCACTGACAGATGAAGAAGTAACATACAACGTTATGATCACTTACTCATTAGGTACTAGAGAACCAAACGATATGGCTCTATACCAAGAGAGAGTTGCAGATACTGGCGTAAACTTGGATTTTGACTGGGTATTACAATCAGTAGCTGAAGAACGTGTTTCAACAACTTTAGCATCAGGTAACTTACCAGATATGTTCGTTGACCTAATCAACGCTGACCAAATCGCATCATATGGTGATGAAACAGGTCAATTCTTAGAAATTACAGACTACGCAACAGACGCAAACATTATGCCTAACTTAGCTTGGATTTTCGAGCAAGAACCAATGGTATTAAAAGCATCACGTACAACAGAAGGTAACCTATACGGTGTACCAGCACCAAACTACTATTCACAATGGCCAGGTGACGGTAGATATATTCGTACATCACAAGTAATCAACAAAACTTGGTTAGATGAATTAGGTTTAGAAATTCCTACAACTACAGATGAGTTTGTAGAAGTATTAACAGCATTTAGAGATGGTGATCCAAACGGTAACGGCGAAGCAGATGAGATTCCATACTCATTCTGGTATGGTTCAGGTTGGGCAGAAAACTTTGACTCAACAATCTTCGGACCATTCGGTTTAATCGGACCAGGAACACACAGAAGTATTGAAGATGGTGAAGTTAAATACTCAATCCAAAGAGATGGTTACATTGAAGCAATTCAATACGCAAACCAACTTTGGTCAGAAGGTTTAATTGACGAAGAAGCATTTACACATGACCAAGCAAGATTCACAGCTAAAGGTCAATCAGAAACTCCTGTATACGGTGTAGTTAATGGTTGGACAGGTGCTGATGAAGTTGGTGACCGTGTAGCAATGGAAGCTGGCGGACAATACGAATACGTACCATTCGCACCTCTAGCAGGGCCTGACGGTACACAATTATGGAGAAATGAGTACTCAGGTTTAGGCGCAAACCGTGCAGTGTTCTCAGAAGACGTAGAAAACCCAGAATTATTAATGAGATACATGGACTACCTCTACACTCCTGATCAATCAATCCAAGAAGTTTACGGTATGTTTGAACATCAAACACAAAAGGCTGAAGATGGCGTATGGGCAAAAGTCGACGCACCTGAAGGCTGGAACGTAGAAGAATGGTTAAGAGACACAACAACACGTCGTATGCCATCATACATCAGCTCAAACATGGCTGAAAACATCATCAACACATTTGATGAAGATGGAAACCCATTAACAAAATCTTCAGAGATGAAATACCAATTCTCAGACGTCTACGCAGATTATGCACAAGACTTATCAGAGGTAATTCCTCCTGCAAGATATACACAAGAAGAACTAGACATTATGGCTAGATTAAGACCTCAAGTAGAAAATGCTATTACAGAGCAAGAGGTTAGATGGATTACCGGTCAAGGTGACATCGAAACAGAATATGACGACTTCATAGCTTCACTTGAAGCTCTTCAAATGAATGAAGTTTTAGCACAATATCAAGCAGCAGTTGATAGATGGAACGCTGAGTAATAAATAACATTTGAAGAATATCTCTCCTACGCTTGCCTACTCCCCCCAGAGTGGGCAAGCATTTTTAATCTTAGCTTAATCAAAAAAATATGTATTTAGATTACAATATAAACAGTAAAGGGAAATGGAAAATAATATGAATAATAATGATAATGCTGATTTAACTCTTACCGAAAATGATGAAAAAACAAGCGATTCATTAAACTCTGATACTGGTTCAAGCAAGCCTAGAAAACCTAAAAGGTTAGGTCTCTCCTCTGGGTACTTCACTGAACCATTCGATGACAATCAAGCCGCTGCCTACAAGGAAGCTGGCGTAAGTTTTATAGAATTTTCACAACAAGAAAAAAGATTTGAAATTAGCCTAGCTGAAAAACATGAAGATTTCGTTTCAGCGGTTGGTTTTGCGAATAAGCATGGGCTTAGATTTCAAACCTATCACATACCATATGGCGATAATTGGGATATATCTGTCCTAGATGAAGACAAACGTCAATGGAATGTTAAGCATATACTTGAGCTTGCAACGACTATTAATTCTATTCAGGCTCCTGAGATAGGCTTCATCCTCCACCCTTCATTCGAACCAATTCCTGAAACTGAGAGAGTTGGCCGTTTGAATCAAGCAAGAAAATCTTTAATAGAACTAGCCTCTTCTCTTGAGCTAGTAAATCCAGAAATTTCATGGGCAGTTGAAAATCTACCAAGAACTTGTTTAGGTAGAGATATTGCTGAGATGAAATATCTTTTAGAATCAGATTTTCGTTTAGGATTTTGCTTCGATACCAATCACTTATTGACTGAAGATAATCTAGATTTATTAGATGAATTAGGTCACAGAATGATTTGTATTCATATTGCAGACTATGACAAGACAAATGAAAGACATTGGGCACCAGGATCAGGAATTATAGATTGGGATGCTCTTAAGAATAAATTAGATGAAATTAATTTTGAGAATTCTCTATTATATGAAGTCGGTAATTTTAGTGTCGGTGTAGATCGTACTGAATTTACTCTAGATGATTTAAGAAATAATTATTTTGAAGTATTAAAAGGTGAATAATCTTTTTATTGTAAAAATCCTCCTCAATGTTAAGTGCTGCTTCTCCAGGGCAGCACTTAACTTAATCTATTTATAATGTAAAAATTGAAAGGCAAGTCATTGGCTAAGTTTAGACAAAGTTTCAGAATGCAGTTACTTACTTTATCTTTAGTAGTAGTAAGTGCTATAGTCGGTTTGTTCATTTGGATGAGTGCAACTTATTTAAGTTCTTTAAATAAACAAACTACTAATCAGTTAGTATCTGTATCTAACGAACAAAAGGAATTAATTGAATCACAATTCAGTGAGTTAAATAGGACTCTTTATTCATTAGCGGTTAACCCTACCGTTCATGATTTTATTATTGAAGGTGAAATTGAAGCACGTCGAAGAATTCTCGCAAGTGAGTTAATCAAGTTCTTCCAGCATGTTTCTATAATGAATAATAGTATTAGAGATATTTATATAGAGTCTAATTACAGCGATTTGAGTCTTACCTATTATGGGCGTTTAGGTACTGATGATGGTTTTCCTGGTATTCAATTAGACAGAGAACTTAGACTTGATAGTAATATTCGCATGCCTCAAATCCTTGGGTATACTGACGCTCCCTCTTCAAGCTCTAGATCTGATGTCCCTAAAGACTTAGTTATGGGTAGTAGTATTATTAGAAACTTTGCAGATAGTGAAATTAGTATTGGAAACATTTACTTACAGATAGATTTAGATGCTCTTCTCAGCCCCAATGCAAGTAGTGGACCAACTGATGAGAATATCTATAGGGCTCTTGTAGATACAGAAAACTCAATCATTTATGCTGGTAGCTTACCACCAGATTTCCAAAGAGAAGAACTGGATGAAAGTTTCTATGAAAGTGAAGGCTTAGCCAGTGTGAAAATTGACGATATCTTCGTTGTTAAAAATCCTATAGATAATTTATCAATGGATTTAGTCACTATTAGAAGTAATGCTAATGAACTATTCGAATTCAGAGCTGAAACTCAAAGCATCTTAATAACGATAGTAGTTTTAATTATTTTACTTATTCTATTTATGTATTGGTTATACAGAGATATTGCTAGTCCTATAGAGCATATCTTAAATTCTTTAAGATCTATTAGAGGTGATGATTTTTACTACGAAGACGACTCGAGCCTCGCCTATATACCAGTCGCTGGTAATGCTGACATGCAGACAATAGCTAAAGAATATAATCTTATGCTGAAAGAAAATAATATCCTTATTGATAGATTAATGGAAGAAACCAAGGGACATTATGATGTTAAATTGCTGCAGCAAGAAACAGAGCTGTCCATGCTTAAAACTCAGATTAACCACCATTTCCTTTATAACTCACTTGAAGTTATTCGCTCTCAAGCACGTCTTAATGGTGAAACTGAGATTGCAAAGGTTGCTGTAGATTTATCTAGAGTATTACGATATTCAATTCAAGCAGAAGACCAAGTGACTATAGGTAAAGAATTAGAGATTTTACAGTCATACGTTGATATAGAAAATGCCCGCTTTAACAATATTATAAATTTAGAGATTAACTGCCCTCTTGATATAAGATTTGTTATGTTGCCAAAGTTAAGCCTACAGCCAATAGTTGAAAATTCAATCAACCATGGTCTGTTAACAAAGATGCAAGAATTGAGCGATAATGGTGTAGATATAAACAAATCTGACTTCACAGTTCACCTGAATATATACACATCTGCTGAAGAAAATGTACACATAGATATTTGGGACAATGGCGTGGGATTGGACACAGACAAAGTTCAAGAAATACTTGATAATCCAAATTCACCTAACGTTGGTATGAAGAACGTTGACCAGCGCATGAAGCTAATGCATGGTGAAAATTGTGGAATTTTCTTACCTCCTATTAAAGAAAATGATTCGTGTATAGAGCTCAAGCTCAGTGAAGAATATCCAGGTAGTTTAATAAGATTAAGAATAAGGAAGAATTACTTAAAAGAGGATTTCCGATAGGAATAGAAATTAGAATTAGGAAAATATATGTTCAAATTAATGATCTGTGACGATGAGAACTTAAGTTTAGAAGATTTGAGCCAAAATTTTGATTGGGCTGCTGAAGGTTTCGACCTCGTAGCAACGGCTAATAACGCCAATAGTATTTTAGAAGAATTAGAAAGAACTGAACTAGATTTACTTATAACTGACATACACATGATTGGAATGTCCGGATTGGAGTTAGTTAAGGAACTTAAATCTCGTTCACCAAATACAAAAGTAATAGTAATATCAGGATATGCAGATTTTAACTATGCTAAGGAAGCAATTAGTCTTGGTGTTCACGCTTATGTCCTTAAGCCTATAGACGAAAATGAACTTTTATCCGCAGTAAGAGAATGCAAAAATGAATTAGAATTTGGAAATATGGATAATAAATTTCTACAATGGGTCAGGAATGGTGAGCAAGAAGTTTTATCTGAATATATTCGAGATAGTGGCAATAAGAGCATCTTAATTTCCAATGGTGCTACGATAGAAGAACTTGAGAATTCAACAGATAATCTAAAAACTAGATTAACATCTAAAACATGGCTATATCTGGTTAATGAGAACAAACTCAACGATATAATTATTTACGGTAGAGAAAATCTTAAAGGTGTTGCTCTTGCTCAAATTGATGACAGTGCAATTAATTTTCAAGATGCTATTCTTTCTGCATATATTAGATCCTGGGACTTCTTCATTTTAAATAATGACCCTCTCTTCCCTTCAATTAGTAGTGATGGATTTAATAACGAAAGTAGAAGTAACTATTCACATAAACTAGATGAATTACAAGCAATACTAGAAAATTTTAAGAATAAATCTATATCTTTTAAGAGTGCAAGTGATGAGCTTGAAACCATCTTTTCTGAACTGGATGAATATGCTAAGGATATAACAATTGAAGAAGCCCACAGCCTTTACCAGACTGTTTTTGCCCGAAATGAGAACTATGGTTCTTCAATTAATATGCAATGGCTAAAGGATGAAGATCCATACCAAATCCTGCTCTCTAACTTCAATAACTATGCAGACCTATTCTCACAAGCAAAGAAAGTAACAAACAATATTATTGAAGATATTGTTGATAAGGAACCTAAAGAGCTTAGTGTTGGTGAAACTATTGCTAAATACATTGATGAGAATTTCAAGGAAGCAATTGATTTAGAAATGGTTAGTTCTACTGTTGGACTCAGCAAACCTTATACATCTGAGCAATTACAAAAAGAGACAGGGATGTCATTTAGTGGATATTTAGCTCACAAGAGAATGCAAGAAGCTGAGAGTCTATTGAGCAATACAAAAATGAGTGTTAATGATATTGCTTATGAGGTCGGTTACCAAGACCCAGCTTACTTCAGACGTACCTTTAAGAAACTACGTAATCAGACTCCTAGTGAATATAGGAAGTTCAACTCGCATAAGTAGGTTTGCGTGATAATGTGCAGACGTGGGTAAGGTTGGTTTCGGTTATTGATGCCGCTTGTTGGAGTCCAGATAGAAATGCTTAAGTTGAACTACTAATTATTTAAGCTCATTAGTATTATATTTTTCTAAGATTGTTTTATCAACAACAGCTTGTTCCAAACTTTTAGGATTCACATATTCTATTTCTCGTTTATGTCTTATAACAGATCTTATTGTTTCTACTATAATTGCAATTATAACAGCAGTAACAATGACACTAATCCAGATGAATACATGTTGATGACTTGATAGAAGATATCTACTCTGTTCTTCCATATCAGAAGTAATTTGTTCAATTGAATTTGCATGAAGGTAATTTCCTAGGAATTGCCCAATTAGGACACCAGCAATATTAGCTAGGCTCATAACCCAACCAACGTTTCTATGAATTAGATAAATGATAATTGCTATTGTCATTAAGGTGAAATAGAAACGCCAGTTATGGCTAATCCAGTCGAAGAAATAATGATCACGCAGAAAGATTCTAGATATTAGATAAACTAAAATCCACAAGAATACTTGGATTGATAGATTTTGTAACTTCTGCATTCTTTCCATAATTTGCCTCCTGAATAAGTAATATCCATCAGCTGTGTCTTTATAATAACATAGTACGTAGAAAGAATGGTAGGTTATTTAGCTAACAAAAATCCTGGACCCATTACAGATCCAGGAAAATTATTAATTATATATTTTCTAAACTATTATTTATTTAATAAGTTGTAGAATGTTTTAACGTGAACACCTGTTGCACGTGTTGGTAGGTAACCATCAGGTGAGTCTAACCATGCTGTACCTGCGATATCTAAGTGTACCCATGGTAATTCTTGATTATCTAAGAATTCACCTACGAATAAACCAGCTGTAGCTGATCCTGCACCACCACCTGCTGAGTTAGTTAAGTCAGCAACTTTTGAATGGTTCATCTTCTTGAATACTTCATCGTTTGGTAATTCCCATACCTTCTCGCCTGAACGCTCACCAGCTTCCTTAACAGCTTGGAATAACTCGTCGTTATTTGTAATAACAGCTGTATATTCACGTGCTAATGCTGATAAAGCTGCACCTGTTAGTGTTGCGATGTCGATTAAACCAGTAACATTTTCTTGCTTAGATGCGTAGTGAACTGAGTCTGCTAATGTAACACGACCTTCTGCGTCTGTGTTTTCAATCTCAATTGTCTTACCTGATAGTGATCCGATAATGTCACCTACACGGTAACTCTTACCTGATACTAAGTTTTCTGTAGCTGCGAATGTACCAATAACATTTGTTTTAACATTGTTCTTGGCCAAAGCAAAGATAGCACCAATTACTGTTGCTGCACCACCCATATCATCGTGCATTGCTTTCATGCTGTTTGATGGTTTTAAGCTATAACCACCACTGTCATAACAAATAGCTTTACCAACTAGAGCTAATCTATCATTTGTTGAGTCATCACCGTTGTATTCCATAACAACAAATCTTGGTGGGAAGTCTGAACCTTTACCAACTGCATAAGCTGCTTCCATTCCCATGTCTTGCATTTCTTGCTCATCAAAGATTGTTACTTTAACACCTAGTGGCTCTAATTTTTCTTTAGCTTCATTTGCTAATGTTTCTGGATGCATCTCATTTGATGTAATGTTTGCTAAATCACGTGCAAAGAAAATACCTTCTACTAGGTTTTGAATTTCTTCAACTGATGCTTGAACATCTAACCCATCTACGCTGAAACCATTTAAGCTAATTGCTAACTCTTCTTTCTTATTAGCATCTTCGCCTGTTTTTCTTGAGAACTTGTAGTCTGAGTGTAAGAAACCTTCAGCTACAGCTTGTAATACTAATTTATTATCTAATTCTAAGTCTGCTACTTCTACATTTGCGCTTGTAACTTTATTAGATTTTAAAGTTTGAGCTGCTTTAAATGCTGCTTCACGTAATGTTTCTGCATTTACTTTCTCTGCTTCACCTAAACCAACTAATAAGCTAGCTGCTTCATTTGCACTTGGAATGTAGAAAACTTCAGATGCTTTTGCAGCGAATCCTGAATTTTTCTTGGCGATATTAACTAAGTCATTTTCTACTGCTGTAGTGACTAATCTTACATTTACGCCTAATAGATCATCGAATTTAAAACTTATCATTTCTTTCCATCCTTTTACTATTTTTCATATGCCTGTCTCTTGGACCATATTAAAATACATTATATCAATAATATGCTTTAATATTAAGGTTAATATCAAAATTTACTCTAAGTTAAAGAGTTGTGAATTTATTGTTTTTCGATATTTTTTGCTTGACTTGCAATAAACTCTGATTTATAATCAATTTATGGAAATAACTGGAGGTAGATATGCGAAAGTTAGGTAAAATTTTTCTTGTTATTGGACTCGTAGTAGTATTATTATTTGGTGTAGGGCTTTATCCAATACTAACAATGATGTGGAATGATGTAACAGTGGGTGATCCTGACTATACTAGGTACACAAATATTGTTCTAGGACTAATGTATGTTGGATTAACTTCTGTCTTAGCTACTTTAGTAATTGGTATATATGTAGTGATACAGAGTATATTTAAGAACATATTTGTTAGAGAGAATATTAAATTTATTAAAATTGGAGCAATACTGTTCACTATAACTTCTCTACTAACATTCGCCTTCTTCGCTATTTTAACTTTTGGAACGACGGGGGGAACAGGTCCTACAGGAATCTATGTACTTGGAGTAGCTGTGGTTTTCTTAATGATAGCACTCTTCTTCTACTTCGCAGAAGAGTTGTTTATTGAGGCAGTTAAGTACAGAGAAGAAAATGATTTGACGGTGTAATTATGGCTATTATTGTAAATTTAGATGTGATGCTTGCAAGAAGAAAAATGCAGCTTAAAGAATTAAGTGAACTAGTGGGAATTACCCAGAGTAATTTGTCGAACCTAAAAACTGGTAAGGCTAAGGCAATTCGTTTCACTACTCTTGAGGCAATTTGTAATGCCCTAGACTGCCAACCAGGTGATATATTAGAGTTTGTTCCAGACGAAGAATAAGAATTAGATATTTTAAGTTTGAAGAGGCAGATCCAATTGGGTCTGCTTCTTTTCATTTAACGGCGTAGTGGGCATAGTTAAATCAAAATTAATATAAAAATGCTAAACTTAAGAAAATGAACTCGATAACAGATTGCTTATAAAGGAGCTAGCTATGGATAAAACTTCCAAAAGAGTCGGATATATTTTATTAGGTCTACTGTTCACAGGTCTACTTTATATGCTATTTATTGGGCCATTTTCCCTTTCTACAATATACATTTACTTTGGTGCTTCAGGGAGAATCGCTCCTTATGCAAATCAGTTCTATGTAACTGCAAATATTTTGTCCTATGCAACTTTAGTGGGGTCCTTTGGATTTTTCTTCTCCTTACTGATTTTCACAGAGAGGCCATTTCCAAGTGAAGTAGATATGAAGAGACTTAATATAATCTTCTATACTCTGATTATGTCTGCCATACTTACTCTAATGTGGACATCTGTTGTTAGAACACCATGGCTAATAGCATTAATAATATTTAAAGTTACTGCTATAGTCCTTCTTCATTTCCATAAACGAAATTGGCAAGAAAAATATGAACTAGGTGAATTGATAGATTTGATGAATAGAATTGAAATGGCTAAGATAGATTAAATAAAAAAGCCAGATATTTGAGCTAATCTTGTTCTCGTATCTGGCTTTAATTTTTAGTTAGTTACTACTAAGGTGCAGCATTTGCCTCAGCTTCAGCAAGCTCACTATAAGTAAATGTTTCTATTACTTCACTACCATCTTTGTAATTTACCACTACTTCTATATTGTCAGAATCTACACCTGCAAATACCTGGTAAATATATCCTACAGGTAAGAATAAGTATGCATAAAAATCATGTTGTTCTGTATATGTATCTGCTGGAATTTCAAAGTTAAATTCACTTATATCATCATTAAAAGTTATATCAGTAAATCCTACCTCTTGTTCCAAAATACCATCTGCACTATCTTGTATGTTTGCTCTTAGTTCTACTAGAAGTTCATCATGAGCTTCTTTTGACATTGTTATATCTACCGAGCCATCTGCATTTTCATTGTAGCTCTTGATATCTTCATTCTCTGCAAAATCTTCTACTGAAAATACATCCTCTTGTGATGTTATTTCTACTGGAATTGTAATTGTTACATCTGGACTAGCACATGCAACTAAAACAAAAACCATTGCTACTGCTAAAAAACTTGATACTATCTTTTTCATTTTTCCACTTCTCTTCCCTTATTTTCAATTTCAAAAGTATAACACTTATAGCGATTGAACTTAGTAAACTATATATCTAGAATTCTAACATCTCACATAATAATCTAGCTGCTGGTAATCCCATAACATTATAGTAATCACCGTTAATTTTCTTTATAAAACTTAGGCCAAAGTCTTGTATGCCGTAAGCGGCTGCTTTACCATTAGACATACCTGCTTCAACATAAGTATCTATCAATTCTTCTTGTGTTTCATCTAATGGGTAAAATTCAACTTCAGTCATCTCAATAAATGAAATGCTCTTATCTAAACTAGAAAGCGTAACTGCAGTCAAAACCTCATGAGTTTTCCCTGATAATTCTTTAAGCATAGATTTAGCATGCTCATTATCTTTAGGCTTAGGGTAAATTTTCTCGTCGCAAACAACAATCGTATCTGCAGTAATTAAGATATCTTCTTTACTTAAATTAATACTCTCAAGAGCAGATTGTGCCTTCGCTTCAGCGAGCGAAAGCACATATCTTTTCATATAAGTTTTAAAATCTTCACTCTCATTGAGCTCTAATTTAGCTTGTAAAAGAGTTTCCTTGCTATCTGAATTCTCAGGTATTAAAACTGAAAATTTCAAATTTAATAATTCTAGTATCTGCTTACGCCTAGGCGAAGCACTGGCTAGTAGCAAGTTTTTATTATCTAATTTCTCTAACATCAATTACTTTTCTATATCGTATAGAGCAGATAAACTGCCGTCTGCACCCTCTTCAAATGGTAGCCATAATAGAGCAAAAGCTCTCACATTAATATTCTTCTTAAGTGGAGTAACAGTGAAATCACTTATGTTCTTACCTGCTGTAGCATAGCTATCAGATAGAGCATTTAAGTCTCTTTCTAATTCAGCTTCAAGTCTATTTAAGTCTTCTTGGTATGTATCTAAATCTGCCTGTGCTCTTTCAACATCTGTTCCTTGTTGTGTTGCACGACCAGCAGATCTTGCAGATCTAGCTGCCTTACTTACAGTAGACTTACCAAATTTCTTTCTACCTAAGAAGCTGTCCAGAATTGTAGAACCTAGGTCAATAAAAGTATTCATCTTAGCTTGTTTAGCTTGACCAGCTTCTCTTTCAACTCTAGCTTCAGCCTTACGGACCTTCTCCTGAGCTCTAGCAATCTTGTTTTTATAATCATCTTTTAAATCTGCAATATCTTGATCTCTAGTTTCTCTTAAAGCTTGTTCAACTCTTAAGATAAATTCTTGTCTCTCTTCATCTATGTTGGAAACCATACCATTAACAGTATTTTCCATTAAGACTAATTCTTGTTCCTTGTAAAGGTAATCTACTAAATCTTTCTGCCACTGAGTGTAATTACCCTTCCTGTTTGTACTTTGAGGAACATTCAAGAATCTCATTGCCTCAGATTCAGTAGTTAACTCATCTGCTTCAGGCTTAGCGCCACTAGTATTAGCCCAATCAACTGCAATTATTCCTTCATTAATAGGTGTATTCCAAATCGTGGAAACTCTTGATGCAATATTGTGTTTCTTATCTTCAAATAAAGTATCTACAATTGCATAGAGTGAAGGTAAGTAGGCTAAATTGCCACTAGCTCTATTGCTTGGCATATAGTATTGATCAATGTTAGATGGTATATCTGGAAGAGTTCCAATACTTGTATTTTGTACAGGAGCTGTTTCTTCCTCTTGTCCTACACTGCTGACAACACCAGTTGATTCCCATGGGTTTACAGCTTGAGCAGGAGCAACTGCAGCTTCATTAGTTCCTGCAACACTACCCATACCAATTTCTTTCTCTACAGGAGCTTCTACAACTTTCTGATCCTTACTTACTAGCTCAATTTGTTTTCTAGTCATAGGACCTGTTAAGTAAGACATAGCCCATCTTGTAGTGAATAATTCTGGTCCATCCTCATGAACATTATTAACTAAGAAAGTTCTCTTAGGTAAATTAGAAATTAAATCATTAATTTGACCTGCATTTAGAACTGCATCCGCATTATCCGCAGATTTCAATCCATCTAATAATCTATTTTTATCTTGCTCAGTTTGTAGTCTACCGATAAACCAAGTACCAATATTAGATAAACCTTTATAGTCTAAATCGACTGGGTTTTGTGTAGCTAAAACAACAGATAAACCATAAGCTCTAGCTTGTTTTAATAATGTTAGAAGTGGTTTTTTAGTTGGTGGATTACTGACAGGTGGGAAGTAACCAAAAATTTCATCCATGTATAGCATAGCTCTCAAGCTAGAAGTACCTGTTTGTGCTCTAGTCCAAGAAACAATCTTATTTAAAATAATTGAAACTATAAATACTCTATCTTCTTCACTTAAATGATTTAATGAAATAACACTAATCTTAGCCTTAGCATCTTTAGTGTATAGAAGATTTTGAATATTAAGCTCTTCACCTTGTAACCATGTATTAAAACTAGGAGATGCTAATAAATTATTAAATTGCATTGCTAATTTATTTCTATCTGCCTGTGGGAAGAAGTTCTCTAATGGTAAAACACCGATAGTATCAATTCCAGGTTGTTGAATAGATTGAATTAAACTAGCTAAACTTACATTCTCTCTGTTATTCCATTTATTTAATAAAACATTACTTAGTAAAATA
Source organism: uncultured Fastidiosipila sp. (assembly GCA_964627125.1). GTDB lineage: Bacteria > Bacillota > Clostridia > Saccharofermentanales > Fastidiosipilaceae > Fastidiosipila. The sequence goes on along the minus strand of CAZVJQ010000028.1, from coordinate 6,025 downwards.
TGCTCTCTGCTGGTTAATGGATCCGCATCTATTTTTAATAGAGATAATAAACTTGAAACTGTAGAACTGACATAGTCATTTAAACTCTCACTGTCATTTAAGACAGCTTCAGATGGTAAATCTGCTAAATCTAAAATTGATAATTGCTTACCAGCGCTACTTCCTGGAGTATAAACATTAATAATAGATTTTTCCTTATACTCTCTAACTCTATCTGCAGTAATGTCTGATGACTCTAAACCAGTCTTCCAATCGTTAGCCACCTTAGCTGCAAACTCTTCAGGTGATTGACCAGCTTGTGCAGCTTCTGCAGGATCTATCCAAGGTGCAAAATCCTCCGCCTTAAAATCTGGGAAGCTTAATAGTAAGTTACTCATGTCCCCTTTAGGATCAATGACAATAGCTGGTATGTTATCCATGACTGCTTCTTCTAATAATCCAATAGCTAAACCTGTCTTACCTGACCCTGTCATACCCACTATTACAGCATGTGTATTTAAATCCTTAGAATCTAGTAGATAGTATTGGTCAACGGTCTGCATAGTTTCTTCGTCGACAACCTTACCTAAATAAAATTCCCCTAAACCTTCGTAGTTTTGCATATACCCCTCCTAATTAAATTAAAGCTAGAACTCCACCTAATGCACCTAACAGCATAATAGCTGCAATTGTAATTGCTACGATTCTTGCTAAACGTTTTCTATTCATCATATCCTCAAATCTTTTCCATTGGCCGAAACCAACAACTCATTTATATCCATTTTACTAAACTCATAGGCATTTTTATAGAAGAAAATACATGTTTATTTATTAATTACAATTTCTCCACCAATTTCAATTGCCTTAGATTCTTCACCATGTCCTATATCCTTAGTTATAACTACCGGTCTATCCGTTACAAATTCCCTAGCCATCGCAATTAATTGTTCTGTTTCACCACGTGTTTCTAACTCAGTAAATGTCCCAAGTAATAAGCCAGATATCTTCTTAAATATACCCATCTGCTCCAATTGATTAAAATAGGTTTTAATCCTAGGAAGTGTTCCACTAAAAGACTCTAAAACTAATACTCTATCTTCTAATTCAGGAAAATATTTTGTCCCTGCTAATTTCAATAAACAGCGAATATTACCACCTAAAACTAATCCTTCCAATTTATCTCCATGGATAAAATCATACGAGAAATCAAACAAAGAATTGGCATCAATTTTCTCCAAGTTTCTAATTTGGTACAAAATACTTGATTTGCCTGTCAACGAATAAATAGCATTAATAACTGTTGTTAAGTCGCTGTAGCCTACAAACTGAGCTTTAGAATTAGCAATAATCTCATAATATAGGTAAGGAAGAACATCATTTGCTAAGTCTCCACCAGAAACATCACATATATAGTCAATGCTAGGATCTGTAAAGAACCCATTCATAGTATCCCCTTTATCCTTCGCAGTCCAAGCTGCTATAGGTCTATTAGAAAATATAAATGGACTTAAAATAACTTCGTGATCCATGCTCTCTAGATAAAGTTTAAGAGTATCAATCTCATTTGTCTTATTAGCATGTAGTGGATTTGAATTTGCGACTAGTGCTATTTTTGCCATAATAATCCCCTTAGAATATTTTAATTATTATCTCAAATGAATGTGAATTTTGTAATAGTTGTTTAAGAAGTCTAAAACATGTTAAAGCATCATTAAAAATTGATAGAAATCTTAGAAAAACAAAAATTCTTCTGTATTTTTCAATAAATTTATAGTATTCTAGCGTTATGGAAATAGTTATGTGAGGTGGGGTTTCTCATAACTAATCTCATCAAACATTATTGTTTCTAAAATATAGAAATAGAGGTATTTAGTATGAAGAGTGATTACTCTATAAGCGAAGTAGTTCAAGCAGAAGATGACAGAAGTGTAATTAGAAGAGTCATCGGTGTAGTATTTTGGGTATTTATAGGCTTACTTATTTTCAGAATCCTATTCATGTTATTTGGTGCAAACTCAGGCAATGCTTTTGTAAACATTGTTTATGTATTAACAAACTGGTTAGTAGCTCCATTTAACTCAATTTTCCCAGATTTTACTCTTGAGAGTATTTCTCAAGGAGCAGTATTTGAACCTGGCGCATTGATCGCTATCGTAGTTGTAGGAATTGTTTGGGCATTAATCAACTACCTATTAGGTAGAGGTTCTAAGCAAGTCGTAGAACATGAATCCGTGGAAGATGTTCACGTAGACAGAAAATAATTTTTCTATAAAAATTGAATATATTTTAGGCTAGAGTTTCAATACTCTAGCCTTTTATTTTATATACTTGCTACTGCTTCTTCTACTGGAGTCTCACCATTCAATATTTCAAACTCCTTATGAATTGTATTATCGCTTGTTAGAACTTCAGCAATTACTCTAGCTACATCTGGACGAGGAACTTCATTTATCTCATTACCCATTCCTAGTTTTACAAGACCGGCTCCATCTACATTAGCAAGAATTCCTGGATGTAAAATAGTCCAATCTAACTCAGTTCTGTTTTTTAGCCACTCATCTGCATAATTTTTAGCAATTGTATATGAGCGAATATTGTTCTTTTGCATCTCATCTCTACCAGTTCTAAAAGTAGATACCATCACATATCGCTTAATTCCTGCTTGCTCCGCAGCTGTCATAGATTTAATAGCACCATCTAGATCAATCTTGAAAGTGTCATCTGTAGTACCTTTAGAACCTGCACCAGCACTAAATACTACAGCATCTGCACCCTTCATAGCTTCAGCTAACTCTTCTTCTCTAACTTCAGCTAAATCCATTAGAAGTGGCTCTATACCTCTCTCCTCGAAGAATAGCACTTGCTCTTCTCTCCTGATCATAGCAACTTCTTCTAATTCATCGCTCGCTGCTACAATATCTGCTAAATGTTTAGCTACTTGTCCATGTGCTCCAATTACAAAAATTTTCATATTATCTCCTTTTCAAACTTGTTTAAGTTAATAGTAACAGCTCGGCTTTGGCCAAAAAGGACAAAGCTAACAACTTAACTAGATGTATACAAATTATTTATAGTGTAGAATTTAGATTAAATTTCAAAAGTCAGGAAAATCTTATGAGCGACACCAACCTTATACAAAAGAAACCACAAAAAGGATTAAAAATCCTCAGCTATATTCTCATCGCCTTATTAGCATTAATAGTTATAGCAACAATTCTAATAGGAAATTTTTTCGTTAATTATGCTCTTGTCCCCAATCAAGGTGCTGAAAATCGTGAGCCAATAGCAGATGAATCAATTCCTGGTGTCGAAGACATAGACTTAAGCTTAGATCAAATAATTCAAAGAAACAAAAGCATGTCTGAAGATTTGGCAGATGAATGGTTAGTCGAAACAGAACACTTAAGAGAAGAAAGAACCATCCAGACTGAAGATGATTTAACTATTTATGGTAATGCTCATATACAAGAAAATAACACAAATCAATGGGTTGTAATGGTCCATGGTTATCAGGCAGATGAAGAGGATACCCATAAGACAGCGTATAACTATTACGAGGCTGGATACAATGTTTTAACTTATAACCATAGAGCTATCGTTCCAAGTGAAGGCAATTACATAACCATGGGGATTAAAGAAAGTGATGACCTAATTATATGGTTAAATTCAATCATTTCTGATAATCAAGATGCTGAAATAATCGTTCATGGTACGTCTATGGGTGCTGCAACTAGTTTGATGGCATCTGGCAAATCTGACTTTCCTGAGCAAGTTATAGCAGTAATAGCAGACTGTTCTTATAGTAGTGTCTGGGGAGTATTTTCTTCTGAACTTTATCAGAGATTTGAGTTGCCTTCTTTCCCCTTCTTGCATATGGCAGGGGTGATGGCTCTGCCAAGAGTTGGAATTAATCTAATGGGTGCCGAAGCAGATGTTGTTGAGCACGTAACTAAATCCACTACTCCAACACTATTCATCCATGGAACTGCTGATGATTTCGTACCATACCCAATGGTTTATGATTTGCATGAAGCTTTAGATGCTGATAAGGAGATTTTCATTGTAGAAGGCGCAGGGCATGCAGACTCACAGTTCGCTGACCCAGCCCTTTATTTTGAGACTATTTTTGATTTCATTGACAGTTTGAGATAAGTTTTCCTGGTGAAATGTTTCTAAATAATTAATTTATATAATTAACGACTCTAATCGGCTAAATAGCTAGTTATCTAAGTCAAATATCACCCTATAAACCTTGTATTTAAAGGAAATTTAATATTGCCTATTTGCTAATTCGCATATACTTCAAATTAATTAGGAGAAATTACATTTTAGGCGAAAGCCAATGGAGGATAGACTAATGAAGAGAAAAATACTAAGTATTGCGATGGCGACTGTTCTGGCTTTGACCATAGTAGCATGTGGCGATGGTAATGTGACAGAATCAAGCACTAGCGATGGGTCTTCTACTACAACTGAGGTAGAAGTAACAGACGAAGGTACAAGTACGACAACAGCTGAAGAAACTGAAGAAACTACAACTGAGGCGACTACCGTAGAAGAGACAACTGAAGAAACCACAGTTGAAGAAACTGAAGAAACCACAGTTGAAGAACCTGAAGAAACAGACACAAGTACCAATGGTGACTGGGAGTTGACTGAAGATGGAAATATTGCACTTCCAGAATTCGATGCTATTGAACGAAACACAATTAGAAATGAATATGCACCAGGTGCAGAATCTGAAGAAGCAGCCTTAGTAACGGTAGATGACTTCACAATTGAAGATTTTGAAGGCGGAGCAGTAGTTAGAAACACATCTGACTATACATTAACTTATGCTTACTTCGATATTGAAATGGAAGGTGCTGAAAGTACTCCTTTAGCACTATACCAAAGTACAATTGCACCAGGTGATTACTTACCAACATTAATTACAGCTCCAGAAGATGCAGGTACCGACGGTGTTGTTAACCCTGTGATTACAGGTATGTATGTAGTAATCTCAACAGATTTTGGTTATCAAGAAATTATGCATAACTTCAATGAGCAAGAAGGTACAATGGTCGTAGAATATGAAGAGCACTCAATGCAAAATCTCGATCAAGTCTGGATTACTGAGGATGAATTAGATATTACTATAACAGGCGAAGGCGATAGCATTACAGCTACAGTAGTTAATAATAGTGAGTGGCCAATTGCAGAATTTTCACTTAGTCTAGATGCACCAGACATTGTCATGCCTAGCCGTTATTCAGACTTCATCTTCAATTTCAGTAGAGCTGAAGATGAAAGTTTGGCATTGCCATTGCTACCTGGTGAGACAATTAGTAGAACAATTGATGTTAGAGACTTATTAGTTTCTATTGGTGAAGATGTTGGTTATATAAGTGGTTTATTCATTGATGTAGAACCATACTTAGAGGAATTTGACGTATCAACTTGGTCAGTTACTAGACATAATATAAACATTGGTCCAGTAGCAGAAGGTATAATGTTCTCAAACTTAACTCAACATGAGTATCAGTTAGATAGTTACTACCAGTCACAATTTGCTTATGACACTCCTCAGTAATTCTTAAGCATCTACAAACTTACAAGTAATTTTTATACTCATTAGGGTTAATTCCCTAGTGAGTATTTCTTTGCTTTGGCCAAAGCTAACTTACAATTAATTATTTTAATTATGAATATTCATACAATGCTAATAAAACAAGCTATTCCTAACTGAAGTTTTACAATACTAATTTTTCATAGTTCTATACTCTAGATAAAAGGAAGATATGTATAAATCCACGAAAATGGAGGAAAGAGACATGAGAAAACGTATACTAAGTATTGGACTATCAGTGGCACTAGGAATCAGTTTCTTAGCTGCATGTAACAACAATACAGATACCGACACAAGCGATGGCTCAAGCACTACAAGCTCAGAGCAAGTTGATGATTCAGAGGAAAGTACTACAGTCGAAGAAACAACAACTGAAGAGACGACCGTAGAGGAAACTACCGAAGAAACAACTGTTGAAGAAACTGAAGAGACTACTGT
>CAZVJQ010000027.1:0-22288 GCA_964627125.1 uncultured Fastidiosipila sp. | reverse complement strand
CCGCCACGTCCTAGAGGAACCCCTGCATAGAACTCTGACTCATCGTCATATTTCTCGTCAATTGATTTTTGCAGCATTAGAGTTAATATTGGTCCTGGATGGACTGAGTTAACTAAAATGCCATGTTTTGCTAAGTCAATTGCTGCTGCCTTAGTCATACCACGTACAGCAAATTTTGTTGATTCATAAGCTGCACCACCAGGTAGAGCTCTAATTCCTTCTACAGAAGAAATATTAATAATTCGACCATTTTCTACATTCTTCATTGTTGGGACAATGTATTTAATTCCTAAGAATGTACCTACTTGATTGACATTTACCATATTGCGATAGAAATCATCTTCCATCTCATCAATGCTTACATATCCAACGATTGCAGCATTATTTACTAAAATATCCACATCTCCAAAAGCTTCGACTGTTTCATTAATGAATGATTGCCAGTTATCTGCATCTGAAACATCTAATTTAATGAATTTAACATTTTCGCCTAACTATCAGCTAGTTTTTGACCTTTGTCTTCTTGGACATCACCAAATGCTACTTTTGCACCTTGTGCTAAAAGTTCTTTAACAATTGCTTCACCTAAACCTTGTGCACCACCGGTTACTACTGCTACTTTACCTTCTAATCTACTCATGTTGCCTCCTATACTTATTGTTTATAATAAAACCTTAGCAAGAAATAAGATTTGAAAAATTAGTCAATTGTTATAATTATTATTGCATTTACACAATGTTTATAAAGGATATGTCATATTTATGTATTACTCGTTGAATAATAATTCGTTGGAAATATAAAAAATGAGCTTTTTCAAGCTCATTTAAGCAAATACTCAATTTTCTTATAAATCTATACATTAAATCTGAATAAAATTACATCTCCATCTTTAACGATATATTCTTTTCCTTCGGATCTAACTAAACCTTTTTCTTTACACTTAGCCATAGAACCTTCTCTAACTAAATCTTCGGTACTTACAACTTCAGCACGAATAAAACCACGTTCAATATCACTGTGGATTTTACTTGCAGCTTGAGGAGCCTTAGTTCCTTTTGTAATGGTCCAAGCTCTAGTTTCAACTTCGCCTGTAGTTAAGAATGAAATTAGACCTAAGAGACTATAAGAAGCTTTAACAATTCTATCTAAACCTGATTCTTCAAGACCAAGTTCTTCTAAGAAGGCTAATTTATCTTCTTCTTCGAATGATGAAATCTCTTCTTCAATTTGAGCGCTAATTGTTAGATATTGTGCATTTTCAGATGCTGCTCTTTCGGCAACTGCTGCAACATTTGGATTGTTAGATGTATCTAATATCTCGTCTTCAGCAACATTAGCAACATATAAAATAGGCTTAGATGTTAGTAGAGATAACTGCTTAGCAAATTCTAATTCATCTTCTTCAATATCGAAAGTTCTTGCTGGTCTTTCTTCTTCAAGATGTGTTTCTAATCTTTCACAAAACTCTAGTTCAGCACGTTTATCTTTATCAGCCTTAGCTTGTTTTCTAAGTTTTTCGTTATGCTTACCAATCCATTCTAAGTCAGCAAGAATAAGTTCAGTATTAATAATATCCATATCACGAGCTGCATCAGTAGAAGCATTAACATTAATTATCTCATCATTTTCAAAGCATCTAACAACATGCAAAATAGCATCAGTTTCTCTAATGTTTGCTAAGAACTTATTTCCTAATCCTTCACCACGACTAGCACCTGCTACTAATCCTGCAATATCAACAAATTCTACAGTTGCAGGAACAAGTTTTTTACTTCCTGAAATTTTAGATAGTATAGGTAATCTTTCATCTGGTACATTAACCATGCCTACGTTAGGATCAATAGTAGCAAAAGGATAGTTTGCACTTAATGCACCTGCCTGAGTAATAGCGTTGAATAATGTACTTTTACCAACATTTGGTAATCCAACAATTCCTAAATTCATTTTTCCCTCCAAATTAAATGATAAATACTTAAATCTTAATTTCTTTATCATAAAAGCTATTCTTCATTATAGCTTAAATATCTTTCAATTTCTGTCAAGCATAGTCATTGTTATAATTTGTTGCAATTATGGCCAAAGCCACCCTAGAAACATAAGATAAAATTTTTCTATGGAGGTGGGAGATGAGTACTAGCACTGTATATAGTAGTTCAATAAATTTAAATGAAATATCACTTGTAGAAGTACAAGTAAGTTTAAATAATGGATTGCCATTTTATAATATAGTTGGATTAGGTGACTCTGCGATTAAAGAATCTAGAGAGAGAGTTAAATTTGCTATTAAGAATAGTGGATATGTCTGGCCAGATAGAAGAATAACAATAAATCTAAGTCCAGCATGGAGGAGTAAGAAAGGTTCTTCATTTGATTTAGCTATAGCATTAGGTATATTACAAGCAAGTAAGCAACTACCACAGTCTTATAGATTTGCTGCATGGGGAGAATTGTCACTAGATGGAAGTATTGAGTCAGTTCCTCAAGCATTATCATTAACTCATCCTTTCTTAGATGCTGAATGTGATTATATTTTAGTACCAGAAGATGCTAAATTAATACTAGAGCAATATTTTAATGGCCTAAGTTTCTTTAATTCATTATCTGATATTAAAAGTTATCAATTTAATAATTTATTTAGTGACTCTATTGAATTAGATATTACAGAAGATACTAATATAGAAATCCCTGATGAATTTAATATACCTATTGATTTGCAAGAAGCAGCATGGAGAGCTTGTCAAATTGCTGTAGCTGGTGGGCATAATTTATTAATGTTGGGTTCAGCAGGATCTGGCAAGACTACTTTAGCAAGAGCTTCAAAATATTTATTGCCAAAAATGAATGAAATAGAAAAGTATAATATTGCTCTTGAACATTCAAGCATTGGTTTAAATTATGAAGATGTAGATATAAGACGAGGTATATTTAGAGAACCACATCATTCAATAACTAAGGCAGCAATGATTGGCAGTGCCTATAAATATCCATTAGGAGAATTATTACTAGCAAATAATGGAATACTATTTTTAGATGAAGTAGCTCTATTTAGATCTGAAGTATTAAATCAGCTAAGTAAGATTATGGAAGATGGTTATATAGAAAGATATATTAATGGTGATTTCATAAGTTTTAATTCAAGATTTATAACTATAGCTGCTTCCAATCCCTGTGCATGCGGTGAGCTATATGAAGATGACAGTAAATGTGAATGTAGTGATCATGTTATAAAGAGATATAAAGATAAATTTAATACACCTCTATATGATAGATTTGATCTATTTTTAAATGTAAAGAGAATTGATAGAGATGGTTTAAAAGATTCTATTAGTAAATTTAAGTACGATTTATCTGAATACAATCAGAAAGTTCAAGATGCAAGAGTCATTCAAGATAATAGATATAAAGATATTAACTTTAATCATAAAAAATTAAATGCATGGGTAGATATTGCTAGTTTCAGAGATAGATTATTAATTGAAGATAATGCATTCAATCTTTTCGAAACATTAGCAAGTAACTTTACTCTATCAATTCGTGCCTATCAATCAATTCTAAGAATTAGTAGAACTATAGCTGATCTAAATAAACATGAAGATATACAAGAGCAAGATATTCTTGAAGCATTTTCATATAGGAGGTCTAAATGAATTTAGATGACATGAGAATTCGTCTCGGCCTTTATTATCTACAGAGGAAGTCTATAATTAAGAGAAGAGAACTGTTGAAAATTATTGAAGATACAGATTTTACAAGCAATTTAAACTATAATAATTTTTTCGATAAAATTACAAATAGTTATAAAGTGTTGAATTCTTCTGAGAAATTAATGGATCTATATTTAACTATTTACCAAGAAAGAACCGAAGTCGTTCAATTAGTTGAATCTACACTAAAAACATGTATAGACAATGATATTTCTATTAGTGCTATATTTGATGAAACTTATCCTAAAATGCTTAACCACTCAGCAGATAAACCTATAATAATATTTCATAAAGGGAAGATAGATGAATTTAATGAAGTATCGAGAAGGCATATATCTGTAATAGGTACTAGGAAAATGTCTGCTTATGGTGAGAGATTTATTCTTAATGAATTTAAGAAATTAAGAAACTACAATTTAATTGTAATTTCTGGCTTAGCAAGAGGAGTAGATTCTTTAGCACATAAGGAAGCACTTAGGAATAATATATTTACTGTTGCTTGTTTGGCTCATGGTTTAAATCTCACTTATCCAGCTGAACATAAACAATTGAAAGAAGAAATTGCAGAAAATGGCTTGCTTATTTCTGAGCATGCTCCTGAAGTTAGAGCCATAAAACAATACTTTCCTGCAAGAAATAGAATAATAAGCGCTCTGTCAGAAGCTGTACTTGTTGTTGAAGCAGGTGAAAAGAGTGGTACACTTATTACTTGTGAGTTTGCTGCAATGCAAGGAAGAGATGTTTTGGCAGTACCTGGATCTATTTATGCAGAGAATTCTAAGGGTTGTAATAAGTTAATTAGAGATGGAGCCATACTAATTCGCAATGCTCAAGATATAATAGAATACTTAGGATTAATTCCTAGGAAAATGGATCCATTTGATATTCATGATGATTTAGATTTAGAATTAATAGATAAATTGTCGATGTATAATATTGAAACTCTGAAGGATATTGTCCTAATACTTGCGCAAAATTCATTTGATGAAGTAGAATTGCAGAATGCATCTGGGCTATCTAGCTTAGAATTAAGAACTAATATAGTAATATTAGAGTCTATTGGGCTTGTATCTTCTAATAATGGAAAATATTTTCTATTAAATAAATAGTATCGTGAAGACGAGTGTATATAAAGGAAAGATTTAATGAGTAAAAATTTAGTAATAGTTGAGTCGCCTGCAAAAGGTAAAACAATTGAAAGATACCTAGGAAGCGATTATAAAGTCACAGCTTCAGTAGGTCATATTAGAGATTTACCTGGTGGGACCATGGGTGTGGATGTGGAAAATGATTTTAAACCACGCTATGTAACCATGAAAGGTAAACATAAAGTAATAAAGGAATTAAAAAACTTAGCTGCAAATGCTGAGAATATTTATCTCGCAACTGACCCGGATAGAGAGGGTGAAGCTATTGCATGGCATTTAGCTAATGTTTTAAAAATAGACCCAGCTGCTGAAAATAGAGTCAGTTTTAATGAGATTACTGAAAAAACAGTACAAGAAGCTATTAATAATCCAAGAGCAATTAATCTAGATTTAGTTGATGCTCAACAAGCTAGAAGAATATTAGATAGATTAGTAGGCTATGAATTAAGCCCATTACTATGGAAAAAGATTCGTAAAGGTTTATCTGCTGGTAGAGTTCAATCAGTAGCAACTAAGATGATAGTTGATAAAGAACGAGAAATTAAGGCATTTATTCCTGAAGAATACTGGCATATAGATTTAACCTTAAGAAAACATGGTGACGATAAAACATTCTCATCAAGATATCAAGGTGAACTTGAAGGTTTTAAAGTTAAGAAGAATGAGATTAAAACTGCCGAAGAGAGTAAGGCACTTGTAGATGATCTAGATAAAGATAATTTTTCTGTACATACAATTAAAAAGGGTGAGAGAAGAAGAAAATCTAAGGCTCCATTTACTACAAGTACATTGCAGCAAGATGCATCTTCTAGAATAAACTTCAACTCTAGAAGAACAATGAGTGTTGCTCAACAGTTATATGAAGGTATTACTGTTGGTGCTGAAGGTCAAACTTCTCTAATTACTTATATGAGAACTGATTCTGTAAGAATTTCAGATGAAGCTCTTGTAAGTTCTAGAAAATATATTAAAGAAACATTTGGTGATAAGTATTTATCTAAGAGTGCAAAAACATATACTAACAAAGGTTCATCATCACAAGATGCTCACGAAGCTATTCGTCCAACTCACTTTAATTTAGACCCTGAGAAGATAAAATATTCTCTTAATGATGAACAATATAAGCTATATAAGTTGATTTGGGATAGGTTCATTGCAAGCCAAATGACTGATGCAGTAATTGATACTGTTACTTTAGATATTAAAAACAAAACTCATATTTTCAGAACTAAGGGTGAGACAATTAAGTTTGATGGTTACATGAGAGTTTATAATGAGTATTTAGGTAGAAACACTACTGAAGAATTACCTGAACTATCTGAGAATGAAAATGTCTTATGCGAGAAGATTGATCCTCAACAAAAATTCACTCAACCACCTGCAAGATATACTGAAGCTTCGTTGATTAAGGCTATGGAAGAAAATGGTATAGGTAGACCATCTACTTATGCTGCTACTATTTCTACTATCTTAAACAGGCAATATGTTGAGAAAGATAATAAGAGTTTAGTTCCAACTGAAATTGGAACAATTGTAACTGAACTACTAGAGGAAAATTTCGCATACATAGTAGACGTCCAATTTACTTCTGATATGGAATCAGGTTTAGATAAAGTAGAAGATGGAGAGAAAGAAGGAGTTGAACTACTAAGAGAGTTCTATCCAGACTTCCATAAAGATATTGAAACTGCTAATGACAGCATTGAGAAGATGGAAATGCCTGAAGTTGAACTAGGCGAGAAGTGCCCTAAATGTAAGGAGGGTGACCTAGTTTATAAGGTAGGTAGATTTGGTAAATTCATTGCTTGTACAAACTTCCCAGATTGTGATTACACAGATTCAGTCAATTACGACACTGGTAGAAAATGTCCTAAATGTTCTTCGTCTGTTGTCTCTAAGAAGAGTAGAAGAAATAGAATTTTTTATGTTTGTGATAAGAAGGGTGAAGATCCAGAGTGTGATTTCATATCTTGGGACTTACCAGTTGATGACAGTGCTTGTGAAGTATGTGGTAGCTACATGTTAGAACGTAAAAGAAAGAGTGGTTCATATAACTACTGTTCAAATACAGACTGTCCAACAAGAAAAAAAGAGAAGAAAACTAAAACTGATAAGGAATAGTTTAAAATATTTTTAGTATTCAAATATTTTTAGTTTTATATTTTTAATAAGACTTATATAATTTAACTTACAATTTATTTTTACAGGAGATTTAGATGGCATTATTTAGAAATTATGAGAAGGAAGGTCCAGGAGTAGATCCGGATGAACCGGATAGAGGGCCCTTTATAGAATTTTTCGCTAATTACTTTAGTAAATTTTGGAAAATTTCAGGTTTAGGAATTTTTAACACATTGGCAAGTATTGTACCCATAGCGATATTGTATTTCTTAGGGTTTTCACTAATTCAAATGTTATTCCCTGCGCTTTCTTTTGATAATATAAGCTCAGTAATAGAATCAATGGATTATCAATTCGCTGAAGGGATTGATGCTACTGTATTTTCATCCCATCTATACATTGGTACTCACTTGATTTTTGTTGCTACAGTCTTCATATTGCAATTCTTTGTATTTGGTCCAACACACGCTGCTACTACTTATATCATGAGAAACTATAGTCAGAGAAGACCTGTATTTTTCTGGTCAGATTTAAAGGATGCATTTAAGGCTAATTGGAAGCAATCATTAATTCATAGCTTACTTTCTTCTGCTCTTGTTACATTAGTTATCTATGCATTTTATTTTTATACTGCTAACTTAGCACCAGGCTTCTTTAAATACATACTACAAACTTTAATAGTTATTATTTTAGTTTTAATTACCATTATGAATTTTTATGTTTATCAAATGCTAGTTACATTCGATTTAAAACTAAAAGATATTTATAGAAATAGTCTAATTCTAACAATGGCTAAACTACCAACTAATTTAATTATTCTAATCATTATTTTATTATTAGTTGCTGTTATACCATTCTTCTTATTATGGTCAATATTTAACTTAGGTGTAGGTGTTGGTATATTATTATACTTGTTACTACTCGCAAGTGGTTTCGTTCTATTCCTTATAAATTACTTTGCAAGTCGTGGAATTCAAAAATATATGATAGACGACATAGATGACGATAGTGATGGAGCTGGAAGTACGATTTCTCAACATGAATTCGAAGATAGATCTGAAGACTGGCACTACACAGAAGATATTCCTAAAGATACTAAGGAAGCTCCTGAAGGTTCACCTGCATAGAATAGGATAAATATGAAAACTAGTGATTTTAACTATCATTTGCCTGAGCATTTGATTGCACAACATCCTGAGGAAAAAAGAGATCATTCAAGATTAATGCACTTAGATTCCAACACTGGAAAAATAAATGAATATATCTTCAATCAACTTAGATCAATTTTAAATACCGGTGACACTTTAGTTTTAAATGACACTAGAGTTATACCGGCTAGATTATTTGGTACTAAAGAAGGTTTGAAAAATCCTGTTGAAGTATTACTTCTAAAGAGACATTCAATCAATAGATGGGAAGCAACAGTAGACCCAGGTAGAAGATTAAAAACAGGTGCTCACATTGTTTTTAAAGAAGCTGTGCTTGAAGCAGATATTATAGATATTCTGGAGAGTGGTAATAGACTATTAGAATTTAAATTCGATGGTATTTGGGAAGAAGTACTAGATAGTTTAGGTGAGATGCCTCTACCTCCATATATAACAGAAAAATTGGAAGACAGAGAAAGATATCAGACTGTCTATTCTAAACATGAAGGGTCAGCTGCTGCTCCAACAGCAGGTTTACATTTTACAGATGAGCTTCTGGAAAGTTTAAAGGACTCAGGTATAAACATTGTCTATGTAACTCTACATGTTGGTTTAGGTACATTTAGAACTGTAAGTGAAGATAATGTTGAAGACCATCAATTACATTCGGAAGAATATGTAATTAGCCAAGAATCTTGCGATATCATTAATGAGACAAGGTTAGATGGAAATAGAGTTATCGCAGTAGGTACTACTAGTAATAGAGTATTAGAGAGCTTGGAACAAGATGAAAATAATCTGATACTTCCAGGAAAGAGCTCTACAGATATATTCATTTATCCAGGGTATAAATTCGGAGTAGTGGATTGTCTTATTACAAATTTCCACTTGCCTCAATCAACTTTACTTATGCTTGTGAGTGCTTTTGCCGGAAAAGAAAATATAGAAACTGCATATAACTTAGCAGTGCAAAATGAATATAGATTTTTTAGTTTTGGTGATGCAATGTTTATCAATGGCTTAGAAAACAGCTATACTGGATTACACCAAGGTAGAATATATAAATAATAGGTAATTAATATGACTGAAATAAATACAAAAACAAATGAAAATAAATCTAATTTCCCTGTATGGCATGAAGTACTTCATGTAGATAAACATACTGGAGCTAGACTTGGAATATTACATACGCCTCATGGTAGTTTTAAAACACCAATGTTTATGCCAGTAGGTACTGCAGCAACAGTTAAAGGAATGTCTCCTCGTGAACTTGAAGAAATGGGAGCAGATGTAATTTTATCTAATACCTATCACTTATGGTTAAGACCAGGACAAGATATAGTTAGAGATGCAGGTGGTTTGCATAAATTTATGAACTGGAATAAAGGAATTCTAACTGATAGTGGAGGCTTCCAAGTATTTAGTTTGGCAAAACCTAAAGATATAACAGAAGAAGGTGTTCACTTCAAATCAATTAAAGATGGTGCTAGATTATTTTTAACTCCGGAGAAAGCTATCCAAATCCAAAATGATCTTGGTGCTGACATAATAATGGCCTTTGATGAATGTATCCCATATCCAGCAGATAAATCATATGCAAAGAGATCTTCAGATAGGACTACAAGATGGTTAGATAGATGTATTGCTGCCCATGCTAGACCAGATGATCAAGCATTATTTGGTATTGTTCAAGGAGGTATGTATCCTGATTTAAGAAAACAAAGTGTTGAAGAAATCTGTTCAAGAAATTTAGCAGGATTTGCCCTTGGTGGAGTCAGTGTTGGAGAACCTGATGAAGAGTACTACAGAATGATTGAATCTACTTTGCCATTAATGCCAGAGGATAAACCTAGATATGTAATGGGTGTAGGTACTGCAGATTATATGATTGAAGCTGTTAGACATGGTGCTGATATGTTTGACTGTGTGGAACCAACTAGAATTGGACGTAATGGTAGTGTTATGACTCGTTATGGACGTATGATTGTTAGAGATGCAGGTTCTGCAAGAATGTATGAGCCAATTGATCCAGACTGTGATTGTTACACTTGTAAAAATTACACCAGAGCTTACATTAGACATTTAATTAAATCAAATGAGTTATTTGGAATGCGTTTAACTTCATACCATAATTTATACTTCTTAATCAAATTGATGAAGGATGCTCAAGATGCAATTGCTCAAGACAAGTACCTTGATTTTATTAATGAATTTAAACTTGATTGGGGTACAGGTAAGTACGATGCAGAACATGCAGCAAGAAGAAGAGCTGCTAAGGGATTATAAGTTTATATTTTAAATCTTGTTAGTGGCCATGAATAATGGTAATATCTTAGAGTTAGTTTTTACATTAGGAGGAAATATGGAGAATTTAATAATACTAGCAAATGTTGCATTTGCAGCAGCTGGAGGTGCAGAACCTGCACCAGGTGGTGGACTAATAGCAATGCTTATTAGCTTCTTACCATTAGTAGCGATAATTGCACTTATGTATTTCATGATGATCAGACCACAGAGAAAACAAGAGAAGCAAAGAAAAGAAGAATTAGAAGCTATGAAGGTTGGAGACAACATTATAACTGTTGGTGGTGTAGTAGGTAGAGTTGTAAATATGAAGGATGATGAAATTACAATTTCAACATCAGTCGCTAATACAGTTTTAACTTTTAGAAAAGCTGCGGTTGATAAAGTTATTAAGCCAATATCAGATGATGTATAATCAATATACTTATTAATAAATTGTAAACTCTTACATTCCATGTAGGAGTTTTTCTTTTTCTTACGTAATTATTATATGTGGGAGCAAAGAAGAGTGGCAAGAATTCCAGAATCAACGATAAATCAAATAAAGGATAGACTCGATATTGTCGAACTTATAGGCAGTTATGTGAGCTATACCAAGACATCAGGGCAAAATAATTTTGCTCTATGTCCATTTCATGATGAGAAATCTGCCTCATTCAGCGTAAGTAAAACTAAGCAGATATATCATTGTTTCGGCTGCCATAAGGGTGGAGACGCAATAAGCTTCATCATGGATATTGAACACTTAAGCTACCCTGAAGCAATTAAGTTTCTTGGTGATAAGCTAGGAATAGAAGTTCTATTAACTAATGAAGATAATGATAAGTATAAAGAGGAAAAGAAGCGAAAAGAAAGATTATACGAATTAAACGCTGATGCAGCTAGATTTTTCTATAAAAGTTTAAATGCAACTGTCGGTGAGCATGCTAGGAAATATTTAAATGATAGAGGGATAAAAAGTACAAGTTCTATTAAATTTGGTCTCGGCTATGCTAGTTCTGAATGGCAAGATCTCTATAATTTTATAGTTTCTAAAAACTATAGTAATGATGAGATCACTAACTCAGGATTATTTAGGAAAAACAAAAATGGTGGTTGGTATGATTTGTATAGAAATAGACTAATGTTTCCAATAATAGATGTGATGGGCAATATTATTGCTTTTGGCGGAAGAGTACTAGATGACAGCAATCCTAAATATATAAATTCTCCTGAAAACTTAATTTATTCTAAGGGTTATCACATGTATGGATTAAATCTTGCTAAGAGATCTAAGAGGGATAAATTAATCATTGTTGAAGGTTATATGGATTGTATAGCACTTCACCAGGCAGGATTTGATAATGCTATTGCATCGCTTGGTACGGCTCTAACTAGTTCACAAGCAGCACTTGTAAGGAAATATACTCAAGAAGTTGTTTTAGCCTACGATATGGACGATGCAGGTAGGACAGCAACTAGAAGAAACATTGAAGTTTTAGAGGATAAAAATGTTAAGACAAATGTTTTAATACTTGAAAACGCTAAAGATCCTGATGAATTTTTATCAACTCATTCAGCAGAAGAATTCGAAAGAGCATTAGAAAATGCACCATCTGCACTAGATTATAAGTTTTTAGAAGCAAAGAGATTGGCTACAAATAATGACAGGCTAGATAGAATTGAATATCAAGAGTTAGCAAGTGATGTAATTCTGGAAATTAAAAACCCAATAGTTAGAGAACTATATATTTCAAAACTGTCAGAAAATTTATCTGTTTCTATAGACAGTATTAAACAAGTAGTAGAACAAAAAGAGAATACTAACCAGAGAGCTAACCGTAGAGAATATAAAAAGAGAGCAACTAGGAAAGAGTTTAGTGAAGACAATAAACAAGTTGAGAAACAAGAAGATAGATTCATTCATCTGAATAAGTTGGAAATTTCATTCTTGGTTAAACTCATTAAATATCCTGATATTTACAGTCAATTAAAAAAGAAAGCTTCTAGTAAATGGATAGCAAATAGATTTCTTAGTGATTTTGTATCTGATTTACTTATCATGGCTGAGCAAGCAGAGCTAGATGAAGCAAAATTTTTCACTTTAGTAAATACTCAAGAAGAAGATATCAGGGCTTATATAAATAGGACATTTTCAGAAAGTATTATTAATGAAGATAGTAGAGATAATCGTTCATCAGTAGAGGATTCATTTAAATATGATATTTACTCTCTAGAACTTAATTTTTACGACAGACTAAGTAATTACTACTCTAAGAAGTTAGATACTGATTTAGATAAGGAAGAGGAGAATAACATTAGGCAGCAATTTATAAATGTACGAATGAAAAAACGAGACTTAGAAAGAAGTTTCAAACAATAAAATAATATTTTTTTACACAGTATTTTATCAGCTATATTAAAGATATAAATAAAGGAAAGAGGAAATTTAATGGCTAAGCAAAGAGTAATAGACAGAATTACAAGAAGAGCGAAGAATAATAACAATGAGATTTCTTATACAGATATTATGAATCTTATTGAAAAGAGTGATCTTGAGGTTGAAGAGACCGAAGAGATTTTAGATAGCATTGAAGAAGCAGGTATTTCAATTGTCGCCGATAATCTAATCCAAACAGATGATGACGATGATGATGACGACGATGAAGATGAAGTAGTTAAAGCAAGTGATCAAATCTCTATCGATGATCCTGTGAGAATGTACTTGAAAGAGATTGGTAGAGTAGAATTACTTACAGCCGATGAAGAAAAAACTTTAGCTCAAAATATGGAAGCTGGAGATACTTACTCAAGAGACCATTTAGCTGAAGCTAACTTGCGTTTGGTAGTTTCTATTGCTAAGAGATATACAGGTAGAGGATTATCATTCTTAGACCTTATTCAAGAAGGTAATATGGGTCTACTTAAGGCTGTTGAGAAATTTGATTGGAGAAAAGGATTTAAGTTCTCTACATATGCTACATGGTGGATTAGACAGGCAATTACAAGAGCTATAGCAGACCAAGCGAGAACAATTCGTATTCCAGTTCACATGGTTGAGACAATTAACAAGACAATTAGAGTCCAAAGACAGTTAGTTCAAGAGTTGGGAAGAGAGCCTGAAATCGAAGAGCTAGCAGCTGAGACTGATATGTCTGTTGAAAAAGTTAGAAATATTATGCGTATATCTCAACATCCTGTTTCTCTTGAAAAACCTATTGGTGAAGAAGAAGATAGCCACTTAGGAGACTTCATACCAGATGAGGATATGCCATCTCCAGAGCAACAAGCATCATTTACTCTATTAAAAGAGCAATTAAACGATGTTTTATCAACTCTAACCAAGAGAGAAGAGAATGTCTTAAGACTAAGATTCGGTCTTGACGATGGCAGACCAAGAACTCTTGAAGAAGTAGGTAAAGAGTTCGGTGTTACACGCGAGAGAATTAGACAGATTGAAGCTAAGGCATTAAGAAAACTAAGACACCCATCAAGAAGTAAGAAATTGAAAGATTATTTAGTATAGAAACTGAAAATAGCGATTATGTATTTAATCGCTATTTCTATTAAATTTATGAAATTAAACTCAAGATTAAATGAAATTTATAAACTAATTCCTGATACAACTATTAGACTTGTAGATGTAGGATGTGACCATGCTCTATTAACTAAGAAGTTTTTGCAAAATAATGCTTTGGCCGAAGCACTACTAATCGACGTAAATGAAGGACCTTTGGAGAAAGCAGCAAGTAACCTTACTGATATAGATGAAAATCGTTATGAACTTTCATTAAGTGATGGTTTAGAAGACTGGGAAATTCAAGAAAATGATTGCATTGTCATAGCAGGAATGGGAGCTAAAGAGATTCTTAGCATTTTAAATAGCAAACTGATGCAAATAAAAAATTTTGAAAATCCAGATACCTACAATAAAGAAGTAGACTTAATAATACAAGCTATGCGAAATCAAGAGAATACTAGACATTTATTTAAAGAAAATAATATTGAAATGATCGAACAATCTTTAGTTAAAGATAAAAATTTCACTTATAGTATAGATAGATATAGATTTAAGTTTTCTGAGATTAGTAAATTAATAGAGATGATGAGCATATTTGATTTAGACTCATATTTAGGTGAAGTCTTGTATGAATCATTATTAAATAAGAGCACAAAGAAGTTAAACTTCAAGAATCAAACAGTTATAGAGAATTATTTAGCTAGACAAGCAAATATAATCAGAAGTGATTTAGATGCTTATAGTGGTGAAGAAAAATCAAAACGTTATAAATTGATAGAGGCTATAGAGTCTCTACAAAAATATGAAAGCAAAAGGAGAATTATATGATATTAAGAGAATTGCTAGAGTATTTAGAATATTTTGCAGCATTAAACTTCCAAGAAGATTGGGATAATGCAGGTTTACAAGTGGGAGACTTAGATAAAGAAATTAAGAAGATTGTATTAGCACTAGATGCAGATTCTAGAGCATTAGAATACTGTGTAGCAGAAGGTGCTGACCTATTAATTACACACCATCCATTGCTATTCAGTCCAATTAAGACAATTAGCAGTGATAACCCTGAGCAATCTAATGTTGCAGAATTTATCAAGAATGATATCGCTGTATATTCTATGCATACTAATATGGATAAAGTTCCTTGGGGTACAAACTATGCGCTTGCTGATAAGTTAGGTCTAGCGGATTATATTTTAGAAGAACCGCTATTCCCAGACTATTCATTAGAGACTAAAGAAATAACATCTGAATTTAAAAATCAATTCAATCAAAAGGTCATTGGTTTTATTAGCGTATTAGAATATTCAACAACTAAGAAGGATTTAAAGAATTTAATTGTTGAAAAACTTGGAATTGAACCAAGAATCAACTTCGAAGGTGATGGTCAAGTATCAAATCTAGCTATTAGTGGTGGATCATTCGATGCCGAATGGATAGATAAGCTAGCACAGATGAATATTGATACACTAATTACAGGTGAGATGAAGTATCATGACAAGATTGCTTGTAGAGAAAGAGGAATATCAGTATTTATTATTGGACATGACATCAGCGAGAATCCAGTATTGAAAATGTTCCAGTATCTAATTGATTCTTTTGTAAACTTCAAGACAGTTCAAGATGAGGATGAAAATACAGCAGTAGCAGCAAATAAATTAGAAGTATTAGAATTCCCATTAATCAATTATTCATCAATTGACTGGTAAAACAAAGTTTTCTAAATACTTAATATGACTTATATTAAATAAAAGTATATAATAACTTTTCGCTGAGATAGTTGGGCAGTCGCGGGTACATAACGAAAGTTAGTACATGAGGAAAGTCCGGGCTCTTTAGAACCAAGGATGCCGGGTAACTCCCGGTGAAGGTGACTTTAAGGAAAGTGCAACAGAAAGTAAACCGCCTAATTTTAGGCAAGGGTGGAACGGTGAGGTAAGAGCTCACCAGCGGTTTAGTGATAAACTGGCTATGTAAACCCCATCCGGAGCAACATCGTGGAGGAACATTATGCCGAGGTTCAGGCGTTCCGAGGAGATGGCTTGAATAGTATAGAGATATATTATCTAGATAAATGATTGTCCAAGACAGAACCCGGCTTACAGACTATCTCAGTATTTTTTAAATTTTAAAATCAAGAAAATAATCATTTGTATTTAACTTAAGTTTATAGTATAATCCCTGAGTTGTTACCCAATCGTGGTTGTTTGAGTTGTTCACTTACTACTAGGATTGTGGCGAATTTTAATAAAGGAGGAATACCTATGGACAAGGAAAGAAAGTTAGAAATTATTCAAGAGTACGCAACAAGTGAAGGCGATACAGGTTCACCAGAAGTACAAGTTGCATTACTTACAGAAAAAATTAAACATCTTACTGGACACCTACAAGTGCACAAGCATGACCACCACTCAAGACGTGGATTATTAAAAATGGTTGGTGATCGTAGACAATTATTAAACTACTTAAGTAGAGTTGATATTGAAAGATACAGATCATTAATTGAGCGCTTAGGTTTACGTAGATAGAAAATATTGTATAATAAGTAAGCAGAGTTTAATCTCTGCTTATTTTTTATGTTAGATATGTCCTAAGCAGTAGTTAGTAGAACGAGTTTAGCTCTTGAAAATTAGCTAAATTGGCTCTACCGCCTACCGCTAGGATTAGGAGGATTTATGAAGAAAGTTTTTACTAGAGACATAGCTGGAAGAACCTTACAAGTTGAAGTAGGTCAGCTAGCTCAATTGGCAAATGCATCAGCATTAATTAAATATGGAGACACAACAGTATTTTCAGTTGCAACAGCATCTCCTGAGCCAAAAGAGGGAATTGATTTTTTCCCATTAACCGTAGAGTATGAAGAAAAAATGTACTCAGTTGGAAAATTCCCAGGTGGATTTTTAAAGAGAGAGGGAAGACCTACTGAACATGCAACAGTAACTGCTCGTTCAATTGATAGAGGTATGAGACCTTTATTCCCTGAAGAATTGAGAAATGATGTTGTTTTAACAAACCAAGTTCTTGCAGTTGATGCAGATGCATCTCCTGAGTTTTTAGCATACTTCGGGTCTGCTTTGACCGTGGAAGTATCAGATATACCATTTAATGGACCAATTGCTAGTGTTAGCGTAGGTATCGTTGATGGCGAAATTGTAATTAACCCTACTCAAGAGCAAATGCTCGTAAGTGATTTAGACTTACAAATTGCCGGTGGACGCGACAAACTCTGCATGATCGAAGCTGGTGCTAATGAAGTTCCTGACGAAAAAATGCTTGAAGCTATTGAAGCTGGTCACGAAGTTATTAGAGAATTAATTGATTTCATCGAAGAAATAAAGGCTGAGATTGGCCAAGAAAAATTTGAATACCAAGAATTTAATATTCCAGAAGATTTAATGACTGCATCTTTAGCATTAGTTGAAGAAGATGTTATTCGTGATATTAAAGGTACTGATAAGGCTGCACGTGATGCAAAAATGCTAGTACTTAAAAATAAATTAATTGATTATGTTGAAGAAACATTCGATGAGTCATACCACGGTTTAGTTGGTGAGACATTTGACTTAATCCAAAAGAAAGTTGTTCGTGACTTATTAAAGAACAATTTTGAGAGAATCGATGGTAGAGGAATAGATGAAATTAGACCTCTTTCAGCTGAAGTTGATTTAATTCCTTTAGTACATGGTTCATCATTATTCCAAAGAGGTAACACTCAAGTAATGAACATCGTTACTTTACAACCTATTTCTAAGGCTCAAGTAATTGATGGGTTAACAGAACAAGACTATAAGAGATACATGCACCACTATAACTTCCCAGCATACAGTGTTGGTGAAGCGAGAGCTGCTCGTTCAACAAATAGACGTGAAATTGGTCACGGTCACTTAGCAGAAAGATCATTACTAGCAGTATTGCCAGATGAAGAAGAGTTTTCATATGCAATTCGTTCAGTTTCTGAAGTTACTTCAAGTAATGGTTCAACATCACAAGGTTCAGTATGTAGTTCATCATTAGCATTAATGGCTGCTGGTGTTCCGATTAAGAGACACGTTGCAGGTATTTCTGCTGGTTTAATTACAAACCCTGAAGATGAGAATGACTATACAGTATTCATGGATATCCAAGGTATTGAAGACTTCTACGGCGACATGGACTTCAAGGTTGCTGGTACTACAGAAGGTATCACATCAATCCAAGTAGATATTAAGGTAGATGGTTTATCAATGGATATCATTAGAGATGCTTTCGCAATGACACGTAAGGGTCGTTTGCAAATCATCAATGAAGTTTTAATTCCTGCTATTAGTGAGCCACGTTCAGAATTAAGCCCAACAGCTCCTAAGATTATTAGCCTACAAATTCCTGAAAGTAAGATCGGTGAAGTTATCGGTAAGGGTGGTAAGACAATTAACCAAATTATCGATGAAACTGGTGCTACTGTTGAAATTGAAGATGACGGTCGTGTATTTATTTCCGGTACAGATTTAAATGCTTTGGAAAAAGCCAAGCTCATCATCGAAGGTATCACAACTGATCCTGTTCCTGGACAAGTTTATGAAGGTAGAGTAACAAGACTAATGGACTTCGGTGCATTCGTTGAATATCTACCAGGTAAAGAAGGTCTAGTACATATCTCAAAACTAGCATGGGAAAGAGTTGATAAAGTTACTGATGTTGTAAATGAAGGTGACATTGTTCAAGTTAAGGTATTAGAGTTAGATAAACAAGGAAGAATTAATCTTTCAATTAGAGATACTTTAGAAAAACCTGAAGGTTTCGTTGAGCAAGCAAGTAAGCCTAGAGATAATAGAGACAACAGAAATAGTGGTAATAGAAATCACAGAAGTAACGATAGAAATAGTGATAGAAGACCTAGAAACAATGATAGAAACCACAGAAGTGATAGAGATGATGATTTAGGTGCAAAACCTAGAAAACCTCGTGGTAAACGTCCAGAGTAATATATATGTAATTTTAGTATGAGAGAAGCCGCCTTAGTGTGGCTTTTCTTTTTTATCTTTATATATAACTAGTACTAACATATAATAGAGTTATTAAATAGAATAGGGCTGAAAAGAATGGCAAAAGGGCAAGATCAAAAACTCAAATTATTGTATGTTAAAGAATTCATCGAAAACAAATCTTCAGAGAGTAATCCAGTTAATGCAAACCAAATAATTGAATACTTATCTGATCATAACATCTCTGCAGAGAGAAAAAGTGTTTATGACGACGTAGATGCACTAAGCAGATACGGCATGGATATAGCGAAAGTAAGTGGTAGAGATGGTGGTTATTACTTAAATAATTCTGATGAGTATAAGGAAGGCTTTAAAGTAATCATTGACACTCTTAATTCTTCAAAATATTTACCAACTCGCGTCCTACAAACAATTTCATCCGCTCTTGCTCAAAAATTATTATTAGAAGACGATAAAAACCATATAAATAATGTTTATGTTCCAGGCAGAGAGAAGACAATTAACTCTAAACTATTCAATAATATATCTCAATTGTCTGAAGCAATAAAAAAACAAAATCTAATTGATTTCCAATACTTGGAGTGGAAGTTATTTGATAATAATGGTCGAATCTATTATGAGCAGATAAAGAGACATGATGAAGGTAATTACAATGTTCATCCTATTCAAATAATCTATTCTGAACAAAACTACTATCTAGTAGGTATTGATTTAGACTTAATGGAAAATAGACATTATAGAATTGATAAAATAGTAGAGCTAAAAACTTTAGACAAGAAAAATCATGCAGCAATACAATTAGCAGCTAGATTTGATCCTAGTAGATACTCTAAGAGTTTATTTGAAATGTTTGATGGTGATGAGAGAACTTGCCAAATAGAATTTGATAAGGAATTAATTGGAGTTATGCTTGAACGCTTTGGTGATGACATGATTATTCTAAAATCTAAGAAGGAAAATTATTATCAAACAGTACAACATATCAAATTAAGCCA
Source organism: uncultured Fastidiosipila sp. (assembly GCA_964627125.1). GTDB lineage: Bacteria > Bacillota > Clostridia > Saccharofermentanales > Fastidiosipilaceae > Fastidiosipila. The sequence goes on along the minus strand of CAZVJQ010000027.1, from coordinate 2,390 downwards.
AAAGTTCTATGCTTGGATTTTGTCTTATGCTGGTCGAATAATCATCACTGGTCCAGAGAATGTAAAATCTGATTTTAGAGATTATATTCAAAATATTCTTGATCAATATTAAGTAAGGGAAGGTAATATCTTTATGAATGAAATATCAGCAAATAATCTATGGGATATAGATTATGAAAACCTAAAAGAGTTCTTAAATCAATTTGTAAATCCTTGGGAGGCTTTGCCTAAAATAGAAGAATTTATTAAGAGTGAAATCAAAAAATTATCTGATGAATACAAGGAGATTAGACCAAATGTCTTCGTTCATGAGACAGCTCAAATTTCAGAGCACGCATATTTTGAAGGTGAAAATATAATTATTGGGCCAAAGGTATTAGTACGCCCTGCTTCCTACGTTAGAGAAAACTCATACATTATGGAAGGTACAATTGTAGGAAATAGTGTTGAGATTAAAAACTCTATATTGATGAAATATATTGAAACTTCTCACTACAACTATGTAGGGGACGCTATATTGGGGAACCATGCACATTTAGGTGGTGGAGTTATTTTATCTAACCTTAAACAAGACAGAACTGATGTAATTGTCAATATTTCAGCTACTGAACGTATTGAAACTCATATATGGAAGTTTTCAGCACTATTAGGTGATAAAGTAGCGATAGGTGCTAACTCAGTTCTAAATCCAGGAACAATTATTGGCAAAAACTCAAGAGTATACCCGCTAACAGCTACAAGACATTATATTCCAAGTAATCATATATTGAAGGATACCGGTGAATTGGTTGAAATGAAATAGCAGCAAATCTGCAGAGGTCATGCAATGAGTAAATTTTTAGACAAGAAGAATAGCTTCGTAATTGAGTCGTTAGAGAGTTTAGAATCTAGCAAACCAAATTTAATTCTAATACTTTCAGATGACCATGGATATGGTGACTTATCTTTCATGAATATGAATGAGGATGTAAATACACCTAATCTTGATAAGTTAAGAGAGTCAGGAATCTATTTTGAAAATGGCTATGTGACTGCTCCAATATGTTCGCCATCAAGAGCTGGATTGATTGTAGGTAATTATCAGCAACGTTGGGGAGCTAAGTGGTTTGGGAGCTCTCATTTCGCACCTGCAGAATACAAAACTATACCAGAACTTCTTAAAACTCAAGGTTATAAAACAGGTTATTTTGGTAAAGTGCATTATGGTCCTGATGAGTTAAATTCAAGATCTGCACCAGATAAACATGGTTTCGATGAGTCCTTTTATGGATTAGCATCACATAGCTATGGAAGATTACATTATTTACATCATAGTCTAAATCCAATTGAAGATTTCGGTGAAGAAACACATTACTTAGGTATGAATCCAATGTATGAGAATGGTGTGGCTGTCGCTAGTGATACTCATTTAACTAAAGAGTTTACTAATAGAACTATTGATTTTATTGATAAGTCTCTAGAGCAAGATGATAATCCATTCTTTGCTATGCTAGCATTTAATGCAGTTCATAATTTTAATTGGCAGTTAGAAGATGAAGAACTAGAGAAACGTGGTTTGAATAAATTTGATGATTTAGATTTGGATAAGACTAGTTATGAAGACTGGTATCCAGGAGTTAGATCACCTGATCTTGATAATGGTCGTGAATATTACCTAGCTCAATTAGAAATTATGGATGAGCAAATTGGGAAATTATTAAACCATCTCGATGCAAGTAATATTAGAGAGAATACATTAGTTATATATTTAACTGATAATGGCGGATCCCCTTGCAATTATGGCTGTAATTCTCCATTAAGTGGTACTAAGTATTCACTGTATGAAGGTGGTGTAAGAGTTCCTTATATAATGTCTTGGCCAGGAGTAATTAATAATAATCAAACATCTGAAGCTCTTGTTTCATCCTTAGATTTTCTACCTACTTTTACTTATCTAGCAGGTTTAGATAAATCTACATACAATAGTGATGGTAAAAATCTTATTGAAATTCTACTAGAAGATAGGGGGCACGAAAGATTATATTTCGATACTGGATTCCAGTGGGCAATACGTGAGAATGATTGGAAACTCCGCACGGTTACAACGACAGAAGGTGCTCAAGCTCAAATAACACTTAAAAAGAATGAAAATGCTGATATAGGTACACCAGGAACTCGCTTAGTTAATTTAAAAGAAAACTTAAATGAAGCCGATGAGTTTGACTTAAGTACTACTCATCCTGATAAGGCTCAAGACTTAGAAGATATATTTAATAAGTGGGTAGAATCAATAGAAAATGATATTTATCTAGAAGATTAGAAAGAAGTTGAGATGATTTTAATACCTGCAGGGAATTACACAATTGGAAATGATAAGGCAATAGGGTTCTCAACAGACAATGAGATGCCAT
>CAZVJQ010000026.1:16020-22762 GCA_964627125.1 uncultured Fastidiosipila sp. | reverse complement strand
TTGCCATAAATTTTCTCCTTTTTTGTGCGATTTTTCGCTTTTTGTTTTCTAGATACATGTTAAAACAAACTAAAATAATTTCTGTAGCGAATGTGTCATGAAAAAATTTTCTTAAATGATATTTATTATATTATTCATTAAAAGATACGAAATTGGATTTACATTTAATCGTTATAAGCCAATTAAAAGATTCGTGACTTTAAACTTTAAGCTTTCTTTATAGAATATTCTCTAATGGCTTTTTCTCTATTGTTACAATAGTAGAAGATAAAAAAAGTGAGGTTTGAGATGGCAATAATTAAGACAGATGAAGATAGAACATTAAATGGTTTGATTTTAAGAGCTCACTACATACCTGGAACTGAACTAGGAGATGCAAGAAGAGTTCAAGTATTGTTACCAAAAGAATATGATGAAAGTACGACTGACTATCCAGTTATTTATATGCTAGATGGTCAGAATTTATTCTATGATGATGAGGCATTTGTTGGGCATTCGTGGAGGGTATCTGAAACTATAAATGCTTATCCAGATCTCCCACCTATGATTGTAGTTGGAATTGATAACTCCCACGATAGAATTAATGAATATTCTCCTTGGGTAATAGAGAGAACTCGTTATACAAGTGAATATGAAGGCTTTGGCGGAGGGGGTAAAGCTCATGCCAAATATATTATTGAAAATGTTAAACCCTTCATTGATAAGAATTATAGAACTAAATCAGATAGGCAACATACCGCAATGGCAGGAAGTTCATTAGGCGGAAGCATGACATCCTATATCGGTCTTGAATATAAAGATGCAGTCGGTGGTTTAGGGGTATTCTCTTTAGCAAATCAATTATTCAAGAATGGGTTTGAGCATATCATTGAAGCAAAAGAAATAGACCCAAATCAAAAAATCTACATTCAGGTAGGTACAGATGAAGCAGAATCACCTGAACATAGTAAAGAAGAACAGATTGCTGCTAAACAAGATTATGTTGATTGCACTTTAGATTACTATCAAAAATTACTTCAAAAGGGAATTAAAGTAGAAAATGTAGACTTACATATTTATGTAGGTGAAACTCATAATGAAAAATATTGGGCTGAACATCTTTCAGATTGCTTGAGATTCCTAAGCCAAGAGTGGTAATTAAAAAATTGTACAATTTATAAGATATTTATCCAAAACTAAGAAATGTTAAAACCATGTAAATAAATATATACATCTCTTTGGAAATTCTTACAATTGATTTGTTTAAATCAAGCTTAATGCCCACAAAACGGAAATTCCAAGAGTTTTAAATTTTGAAAATTAAAGAACAAAGATAAAAATAAATAATAATATTGCGAAAATTACTTAGAAATGTTGCGTTCATAAGCTATAATATTTAAGAAGTGCGAATTTCGCATAAGCGCAATTGCTTGTTTTTGTATATACACTCACATTCCTTGCGAGCGTCTATGTACAAAATTATAAATACTCAAATTAGATAATGGGAGGAAATTCATGTCAAACTTAATACACGGCGTGATCAATATTGAGCAAGAAGCGCACAACATTGTAACTGAAGCTAGATCAGAAAGTAACTCTAAGATTGCAGAAGCATATGCAGCAAGTAGAGAAAAAATAGCCGAAGCAGAAAAAGAAGCCAGTGCTATGAAACTTGAAGCAGATAATAAAGATGTATCACTTAGAGAAACAGCAGATAGAGAAGAAGAAGTGTGGAAGACTAAATTAAATAGTCAAGCAGAAAATAAATTTGCTCAAGCAGTCCAAGGAGTCTTAGATAGGAGTTTAGAATATGTCACTAGCTAAAATGTCTAAATTAACCTTAATGGGCTTAAGGGATGAACAAATAGAAGTAGTAAGCTACATTGCAAATGTTGGTGCCTTGCAGATAGAGAAGAATGATAATCGTGAAGATTCATTTAAAGAACATCATGAAGAATATCTTAATGAGAAACGCGAGAAGCTAAAAGAATTACATTATTATTCAGAGGTCAGAGAAGATTTAAAAGAGAATAATCTTCTTAGACATAATGTGGATTTTTTACCTAGCAAAGATGCAGACTCAGTGACCATGGCAACATGGACACAAGATAGGTCTGAGGAAGAATTAAAATCTTATTTTTTCAGTAGAATGAATACATTCGCTCTTGCTGATACGGATATTATCAATACATCTAAGGAATTATCTGATGAGATGTATAAGAAACTTAGAGAAGAATCTAAGAGTTTTAATGTTAGAGCTGAGATCGAACCATTAACTGACTTAGCTGAAAATTATATGCATCTATTAGATTCTATAATTGATAAAGCTAAGAAAATTACTGAAGCTAAGGGATCTGGTTTATTAGAAGTAAGTGGTGATGCTTATCTAGAAGCAGCATTTAAACAAGAAGAGATTATTTCCCAAGCAGTAGAATTTATAAATATTGAAAATAAGATTGAAGACAGAGTTCACAAGATTAGAGATATCGAAGAGAATATTGTTTCTCTAAATTCAGGAGATTATGTTTCAAGCTCAGATGAACTATCTGGAGTTAATAATCCTGAATCTGAAGAAGAGACTAATAGATTATTAGAAAAATTCAATAATAGAATTACTTCATTAAAGAATGAAATAGATGCATTAGAGGAAGATTTAAAAGAACCAGCTAAGCGTTGGGAGGATTTCGTTGTCTTACATGACTTCTATGAAATTCAAATAAGTAAATTATCTGAGATGAAGAAATTCTCATACTCAGACTACCTATTTGTTTTAGATGCTTATGTTCCATCTGCTCTAGTAGATGAATTTATTGAAGATATTGAATTAAAATATAATGTCACTTGTCAGTTGCGAGAGGCTTCAACAGATGAAGAAGACTATCCTGTACTACTACAAAATAATTCATTTGCTAGACCTTTCCAATCAGTTATAGAGATGTATTCTATGCCAAGACCTGGATTTGATATTGACCCTACTGCACTAACAGGTATTTTCTATGCATTCTTCTTCGGAATGATGCTAGGGGATGTAGGTTATGGCTTAGTATTGGTTATAGCAACAGGTATTGCACTTCTAAAAATGAAGGGTGGAGCTAATAGTTTAATTAGCATGTTATTCTTCAGTGGAATTGTAGCTATACCATTTGGTTTTGCTTTCGGAAGTTTCTTCGGAAATGCGGTGAGTGAAATTACGAATGGAGCTTTAAATTTTGAACCATTGCTATTTAGTCCGCTGGATGATCCAATAAGCATGATGATTATGAGTATTGGATTTGGTATGGTCCACTTGTTCGCTGGAGTTTTCATAGATATCTACGTTAAGGTTAAACGAGGCAACTGGTATCAGGCTGTATTTAAGCAACTACCATGGTTTTTTGTAATTCTAGGCTTAGTTTTACTTGTACTAGGACAGTCATGGGGTATGTGGGTATCAGTAGCTGCATTAGTTGTTCTAGTGCTATTCGGTGGTCAGAAAAAAGGTACAAATATCTTTATGGGAGTAATAAGTGGATTAGGTGGCCTAACAGATGTTACTGATTGGCTATCAAATGCATTGAGTTATACCAGAATATTGGCACTATCACTTTCCACATCTGTTATCGCTATGGTAGTAAATATTCTAGCGATGATTGTTGGATATAATGGTCCGATCCAATTTGTAATTTTCGTAGTCATAATGATTTTTGGACATGTCTTAAACTTAGCAATCAGTGGTTTATCAGGTTATGTACATACACTGAGATTACAATTCGTTGAATTTTATGGTCAATTCTACACAGGTGGTGGAGTTGAGTTTAAACCATTAAATTATCAAAGTAAATTTACAAGAACAGTCGAAGTCGAAGATGGCCAAGACAAGATATTAAATGGAGACTTTAAGAAATTGAAGCCTGCATTTAAGCAAGTTACTGAAGAAGAATTATAAAGAGAAAATTAGATAGAGTTATAGATTTATTAGGAGGAAATATGAATTTCTTAGAAATATTTGAAGGATTAATTGGTGGAGGTGCAGGTCTTGCACTTTTAGGTGGTTCACTAGTTGCTGCAGCAGGAAACCTTGGTTCAACTATGGGTGTTTCTAGAGTTGGTAAAGTAGGTATGGGTGTTATTACCGAAGAGCCATCACTCTTCGGTAGAGTATTGATTCTGCAGGCACTTCCGGCTACTAACGGTATTTACGGATTATTAGTTTGGTTTATGGTTATGTTCCAAGGTGGTTTCCTTGATGGTACATTTGCAGATATGTCATATCAAACAGGTGCAATTATGTTCTTGGGTTGTATTCCAGCAATGTTTGCGTTTTACCACGGTTCATTAAAACAAGCTGAAGTTTCATCTGCAGGTGTTCAGATGTTGCTCAAGAGACCAGAGAACCAAGCACAGGCTCTTGTTATTACCGCTATGATTGAGACATACGCAATTCTTACATTACTAATTGCTGTTCTATCAATTCTATACGCAGCTCCTTAATCAGTAATTGATTAATTTAAGCTCAAGCGAAAGGAGTTTATTTATGAGTGACGAAACAAGAATTGAAGAAATAAAAGATGAATTAGATACTAGAGACGACGCTATTATAAATCTCAAGAGCGTTAGCAAAATTACAGAAGCGGTAACTGCAAAAGCAAAACATCAAGTTGAACTTATGCAAGAGATTACTGAGGATAAAATTGCTCAACTTGAGAAAGAAACAGAAGAACAAGTCAATAAAATTCATGCTGATGCTAAAAAATATGTGGAAGAAACTGAAGCTAAAAATAAAGAAAATAAAGATGCAATCGATAATATCTATAAACGTTTAGATAGATTGAACTACAAACAAGAAGTTATTACTCGCGTATTAAATGAAGCAAGAGAAAAATTAGAAAATGAAACTTATGAAGAAAAACATGCAAGATATATAAGTTTCTTACCTGATGACTTACATCCAGGTAGTAAAATTTCTCCAGCTAAAGATGAAACTGACATCATAAAATCTATTTTAATTGAAACTAATTTAGACCATATTGAGATTTTGCCCGAGGGACAATTTATCGGTGGATTTATGATTGTTACCGAAGACTATATTCTAGATAAGAGTTATAGAACTGTATTTAGACAAGAAGAAGACAGCTTAAGGAAACTTGCTGCTACTATCTTGTTTGAGGAGGGTAATTAATGCAAACAGACCGGAGAGAAATTGATAATTTAATAACTGTCAATGCTCGGGATTGGTCCAGAGAAATCATTGAAGATGATAGCTTTGCCTATCCATCTAGTCGTTTGCGCGCCAGAGAAAAATATTTATTAACTGCTGATGATTTTCGTCAGTTAATTTACAACGATAGATCTGAAACTGATTGGATCGGATGGTGGGCAAGGATTTTTAATGCTGGTAATTACAGCATTAAAGGTGATGTCAGAGAAACTATTACCTACAATTTTGACTTGAATGATGAATACTTTAGAGAATTAGCTGGTGAGAGTAAACTAGCTCACTTATTCTTACTCGATCATGACTATAGTAATCTTAAAGTTATGTTGAGTAATTATGTTTTGCACATCCAAAGGACTGGAAATTCTTTCCAAGAGTCTAGTAAAGACTTAGCAGAAGTTTTGCAAACCAATTCAGAACTCTTCTTTAATGGAGGAAATTTAAAAATAGATACTCTTGCTCAATGGTTAGCTGCAGTATTATCTGAAGAGACAGCTCAAGTAAGTATTCCAGATTTATTCGAGAAATATATGAACATGGCTACTGAAGCAGTAGGCTTAGATATAGAAAATGAAGATATTAATAACCTAGCGTCATTAGATAGAAATGTTGATAAAGCTTATTTTAGACATTTCCTAGATGAAGTAAATAATCCTACACATAAGAAGTACAAAGAGACTGCTCTTGACTATATTTCAATTATGGCAGATAGCGCTAACTTACAAAGCTTCTTTAGATCTAAGTTAAGCAATTTAGAGCCAAGCGAATTTCAAGCTGAGTTTGTTTCAGGGGGAACAATTGGCTTTGACCAATATGCAAGACTGTATACATTTACTATTGAAGAGCTAAATGAGGAAAAAATATTTTTAGACCATCAATCTTTAATTGGAGATTTGATCGATTTAGCCAATGAAAATGATGTGAAAAGCTTCTTAGAGCAGTTTGCTAAAACTAGAGATAATATTATTATGGATTTTTCTATTAGATTTTTGGACATGATTTATGGACCTGAAGTTTTACTAGGATTTTGGTTAGCTAAAAGAAATGAAGCTATAAACCTAAGAATGATTCTTTTTGGTCGCGAAAGAAAATCTGACAGAGATGAGATTTTGGATTCTCTAAGGAAGTTATATAGGAGAGCATAGATGCAAGATAAGACTTATGAAATAGCAATGATCGGTGATGAAGGTAGTATTGCTGGTTTTAGAGGGCTTGGCTTAAAAGTTTTTCCTGTAGATCCAGATACTAACCATGAGGAGAAATTACAAGAGTTAATAGATTTAGATGAATATGCAATCATCTATGTTAGCGATGAAGTAGCAAGAAATGCTCAGAGAGTTATCGATGAATATAATTCTAGTTTTTTACCTGCTATTATCACTTTACCTGCTCCAGATGTTAAAGATAGTGCAGGAGTGGATAGCCTAAAAGATATGGTTATCAGGGCTATAGGTGTCGATTTGGTAAGTCCCATGCTTGTTGATAATGACGATTTCGAAGATGATGACGAAGATGAATATAACGACTAGATAATAATCATAATTATTTATTAGATGTCGATTTATGGAG
>CAZVJQ010000026.1:0-15920 GCA_964627125.1 uncultured Fastidiosipila sp. | reverse complement strand
GAATATAACGACTAGATAATAATCATAATTATTTATTAGATGTCGATTTATGGAGAAGATTATGGCGAAAGAAAATACAAATAATGCTCAGAATGAAAATAGCGTTAAAGGGACGATAGTTAGAATTGCAGGTCCTCTAGTAGTAGCTGCAGGTATGCGAGATGTCCGTATGTTTGATGTTGTTAGAGTAGGTAAAATGGGTCTTATCGGAGAGGTTATTGAAGTTCATGGTGATGAAGCTTCAATCCAGGTATATGAAGAGACTCATGGTGTTAAACCAGGTGAAAATGTCTATTCTACTGCTTATCCTTTATCTGTAGAATTAGGGCCAGGTTTAATGGGTAATATTTATGATGGTATCCAAAGACCTTTAGAGAAGATTCAAGAATTAACAGGTAGTAATATCGGTCGTGGTGTTGAAGTAGATGCTTTAGACCATGAGCAAAAATGGACATTCGTTCCAAGAGAAGAAATGCCTGAGAAGTTAAAAGCTGGTGACATAATTGGTACTGTTCAAGAAAATAATTTAATTGAACATAGAATTATGCTAAACCCAAATATCCCAGGTGATATTGAAATTATTGAATTAGCAGAAGAAGGCGAATACACAGTTGTTGAACCGGTTGCTAAGATTAGATACATAGATAACTTCGGTGATGTAACTGAAGAAAATGTAATAATGTCACAGCGTTGGCCAGTTAGACGTTCCAGACCTTACAATAAACAAATGGCACCAGAAAAACCAATGATTACAGGCCAAAGAGTTATAGATACATTCTTCCCGGTAGCTGATGGTGGTGCTGCAACAGTTCCAGGTCCATTTGGTGCTGGTAAAACTGTTATTCAACAACAACTTGCTAAGTGGTCAGACGTTGACGTCGTTGTTTACATAGGTTGTGGAGAGCGTGGAAATGAGATGACTGAGGTTCTTAACTCATTCCCAGAAATTATCGATGCAAGAACTGGTGAATCAATAATGCAAAGAACAATTCTTATTGCTAATACATCAGATATGCCAGTTGCTGCGAGGGAAGCTTCAATTTATACAGGAATTACTATCGCTGAGTACTACAGAGATATGGGATACTCAGTCTGTATCATGGCTGACTCTACATCTCGTTGGGCAGAGGCTCTAAGAGAGATGAGTGGTCGTTTAGAAGAGATGCCAGGTGAAGAAGGATACCCTGCATATCTATCTTCAAGAATTGCTCAATTCTATGAAAGAGCAGGAATTGTAGAATGTTTAGGTTCTGATGGAAGAGAAGGAGCAGTTACAGCGGTTGGTGCAGTATCTCCTCCAGGTGGTGACATGTCAGACCCTGTTGTTCAAGCAACACTTAGAACTGTTAAAGTTTATTGGGCACTTGACTCAAACTTAGCTTACCAAAGACACTTCCCAGCTATTAACTGGACTGATTCATACTCACTTTATAAAGAAGAAGTATTAAGGCAATTAGACCGTGACGTTAATCCGAACTGGTCAAGCAATGAAGCTGTAGCAATGGGATTATTACGTGAAGAGAGTGAATTAGAAGAGATTGTTAGACTTGTTGGACAGGATGCTTTGTCCACTGAGGAGCAATTAAAACTTGAAGCTGCAAGATCAGTAAGAGAAGACTATCTACACCAAAACTCATTCCATGAAGTCGATACTTATTCATCACTAAACAAGCAATTCTATATGCTAGATACAATCGTTAGATGGTATAAAGAATGTGTGCAATTAGTTGAAGATGGTGCAAACATGAATGATATTAGATCAATGACAGTGAGACATACATTGAGTCGTATGAAGTACGTAGTTGAAGAAAATATCGAAAATGCATATAACGAAGCTATTGATGAGCTAGATAACTCAGTTGCAGCAGTAAGAGCAAATAGTAGAAGTATGAGTGTGAGGAGATAATAATGGCTAGACAATATAGAACAATACAAGAAGTAGCAGGTCCATTAATGCTAGTCAACAATGTTGTTGATGTTGCATATGATGAGATGGGCGAGATTGAGCTAGCAAATGGTGAAAGAAGGCTTTGTCAAGTTTTAGAAGTAACCGGAAGCTCAGCACTTGTGCAGTTATTTGACTCTGCTATTGGAATTGATATAGAAAATTCAAATGTTAGATTTTTAGGACATGGACAAGAATTAGATGTTAGTCCTGATATTTTAGGTAGAACTTTTGATGGTATGGGTAGACCAAGAGATAATGGTCCTCGTATCATTCCTGATAAGAAATTGGATGTTAATGGTGCTCCAATTAACCCTGCTGCTAGAGTTTATCCAAATGAGTTCGTGCAAACAGGTGTTTCATCAATTGATGGAATTAACTCACTTGTTAGAGGGCAAAAGTTACCTATTTTCTCAGCTTCAGGTTTACCACATAACCAATTAGCTGCTCAGATTGTTAGACAAGCAAAAGTTCTAGACGATGACGCTGAATTCGCTGTTGTATTCGGTGCTATGGGTATTACATTTGAGGACTCAAACTACTTCATCGAACAATTTTACTCAACAGGTGCTATTGATAGAACTGTTGTATTCATGAACCTAGCAGATGAGCCTACAATTGAGCGTTTAGCTACACCTAAGATGGTTATGACAGCTGCTGAATATTTAGCATATGACTTGGATATGCAAGTTTTAGTTATCTTAACTGACATGACTTACTATGCAGATGCTCTTCGTGAAGTTTCAGCTGCTAAGAAAGAGGTCCCAGGACGTCGTGGTTATCCAGGTTATCTATATACTGACTTGGCTACTATTTATGAAAGAGCTGGTCGTAAGGAAGGAACTGATGGTTCTATAACGCTAATTCCTATCTTGACCATGCCAGATGACGATAACACTCACCCTGTTCCTGACTTGACAGGTTATATTACAGAGGGCCAGATAATGATGGATAGATCATTATCTCAGAAGAATATTGTCCCTCCAGTTGACGTGCTTCCATCACTATCACGTCTTAAAGATGATGGGATTGGTAAAGGCAAGACCCGTAAGGACCATGCTGATGTTATGAACCAGTTGATGGCTGCATACTCACGTGGTAAAGATTCGCGTGAACTATCCGACATTTTGGGTGATTCTGCTCTAACTGATATGGACAAAGTATATGTAGAGTTTAGTAATAAATTTGAAGCACAATACATTGGCCAAGGTTTTGATAATAACCGTGAAATTACAGATACTATAGATTTAGGTTGGGAGCTATTATCCTTGCTGCCTACATCTGAATTAAATCGTATAGATCAAGACTTAATTGATGAATTTTATGAAGATGCTAAGAAGCGTCGTGAAGAGAGAGAAGCTTAATAGAAAGGAGATTTTATGGCAAAAAGAGTTAGTCCAAATAGAATGGAATTAATGCGCCTTGAAGAGCGCTTGGCTGTTGCTAGTCGTGGTCATAAACTCCTGAAAGATAAGCGTGACGGCTTGATGCGTATATTTATCGAGCGTATCGAAAATACAGTTAATTTAAGAAAACAAGTTGACGAATTATTAGGCGATGCAACTTCCGCTATGGCCAAAGCCCAGGCTACCCTCGGCTACAGAAGGCTTGGAGAATCCTTGATGTTAAATGCTGAACCTCTTAAGATCAAAGTTGGTGAAGAAAATATCATGTCCCTTTCAATTCCTAAATTCGATATGGATGTGAATACAGCATTTGGTGAAGATGGTAAGCATCCTTATGGTTTAGCAAATACTAGCTATGAGTTGGATATTGCTATGACAGGATTGAAGCAAGCTTTCCCAGCACTACTAAGATTGGCTGCAGCTGAAAAAGAGATTCAATTAATGTCTCGTGAGATTGAAACAACAAGAAGAAGAGTTAACTCACTAGAATTCTTTATGATCCCTCAGATGAGAACTCAGATTCGCGAAATCAGTATGAAGATGGAAGAAGCTGAAAGAGATAATACTACTAAGCTAATGAAAGTTAAAGATGACTTATATGCTCAAGAGATTGAGGATAGCAAAGAAGCTAAACGAAAAGAAATTGAAGAATACAGAAAAAGATTTATATAGAAAAAGGAACTTCTTACTCCTGGGTAAGAAGTTTTTATTTTCACAACATTTCCTCTTTATACTTTAAATACTAGCTAGTGAAGGGTGTAGTTTTAATGAAGAAGACTATAAGTTTAATATTATCAATAGTTCTTATCTTTACTTTAGTATCTTGTCGAGAATTGAATATTGAGACAAGAACTATAGATGTTTTAGCTAGCAGTAATAGTTCTCATATTTCCCAAATGGAATTACAAATGAATGAAGATGGATCGGCTGTAGTTACTTTACCGCAAGATTTGATAGAGAATTTTGAGCAAAGTGAAGAGCAACGATATGCAATGCAGTTAGAGCAGGCAAGAGAAGAGCCTGGAAGCATTGATGAAGATTCTATTCTTGAGCCTAGAACTATAGATAGAAGTAATGCTAATGAGGATGGGTCAGTTTTAATTGAGTTAACAGAGGAAGAATTGTTTTCGTATCAGGAGCATTATAAGGTCCTAAGCATCTCGTTATTAGATTATTTAGTATCTGATGAATTTGTAGCTGAAAATCCTAGAAGTCCCTATATCTCTTATGAAGTGAATGAGGACTTAGATGAATTTTCATTTACAGTTGATCAAGAAAGATGGGAACTTGAAGAGAATGCGTCCAGCTACATCAATGTATTAATGCCTGCATTTTATGGCATTTACTATCAGTTCTATAATGGTGTTGAGGCTGAAGATTTTGATTACAGAATAAATTTTTATAATGAAGAGGTTCCAGAAAAACCTTTTTATATAATAGTTAGAAAGTAGGTAGAATATGGAAAAATTTAAATTAGCGGATAGTGGATTTTATCTTGGAGATGATTTTGAGAGTTCAGATAGACTCGTTAAATGGGTTATAGATGAAGACAATAAAGTTCTAGATATTGTCTCAACTCAGGTAGACGAAAAATATGCTGGCCAAGGCTTAGGAAGAGAATTAGTTTTCGCTGCTGCTGAGTATGCAAGAGAGCATAATTTAAAGGTTAGAGGTACATGTCCTTTTGCCAAAGTTATGATTGAAAGAAATGAAAAATACAGCGATTTGTTAGTTGATTAACAGTTACTTTCTCTATAAGATTGTCAGTTAAATACTGGAAATTATCTTGAGTGGGAGAAGTCATTGCGAAAAAATAATTCTACAATTAAGCTTGTTTTGGGCTTAGCGATTATATTACTAATAACTTTTTCCACTTCTGTAGATAGTCAATTTTTTGCGTTTGAAAATCAAGATTCACATAATTTATCTAATACCAATGATGACTCTGAATATAGTCAAGTCCTTGTTGAGATAGAAAATGATAGTGAGTTTGAGTTTTTTGATCTTGTATTAGAGTCTGAAGATATTGAAGGTCTTGAAATCGATGCTACGAGTAAGATATCTCGTTTGGATTCGCTTGATCCTGGTCAGACTCATACTTTCCCGGTTTACTATAAAACTATTGAAGGTTCTAACAACAATTCTTGGATAATTGTTGCTGTTGCTCTTATTCTCTTATTGGTGCTTCTGTTATTGGGGTTGAGAAATAATAAGAAGTCTAATGATACTAAATCTCTAGCATTGATCCTAGCTATATTAATTCCGCTTGTTTCAATTTTGAATGCCAGTGTTGTATCTACATTAGAAGATAGTGAAGAAACTACAATAGAAAATATTGAGTTTGAATTCAATATCGATGATAAAGAGTATTTCTATAAAGGTAAATTATCTTATAAGAAGGAAAGAGAAGATGATTTAGAATCTACTAGCTCAAGTGTTTTAGAGACTGAAGAGTCAACTACAGTGGAGACTACAACTGAAGGAACAACTACAGAAGAAATAACATCAGTAGAGGTGGATGAGACTACTGTTGAAACAACCGTAGAGACTTCAGGTACAAATAGTGAAAGTACAACAACTGAAACTAGTACCACTCAGGTAGTTACTACAACTGTAGCTTCTACTACAACACAAACAACTAGAACGACTGCAAGAAGAACAACATCTAGAGTAACTTCTACCACTAGCTCAACTAGAAGAACTAGTGCAACAACAGCTGTAACTACTCCTGCTCCAACTGCAACCACAACAACTGTACCACCAACTATGACGACTACTACAACTAATATGCCAACTACGACTACAACTACTACGGTTACGACGACTACTGTTCCGCCCACTACATCAACTACAACTACTGTTCCTTCAACAACAACGACTACAACAACATCTAGTCCACCTGAGTCTCCATATTCAAGAGATGCAATTAACAGAATTTTCCGAGAAACAAATGCTAGAAGACTTGCAGAAGGAGTACATGCATTAGAGTTAGACAATAGCTTGCTCTCACAAGCTGCATCGATAAGGGCTCGTGAAATCTCTTCTCAATTTGCCCATAAAAGACCAGATGGTAGAGAATTCTATACCATAACAGATGATTTAGGCATAACTTATAATTATTTAGGTGAAAATATTGCTAGAGGTACTGTAAGAGCTTACACACCAGAAGAGATAGTTCAGGGCTGGATAGATTCACCATCTCATAGAGAAACTTTGATGAGTTCAAACTACAGTAAAATTGCAATTGGCTATTTCGAAGATGCAAATTACTCTTACTATGTTCAGATCTTCTGGAGATAAGAAAGAGAATAGATAAGATCTTTATGCTAGTATTATATTTGTAGATTCATTAGATTTAGTAATAGAAAATTGAAATAAATTAAAAGTGAATTAACTTTAGAATCAGATAATTCACTTATAATTGTGTATAAGAATAATTTGAGAAGCAATTTATTAGGAGGATATATGGCAGATATAAATAGAGATTTAGATCAATTAGCTATAAATGAAGCGAGAGCTCTTTCAATTGATATGGTACAAGAGGCGAATTCAGGTCACCCTGGTATGCCACTTGGTGTAATGCCTGCAGCATTTGAGTTATGGGCTCATCATTTAAAGTTCAATCCGAAAGATCCAAAATGGCCAAATAGAGATAGATTTGTTTTAAGTGCAGGTCATGGTTCAGCATTGCAATATAGCTTGAGCTACTTATTCGGACAAGATTACACCTTAGATGACTTAAAAGATTTTAGACAAATTCATTCTAAGACACCTGGTCACCCTGACTATATGATTGAACGTGCTGTTGAGGTTACAACAGGTCCTTTAGGACAAGGTTTATCAATTGCGGTGGGGATGGCTTTGGCCGAGGAGCACTTAGCAGCTAAATTTAATACTGAAGAAGAGAAGATTTTCGACAACTATACTTACGTTATCGCAGGGGATGGTTGTATGATGGAAGGTATTACTTCTGAAGCATCATCTTTAGCAGGACATTTAGGTTTAGATAAGTTAATCGTTCTTTATGACTCCAACGATATTACTATCGACGGGAACACTAGCTTGGCATTCACAGAAAATGTTAAGGCAAGATACGATGCTTATAACTGGCACACACAATTAGTTGAAGATGGTAGCGATTTAGATGCTGTTTCTGCGGCTATTGAAGCGGCAAAAGCAAATACAACCCAACCTAGCTTCATTGAAATCAGAACAACAATCGGTTATGGTTCACCAGTAGCAGCATCACATAAATCACATGGTGCAGCACTAGGTGATGAAGGTGTTAGATCAACAAAAGAGTATTTAGGCTTAAATCCAGATGAGAAATTTGCTGTATCAGATGAAGTTTTAGAGTACTGCCGTGGATTGAAGAAAGATGACCAAGTTGCTAACCAAGAGTGGCAAGATACTGTAGAAGCTTATCTTGCACGTGGTGATGAGAATTCTGAAGCATTAAGAAAATACTTAAATAAAGAGTGGTTTGATATTTTAGATATTGAAGGTATTGAAGACTTCGAAGGCAATATTGCTACCAGAATTACTTCACAAACTGTATTGAATAAGATTAGCCCAGTTGACCCATTATTAATTGGTGGTTCAGCAGACTTAGCTGGCTCAAATATGACAACTCTAAGTGATAGTAAATTCATCTCTCCAGATGATTACTCAGGTAAAAATATTCACTACGGTGTACGTGAATTTGCTATGGGTGCGATTGCGAATGGTTTAACTTTAAGTGGTTTACATAGCTACTGTGCTACATTCTTAGCTTTCTCAGACTACATGCGTTATGACTTGAGAATGGCTGCTCTAATGGAGATTCCTACAATATTTGTTATGACTCATGACAGTATTGGTCTAGGAGAAGATGGTCAAACTCACCAACCAATTGAACATATGAGTACTTTAAGAGCATTACCAAATCTTCATGTATGGAGACCTGCAGATGGTAGAGAAACTGTTGCTGCATATGCAAGTGTTAAACGTGATGGACCAACATTATTAGCATTAACAAGACAAAAACTTCCACAATTGGAGAATTCAAGTGCTAAGGAAGCAATTAAAGGTGCATACATCTTAGAAGAAAATGCTGTTGAAAATAATCAACCAGAATTAATTCTTATGGCTACTGGTTCTGAAGTTTCACTAGCTAAGGAAGCTTATGATGAATTAGTTTCTGAAGGTAAGAGCGTAAGATTAGTATCTATGCCATCATTTGAAGCATTTGAAGAGCAAACTGAAGAGTATAGAGAGTCTGTATTACCTAAGGCTGTTACTAAGAGAGTTGCTGTTGAAGCTGCAAATACAATGAGCTGGTACAAGTATCTAACAGCAGATAGTGAAGCTGTGACAATAGATGTTTACGGTGACTCTGGTAAGGGTGATGATCTATTCGAATACTTCGGATTTACAAAAGAAAATGTTTTAGATAAATGTAGATCTGTACTTGCAAAATAGCTAAGTAATTGAAATTATAAATTTTTATAATGCCTAGATTCTTGGATTTAATTATCCATGACAATCTGGGCATTAACTTTTTCTTAATTAATCTACTGCACTACTGTAGTAAAATGAAACAAAATGATAGTTTGACTAAGAAAATTATTACTAAGTATACAAAGAAAAGAGGCAATAAATGCAAATTTATACACGTACAGGTGATAAAGGTAAAACCAAATTGATAGGTGGAGCTGCTGTATATAAAGATGATGCGAGAGTTGAGGCATATGGAACTATCGACGAGCTTAACAGCATTATCGGTTTGGCAAGAACCAAAATTGAAGAGTGGCCAGAACTAGACAATGATTTGTATAAGATTCAACATTATTTATTCGACTGTGGAAATGACTTCGCTAGTCCAGCAAATAATGAGAAATATCCGTACAGAGTAGATGAAACACTTTCAACTTGGCTCGAAGAGAGAATTGATGTATTTACTAATCAGGCACCTCCAGTAGAATCTTTTATTTTACAAGGTGGAACTGAATTAGCAGCACTTCTTCACCAAGCTAGAACAGTTTGTAGAAGAGCAGAGAGAAGAGCTGTTACATTCATGAAGGAAGAAGAGTCAAATCCTAATGCATTAAAATTTGTAAATAGACTATCTGATTATTTATTTGCTGTTGCAAGAGTTGCTAATGCAAGACAAGATGTTCCTGATGTCTTATATGATAGAGGTGGTTCAGTCTTCCACTTAGACATTACAAAAGATGATATTTATGATGAAGCACCAGATTTAGAGGTTAAAGAATAATATGGCAGATATGTTAGTTAAGCTTTATGATTTACCGTCATACGACGATCTCATAAAGAAATTAGAAGATGAAAATATACAAATTAGAAGAGCTATTGCTCCTGATAAAACTAAGATTTTAGATTTTGTAGGTGAGATTAGCCATGCTCCACAAAGAGATGAGGCAGATGTAACTTTCTCTAATACTCCAATTAGCTTATTTATAGCAACTGAAGGTTCAAAATTAATAGGGTATGCATGCTACGATGCAACTGCTCCAAACTTCTTCGGTCCGACAGCTGTAGATCCAGAGTATAGAGGTAAGGGTATAGGTACAGCTCTATTAATCAAGAGTTTAGAGGCTATGTATAATTTAGGTTTCCAGTATGCAATTATTGGTGGAATAGGACCTGCTGAATTTTATGAAAAAACAGTTGGTGCTGTGAAAATTCCAGATTCAACACCTGGTGTTTATAAAGATTTCCTAGGTGGTATGAAAGACTAATATTTGAATATAATTAGATAGATTTTGATAAAAAGAGCTTGGAATTTCTGAGCTCTTTTCTTATGTTAAAAATATATTAAGACATATTGACGAAAAATCAGCTTGTTGATTGTATAGGGTGCACAAAGAAATATCTAAGGACTTAAATTTTGTTGACAAAGTAATAGTCAATGTATAGAATTAAACATGAATAAATTATTCGTATATATTCAATGTTTAAACAAAAATTATTCATAGTATAGAAGGTGCGAGATGGCGACAAAGACAAAGAAGACTCCAGATAAAAAATTAAGAGTCGATGGGGGTAGACGTAAAGTACCCTTCAAGCAGAGTAAAATGTACGGTAATAGATACATTTATCTAATGGTTTGGATCACAATTATATACTTCCTTGTATTTAGATATTGGCCAATTACCTGGAATGTTATCGCATTCCAAGACTTCAAAATCTTAAAAGGATTCGCTGACAGTGAATGGGTAGGATTTAGAAACTTTGAAAGAATCTTTACTAATATGACTTATTTTGGAAGGTTGTTACGTAATACCTTCGCGCTTAATGCTTTAAGTTTATTATTTGCTTTCCCAGCTCCTATTGTATTTGCCTTATTATTAAATGAATTATGGTTTAAACGCTTTAAGTCTATAACTCAAACAATAAGTTATTTACCTTACTTTATTTCAACAGTTGTTGTAGTTGGTATGACAAGACAATTGCTTTCTCCATCACTAGGTTTAATCAATAATTTAATGGTTCAATTCGGTGGAAGTAGAATTAACTTCTTATCCGAACCACGATATTTCTATGCAATTATGGTTGTAACTGGTATTTGGCAAGGTATAGGTTGGGGTTCGATTATTTACCTAGCTACATTGAGTAACATAGACCCACACTTGTATGAAGCTGCAGAAATTGATGGTGCTAATCGCTGGCAACAAACAATTCATATAACCTTACCAGGTATTAGAAATATGATTATGTTAATGCTTATCTTACAAATTGGATCATTGATGGCAGTTAATACAGAGAAGATTTATCTATTCCAAAATGACCTTAACTTGACGGTCTCTGAAATGTTCCCGACTTATACATATAAGACTGGTCTTATAAGTCAAGAGTATAGTA
The DNA here is from genome assembly GCA_964627125.1 of uncultured Fastidiosipila sp. Lineage (GTDB taxonomy): Bacteria > Bacillota > Clostridia > Saccharofermentanales > Fastidiosipilaceae > Fastidiosipila. Next base: position 4,706 of record CAZVJQ010000026.1, on the reverse strand, counting down.
GGGCGACAGCTGCAGGAATGTTCAGTTCTGTTATAAGTATAGTTCTTGTATCAATAGCTAACTGGATATCTAAAAAATATACAGATGTCGCAATAATGTAGGATAGAGGTAAAGAGATGAATATAAAAGTAAAAACACCAGGAATGAAGATATTCCAATTTTTCTTAATCATATTTTTTGTTCTAGCATCTGCAGCATTTTTGATACCTATTCTTAATGTTTTAGCGATGTCATTTAGTAGTACAAATGCAATTTTAAGAGGTGATGTTGGAATTTTCCCAGTAGACTTCACTACTATAGGATATGAACAAGTATTTTCTAGCGATAGAATTTTAACCGGTTATATAAACAGTATTCTAGTCGTACTAATCCATACTCCTTTAAATATGTTATTCACAGTAATGGCTGCTTATCCAATTGCTTTTGGTGATTTTAAAGGTAAGAAGGCTTATAACTTAATGATAGTTCTAACCATGTGGGTTGCAGGTGGTATGATCCCAGCATTTATGGTTGTTAGAGCAACAGGTTTATTCGATACCATTTGGGCATTGATTATTCCATCAATGATGGGTGCTTATAACATTATCGTTGTAAGAAACTTCTTTGATAGCTTGCCAAAGTCATTAGTTGAATCAGCAAAAATTGATGGTGCACATGATTTCCAAATTCTATTTAGAATCGTGCTCCCTGTCTCAGTTCCAGTTTTAGCTACAGTTACTCTTTGGATTATTGTTGCTAGATGGAATGAGTATCTTGCACCACTTATGTACATTAGAGACAGAGATAAATATACATTACAAGTAATTTTACGGGACGTAATTATGTCCTCAGAACAATCGGAATTTGATATGACTGCTCCGGAGGGTACATTAACTCTACCTGAACAGTTGAGAAATGCGGCAATAGTTCTCTCAATAATTCCAATGTTGATTATATATCCTTTCATTCAGAAGTATTTTGTTTCTGGAATCATGCTTGGAGCAGTTAAAGGTTAATAATCAGCACCATTAAATTAGGCTTGGCGTTAGCACAAAAAAATAGTAGGAGGATAGACTATGAAACGCAGACATTTTAAATTTATGTCATTACTACTTGCAGGCGTATTAACATTTACTCTTGTAGCATGTAATAATGATGGAGGCACAACCGACCCAGACGATGATACAGGTGTATCAGATGATGATGGGGACGACGGTACAGGTGATGATGGAACTGGAGAAGTTCTAGAATTCACATTAATGGGATCAAACTGGGGAGATCACGAAAAATCATTAGAAAATGGTACTAATGCTATTTTTGATAAACTCATGGAAGATACTAATACAAAGATTAACTTTGAATGGTTACCTGCAGATAACTACGCAAACGTAGTTACTCAAACCTTAGCTGGTGGTGACATTCCTGAAGTTATTAATGGTGCAGGTACAAACTTAATCAACGAAGGTGCTGCTGTCGCTTTAGATGGATTAATGGAAGAACATGCTCCAAATGTATGGGCAACAGTTGCAGACAATCCAATTGAAGAAACAAAACTAAGAAATGCTGAAGACGGTAACTTATACCTAATTCCATTTGCCTTAGATTTCCCACCTGCATATGCATGGTCAATTCGTGCTGACTGGTTAGATCAAGTTGGTTTAGAAATGCCTGAAACTTGGGATGATTGGTTAGAAGTCTGGGAAGCATTTAAGACAAATGACTTAAATGGTGATGGAGATGCTTCAAACGAGCTTCCATACTCAGGTGATATTTTCTCACTAATGCCAATTTTCGGAATGAACGTAAGTAACAGAAACTCAATCATGATTGATGAGAACAACAACTGGACATTAGCTCCTGAGTCACCACACTTCCGTACATACTTAGAAGCTGTTAGAGAAATGTACAACAATGGTTACTTAGATCCAGAATTTGCTGATAGAGGTGTTTACGTAGAAAACAACAACTTAACAGATGCTATTATGTCAGGTTTAGTAGGTTCTACATTTACATGGGCTGAGATTACAAGAACAGCTACATTAGCACTTAGCGAAGTAGAAGGTCAAGAAGATGCAAAATTAGTAGGTATTACACCTCCTACTGGACCAGATGGACACAGTGGTATCCCAGGTAGAAATGCAATTACAGCTACTTCAGTAATCACTATTTCAGCAGAAGAAAGAGGAGTTGTTAACGATATCCTAGGTTTCTTCAACCACGTATTTAGTGATGAAGGTGTTGTAACAATGAGTTACGGTATCGAAGGTGTTCACCACGATGTAGTTGATGGTGTTCCAGTACTTAAAGAAGAATTTGGTACAAGTTTTGCTGATGCACGTCAAGCAGGATTAAACTTTACTCCATTCGCACATAAATTTGATGCAGCTGCTTATGAGTCAATCATGTTAGGTGGTAACACTTATGAAGAATCAGACCCAGCAACACAACAATTCGTAGATGCTTTATACATGGGTGAAGGTCACTGGTTTAGTTCAGTACCTGGTCTAAATACTGAAGCATATGCAGAATATGCAGCAGAATTATTACCACAATTAGCAACAGCTATCTCATTAACAGTAATCGGTGATATGACAATCGATGAATTCTACAATGAATATGAAAACTTGAAGTCATCAGGACTACAAGAAATCATGGATCAAGGTAATGATGCATGGCAAACACTAACAGGTGGTGAATAGTAATTCAATAACAATTGATATAAAACACCATATTTGGTAAAAAGTATGGCCATAGTTTAGGCTATGGCCATTTTTTATAAAAACGACACAACACAAACGACAAGCAATACTAACGAGACAAGTTAAACTAACGAATAAAATAGTAAAGAAGGAAATTCTATGAGTGACAAAGAAGGCGTAACTACTAGCCATAATGGACAGGGTAGTGATTTTGAAAAATCTGTATGGAGCTTGGGAACCGAGCAAAACAACATACATTCAGAGAACATTGATCAAGCTACAGCATCTGAGATTGTGGATTCATTCTTAGTAGTTGATGAGCAAATTGTTCCAATAATCGCTGAATCTAAAGAGTATATAGCGCAAGCAATTGAAACTATTGCAAATGCATTTAGAAATGGCGGAAGATTATTCTATTTTGGTGCAGGAACTAGTGGAAGACTAGGTGTTTTAGATGCATCAGAATGCCCACCAACATTTGGTGTTGATAAAGAAATGGTCCAAGGAATTATTGCTGGTGGTGATCATGCCTTAAGAAACGCCATAGAATCAGAAGAAGATAAAGCTACATCTGGAGCTAGTGATTTAACAGCTCTTGATCCAACTCCTAACGATATAGTAGTAGGTATCACATCAAGTGGTAGAACTCCATATGTTTTAGGTGTGGTGGAAAAAGCAAGAGAATTAGGTATTACAACAGTAGGTATTTCATGCAACAGAAATACTGAATTAAGTGCAAGTGTTGATATTCCTATAGAAGCAGTTACAGGACCTGAAATTATTCAAGGTTCGACCAGATTAAAGGCTGGTACAGCAACAAAAATGATTCTAAACATGCTAAGTACAGGTGCCATGATTAGAATTGGTAAAGTATATGGCAACAGAATGGTTGATATGAAACCAAGTAACGAAAAATTAAAGGTTCGTGCAATTAGTCAAACCATGGAAATTACAGGAGTAGACAGAGAAGAAGCATTAGAAAATTTAGAACAATGCGCATATCACGTTAAGACAGCTGTTTTGATGATTCTTGGTAATGTTGGAGCTAATGAAGCTAAGACCTTACTAGAAGATAGTCATGGATTCTTGAGGGAAGCTATTAAACTAGCTAATTCCTAATATGTAATCCATATAATTAAATAAATGTTATAGTTTAAATCAAATATTAAAGAGAATTTTATATACTAACTTCTAGAGGCAAGTCTAATAGATTAGTCAATTATATTTATTCAATTGATCTTAGATTTATGTATAATAATTCTCATAGTGGTATGGAAGATAATAGAAATGTGTTTGAGGTAACAATCCATGGACAAATTTGATTTAAATGCTAATGAAACAATAGAGAGTCTTTTGACAAAAATTAGATCTGCTCAAGATTCATTTAATCCTAAGGAGCAAGAAGCAGCAGTATTCTTCGCACAAAATCCATACATTTTATTAACTGATCCAATGACTCAGATTGCAAAAGCATCTAACGTCAGTCAAGCGGGTTGGGTAAGATTTTCCCAAAGAATAGGTTTTGCAGGAATAAAAGAACTTAAGCAATTCTTAGGGCAAGAGTTAGTCGATCAAAAAAGTATACAAGATGAAAATACACCCTATGCTGATATTAAAGGTGAAGGCGAAATAGCAAATTTAGTTTCTAGAGTATTTGATAGAAATATTAATGCTATAACTGAAACTAGAGAAATCATGAATCTAGATGCCATTAAAGAAGCTGTAAGTATAATTACTAGTTCAAATATTGTAGCTCTATTTGGTATTTGGGCTTCAGGATTAGTAGCTCTAGATGCTCAATATAAATTTAATAGAATTGGTCTAAATGCAGTATCTGTAATGGACTTGCATATGCAAATAACATTAGCAGCAACTTTAACTGAAAATGATGTAGCAATTATTATTTCAAACTCAGGAAATACCAAAGATACAATTGATATTACTGAAGCCGCAAAAAGTTCAGGTGCTAAGATTATTGCAATTACAAAATTTGGTCCAAGTAAAATTAAAGAATATGCTGATCTAGTG
>CAZVJQ010000025.1:0-24416 GCA_964627125.1 uncultured Fastidiosipila sp. | reverse complement strand
ACAACAGTTACAGAAGTAAGCACAGAGGAAACTGAAGCGACTACAACAGTAACTCAAACAACAAGCACTGTAGAATCTACAACATCTACAAAGGCAGCTGTAGATACAACATCAGAAACTAATAACAGCACAACAGGTATAAGTAGCGAGAGCATTGCTGCAACAGGAGAATCAGAAACAGGTCTCTTAATAGCTATACTTGCAATGAGTTTTGCTACAATACTACTTGTAACAAGAATTTACGTTAAGAGAAAAACGAAGGAGAATTAATGCAGAACAACTTTCAAAGGATTTATCCTGGTTTACGTTTTGTATATTACTTATTAATTCTTATACTTGTTTTTGTGGTCAAACATCCACTGGAGCTAGCTATACTCTATCTAGCTGTAGTTATCTCCTTGGATTACATTAAGACCCAAAAAGGTACTAGAGATTTAGGGCAGGATATGAGGTTTTATATCCTGCCTCTTATCACTATGCTTATTGCAGGTCTATTAAATTTTGCATTTAGACACTATGGTATTTATACGATTTTTACCTTAGAAAATGGTACACGCTTCACTTGGGACACACTCGTAGATGGTGGATTAGGTGGTTTTAGATTAGGTCTATGTATTATCTGCTTACAACATATGAATGAGAATCTAGATAGCAATAGCATGTTGTTTGTTTTTAAACCTCTCTTCCCTACAATTTCTATATTGCTAACTTTGACACTAAGATTCTTCCCATACTTCACTCAACAAGGTAAAGAAATTAGAGCTGTAAACTCAGTTAAAGTTAGAGAATCTGAACTATCCGGCTTAGAAAAATGGAGAAATTACTCAGAGCAAATTTCTCGTTTAAGCTCCTGGGCATTAGAATCTAGTATAACTACAGCCTCCATGATGGAAGCTCGTGGTCATGGTATTAATAAGAGAAAAACTCAATACAAATTATATAAATGGCGTAAAAGAGATTCTTTTATTCTACTTATATTGTTTGTAACAGTTGTTATTTTTGCAATCTTAAACAACTTAGGTGCAATGGGCTTCATCAGCTACCCATTCTTATTTGTTGCAGAGTGGATATATTGGAATTACTTAAGCATATTTAGCTTAGTAACAATTGCCATTTTGCCATTAATAATCGACATTAGGAAGTATTAACATGATATTACTCGAAACAAAAAATTTAAGCTTCAATTTTCCAAATTTTCCCACAATTTGGGAAGATTTGAGTCTGGAGATTCCACAAGGATCTTTCACTGCACTTTTCGGCCCTAGTGGCTCTGGCAAAAGCGCACTACTGCGCCAATTAATCTATAAATTAGAACCCTACGGTAAATTAACAGGAGATATTTTCTACCAAGGTAGAAAATTAAGTTCTCTTAGTCCTGAAGAGCGAATTGAAAAAATAGCTTTTGTCACTCAAAATCCAGAGGACCAGATTATTAGTGAATCTGTCTGGCAAGAATTAAGTTTTACACTAGAAAACTTAGCTGTTCCTGCTGAAGAGATGCGAAATAGAATTGCAGAGATTAGTAATTTCTTTGGAATTCAAGAATGGTTCTGGCAAAAAACTAATGAACTATCTGGTGGGCAAAAACAAATTCTAAGCTTAGCCTCCGCCCTAGTTGTCAAACCTGACTTATTAATTTTAGATGAGCCAGATTCAAGCTTAGACCCAGTAACTCAATCTGAATTTCTCTCAATAATTAAGAGATTAAACACTGAACTTGGAATTACTATTCTAATTAGCTCACACAACTGGAGTAAAGTTCTACCCTTAGTTGATCAGGTTTTATATTTAGATGATAAGAATATTAGAAGCTACAATTCTGCAAAAGAATTCATTCTAAATAGCGCCAACACAAGTGCTAGACATGCTCTCCCGGCTGCAAGTCAGTTAGGTTTATCTTTATCCAATAAACCTCTGCTAACTGTCAGTGAAGCTAAGCAAGAATTGAACAAAAATTCTACAAAAATTAATTCAATTCAATTAGCAGAAAAACAAGAAAAAGAAGATATTGTAGATATTAAAGATTTAAGTTTTCGCTATAACAAAGGACAAAAGAATATCCTCAACCACTTAAACCTAGCCATTCCAGAACAATCCATAAGCTTCATCATGGGTGCAAATGGTAGTGGTAAGTCCAGTTTACTTAAATGCATAATTGATCAAGTTAAGTACCAAGGTAAGATTAAATGGCAATCTAAGAACATTAAGAAAGCTTATCTCCCACAAAATCCACGCCTCCTCTTCTCTGCTGAAACAATAGTTCTAGAGTTAGAGCATATTTATAAGAAGCTAGATGATAGTGATTTAAATTATCTATCTAATTTATTCAATATATATAAACATGATTTATCTGCATCTAGAATCCTTGAAGAATTCGGTCTCGGCCATCGCTTGGACTTTCATCCAGATGATTTGAGCGGTGGTGAGTTACAAAGAGCAGCCCTTGCCCAGGTCCTATTAGACCAGACAGATCTACTTATTCTAGACGAGCCTAGTAGCAACTTAGCTCCTAACGATAGAGAGTATTTGAAGACTATTTTGAAGAACCTAAGAGCCAATGGCATGACAGTTATCGCTGTTTCTCATGACTTAGAGTTTTGTGCAGAAGTTGCAGATAATGCAGCCCTTCTCTTCCAAGGTGAAATTATTAATCTTCAAGAGCCTCACAAGTTCTTCAATGATAATTATTTCTATACAACAGACGCTTGTAGAATTGCTCAGCCATTCACAGATGGTCTGGCTGCTATTACTGTGGATGAGCTCCTACGGGCTCTTCCAAAAGGAGTTTAAATGAATAAGTCCAAAAATATCTGGCTAGATATAAGCTTAATTCTAGTAATAATAGCTACTTTTGCTTTATGGATTTTCTTCTTCCCTAACCAGTACTTCCTTGCTGCCTTCCTGCTTATATTGGAGATTTTACTCTATGGAATGGTCAATTTAGAGCGTATGCATTTTGATGCTAAGGAAATGGGGATACTGGCGGCTTTGGCCGTAATAGCGGTCGTCTCCAGGGTATTGTTCTATGCCTTCCCTCAAGTTAAACCTACAGCAGCAATCGTCATTATTTCCGGTTTAGCATTGGGCAAAGCCCCCGGCATCATAATCGGCGTGCTATCTATGTTTTTATCTAATTTCTTCTTCGGCCAAGGGACATTCACACCTTTCCAAATGATTGCGATGGGATTAGTAGGATTTTTCGCTGGATTATTTAGAAAACAAAAGGTAGAAAAAACATTAAAAAGCTGGCATGAAATAGTTCTTGGATTTATTTTAGTATTTTTTGTCTATGGATTTATAGTAGACAGTGGGTCAGTAATCTTCATGCTCCAATCCTTGCAAGAGCTCGCTCCTATCAGCATCTACATAGCTGGAATACCATTTAATTTAGTGCATGCAGCTTCAACTGCTATCTTTTTATTAATATTATCTCCACTTTTGAGCCTCCAATTGTCACGCATTTGCCACAAATATGGTTTATTCTCTATTAAAATGCTAGAATAATTGGAGTTTCATAGTAAAATATAAAATTAACCTCATCCGAAAGGAAACTTTATGAATACTGAAGACATAAAAGCACGAATTTTAGAAGTAAAAAACAATATTTCCAATGTCGTTATTGGCCAGAGTTCAGCTATAGATTTAGTTTTAGTCGCATTAATTAGTAGAGGACACGTACTCCTCGAAGACGTTCCAGGAATTGGTAAAACAACATTAGCATCCTCTTTAGCCAAATCTTTAGACTTAGAATTCAACCGTATACAATTTACACCAGATGTTATGCCATCTGATATCACAGGGTTTAACATGTATAACCCGAAAGATGGAGAATTCCAGTTCCATCCAGGAGCTATAATGGCTAACTTAGTTTTAGCAGATGAGATCAACCGTTCCTCACCTAAAACACAATCTTCCCTATTAGAGGCGATGCAAGATAAGCAAGTTACTGTAGATGGTGTTACTTACGAATTACCAGACCCATTCATAGTTATTGCTACACAAAATGCTGTTGAACAAATTGGTACCTATCCTCTACCTGAAGCACAATTAGACCGTTTCATGATTAGAACAAACTTAGGTTATCCTTCAATTCAAGAAGAGATGCAAATTTATGACAAGCATGCTGGTCACTCCCCTCTTGAAACTTTAGAAAGTTCATTATCCCAAGCTGAATTAAAAGAAATTCAAGAAGCAGTTATCGATGTTTATGTTGCTCCTGCTCTATACGAGTACGTTGCAAATATCAGTAGAGCAAGTAGAGACCATAGACATGTTAAGTTAGGGGTAAGTCCTAGAGGTGCTCTGATGCTTGTACAAGCGGCTAAGGGTCGTGCTGCAATGGATGGTAGAGATTATGTTTTACCAGATGATATTAAATTCTTAGCACCTTACACATTGGCTCACAGAATAATTCTTCACAACGATGCTGAATTTAGCAATGTAAATGAGATTTCTGTAATCAATGATGTCCTTAAAGAAATTCCAATTCCTAAGCAAAACTAATTAGGTTTTAGAAGTGCCATGCAGATGGCCTAGGAAAAGGTAATTATTATGAGCAAAAGATTTCTATCTTACATAACATTAGTACTACTAGTATATGCACTCTTCAGCTTCACTGCTTACGAAGAGCTATTATTCTTGCTCGTAATTATGCTTATTTTACCGGTACTATCCTTCCTTTTATTACTTATTGGACGTTACTTTGTAAGAGTTAATATTATTAACTTTGAAGATAAGGTATATAGGACTGAGCAATTCACTCTGCAACTTGAAGTTGAAAACCGTGGTCCCTTCTACTTCCCATTAGTAAAAATTGAGTTTAATCATCCAAATACTGACGATGTCTTACAAGTAAGTAAACCTAGAAGACGCTCTAGAACTACTGAAGATGAAGAATTTGCTACTTTTGCTGAGATGGCAAAGACAGACGATTTAGATGCTTCAACTGGAGATAAAGTATTTAGATTCTATAAGAGTCCACATAGAGTTTCTAGAAGAAAGATATTGAGTTTTGCTCTACCACCAAGAAGTTTATTAAGAAATAATTTAGTATTCACATCTTCTAATAAGGGTTCTTACAATATTGGGACTGACTCAATTATATTAAAAGATTTATTTGGTTTCTTCTATCTTCCCTTACCTAAATCTTCACGAACAAATCGTCAGACTAAGGCAAGTACTACAAAAGTATCTATGGATATTTATCCAAATCCAAATAAATGGCGCTCACCTGACCCTGGTCAGTTGCAAGAGCCTGAACAAGTCTTAATAAGTACTCACAACAAGAAGGTTAGCAACGAGGTTGATACCATTGCCAACGTGCGTGATTACCAACGAGGTGACCGTATGAAGCAAATTCACTGGAAACTAAGTGCTAGAACTGGTACTTGGCTGAGTCGTGAGTTCGAAGATCCAAGACAAGGTGGTATCTTATTTGTTATTGATCCAAAACTACCAGATTCATCGGCTGCACCTAAGTTATATGCTAACCAAGCAGCTGAAGTATTTGCAGCTAATATTAGACATTTCTCAAGAACTGAGGGTCCTTTAAACCTACTTGTCGAAGAAGATTTATACTTCGCAGCAGGTGAAGGTCATGAACCGATCAATTTCTACGAACAATTAATGTATTGGAAACCACAAATTCGTAGCAACGATAAGAGAGCTCGTAGAGCTGAGTTTAAAGCAGCTTGCAACGTCGTTGAAAACCGTTTAGAGCTTACAGATACGATAATGAAGCAACTTAGAAGTAAGGTTTATAGAGCCGTTGTTGTTTTAAGTGCTCGTATGAATGATGAGTTGGCAAAAGAATTAATACGTATACAAAAGATTGGTTCTCAAGTAATTTTCATTTTCCTACATAATGAGCCAGATGAAAATGTTGAAGAAATTCTAAAACCTATCCTTAGAGCAAGAATTAGAACTTTCCCTACTAGAGTGAGTTCATTAGTTCCTTATGTAAATACAGAATTGGAAGAGAAACAGATGGCAGCGGATGCTTTGGCCGATGAAGAAGTTAAAGATTTCTTAAATGAAGATATGAACCAAAATATGGAGAAAGGAGCTTAGTATGCAAGATACAGTAGAAAAACAATCTCATGATGTTTCTAAGCTAAAGAAGGAATTATTACTCTTCGCATTGAGTTTTATATTCACTTTTAGTTTTAATGTGCTATTTATGCAAGCAATAAATTCAGGCATTAATCTTCTAGAAATATTAATATATTCACTTGCAACACTCCTCATACTATCAATATGTTTTTATAACTGGCAAAGTTCAGTTATATCGTCGATCTTATTTGCAGTGGTAATATTGGCACTTTACTATTTACCACCCTTCCAAGATTCATTTAGAGCAGCGCTTGATGGATTCTTAAGTAATCTCCAATTAGCAGCTGATGAATTCATGCGCTTCATAGATGAAGGTTTACCATACTTAAACTCCATACTCTCACCTACAGAATCTCTAGGACGCCTGTATCTTGCTCGACTTGCAATGGTAATTATTGCAGTCACAGCATTTTTAGTGATTCAAAAAATGTCAACATACAGCATAATTTGGATACTTTCTATACTGCTATTAACTTTCGCAGTATTAATGGAAATTCAAACCTCATTACTTTGGATGATTCCAATATTATTAGTAGCTGTCTTCTTAACTTTATTAAGTTCAGGTAACCTAATTAATCTATTAAAATTCTCAAACTCAGGTAAACACTTGAGCAGAGCTACAGGTCAATTGGCTGCATTACTGGTTATTGCTATATTATTGTCAATTTTCTTTAGCCAAAGATTAACTCATACAGACATTTACTCACCATATTGGCAAGGTGTAGTTGATGATGTAATTACTATCTTCCCTGAAGCTTTCCAAACCGATTTAACAGTTAATACCTTCAGTATTGCGGGCGACGGTTTCTACCCTATGGGCGATAGATTAGGTGGTTCAATAGAGCTTGCAGATAGAGATGTTGCAAGTATCCAAGGTTCCTCTCCTCAACTGGTCAAAGTCCAAAGCGCCGATACATACGATGGTTTCCGTTGGACTAGAACAGTTAACAACCCTAACTATAGATATGACTCGCCATTTAACAGTGGTGCTGAAAATGAGGTCTTCAACTCTCCTGCAAATAGTGACTTCTTCGAACTTCTAGGAATGGATTCAGATGCAGTTTATGACACATTTAGCTACTCATTGAGACCAGAAGTTGCTGGTACTCAGGTTATTTTTACAAGTGGTAGTCCTTATCAGTTGAGATCTAGCCGTGAAGAAGCTCTGCTGTTCTACTTTAATCAAGCTGGAACAATTTATGCTAAGACAACTTTTGATAATGAGCATTTCTACAACTTAAGTACATTTATCCCAGATGCAGAAAGCATGGGTATTACAGGTTCTAGTGGTAATAGCGGTAGATTAAATAATTTTGATGAAGCAGCAAGTGATTTTAATGCAGCTAATTTAGAGTTAAATAATCAGGTGAATGCTTATGAAAATTATTTGCAAGTCCCACAGGTGCCTGCATATCAGGAAGGTTCATTAGTTTATGAAACAGCACTTTCTGTTACTGAAGGAACTAGTGGTCCTTATAGTACAATTCAGGCAATTTATTCATTCTTTAAGCACAACCCTGATTTCACTTATAGCTTAGAGGTCCCTACCCCACCTGATAATATGGATTTTGTAGAGCACTTCTTACAAACTCTAATTGGGTATTGTACATACTATGCGTCTGCTTTTACCTTATTTGCAAGATTAAATGGCATACCTGCAAGATATGTTGAAGGATATTCATTAACACCTGAAAATATGGCAGAACTAGCAGCTGGCGATGAGACTATGATCAACTCATTAAATGCACATGCATGGTCTGAAGTTTACTTAGATGGTATTGGCTGGGTAGCAATTGATCCAACTCCTGGCATGGGCGAAAGCGAAGAGCCTGAACCTACAACAACTCCAGAGCCTACAGAGACTACAACTACTACAACTGAAGCTGAAGTTACTACAACTACTACTTCAATTGATACTACAACAACTACAAGTTCTGAAGATGATGTAACTACTACAACACAAGAAGACACAGAAGATTCAAATACATTTGGACAAGTACTAAGAGTATTAGGAATCATTCTACTAATTCTCTTGATACTTGCGGCGATCATATTCTTACTATGGTTCTACTACAAGAAACGTAAAGAATACATCGCAAGCCTACATGATAAAGACAATATGCTTGAAAGAATCCCTAATAAGCTAGGATTGGTCAACTTCTACTGGTATGAATTACTAGAGTTGCAACGAATTCTTTCTGACTTCAAACCTGCATCTAGTGCGACTGAAGCTGAGATTGCAAGCTTACTAGAAGAGCATATTAAAGAGCTTGAAAATAATGAAGAATTATCTACAGATACTGAGTTAAGCACCAGTCCTAACAACCCTGTAAACTGGCATGAAGTAACAGCAATCGTTGCTGAGTCTAGATACAGTAGACACAATATTAGCGATGATAAACTAGATAGATTAGCTAGTGAGTTTGATAAGCTAGAAGATCACTTGCAAGCTGAATTAAGTGAATTTGCTTACTTAACTAAACGTGTACTCCCACCAAATCAGGGAAAAATTAATAGATAAATTTAGTTTTAGAAATGTACCCCAAAATCCGGATTAAAACTGGATATTGGGGTTTTTTAATATTAGTAAATACCATTAAATTTGTAGTATAGATCTCTTGCAAAACTATCTGTCATTCCACAAATATAATCATTAACCAACAATAATCTTAAATAGAGTTTTTCTTCTTCAGACTTCCCTTCACTCTCTCTTTCATAGCAAGCCCTGTAGTTATCTGAAATTAGAGCAATTAAGCGTCTATCTAATGGATTTTGTTCAATATCTGTATCATAGTTGATTGCTGCTGGAACTAATTTTTCTAATAAGCCTGTAATTATCGCATCTGCTGCAACTTCTAATTCAACTATTGATTGGCTAGAAAATACAAAATCATAAGCTATGTCGCCGAGAACATCTAAGACTAAACCTGCTAGATTATCTCTAAATAAATCTCCTAGATACTCCCCTCGCATAATAGTATCTATATTATCTACATACACTTCAGATACAGTTTTAATCAGCAAACTCTGAACATATATGACCCAGTTTTGTATTGCATATAAATGAGCCTTCTCCTTATGCTTACTCTTAGCATCTTCATAGCATTCATCTAATTTATCGACCACTTCCCTATACTTAGCCAATAAATCTTCAGATACCTTACCCTGCCTAAATGAATTATCTAAATAGCTCTTAAGCTCTATAAAACTAATCTTACCTTTACGTGATGCATCTTCCAGATCTGCTGTCCTATAGGAAATATCGTCTGCAGCTTCTAATAAATATGTCAAAGGATGCCTGACTACATGCTCTTGTCCCGAATCTGATGCAAAACTTAACTGCATTAAATCTTTCTCATGAGGTTTTCTCTTGTCATCAATATTATTATTTTCATTATTGAGTATTTTTGCCTCATCATTGGCATTCTTCCTAGTACCCGTAGCAGTCGTTATTTGCTTAAATAAATCTCTTTCAGAGTAAAAGTAACCTAATTTATTGTATCTGACGTCCTCACTGCTATTATCGATATTAGTTGAATCTACAGGATACTTCATTAAAGCATTTAGTAATCCAAAGGTTAAATTCATACCATTCTCATCTATCAAATAGTGCAATTTACTTACTATTCTAATTATCTGAGCATTCCCCTCAAAATTGTATAAATCGTATTTCATCTGCTGATTAAGATATGAAGAAATTGGCATGTCCTTAAAAATTAACTTATCAAGATTACTTATATAGAAATTCCTAATAGTACTCTCCCCATAATGTCCAAATGGAGGATTTCCCATATCATGTAGCAACCCTGCACAAAGCAGTAAGTCCGCTATCTGTTTCGCCTCTTCCCTTCTAGGAGCATGTTCAGAGTCTATATCTCTAAGCATTGAAGATGTTTGAGCACCTAAAGATTTTGCCAAAGATGATACTTCTAATGAGTGAGTTAATCTTGTTCTTACGAAGTCACTTTGATCTAGTGGGAAAACTTGAGTTTTATCTTGTAGTCTTCTAAAAGATGCACTTAAAATAATTCTATGGAAATCTTTCTCAAAGGCATTTCTTCCATCATGATTAGATATCTCACTACTGGAGGTGTCTCTTTGTCTCTCATTAGATAAGAGATTTTTCCATTTCATTTTAAATTCAGTATTATTATTTGTATTATTATCCGGCATATTTCCTCTCACAATCCTAAATCTTTAGATTAGCCATATATGCTCATATGACTGAGTACTCTTCACTTTAGATAAATATCCATAGATGAATATAATTAATATTTATGTGGATATCTATATAAATTATACATTATCTAAGCATCGCATTCATATCTACAAATTTCATCAAATATCTTAAGAATTTGAATATGTAAACATTAATCACTGAATATTATAATCATTGGCAAATATCTTATATTTATATTATCATTATTATAAACTGTATGTTTTAATACAAATCATTCGATATTTATTGTGCACTATGCATATAATATATCTTTTTTATTGTACAACTTAAACAAGAAGGATCATTCTGAGATTAAACTTAGATAAAACTAGGTCTTTATCATGTTCTTCTTATTTTATTACTTGGAGGTAATACATGAGTTCATCTAATCCAAATAAAGAAATTATTCCTAATTCAACATTATTTCGCTTGCCTACATATCTTGTATTGATAAACCAGGCTTTGGAAGATGAATGTACTCACCTATCCTCAAGTGATATTGCTGACAGATGTGGTATTACTAGTAATGTAGTTAGAAAAGATCTTGGATATATTGGTAGTACTGGTAAGCCTAGAACTGGTTTTAACTTAAAAGAATTAAGAGAAAAAATTGAATCAACACTTGGTTACAACGATACTAGATATTTAATTTTGGTTGGTAAGGAAAGTTTCTCTAATTCACTACTAGATGTAAGTGCTTTAAAAGGCGCTGGTATACATCTTATAGCTATTTTTATTGAAGATCCTACTCAAGAAGTTATTAAACGTATTACCAACACAATTGGTAATGTTCCAATCTATAGTTTAGAAGATTTGAGAGAATTTGCATCTGAAAATACAATAGATATTGCAGCGCTTGATGTTGACAAGGAATATGCACAAGAATATGCAGATCAATTAGTCGGCGCAGGAATAAGAGCAATTTGGAATTTTACAATTGTTGATTTAGAAGTTGGTAATCATGCTATTGTACAATCTGCAATGTTGGAAGAGACGTTTGCAATGTTATGGTATAGATTGAAAACTGCAAAGAACATGGATGATAAGCATATACAGTAGTCCCCTATTCTCTTGTTGTTTTATATATATTATTTGGTTGGTAATCCAATGTAATTTAGTTGTTAACCAGTTTGCAATAGTTAAATAATATTTTAAACCTAATGAATCTACTATTACTATTTTAGTAATAGTATTTTTTCATTTTCAACTCTGTTTAGTTTTCTATTCATTTCAATATCTAGTTTATGTAATCTTTCATATCTTAGTATCAATAGATTTACACATATTTCAATTGATTTACTTATTGCCAACTCCAGATCTAAATCAGGTGATGCTGGTAATTGTCTATATGTTTCCATATATGATTCGAAATTTAATTTTAATTCATCTGTGTTGTCAACGAGTTTAATTGTTTTACTATAATCTTTTTCAATTAATGACTCTCTTATTGATAGTCTGTAGTTGTCAACGAAATCTTCATATTGCAAATGATGTCTTGCTCCACCAATTCCTTCACCTATATGTGAGTGTGTGAAGAAGTCAGTTATGTAGTGTGTAATTATCCCTAGGTTGTATGAAAGACTTGGAGTAAAGTGGTATTTTTTACCTTCAACTTCTCCGTTGGCAACGTAATCAAAATAGTCTTGCAAGAAATCCCAAGATTTCAAGTAGAACTGTGGTCGCTCCCAAACTAATGTGCAATAATCTGCAAGTATATTTGCTGAGACAAAAAATGATTTTGATACTTTAATTGGTAAATATTCTCTGATTTTCTTATGTACTAGTCTGCCTATAAAGAAATGTGATTCTATGTTCATTAGTTTTCCCCTCTAAATTAATGATTTTTATACGAAACCTTTATTAATATAACTATTCAATGTAAAAACCACGTTATAGACAGGTTAAGAGATACTTTTCCACATTATTTATTTTTTTGCTATTTTTTCTGATACAATTATCTATACCCGCTTTATATTTACTGTAAAAAGGAGTTTGAATGGAATTACTTAACGATATTACTGCTAACATTGATACTATCTGGACTAGAACTCTCGATTTTCTTGAAGAAGAAGTATCTGAGATATCCTTTAGCACCTGGATTAAACCATTAGAACCAAGTATTGCAACTGTAGAAAACTTTTATCTTATTGCACCTAATGATTTCCACATTAGCTATGCTGAGAAGTTTTCAACCTTAATTGAAAATACTATCGCTGTTGTATGCTCAAGAAATTTTAAGATCAAATTTGTTTTATCTGAAGAAGAAGCTATGTCTGATACAGATGCTAAGACATTTTCAGGTGAGTCTATTATTCCTTTAGACTCTGAAGAGAGAAAACAAGAGCATAATAACTCTGGAAGATTAAATAGAAACTATCATTTTGATAATTTTGTCGTTGGTAACGGCAATAGATTTGCACGTGCTGCTGCAGTGGCTCTTGCCCAAAACCCTAAGAGCAACAACTTTAACCCTATATTCTTATATGGTGGATCTGGATTGGGTAAAACTCACTTAATGCATGCTATTGGTAACTACGTTGATAAGAATCATTCAGATATTAAAATTCTCTACGTACAGACTGAACAATTTGTTAATGAGTTTATTTATACAATTCAAAAGAATGATTACGATACATTTAGAAATAAGTATAGAAACTGTGACTTACTGTTAATTGATGATATTCAATTTATTGCAGGTAAGGAGAGAATGCAAGAAGAATTCTTCCACACATTTAATGCTCTATATGAAGCTGGAAGCAATATTGTTTTAACCTGTGATAAACCACCTCAGAGTTTAGTTACTCTTGAAGAACGTTTAAAAACAAGATTCTCATCAGGTTTAATTGTTGATATACAAGCTCCTGACTATGAGACTAGAGTTGCTATATTAGATAATAAGGCTAAAGAGAATAGGCAAAATGTTGGCTCAGATGTTATTGAGTATATTGCTAAGAACATTGACTCCAATATACGTGAGCTAGAAGGTGCTTATAACACTGTAATGGCTTATTCATTGTTAGCTGGTACTATCGATTTAGAGACTGCTCAAGATGCGCTTAAAGACATCATTCAGCCTAAATCAATTAAACAAGTAACAGCAGATATGATCATTGATATTGTTGCTGCTTATTACAATATTAATAAGAAAGATATTATTTCACCAAAGAGATCTAAGAATATAGTTGAACCAAGACAAGTGGCAATGTATCTATGTAGAGATGTGCTTAATATGCCGTTTAAGAAGATTGGTGATTCATTTGGTGGTAGAGACCATACTACAGTTATGCATGCTTGTACGAAGATAGAAGAGCTCATTGAAACTGATAGAAATATTGAAGATGACGTCAATAATATTAGAAAGAGAATAGAACCATAGTTATGTTTGTTATCCACTAATTTGTGGGTATATGTTGAAATGTGAATGTTGATAATCGTGGATAAGTGATGATTTTTAGTTTTACCCTTATTTATTCACATATTTTCAACGGATTATTAACACTTAATTCACACATAAAAAAGCTTGTTGATAATCATTAATGCAAGGTCTCGAGACTTATACAGATTATCCACCAACTATAAGAATAAGAGTGATAAAATAACTATATATAAAACATCTATTTATGAAACAATAACTTTTGCTTTTGTTTTATAATTATTAATAGCAATTAAGGAAAAGGAAGGAATTATATCCGTGAGAATAATTTGTTCAAAAGATAAATTACAAAATGCAGTTAGCCAAGCAATGAGGGCAGTAGCAAATAGATCAACTTTAGCCTTGCTAGATGGTATTTTATTCGTAGCAGAGAATGATACTATCAAATTAACCGGTTATGACTTAGAGACAGGAATTGTAGCTACTTTACCTGGAGATATCCAAGAAGAAGGATCAGTAGTACTTACAGCAAGAATATTAAGTGAAATTGTTAGAAAATTGCCTGAGGATGTAGTTAGCATTCATGTTGATGATAACTATGTTGCAAAAATTGACTCAGGAAACAGTCATTTTGAAATTAAGGGTCTTAATGCAAGTGACTATCCACAGCTACCAGACGTAGACGCAAGTGAGAAGGTTATTGTTAATCAGAATCTACTTAAGAGTATGATTTCTCAAACTTTATTTGCTGTTTCTCAAGATATATCTAGACCAGCATTTAATGGTATTTTATTTAACAGCTCAGCTCATGAATTAGAGTTAGTTGCAGTTGATGGTTTCCGTTTAGCTTTAAGAAGTGAAAGTATAGAAAATGAATTACCAGAATCTAAGATATTAATTCCTGGTAAGGCTCTTAGAAATATCCAATCAATATTAGGTGATACAGGTGATGTAGCTCTTTATACTACACAAAACCACATTGAATTTGATATGGGAGACGTTAAGTTAATTTCTAGATTAATTCAACAAGAGTTTATGAACTATAACAGCATCTTACCTAAATCATATGCAACTTTTATTGAAGTTAATAGACAAAAATTCTATAACGCTGTAGATAGAGCTAATTTAATCCTTCCAAGCGATGATAGAAGATATCCAATGAGTTTATCTATTAATGGATCAAACAAGGTTAAAATCTCAGCAAGTACAGATTTAGGTAACTTAAATGATGAGGTTGAATTACTAGATTTTGATGGTGATGAATTAGAAATTGATTTCAATCCTCGTTACTTTATTGATGCATTGAAAGAAATTGACGATGAAACTGTTAGATTAGAATTTAATGGTCAAGTTGGCCCATGTGTTATTAAGCCAAGAGAGGGAGATTCATTCTCATACTTAGTCTTACCTTTAAGAAAATAATAGGTTTATAGATGATAGTAAGTAATCTTACGCTTAAAAATTTTAGAAATTATTCAGAATTAGAATTAAAACCAACCCCTGGTCTAAATGTCCTATTTGGACAAAATGGTCAGGGGAAAACTAACATTGTGGAAGCAATTTATATGATTGCTTGTGCTCGCAGCCATAGAACTTCAAAAGATGCTGAGCTCATTAAACACGATAAATCTCATTACCAAATAGATTTAGATTATTTTTTATCGAAATCTGATGGTATCGATTATTCCTTTGAACGTAATTTAACATTAGCTTATGGTGACTTGGATGGTAAGAGTAAGAACCAACGAGTGTTGCATAAGAATGAAATGAAGTTGGATAGAGTTTCTGACTTCGTTGGTAACTTCCATGCAGTTATGTTTGCACCTGAAGACCTCCAGTTGGTAAAGGATGGTCCAGCTGTTAGACGTAGGTTTATGGATCTTTTGTTGTCTCAAATTAAGATTAATTATTTCGTTAATTTGCAAAGTTACCACCGAGTTTTAAACCAAAGAAACAAGCTGTTGAAACAGTTTAAAGAAGCTGATAAATATAGATTAGATGAATTTGAATCAGCTATGCTAGATACTTGGGATGATGAGTTGGCAAACTATGCACTCAAGATTATCAACGAGCGTTTGCAACTGATTGAAATGATTAAAGAGTATTCTAGAAAAGTACATAGACATATATCAGATGATGCAGAGTACTTGAGTTTCAAATATAAAACCAATACAACAATTAAAATTGAAAATGATGATGAAGATAATTTCAACAGTATCTTGCAACGTTTAAAAGATAGAAGAACTAGAGATATTGCAGTTGGTTCAACATCCGTCGGTCCACATAGAGATGATTTTGAAATCTATTTAAACGAAGAATTAATAAGAAGTTATGCATCCCAGGGACAACAAAGAACTGCTGTGTTGTCACTTAAGATGGCTGAGTTGCAAATAATTAATGACCTTACCAACCAAACTCCTGTACTTTTATTAGACGATGTTATGAGTGAATTAGATTCTAATAGAAGAGAAAAACTATTAAGTTCATTAGACAATACTCAAATATTTATTACTTGTACAGATCCAGATCAATTAGATAAAGATTGGTTAGAAAAATCTAAGGATAAGGGTATTTCTTACTTCCAGGTAGACGACGGAACTGTCTCATATACAAGCGATTAGAAAGGGCTTTTGTGCTATAATGTATCTACATATTGGTGGTGAATATCAGATAGCTTTGAGGTATATTTTAGCTATATATGATTTAGATGAAATTACTAGAGAAGATAATGAAATATCTCTTGAATATTTAGCAAATCTTGAAAATAGTAATATCTTAGACAGTGTATCTCCAGAGTTACCTAGATCATTAATAATTACTTTTGATAGGGCATATTTATCTCCAATATCTACGCATGCTTTAAAAGAAAGAATCCAAAATATATACAGGAATTTAAACTTAAGTTAGGAGAATTATAGTGGAGAAAGAAAATATCGAGAATGATTTAGAAGGTGAAATTTCAGATGAAACTCTAGATTTACCTGATGAATTAATGAATGAAGCAGATAATATTAGAGCATTAGCTGACACTGATGATCAATTTATTGAAAGACTAATTGATACAAGTAATCAAGATATCTTCGATACTAAAAATATTGAAGCATACGATGATGATGCGATTCAAGTTCTTGAAGGTTTAGAAGCTGTTAGAAAAAGACCAGGTATGTATATTGGTGATGTTACCCCTAGAGGATTACACCACCTTATCTATGAAATAGTTGCCAACTCAATTGATGAGGCATTAGCAGGTTACTGTGATCAGATTGATGTTATTTTAAACAAGGATGGTTCTATTACCGTTAAGGATGATGGTAGAGGAATCCCTGTTGGTACCCACAGTAAAATGGGTATACCTACTGTAGAAGTAGTACACACCGTGCTTCACGCAGGTGGTAAGTTTGGCGAAGGTGCTTATAGTATCTCTGGTGGTTTACACGGAGTTGGTGCATCAGTTGTTAACGCATTGAGTGAGTGGATGGATGTTTACGTTAAACGTGATGGTAAGCTCTATCAAATAAGCTTCGCTAGAGGTGAAACAACTCAACCGTTGAAAGTGGTTGGTACTGTTGATAAAGATGATACAGGTACAATGACTATCTTTAAACCAGATAATGATATCTTCCCAGATGTAAACTTCGACTTCGAAACCATGATTTCTAGATATAGAGAGATGGCATTCTTAAATAAAGAAGTAAGCATTGATCTTATCGATGAACGTGATGAAGAAGTAGTTAAAAAGGTTGAATTACATTATGAAGGTGGTATCGTAGCCTTCGTTGAATACCTTAATAGAGCTAAAGAAGCTATCCACGACGATCCAATATATATTGCAACACAAGATGGTGATTCATTTGTTGAATTATCATTACAGTACACTAAGACTTATACAGAGAGTGTTTACTCATATGCAAACAACATTGCAACGGCTGAAGGTGGTACTCACTTAACAGGATTTAGATCAGCACTTACTAAGGTTATAAATGACTATGCAAGAAAATATAATTATCTTTCAAGTAAAGATACAAACCTTACTGGTGATGACGTAAGGGAAGGTTTAACAGCTATTATTAGTGTTAAATTACCTGACCCACAATTTGAAGGACAAACTAAGGGTAGACTAGGTAATAGCGAGATGCGTACTATAGTTGAGCAGGTTATGAATGAAAAACTACCTAACTTCCTAGAAGAAAATCCTCAGACAGCTAAATCTATCATGGAAAAATGTGTTGCTGCATCTCAAGCAAGAATTGCAGCTCGTAAAGCTCGTGAAATGACTAGAAGAAAAACCGCATTTGAAAGTAATGCTCTACCAGGTAAATTAGCAGATTGCCAAAGTAACGATAATCGTCTAACAGAGCTATTCATCGTTGAGGGTGACTCAGCTGGTGGTACAGCCAAGATAGGGCGTGAAAGAAAGTATCAAGCAGTTTTAGCTTTATGGGGAAAAATGCTTAATACTGAAAAATCTCGTATTGATAAAGTATATGCAAATGAGAAGTTACAACCTATTGTATTAGCGCTAGGTACTGGTATTGGAGAAGAGTTCGATATTGAAAAACTTCGCTACGGTAAAGTTATTATCATGGCGGATGCGGACGTAGATGGTAAGCACATTAGAACATTACTATTAACATTCTTCTATAGATATATGCCTGAATTAGTTGAAGCTGGAAAAATATATGTTGCTCTTCCACCTCTATATAAATTTACTCAAGGTAAAGAAGAAGTATATGCCTATGATGAAGATGAAGCAGACAAGATATTAGCTGAAAAGGGCTGGACAAATCACTCTACACAAAGATTTAAAGGTCTTGGAGAGATGGATGCTATCCAATTATGGGAAACAACAATGGACCCATCAAATAGGAAGCTTCTACAAGTAAGAGCTAAAGATCAACATACAGCAGATGAAGTTATATCTACACTAATGGGTGAGAATGTTGAACCTAGAAGAGAATTTATTGAGAGTCATGCTGAAGAAGCAGAAATAGATTAATACATTTAGATATATAATTTTTAGTTCCACGTTAGGATTTATACTAAAATAGTAGTGTAAATGTTCCACGTGGAACTTTTTTATAGGGAAAAGGTGTTTGCAATGAGTGACAATATTGGTAATGAGGTAATTGAGAATATAGATCTCTTTTCTATTATTCCTGATAAGGAACAACCTAGGAAAGATTTTGACAAAGAGGCTCTAAACGAGTTGGCAGTGTCTATTGCCAATAATGGAGTAATAATACCAATCATTGTCAGACCAATTGACAATGATAAGTACATGATCATTGCAGGAGAGAGGCGTTGGAGAGCGTCGATAATAGCTAAACAAGAGACTATACCGGCTATTGTAAGAGACGTTGAAAGGTTTACCAACCAGATGCAATCGTTACTAGAGAACTTGCAACGTGATGATTTAAACCCTCTTGAGGAGTCTCATGCATATAGAAAACTAATAGATGAATATAATCTTTCTCATGAAGATCTAGCGGAAAGAATTGGTAAGAGTAGAAGTAATGTAAGTAATAGTTTAAGACTTCTAAACTTACCAGATGATGTACAAATGTTATTACGAAACAATAGAATTTCTGTAGGTCATGCAAAAGTATTATTAAGTTTAAATGATGAAACAGATATTTTATATATTGCCAACGAGATTGTAGATAAAAAACTATCTGTTAGAGATAGTGAAACTTTAATCAAGGATTTTAAACGAGCTAAGAGTAATGATGATAATCAAGCAGTTGGTAAAAATGATAGAGAGTTGCAACAACTACAAACGCAATTACAAATAATTGAGGATGAGTTAAGTAAGAAGTTTGCAACGAAAGTGAAAGTAAATTGGAAATCTTCTAAGGGGAGTATAAACATTGATTTCTATAGTCTAGAAGATATAGAGAGGCTATTAGACATCTTAGACAGCTAGACTATTTAGAATGAGTTTAAAACAATTGTACAACCATTTAACAACAGATTAGATTGATTATAAACACTGTTGCAAGTAAATCTATTACAACTGTTTACAAGCTGGAATAAACAAATTACCAATAGTAATATCTTGACTTAAACAATCATTTAAATGTCTTACCAACCATTAAGTAATCAAGTTGAATCGTTGTTCAATATTTTGAGTAATATATTATTAAAAATCATTGCAAGTAAAATTACATAAAAAAACTGCTAATCAAATAACAGATCAGCAGCTTAATCTGTTTAGTAAATACTGTTTGTTGCAATCAAAATTAAATGTTTGAAAATAACCTGTAAGTGCGCCTAGTACTGCTATTCAGGACGTTACCAAGCAGTAGAAATTAAGTATATTACCAACTAGTTTTTCTCTGAATTACTATCAGAACTTTCTTTAGATTTCTTTCCAAAGATTCTTTCAAAGAAATTAGGCTTATTTTGATTCTCTTCAATCTTCTTAATAGATTCTTGATTCATAATTGCTTGCATTAGAAGAGTATCTGTTCTTTTTCTAGCTTCCTCATGTTCACGTCTCTCTTCTAAGGCATGTTTTTTATCATCTTCACGAAGAGCTCTAGCTTGGGATAGTTCATTCTTTAATTCATCGATTTCAGAACGTAATCTTCTATTATCTGTCTTCAAATAATTAACTAGATCTGCATTAGCAGATTCTGAACTATCTTTAATAACAAAATCAGAAGAATTATCTTCTTCTGCAGGTTCTTCTTTCACTTCTAGTGGATTTGGAATAGACATAAGTTCACATAGAACATTTATTCCTTCAATAGATAGTGATTTTTTATTACTAACCATCTCTACATGAGGATCTAATTTGTCCTTATCTTGTTGCAAACGTTTATAAACTGCTTGAGTAGTAATTTCTAATAAATTAGCAACTTCTAAAATTGAATAGAATTCTTTTCCCATATATTTACCTCTTAATTTTATTAGATTTATTATAGATTATTCTTTAAACTATTACAAATGTTTTGGCAATGGTTTGGTAACGAATTAGAAAAATTATTGGTAATATAAGTATATATCTCCACCATGTATTTTGCAGAATGCCAGATTTAAAGGCTTATAAGAGTATTACAGCAACCAAACAGTTGTCAACAGATTAGAAATCTTATTGGTAAAGAATTGGTAATTGCTATATGACAGGTTTAATCAAAATAATATTATTTAAATGAATATTAGTAGCTTAATTGAATGTAATATATAATTTTCAAACTATAACTAATCAATGGATTTTATAACTTTCGCAGGATTACCACCTACAATTGTCATTGATGGAACATCTTTTACAACTACGCTTCCTCCTGCAACTATAGATCCATGTCCTACAGTAACACCTTTAGTAATAAGTACATTTGCTCCTATCCAGACATTATCTTCAATGATTATCTTACCTGGATGTAGATTTCCTCTATTATCTGGATTAATTCCATGATCTAGAGTTGCTAATACAGTTTGATGACCAATAAAAACATTGCTACCAATGTCTATTCCACCTTGATCTTGCATATGGACATTAGCATTAATAAAGACATTTTCTCCAAAATTAATATTCTTACCAAAATCCATGTAAAATGGCTGCCAGATTCTTACTGTATCAGGAATATTCTTATTTAGTATATTTTCTACTTCATCTCGCATCTCTAATTCATCTAGATATGTACCAGTATTAGCTTCACCTAGTATTTTTCTTGTTTCAGCAGATATTTCACTCATTAGATCTTTAAGTTCACTACCAGCTATTAATGGCTTACCATTATTTAAATGTTCTAATAATTCATTAATCATGTTTACTCCCTTAGTTTAAGTAATTTCTTTATTAACTTATATTTTATAGTTATTTGACTGTCTCTAATATGTATTTTATATAATAGAAGTATATAAGGTACTTAAAGAATGTTAATACAGAGCTAAAACTATAGATAATAATGAAGAGGTTATTTTGATGAGAAAAATTAGCAAAAAGAGAACTTTTCTGTTGATAGCATTAACGTTAGCAATACTACTTGCAAGTATAGATGCAGTATATACTCATTTAAGAAGTAGAAGATTTGCTGAATTAAGTGGAAGCCCAATAAATGTGGTTTATGTAGCACATGGTGGTGAAATTTCTGAGTATTATGGTGATGGTTTACGCGTTGAGAATATCTATCCACTTACTACAATTGATGATCCAATTCAAAGTATTAGAAATGTTTACATGCATTGGCCATCATTTTTCCTAATGATTCTTATATTAACTATTAAGTACTTCTTATTTGCTTATCTAGTCTATTTCATAAATTCGAGAATAAATAAGAATTTGGACTTAAAAAATGATAATGAATCTAACATAGAAAATTAAGCTGTAATGAATTTCGCTTAATAAAAATACATGGAGTATATAAAAGACCTATTAAAATCAGAGATATTAGTAATTACTTTTGGAGTTTAACTTGCAAAAACTCTTTGTCAACCTACAATTGTTATTGGCAACGTGTTGAATAAACCCTTAACGACTTTCAACGTAAAGCTAGTATTGGTATGGGTAAACAATAAAATTTAGTTGGTAACTAATGCTAATTAACAGACAAATCGATTGGTAATGAAGATTTAAACAACTCTTTTGAGCAGAAGAATAAGTGAATATGAATTCCTAAAACAAATTCGAATTCATTGAATAAATATTAGCAAAAATCTTGCTCTTGTCAACAAATATAAATTCAATATTTAATGATTTACTCCCAGGTAACGATCATAGTAAAAAATAAATATAAATTTTTTAGAATCAACTTCTATTCCTGCTAAACATGCATTTGTAAATTTTACTAATTAGGGCTTGCTAAATAGGCATGTATGCTTATAAAATAGGTATTATCGTTTTACGATATAGGCTGAGGAGTAGTAACTAAAATACATTTAAGTGTATGGTTACAGCTCTAGGTGCATTTATTTTATCACCATTACATAGAAAAAATATTTAGAAAAGTAATGGGCGTGACCTCGCACCGTGGTATACGAATAGATCAATTCTATTCAGATCAAAAGATTCTTGGATGAGTCAATTAGATGTATACGGACGCAACGAGGAGCGTGGATGGAGGATAATCATAAATGGATGATAGCTGGTT
Organism: uncultured Fastidiosipila sp.; assembly: GCA_964627125.1. Taxonomy (GTDB): domain Bacteria; phylum Bacillota; class Clostridia; order Saccharofermentanales; family Fastidiosipilaceae; genus Fastidiosipila. The sequence goes on along the minus strand of CAZVJQ010000025.1, from coordinate 1,621 downwards.
GTGCAGCTTCAGTAATTTAGTACCTGCATTGGAAAATGTAGAGTTGCAGGCGGCTAGTGCCGCAGATGGTGGGAATATTTGGGGGCAATTTTTAGTTGTTGCCATACTTCTTTTAGTAAACGGATTTTTTGCAGCCTCCGAGATGGCTGTTGTGTCATCAAATGACAACAGAATACGTAATTTAGCCGAGGAAGGTAATTCAGCTGCTAGATTATTAACAAGATATATAGAGGATTCAGGTAATTTCCTTTCAACAATTCAAGTTGGTATTACCTTTGCCGGATTCCTATCGAGTTCTGTTGCAGGTGAGAGCTTCGCTGGGCGTTTAGCTCTATTAATACAGCCTGGCGGTCCTTCAGATTTTGTCTATTCTTTATCTTTAGTTTTAGTTACATTAATAACTTCCTTTATGTCTATTGTATTTGGTGAAATGATTCCAAAACAAATAGCATTATCTAGCCCTGAGAAATTTGCTCTAGGTGTTGTAAGAATCATTAGATTCATGGAAGTTGTATTCAAACCTATTACTATTCTTATTACATGGACAGTAAACTTATTCTTAAAACTCTTCAGAGTAGATGTTGAAGCTAACCAGGCATTGGCCTCAGAAGAAGAAATTAGAATGCTACTGGATCAAGGTAAGAGAGTCGGTAGTATAGAAGATATAGAGAGTCAGATGATTGTCAATATCTTTGAGTTTGACGATAAAGAAGTATCTGAAATAATGACACATAGAACTAAGGTATTTGCCTTAGACATAGAGTGGACATTGGAAGAAGTAATTCAAGAAGTTCTTTCATCCAGGTACAGTAGATTACCTGTTTATGAAGATGACATTGATAATGTTGTTGGTGTGCTTCACCTTAAAGACCTATTCTCTTATTTAGCAGTAAATCACTACAACGGTAAGAGAGAAACAGCATCAGATAATTTTGTATTTGAAGAAATAATTAGAGATCCTTATTGGGTACCTGAAAGTAAGAGAACCAACGAACTGTTACAAGAGATGCAAAGAGATAGAGTCTCAGTTGCAGTTGTAATAGATGAGTATGGTGGTACAGCTGGTATTGTTACTATTGAGGACCTACTTGAAGAGATTGTTGGTAATATCCAAGATGAGTATGATGAAGAAGACTTCGGTATAACTAAGGTAGGTAAGAATACTTACAGACTTAGTGGTATGTTAAGTCCAGAAGAAGTAGATAAGGTCCTTGCTCAAGCATACTTCCCAGAGGAAGATGATGATGACAACGATTACGATACAATCGCTGGTTTAATCTTAAGTGTTCTAGGAAGAATTCCTGACGAAGATGAGCAAGCAGAAGTTAGCTACAAAAATATGACTCTTAAAGTTCTATCTATGGATGAGAAGAGAATTGATCAAGTAGAAATTAAGATTCTAAAATCTCTACGTCAATATCTAGAAGATGAGAAAGAGAGAGAAGAAGAAGAGAAGCGTCAAGCTGAAGAGGAAAGAGAAAGAAAGAGAAAAGAATTCTTTGCTCAGAAGGATGATGAAGAGAATGACGAAGAAGATGACTTCGACTACGATGAAGATCTTGTAGAAGACATTGAAAATGAAGATATAAAAGATTAATGAAATATAAATAAAAATAAGAAA
>CAZVJQ010000024.1:22233-26727 GCA_964627125.1 uncultured Fastidiosipila sp. | reverse complement strand
GATAAAGTAGGATTAAATTCAGATAAGCCAGGTACATTGAAGTGATATACAACTCTCAAGCGATTATCCACTACATCTGTAGTAAATCCTTCATATATAAACTCTTTATAGTCATTTCTTAATTCATCATATGTTAAAGCCATTATAAAAATCTTCTTTCAAAATTTAATTGAATATAGTTACGTTACGTGAACATTCTTAAAGTTTGGTGACACAATCCGTGACACTATCAGTGTAATAATTCTAGCACAATGCATCCAAACATCAGTCCCCAAGAAAATACAAATGCCCACATTTTTTAGCATTCTGCAAAGAAATTGTTATTTTATTTTTATTTCCCCAAGTTTATAGTTGTCTGTGACAAATGTATTAAATAAAATAATTCATCTCTGATAAAGTATCTATACTGTTAAAAGCTTAACAAATGAGGAGGAATATATGAGACAAATTAAATCAGTTGAATTTGAAGAATTAATGAAATCAGACAAACCAGTTTTAGTAGACTTTTTCGCAACTTGGTGTGGTCCATGTAAAATCATGCACCCAATCCTAGAGCAAGCTGAAGAGTCAGAATTAGGTCAAAAATTTGATTTCGTTCAAGTAGACGTAGATCAATCACCAGACTTAAGTAATCAATTCGATATTATGGCTGTACCTACACTTGCAATTTTCAAAGAAGGTAAGTTAGTTTACAAGCAAGCTGGTGTACATCAACCACAACAATTAGATCAAGTATTAGAAGAAAATGCTTAATCTATATTAATTAAATTTAATTAATGTAATGAGACTCCGCTACATTTGTAGTGGAGTTTTCTTTTGCCTATCCAAATAACCTATCTGTAACTGCAAGTGCCGACTCAATAGTGTCATCCATGTTGTAGTACTTGTACTCAGCTAATCTTCCACCAAAAATGATGTTTTGCTCCTCTTTGGCCAAAGCCAAGTACTTCTCATACAACTTATGATTCTTTTCATCATTAATTGGATAATAAGGTTCATCCCCAATATTCCACTCTGCTGGATATTCATAAGAAATAATAGTTTTACCATCTACCTTCTTATCCTTATTAAAATGCTTATGCTCAATTATCCTAGTGTAAGGCACTTCATGACTAGTGTAATTAATAACAGCATTTCCTTGGAAATTATCTTCATTAAGTAATTCATGATCAAAAATCAAGCTTCTATACTCCAGTGGTCCAAATTCATAATTAAAATATGCATCCACCTGACCTGTAAATACTATAGTCTCTGCTAAAGGAGTTAAGCTATTTCGCTCTAAGAGGAAATCTGTATTTAATCTAAGTTCAATTCCTTCTAAAATATTTTCCACTAATATGGTATATCCATTAACAGGAATTCCCTGGTACTTGTCATTAAAGTAATTGTTATCATAGGTGAAGCGAACAGGTAGGCGTCTTATTATAAAACTTGGTAAATCTTTAGAATCTCTTCCCCATTGTTTCTCGGAATATTCCTTTACCAATTTCTCATATACATCCCTACCTACTAAACTAATCGCTTGTTCCTCTAAATTTTTTGGTTCTGAAGTAATTTCTTCTCGTTGCTTCGCGATAATTGCTTGAGCTTCTGCAGGTGTCTTAATCCCCCACATTTTACTAAAAGTATTCATATTAAATGGAAGATTATAAATTTCGTCTTTGTACCTAGCCATTGGAGAGTTTATGAAATTATTAAACTCTGTAAACCTATTAACAAACTCCCAAACTCTTGTGTTATTAGTGTGGAATATATGCGCTCCATGTAAGTGAACGTCTATTCCCATAATATTTTCAGTATATATATGCCCTGCAACATGATCTTGTTTCTCAATTACTAAAACTTTCTTTCCTGCATCAGTCGCTTGTCTTGCAAATGTTGCACCCCAAAGCCCCGCTCCTACTACCAAATAATCATATTCATATTTATCAGACATTTATTTTCCTGCTTTCTGCTTTTGCCAAAATTGCATTCAACACTTATTTATTCTAATTACTAAGTCTTTATGATAAAATTTCATATATATTATTTTAACGTATAATGTTAGTAAGTATATTGCTTTAGGCAATAACAAACGAAAACAAACACAAGGAATTATTTATGGTTCAATTTTCAGCAAGAAATTTAAGACGATTAATAATGTTTTTGCTTAAGCTAGCTATAGTATTAATAGTGAGTGGCATTTTTATTGTTACAGTGACTAATTTTGTCACACCTGCCCCATTCCAATACAGGGGATATTTTTTAGCTTTTGCCTTATATGCATTATTGTTCATTATTATGGGTTCTCCGTATGACATATTTAAAATTGGGATATATGAAAAACGAAACTTACAGATATCTTACATAATATCGATGACGTTGGTTAACGTTATAAGCTACATTGTACTTGCGCTTATTTCTAGAGCTATCATTAATCCAGTGCCTATTCTAGTTATGAGCGTCATTCAATATGTTGTAGGCTTCTTATTCTTTGAGATGGCAGATAATATCTATCATAGGCTGTATCCAAGTAGAGACACTGTCATTATTTATGCTAATACTGAATGGGATATGAATGTAGCTCAGAAATTTGCCCAAAGAGATAAGAGATATGACATTCGCTCAGTTGTCAGAGCTGATGAAGGTTTTGACAAGATTAAAGAAGAAATAGATAAATACAGCACTGTTGTAATTGGAGCACTTGATTTAAATCTACGTGAAGATGTTTTCAACTATGCATATGAAAATAGGAAAAGAACTTTTGTCATGCCAACAATAAACGACATCATCATGAGAAGTTCCCACGTTACCCAAATTGGCGACTCTATCCTTCATTTAATTAAGAATAGAACACTATCTTTAGAGCAGCTAATAATTAAACGCATTTTTGACATTGTTTTCTCAGCTCTTTTCTTACTCTTAACTTTACCAATTACATTAATCGTTGCACTGCTAATTAAGCTTCATGATGGCGGTCCAATATTCTTCAAGCAAAAGAGACTTACTAGAAATCGAGAGCCATTTGACATTATTAAATTCAGATCAATGGTTGTCGATGCCGAGAAAGATGGTGCCCAATTCACTACAGAAAATGACGATAGAATCACGCCAATCGGTAAGTTTATAAGAGCTACAAGAATCGATGAAATCCCTCAATTTATCAATGTTCTAAAAGGTGAAATGTCAATAGTTGGTCCAAGAGCTGAGCGTGTTGAGAACTACGACTTATATACAGAACTTATGCCTGAATTCTACTATAGAACTATGGTAAAAGCAGGTGTCACCGGCTATGCCCAAATCTACGGAAGATACAATACTTCACACGAAGATAAGGCTAGAATGGACGTCTACTACATTCAAAACTTCTCAATACTAAATGACTTCAGACTTATTCTAGCAACTGTTAAGGTTGTATTCACACCAGAATCTACTGAAGGATTTGATTCAAGTTTCTTTGAGACAGATGAAGACCACTCAAACGGTGATGACTAGGTCAATATTTATTTAGCAAAAGTAAAACACTCTATTTCAATTAAAAAATAGAGTGTTTTTTTAACGCTTATATTTAAGAATCTTACTCTCGCAAGTATACTCTAACTAATACCCTATTGTATTAGCAACGATAGCTTGAGCTTGTGATATAGACGAGTTACTTAATCTTAGGAAGTACAATCTATAGCCTGGTAAGAAGTATGATGGTAATCCATATTGACTATAACCTGACATAGTGTAGTTATTAAATGTCCAGCCTCCTCCGCTAGCTAACTGGTTATTGACTAATCTTGCAATAGCTTGTTGTGACAAGTTAGTTCTAATTGAACCAGACACTGAATTCAACAGTGAGTTGTAGTTCAAGAGAATACTTGGTTGCATTGCCTTATTAAAGATTCCTTGAATTACTCGCATTTGGTTTTGACCACGAGCAATATCTCCTCCAGCTAATGAGTAACGCTCTCTTGAGTATTGTAATGCCATTCTTCCATCCATTTGGATATTTCCTGCTGGGAAGTTGTATCCACCAGAACTAAATGGAGTTGGGTTATAAACTGTAATACCACCTATTGTATCTACTATATTGATTAATGAGTTGAAGTTTACCTTCAAGTAAGTACTTACGTCTCTACCGATAAGATTCTCAACAGCACTCAATGAGGAGTTAATTCCTAGCAGACCAGCATGGGTTAATTTATCGTAGTATCCTCCTGTTGCAGGGAGTGGTACATATGAGTCTCTAGGTATATTGATTAAGCTAATAGTTCTAGTATGAGGGTTAACTGCTCCAACGATATTAACGTCAGACCTACCCGCTGCTCCTACACCACCATAATTATCCATACCAGATATATAGAAAGTGAATGGCTGTGAACCATCTACATAGATATCTTCATATCCTTGAGGTCTTCCTAGCTCTGGCTCTCTTACCTCTTCACTTGGTAAAGTCTCATAGGATGTGCTTGTACTTTGTGTCGTTTCTTCAGTTTGATCAACTTCACTACTTGAGTCTGTATCTGT
>CAZVJQ010000024.1:19198-22133 GCA_964627125.1 uncultured Fastidiosipila sp. | reverse complement strand
ATCTGTAGTTGTTGTATTAGTTGTTCCAGAACTTACTTCAGTTTCATCACCATCAACTATCATTCCGCCTTCAAATCTATGTGAACCATCTTCTCCTAATATCTTAGTACCACTAGAGAAATTAATATAAATTCCTTCAATAATAGGTCTGAAAGTTTCATTGAATAAAATTACTCTCTCTTCTCCAGACATCAATGCTCCTACTAATTGTGGATATGCAATAATCTGATTTCCAATAGAGAATTCTTCATCTGTGAGAGCATTCATAATAGCTTCAGCTTCGATATCTACGAATGCAATTTGCTGGTCTGCTAAGTCTGCATAGCTATTGATTGTATCTTCTGCCAATACAACGACGCTATATTGATGTACATCGTCTATCTCTTCATTTATCTCTCCGATTGTGCGGTTCACATTACCTAATGCAACACTAATGTATATAAATACTGCCGCTGACACTATTATTAAGGCAAAAGCAGACAACCTCTTCTTCCACGACCCTCTTCCAAATAGCAAGAAAGCAGCCAGAATATTTACACCTAATACAACAGCTACTAAAATTAATAAGTATCTATTTGGCAAGAAGCCTGATGACCAAGCCATGTAAACAAAAACAGCAGAAATCGCTAGCATAATTAGCAAGATTCCTGCAGATACAAATTTAAGTAATTGTTCTTCTTTTACACTATTTGTTTGTACTTTAGATTTCTTAGCAGATTTCTTAGTACCTTTACCTTTTTTAATATCTTTTAGAACTTCGTCTTTATCTGTACGAAAGACTGAGTCTTCAAGATTATTATCGTTATGTTTCTTCATCGAATATAATTTCTCCTAAGTCTTCTCGCGGGTGAAACCTTCGCCGGAGACGTCTTTGACCTCATTTACTATAATAAATGCATTTTCATCATGCTCAGCAACTATAGTTTTTAATATAGGTACCTCTCTACTATCTAGGACAACGTAAAGGATCGTCTTATCATTTTGAGTGTACATTCCCTTACCTTTAAGCCCTGTAATACCCCTATCCATACGTTTCAAGATATCTTTACTAATAACTTCAGACTTATCACTGATGATATGAACTGCTTGAGATGAGTCTGTACCTAGTAGAACTGTGTCAGTAAGTGCACCTGTAAAGTAAAGTGATATAAAACTATATAAAGCTAGCATTATTGTTTGGAAAATATTTCCTACTCCAAATATAAAGTTAATTACGATATTAAATACTATAACAATTAAATCAAAAATAATTGTAAAATTACCAACTGTTATACTACTAATCCTATTACTTGCAACAACTGCCAGGATGTCAGTACCACCTGTAGTGTAATTTCCTTTAAGAATAAACCCGATTCCTATACCAGATAAAACACCAGATACTATAGCTAATACTATAAGATCTGGATCAGAGTTTAAGTTTGACATAAAAATATCGTACCAGTCATGCATGAAGGAATTTGTGAAGTCTATACTAAATGAGAATATTATAGTTCCGATAATACTTCTATAGACCATTCTAAAACCAAATTCTTTCCATCCAAGTATTAATATAGGTACGTTAATTAGAAGTGAAAATACACCAAATGGGATTCTTCCTTGAGTTGCTGTAACTAGAGCATTTGCTACACCTGTAGCGCCTCCCATAGCCATATTCGTCGGTACATAAATAACATTAACAGCAAAAGCATAAATAAATATTCCTAGTATCAGAAAAAATAAGCTACTTACTTCTTCTTTCCAGTCAAATTTGGTTATTTTCTTATCCATTATTTTCATATCAGTACTCACCTCATTAATACTTGAACATATAGCAAAATTCTACAGCAATTTGAACAGTTCCGCTCAAAATAGTATATTATAATTCAAGCATTATTTTAAGACATTTCTAAACTCGGAGGGAAAAATGAGTAAACCTATATTAGTAATTATGGCTGCAGGCATGGGGAGCCGTTATGGTGGCCTAAAACAAGTAGATCCAGTTGGCCCAAACGATGAAGCAATTATTGACTATTCTATATATGATGCCAAGAGAGCTGGTTTTGAAACAGTTGTTTTCATTATTAAAGAAGCTATGGCTGATGAATTCAAGGAAAAAGTTGGTAATAAAGTAGCTGAGCACATGGAAGTTAGATATGCATTCCAAGAATTAGATAAAGTTCCTAGCTCATATGAAATCCCTGAAGGAAGAGTTAAGCCATGGGGTACTGCACACGCTGTTCTTTCTGCTAAAGATCAAATTGATTCAAGTTTTGCTGTTATTAATGCAGATGATTTTTATGGAGAAAATGCATTCCAAGAAATCTATAATTTCTTAGAAAACACTGACAATAAGAATGATGACAATGAATTAAACCTAGCTATGGTTGCATTCTTATTAAAAAATACTGTATCTGATAATGGTTATGTTTCTAGGGGTGTATCCACGAAAAATGATGCTGGTTATCTTGAGAAGATTGTTGAGAAAACTAGAATTGAAAAATTCGAAGGTGGAATTCGCTACAGCGATGATGATGGTGAAACTTGGAATGAAATAGATGGTGACACTATTGTTTCAATGAATATGTGGGGTTTACGCAGAGAGTTCTTGGATTTAATTTCTAAATACTTTGAAGACTTCTTAGAAAATGAAGTTAGCCAGAATCCATTGAAGGCTGAATTCTACTTACCTACCTCAGTTGAAAAATTATTAGATGAGAAACAAGCTAATGTAAAAGTTCTATCCTCTCCTGATAAATGGTATGGAGTAACTTATAAGGAAGATAAAGAGCAAGTCATTAATGCAATAAACAACATGATTGCTCAAGGTAAATATCCAGAAAATCTCTGGAACTAGAGTTTGTTACTGCAATAAAAAAGAATATGTTTACAATTCTATAAGCATGCAAAATTGCTTATTAGTATTTCTTGTGGTATTTTAGTTAAATATTTGTGACTA
>CAZVJQ010000024.1:0-19098 GCA_964627125.1 uncultured Fastidiosipila sp. | reverse complement strand
TGCAAAATTGCTTATTAGTATTTCTTGTGGTATTTTAGTTAAATATTTGTGACTAGAGTCACTTTAATATCACAATATCGAAGAAAATATCAGCATTCATCTATATGTAATTATTTATGACTACACTTAGTTTGATATTGTCATTAAATGTTAATTAGCTAAGCTAAGGTTAAATTATAGATAAATGAAAAAATTAACAAAAGAGGTAAAAACATTGTCAAGAGTAAAAGAGGCACTAGACATAGCAAAAATTTGTGAAGTCTTCCCTATTGTGGAAGAGAATGTCGTTGGTATAAGACCTAATAATATTGGAAACGTTAATAGTACTTTTCACGTAGAAATTAAGGAAGAGGACGGTTCCATCCACGATAAATATATCCTCCAAAAAATTAATACTTATGCATTTAAAAATCCAGATCAATTAATGGAGAATATTGTCAACGTTACAAACTATATCGGTGATCAAGCAAGTGCAAATGGACAAGATCCAACCAGAGAAACTTTGAAAGTTATTTTCACCAGAGATGGTGATACTTACTTCACCCATGAAAATGGTACTTGCTGGAGAATGTACACTGAAGTTGAAGATACATATTGCTTAAACCAAGTTGAAAACCCAGATCAATTCTATAAGAGTGCTAAGGCTTTTGGTAAATTCCAAAACCACTTAAATGATTTTGATGCAACAAGCTTGCATGAAACAATTGAGAAATTCCATGACACTAGAGATCGTTATGCTCAATTTGAAGATGCTCTAGAAAAAGACCCTGCAGGGCGTGCTGATTCAGTACGTGATGAAATTGACTTCATCATCGCACATAAGGAAGAGACAGCTTATCTTATGGATAGACTTGAAGAAGGCATCTTACCATTACGTGTAACTCATAACGATACTAAGTTAAACAATGTATTGTTTGATAACGTGAGTGATGAAGCTATTGCAGTAATTGATTTAGATACTGTAATGCCAGGTTTATCTGTTCATGATTTTGGTGATGCAGTTCGTTTCGGTGCCAATGAAGCAGCTGAAGATGAAAAAGATTTATCTAAAGTAAGTTTAAATCTTGAGTTATTTGAAGCATATACGAAGGGTTACTTCGAAACTTGTGGAGATATCTTAACTGAAGAAGAAAAAGATGATTTAGTTTGGGGATTAAAGATTATTACTCTTGAACTAGCTATTAGATTCTTAACTGACTACTTATTAGGAGATGTATATTTCAACACATCTTACGAAGGTCATAACCTAGATAGAGCTCGTACACAAATTAAACTAGTCGAAGATATTGAAAACAAATGGTCAGAGTTGACTGAGATTATCAATAAGTATAGATAATATTTTTATACACAAAAATTAATTAAGGGATGCAGAAAAAAATCTACATCCCTTTTATTTTGCCTGAAATATCTAGTTTATCTAGCCTTCGAATTCAGTACCAAGTGAATATGGTCTTAAACTTTCATCTAATTTGTTGAAGCTTGGTAATAAGCCTAGCTCTTGATAAATTTCTAGACCTTCCATTAACTCTTTATAGTCTATAGTTGAAGCATTGTATACTTCTCCATTTATTACTCTTTCTTGCACGATATTTAAGTATGGTTTTATCTTATCTTGCTTGAATGAGATTGTGTTTCCGTTAGCGAGCTTGACTTTGGCCTCATCCCAAATATTTATACCTAAGTTAAATTCACTGATACCTGGACATACTTGGTAAAGACCTAAGGAGTTCAATACAAACCATGAACCCATACTTCCATTATCTTCATCACCTGGAAAACCTTCTGCATCTGCTGAGAATAAGTTTTCCATAGTTAATCTAAGAGCTAACTCAGTGTGGTTTGGTCTACCTGCAAAAGTAAATAGATATGGGAAGTGGAAACTTGGCTGGTTAGAAATTGCGAACTGCCCAAATCTAATAATAGCCATTTCACTTATCTCATGGATCTCATTTCCATAACCTCCTATTTCAAATTCTGGTCTCTGGTTAAATAAATCTAGCATGTGCTTTGCAAATTCATCATCTCCACCATATAGATTAATAAGATCTTCAAAGTTATAGAAAACACTTAAGCTATTTTGCCATGCAGAACCTTCAGTATAAAATTTACCCCACAACTCTGGATTGTGGTCATCGATGAAGTTCCCATCTGAATCTTTAGGATACATCTGCTTCTTCTCAGCATAATATAGATTTCTATAGTTATATGAATATCTATAATATTGTTCAGCGATATCTGTCTTGCCTACTTTAGATGCTACTTGTGCAATACAAAAATCACTATAAGCATAATCTTGAGTCTTGTTCACTGATTCACCTACGCCAATATCTGCAGGTACGTAACCTAGTTTTCTATACTCTACACCACCTTCTCTTCCTTCAAGATGGCTCTCACCTTGCTCTTCAGCAGAATGAATCATATATTCTAAAATTTCTTCAGCAAATTCAGGGCCTACTAAATCTTTTACTATTGCATCTGCAATAACTGAGTCAACTGAAGATCCTGGCATCATTCCTCTCTCATCTGGGGATATCCAGCGTGGTAGGAATTTATCTTGTCTACCAATATTTAAAATACCCTCTAAAATCTCAGCTACCATTTCAGGAGCTATTAATGAATAAAGTGGGTAGTTGGTTCTAAATGTATCCCAGTAACCATTATTTGTGAAGAATACTCCATCTTCAATCTCACCTGTGTATGGAGAGTGGTGAATTGCTTCCCCTGCTGAGTTATATTCATTAACTCTATTAGGGAAAGTTGCAGTTCTATATAGAGAGCTGTAGAAAGTTCTTACCTTTTCAATATTTTCACTCTTAACTTCAATTCTATTTAAGTAATCTAACCATTTATCCTCAGCTACTATTTTCAAGCCTGCAAAAAGATCTGCTTCATCTGCATCAACTAAGCCATGCTCAGCTAATTCAAATCCTGCATTCTCACTTGCCTTATCATTACTTATATATGATGAATTGAGGCTTGCGAATAGAGTTTCTTCTCGTAGATTCTTTTCCAATTTGAACCAGTACATTGTCATATCAAATCCATCTGTATAATCAGTAGATCCAATTAGTTCAAGTTTAGAATTAAACTCAATATTGAAAAATAGTGGGAATTTTGAGTATTTTGATCCTGCCATCTGCTTGGTCATACCCTCAATTTTAGAATCTCCAACTAATTTAATCTCACCTGTTCTTGCAATGGCGACACTGAAGTAAAATGCCTTATCACTCTTGTGATGTCTAACTTGTTCAACTTTAATCTGTGAACCATATTCACTAGGTACCATGTCAATATTTAAACCATCACGTAGTCTTGTGAAATTTAAGTTATTTGGCTTAAAAATAGCAGTATCTGGGTCATATGAACTCATGTTGAAATCTTCAGGCATTGAGCTTGTTGAGAGTCTATCATCTATCAGAGCCTCTTCCCTAGCTGTTAATCCTAAGAAGTTGAAATTCACAAAATCAAAATCTCCCATCCATGGGCTTGGTTGGTGTGTCAATCTAATTCCATAAGTATGGAAATCTCTTCCATTAAAAAATCTACCATCATTATATCTGCTAATCATTACATGCGGATGTCTGCCAAATGGTAATAATGTATAGGGCAAAGCATTCCCATTGCTCTTTCTATGCTGGTTGTTTGTCCCCATTCTTGTATCTACAAAGTCTAAAGTATTCATAAAAATCCTTTCTCCAAGAACATCTTTAAAATAGTCTATCTAATTATAAGTGAATGAATATAAATGTATTTTGAATAAATAGTTATTTATACATTTTCCTTCTTAATTATTAAGTAAAATTATTGACAAGCTAGTGTTCACTAGCCTAATAAGAATATACCAATAATTTACTGAGGTGGAAATTGGAACACACTAAAGATAAAATCTGGAGAGCTGCTCTTGGGCTATTTTCTAAGCATGGATACGATGGAGTAAGCATGATGAATATTGCTGAAAAAGTAGGTATTAAAGATAGCTCAATTTACAAGCACTACAAGAGTAAAAAAGAAATATTCAATGAGATACATAAGCAAGTAGATACTAGAATTTCTAACGAACATTTTAAATTAAATGCTCCATTAGAAGAAACTGAAGCAAGCAAATTCTATAGTGATATATCTACTGATGAATTAGAAAATATAAGTTTATCTTTAATAGATTTCTATTTAAATGATGAAATTCTTGCTCCATATAGAAGAATGCTAAATATAGAACAATATTCAAACTCTGAAGTAGCAGATAGATTTAAATCATTTTTCATTGATAGTGCTCTTAGTTATCAGACAAGTATATTTGAGATACTTGTTAAAAACTGCAAAATGAATGGTGACCCTGATATCATGGCACTTCACTTCTACTCACCACTATTCTTACTAATATTTAAATATGATAATGAAGATACTCGGAATAGTGCAAAACTAAAGAACGAAGTTATAAAACATGTGAATGCATTTAGTCAGATTTATTTGATCCATTAAAAGAATAGGAGTTAAAATGTGTGTTGTACTTATATTAGTAGCTATCCTAACAATAATTCTAATAGTTGAATTTTTTAGATCCAAGAATGCAGCAAAGATTGGTGAGCGAAGACTAAAAAGTTATAATCCTGAGCAAAAAATAATTAGTGGTGTGCAAGTAAGTTATTTAGATAGAGGTTCAGGTCCAGCATTGCTATCCTTACATGGAATGGCTGGGGGCTTCGACCAGTCTTGGGAAAATGTTAAAGAGCATAAGGACCAATTTCGTATAATAGCACCTTCTAGATTTGGCTATCCAGGTAGCGGAGTCCCTAATGATAAGAGTGTTAAGAATCAGATAGATATTTTCGTTGGACTTCTGGATGAACTAAATATAGATAAAACCTTTGTCTTAGGTACTTCTGCAGGTGGAACTTATGCAATTCGTTTTGCTCTAGATTATCCTGAACGTTGTTTAGGGCTAATTCTTTATTGCTCTGCCCCACCATTGACTACGAAACCTAAGCCAGACACAATCAATAGATACCAAGGGCCACCAGCATTTCTAGTTCATGATTATCCAATGTGGTTAATTCGTGGTCTTTTTCCAATAGTAATGAGTATGCCTAGCTCAACTATAAACATTATGATGCCTATAGAAGCAAGACATGAAGGTTTCATTATTGATTCTACGATTGCTAATCCTGACATGGCAGTAAATTACGATGATTATCTAATTGAAGATTTGCATGTTGACACAATTATCTTCCATGCGAAAGATGACAAACTTGCCTCATTTGAAGCAATGGAGGAAGTCAGTCACCGTTTCCCTAATCTCAAATTTATTAAGTTTGAGACAGGTGGACACCTTATGAGTGGACATAGTAATGATATTAAGAGAGAATTACATAATTTTGTAAAATTAAACTCAACTAACTCGCAGCTGCTAGGTCTTGTAAATCTTTTAGCTACGTCATTATGCTAACAATAGAAACTATTTAATTACATATTTCATTTCTTGTTTATTTAAAACTTCATCTCTAACTAACTCACCACCATGAAGTTGAACTATTCTATCGCATTGGTTAGCTACTTCTAAATCGTGAGTAATAACTATAACTGTTTTACCATGGTTAGTTTGTAAATCTCTTAATATGTCTACAACATTATCTCTGTTTTCAATATCTAATGCTCCGGTAGGTTCATCTGCTAGTATTAGTTCTTGCTCATTTACTATTGCTCTAGCAATGGCTACTCTTTGTCTTTCACCACCAGATAGTTTACTTACTTTCTTTTGGAGTAGTTTTTCAATTCCTAGAACATTTGCAGCTTTTTCAATCTGTTGTTTATGTTCAGATTTTTTAAAATTATTTGTATATTGCAAAGGTATCTCAATATTCTGATAAGCAGTATCTGAATCAATTAATAAATAATCTTGAGCTATATAACCGAAGAAATCACTTCTTAAGCTAGCACGCTCTTTAGATGATTGTGTAGCGATGTCAATATCATTAATTAAGACAGTACCTTTATCTGCTAATAAGAAACCAGCAATGATATTAACAAGAGTAGTCTTACCTGATCCAGATGGACCAACTACTGCTAACATCTCACCTTTAGTAATAGTTAATGACACATCTTTTAAAGCTTCTACGTCTTCACCTACTGAACTGTATGTTTTACCTATATTATCTATAGTAATCATATGTATCTCCTTCTCTTATTGTAAAAGAGCTAACCCGCTATTTTACGAGTTAGCTCTAATAACATCATATGCAATTAACTTATTTATCTAGGATAATATTTGGCTGGGAAAGTAATCCTTATATGCGGATTATGATATTGCTCTTGGTAGTTATTGCCTATATATATTCCAGCATTAATTATATGAACAGTCACACTTTTGCCGTCCGAAATATAAAAGATCAACACAAAGAATTTAGAATACATATGCAATTTGGAGCAGATTATCCATTTATCTCTTCTTGGATTCTTTTATATGTATTCTTCTATCTGATGCCTAGCTTAATCTTTATTCCTTTTTTAATATACTTTAGCATTCCTATTATGCTGACAAGTATGAATATGATTATCGGCCTCGTGCTGTACTTGGTTTTCGTATTTGTAATTAGCTTGCTAGCTTTCAGGAGATTTAAAAATACTGAAAAATAATTTTATTATTTCTCTAATTTCGTCTTATTCACTTATTAGATTATATAAATATTAATTACCTTAACTAGTAGCTGCAGGGTCTTGTAAATCTTTCAATCTCTGCTCATAAGCTCTTATTGATAAATCTTCAAATGGGATTGTAAAGTCTTCACCAGGACAAGCTTGAGCAAAATAGTGCTTGGCAAATACAGGGTTAGAAAGTAAGAATGGTCCTAATATATGAGTAGCTAAGAAATTCTTATGATAAATTCCTTCTTCTTTACTCTCTAAGTTATAACCAAAACCTTTTTCAACTTTAGTAAATACATCTAATTCACCGTTCTTGTAAACCTGTGAAAATTGAGCTTTAGATCCTATAATTTTTATTCCTTCAAAATCGCCTAAGAATATATCTGACAATCGATTTAACATCTCTAATTTTGAATAGAATGGGAATAAGTTTAAAGCCTCAATTTCACTGCCATCTTCATCAATAATTTTCTCACCAAAAACTTCCATTGCATTTCCTATTGCTAAAATAGGCTGACCAGATTCAATGCTGTTAAATATTTTCTCTTTATATGGTTTTAACTGTTGAATAGCTAATTCAAGATTAGGTTCAGACATAGGACCGAAGTAAACGAAATCTACTGATTCTTCCAGAAACAATGGCTTAGTTAAAATCTGAGTTTCAATTATTTCAGCTTGTGGAAAAGCTTGGGCTAAGAAATCAAAATCACCCTTTGTCCCATATAAATTTGCTACTTCAGCGAAAAGTAATTCTATTTTCATTATGCTTGCTCCAATCTATTCAAGATATCTTGTTTAATGCTATCAGTTATTTCATCATTTTTGGTACTACGAAGAAGAGCTATAGTATCTATCTCTTGGTATTTAATATTATCCGCTATATCTTCATATTCTTTGACCATGCTTATTTTTTCATTAGAAATTCCTGCTAATTGTAGACAATATGCAAAATCTAGATATCTACTACCACAACAAATTATTTGCTTAATACTTGGATCTAAAAGATACGTAAATTCGTTATCATAAATCCAACCCATGTTCTCGACATTCTTGCGTCCAGATTTTTCAATACCATTTTGAATAATTATTGTCTTATCTCCTGGTTCACGTCTTATATAGTCAAAAGTTCTAGATGAAGCAATGGGGTTGCTGTCTTTGGCCATAATAACAAGTAAGCGCTTATCATTTACAACTTGATCATCAAAGCGAGTCTTGACAACACTAACTTCTCTAGAAGTTTTTGCAATTTGTTCTAATGGCATACCCAGTTCTTGAAGTATAGAAACCGCAGAAAGTAAATTGTATAAGTCTACAATATTTGATGTTGCGAGATTAAACTCAGCCTCTTTTGCACCATTACTAATCACAGCGGTTCTAGCTCTAAGATTTGCATCTAAAACTTGATATTTAGCATCAGGACTCGTGTAATCACAATTACTACAGTGATATCTACCTATGTGGTTGTAGCGAATGAAATTAATTCTTAACTTATGGTGGCAATTTGGGCAGTTAACTAAATCTTTTATTCTACTGTCTCTTTCTTCCTCTTCACCATCTAATAAAGGAATACCATAATATTCCCTAGTATTGTCTATCACTAATCTATTAGATACAGGGTCATCTGAATTTAGAATCATTTTTGTAGAACTTGGGATAACACCATCAAGGAGATTAAAAATGTAGTCTGTGTGGGCGTTTCTAGCATATGAGTCTCTAAATAGATTTGTTACAAGCATAATGTCAGGCGTAAGCATTGGAAATACTCGAACTGAGCTTCTTTCGTCGAGCTCTATTACTCCATATTCTTCCATTATTTTCCCAGTAAATGAACTTGCAGATAGAAATAAAGCTGCAATACCTTCCTTTGTATTTGAACCATATGAGTTGTTTAGAACTGTTTTTCCATTCTTCTCTAAATAATCTCTAGTCATATTTGATACTGTAGTTTTACCATTAGTACCTGTTATGACAACAGTATTTTGTGGTTTACCTACGTGCGCCATGTACTGTGGGTCTATTCTAAGCACGATGGAGCCAGGTAGAAATGAGCCTCTTCTGCTAAGTATCTTCATTCCAAATAAGGCTAATTTTCCAATTGTTTGAGCCAGATAAAATCTCCAAGTTTTCTTCATTACACTTCTCCGTATTTTTACATTTGCTAGTTATTATATTCTACTTAAAGGGTAAATGTAACTTAAATACATATGAAAACAATATAGAAATTAATACATTTTTCTTGCATTTAGTACTTATATTTATTTGGTACTCATATAATCAACTCAAAAAAAGCTAAAGAGCTAACTGTGTTAAAGTTAGCTCTAATATAAATATTTAATTGATTAGTAGATTAGTTTGGATAATGTTGAGCCCAAAAATTAAATATGGTTGATCCATCATAAGTTCCCCAATGATAGATATAATTCATCACCACAACATCAGTAAGATAAACTGTTACAATTCTGCCGTTTGAAGATAATGTCCTTTCAATATTAGCAACTAAATGTATACCCCTTTCATTTTTTTCTAAGTATCCTTCTTCAACACTATGAAATGTTAATGTTCCATCAGTATTTGAAAAAATAGTTGCATAAATAACTAATGTCGTATTGTAAGCTAAATTCCTTCTCATGCTTACATTGAATAACTGCCCTGGTAGAGCATAAATCTCTTCTAGATCCTCAAACTCAATTATTATTTCTTCTAAATTTTCATTAGCTTGTAACTAAGTTGTAGGTAATACTAACCCCAACATAAGAATTCCTAGCAACATAACTTTAAGTATTCATTTCATAAACAACCTCTCCTGAAACATATAATTTTCTAAAATCCTACCATAATCCGTACATAACCATAATATGATTAAATGATATTTACTTCAATTGACTAAACAAACAAAACCAATGCAGTTTTTTATGATATATGCCAATTTTCCAATTTCAACCCAAAAATTATTTGTTAATTTAAGCTACAATTGCTATGATAAAGATTAATAATTATTTAAATAAGTATTTCATGGGGAAATAAATGAAAAGAAGACTAAATCTACTTATTTACATTTCTATAAGTTGTGTAATTATTACTTCTTTAAATATCGCATTAACCTTCATAATTTAAATATTTATTTCTGAACCCTATAGTAGTTTTTCCTATCAAAGAACTGGTCTTGTTTTAGATAGACATGGTAGTATTATTGAAGGAGAGGCAAATGAACATTACTATAGAGATACTGATGTTTTCTTCAACCTATTGCTTAAATATACTGAAGAGCACGAGGAAAATATCTTTTTTTTAGACTCTAACAGATATTCAATTAGTTTCATTGGTAATTCAATTCATCTAAATAAGTTCATCAGTGAGAAAAATCCTGATTACCCAGATGATCTACCAGAAGTATATATTATGGACAATTCACACTTATCAGACTTATATGCAGATGACTACATTCTTCATTCGTATCCAGATCAATATGAAATCACAGGATTTCTTAATAACAATAATAGACACTCCTTTCTTTTTACAGAATTAACTGAAGCACAAATACTTATAGAATTACAGGAATTCGATAGAACAACTGGAATTGCTATTGTTCCAAATAAATTTGCCCAAGAACTAGCAAAAGAAATACAATTAATCCAAGCAGATGTTGATAACAACTTATTAGACAGCTTTAGATTTTCGTGGGTAGGTTTCGGTATAGAAAATTCCCGTAGTTTTATAGAATACCATTTTGGCTCATTTGAAAATCCTAGTTATCTAATATTAAGTCTAAGCTTGCTTCTTGGATATCTATATTACGTAATTTACCACTTTGATAAACTACGCTATAGAATGAAAGTTAATACTTATTTCGGTTTATCTACTGCAGTCAACAATAGATACATATTCTTGCAACAATTAATTATCTTTTTATTGAGTACTTTTTTTACAGTTTTTGCAACATTCATAGCCCCCAATTATTCAATAATAACTTGGCAAGAAGTGTATGTACCAATTTATTTGATTGTTATTTTTGTTTTAAGCATAATGCTGCCACTAATGCTTGTTGCAAGAAATAATCGATGGCTAGAAAAATCAAGAGGTGAATAATATGAAGATTAGATATTTAATAAAAAACACCCTACGGTTCTATAGAAAAAATTGGTTCTGGTCTATTCTACTTTCAGTCTTACTTGCTTTCTTATTCTTGCTTTTTACAAATTTATATTTGCTTAGTTCACGCATGGATGTTTTCTATAAAACAGTTAATCTACTAGATTCATACGACACAAGTACAATAGAAGTCGAAAATATATCTGATATAATAGCTCCTCCAGAAACACCAGATTTTAGCCCCAGCGTAATGGATAATTATCAGACAAATCTAATACAAGATTTACTAATTGATAAACAAGCAGGATATATAGTTCAGTACGACAGAGAATTTTTCCAAGTATTCTTTGGAGGATTTGATTCTCGTGATTACAGTAGTTTTAATAATATTGTTATTATTTCTGGTAAATACCTTGAATTTGCTAATGTAGAAGAAAATTTTTCAGATAAACAAGTCTATGCATTTGTGAGTGAGGATCTTGCCCCTCTAGTTGGCACAGAATTTGAATTTTCAGGTGTCACTATGCCTATATTAGATACAATAAATTATAGCTATCCAATTGATATATTCCAATATGCTATAACCATCGTCAACGATGGTTATCAAGAAGACTTTCGTGGTTATGATTATAAAACAATCTACATAGCAACAAATTCACTTGAAACAATAAATGACCTCAGACCATTCAACGAAGTTAATATCAATCAAATACACATTTTCAATCCTAGTGAAGAATTACTGTTTGACTTCAATTCATACTACAGTACTCATAGCGGAAACATTGGCTTCTATTTGAACCAAGTAGATAATAATACAAGATTTGATGAAACTAATCCTATAAAACTTAGAATTGATAGCATAGTAATAGGAAATGGTTCTCTATTAATTTTTGTTATATTTATTGCCAATCTACTCCAGAATATTAAAGATCAAGATAATGAATTTAAAATACATATGCAATTTGGTGCTGATGACCCATTCATTTTCTTATGGATACATTTATATGTAGTTATTTACTTACTACCTAGTGTGTTCTTTATCCCCGCACTGTTATTCTTCACCTTACCATCATCCCTTACACATACCAATATCTTATTAGGACTTCTAGTATATATATTAGGGTCATTAGTAGTAGCATATATTGCATTCAGAAGATTTAAAAATACTAATAGAGTATAAAATTGTGCCAGTTTATTAGTTAACAATAAAAAACCATGTAGACGAATCAATTCATCAACATGGTTAAAAGTGGTTGCGGAGGTAGGATTCGAACCTACAACCTTCGGGTTATGAGCCCGACAAGCTACCAATTGCTCCACTCCGCGATATTATATGGTGCTCATGGCCGGACTCGAACCGGCACCCATCTCTGGCACAGATTTTAAGTCTGCTGCGTCTGCCAATTTCGCCACACGAGCACATATTTTTTAGTGCAAGAGCTATTCTAGCAAGTTAAATTTATACTGTCAAGCCTTTATGTTAAATATTTTAATATAATTCGAATTTTGTTGAATTGTTCTAATTTACTACATTTAAATAACTCTTAAACCTATACTCCGCCTACTTATTAATTATTATGCCTAAGATATAAAAGTTTGAAATATTATTTAATATATATATCAACACACAATTACTAACAAGCATTTAATCTTATTTATGTATAATTACGGCAACTACAGTTTAATATATTTACGTGAGGACTTTATATGATAAAAAAACTTTCTAAACTCGCTTTACTTTTAATTATTTCTATTAGCCTAAGTGCTTGTAACTTACTTGGTGGTGACGATGGTCCCAGGATAAACAATAATGTTATAGAAAGCCACGATAGTTTTGACTTAGCTGAATCTGATGATGGTAAATATGTAATGGTACCAAGTGCTGATACTATCACCCTAGATGATTGGTATAAGTATTTGGAGCATTTCTCATCTCTAATTGAAGCAGGTGATATTAGTGCAATAGACTACATGCGTTTTATTCCAGATAGTAGAACTAATGCAACTCTCCTCGGTGTCTATGATCAATATTTAGAAAAATGGATGCAGACTGATTTATGGAAGGCTGCTTTTAAAAATTTTGATGTTATAAAAACTGCAAGTAGCGATTTTAGCAAAAGTCAAGATGAGTCTTGGCCACAAGCACACCTTCGTTGGAGTAGAGCTAATGGACAGATTTTTTATGAGCTTGGTGCAGATCCAGGTTTTGTAGCTTCACATGTAGATGCAGATAGAGTCCAGAATCTAGCTTATTACAATGGTTCTGACGATGAAGAAACAATACTTTCAGAAAATGATCAATTAATCACTGATGCATATAATAATATGCAAGAATCGGATATGACAATAATTCGCTTTGCCCCAGAAATACTAGTATGGTCAGATGAAGACCAAGCCTTCGTAATAAATGGAACTATTTTCTTCCAACAGTTTATGGACATGATTCCCGAAACGATAATTTTCGAAGGTGGAAATCTAAAATATAATAGAGATTTTACCGCTATGCTAGGTACTGAAAATACGCCTCCTAGAGATCTAAATGTATTCTATCAGCCACACTCTGAGCTGCTTAAACAAGGTAGATATGTAGACTTATATAATCTCTATCTTGAAGAGACTGAGGATGGATTAAGTGGGATAGAACGTTTCTATGAAGAAGATATTGATACTGAGAGACTTGCCTATATTGATAGCTCAATTGCTGAATATTCTATTCCAGAATTTACCAACTTCCCTAGTGTAACTATTGGCTATAAAGTTACTCTTCCTTTACCAATGGAAATAAATGACACTTGGTACATACTCCCTTATCGTGCTGAAGGTACAGAAAATGCTCCTGATGGTTACAGTACTGATAAGTCAAACTATTTCTCATTTGCTTTGGAACACTACCTTGCAATGATGAATTTAAGCGAAAATGAATATAGAACAATTGATAATTTCAATAATTTTAATGAAAACTTTTTCGAGTAATTTTTTTAATACATAAAATAACAACCCTCTTAACAATAGCAGCTAAGAGGGTTGCTTCAATTTCTGCCTAAAATTTATTTCCTATATTGGAAGGTAGATAATTTCCACTCATCTAAGAATCTATAGTACTTACCGCAGTATACACTGCCTAATTCCTCAATAGAGACAATATCAATATCTTTGAACTTCTCTTTATCTATTTTGCTGTTCTTCTCTTCAATGTAAGCATTTAGCCACTCTTTACTTATAAATAGTGTCGCCTTATTTTGAGATAAACGTTCTAATTCATCTAATACTCTCTTAACCACGGTAGAGAATCTACCATCGCCATTCATATTTTCAATAGAAATTCTTCTATCAATTATTATATTTTCATCATCATTTTCATTAGTTAGATAAATGACTACTTGTTTAGCATGATTAAAATCGGCTATATAATATGAATCTGCATTAATATCAATACCTGCACTTCTTAGCTGATCTAATTGCTCATTTCTAAGCTCTTTTACAACTTCTTCTAACTCATCTTCACTTGAGTCAGTTTCGAAAGACTGGCCATTAACTCCGTCAACTTCTTCAACATCATCCTCTTCTTCAACTGATGCACTATTTGAGTCAACAGCCTTATCTTGTACATTATCACTATTAAGATCACGTTCAAGCACAATCTCTTCAAACTCTATATTCTCAGGCATAGTTACGAAATTTATTTCTTTATGTTTAAGATTTCTCTTAGCACCAAGCTCATCTAATTTCGCATGAAGTTCTTGCATTTTCCCATCTTGAGCCCATAACTCAGGAGCTGCTAAGACAAGTAAGTTTCGTTTAACAGTACTAAATAATGTATGAAGAGGTTTAATATCTTTTGAGAATAAATCTACAGCTTCCCTATCCTCTTCACTACCTCCGCCAGCGAAGAAAATCACTTCATCATAAGATTGTCCACCCCATTGAGTTAGCAAGAAACTATTCTCACTAATCCAATTAATAAATTCATCTTCAGAAATATTTAAGTCTTGTTCACTAGCAATATATTGAGCGCTATACTCTAACCACTCAGCTAAAACATCGCTATAGAAAAATGCTATACCCATATCTGGGAAGCTCTCATGACTCTTTAGATTATTTTTAAGCAAGCCTAAAATCATATCTGCCGCTTGTATTGAGAATAAACTACCTGAGAAAGTCTCAGTTCTAATATTTGGCCAAGATGACTGCTCAAGCAAATCATCTCCATTCGGTTCTACTACAATAGATTTTCCAAAGAGTAATGAATCTAAACAAATTTCATTATGTATACTATGCAAAGGCTCAATCATTCTGGACTGTTCTCTAACCGGGAATGGAATTCCCTCACCTGCTAGCATGAATAATCTATCTGAATTACCCAAGCTATAATCTGCAGCGCTATAGTCAGGATTTACAAATGATGCATTTACTCCCGTGAGTTGAGCTAGAGCTAGTCCTAACTCTAGAGGCTCATCTCCTCTATTAGCTAATTGCAAGAAATCTGCTAATACAATAGCTCTATCTGCTACTGACAATACTGGCACTAATTCACTTGGTCTATTTGTTTCAGCCTCGAGATATATCACACATCCACTCTCTTCAGATTTAGCATGAGTGAATAATTCATTTAATAATTCTCTAGACATCGAGATATTAGGAATAATCATTTGTAATGTTGAGAACAAGTCTTGCCAAGAATCTGTTAAATCATCTCCTTGATAAAAACCACTTAAGTGCAATTTAAGTCTCTTCAAATTTTGATGTATCTCATTGGAGTTTAAAATAAAGCTCTTTTGTAAATCTAAACTAGCTTTCAGCAAGTTTTCTCGAAGCGCTAGCAGTTCGTCATCTACCCATGGATTAAAAGACTTGTACTCAGCTGAAGCAATATTCACATAACTATCTCTATCTATATAGTTTTTGCCATATTTAGCCTTATTCTCTTTTTCGATAAGTTCAAGCTCTTCAATAAGCTGTATCTTTTCCCTAATATTTTCTTTAACTCTATTTAATTCATTTCGCAAATCTTCTTGCTCATTGATAATTTCAGCATGAGAGTTCTTAGAAATATCTAATAAAGATTGAGCCTCGTTTTGATTTTCTTGCATATTATTTAATATACGAGCTTCATCTCCATAATTAAATAATCTATATATTATTTTTTTCCAAAAACTAATGTTTTCTAATTGCCTATCGATTTCTTCTTGACGAAGTTCTATCTCTTCAACGCGTCTATCAATATTTGATTCAGCTTTAACCACTTCTTCTGCTAATAATTCTCTTTCGCTAAACAAGGCTTCTTGGGCTTCTAATAGATCATCATACTCATCTAGGACTTGCATGAATTTTGCGGAAGATTCGTAGTTGGAGTTGGCTTTTGCCAATTTTTCATTAACTTTATCATCAGCGATAATGAATTTTTTCTTAGCTTCAGCGAAAGTATAAACATGTCCAAGCTCTTTTTGAGCAACCCAGTACTCACTATTTGCATCTAATTCTTCTATTAATACATCCACGAGATTTTGTAAATCTTCATGAGTATCTAAATGTGCACTGACTAATCCCCATGTCTTCTTATCCTTAGATTTAGTCTTAGCAAATGCATCGCTTGCTGCTGTGAAATACACTTCAGGATTTCTTGATAAGTCAAATGATGTTCCTATCGAGTTATTAGAAATTTCTTTAGCATCATTTAGTGTATCGTTGATGAGATTTAATTCACGGGTGTTGTCTGACACTAATAATTGATTAGCCTTAGATAAATTGAACATTGCTGCATAATAATTACTTGAGTCCAATCTTCTAGAGTATGTGAACTTCCTCATGGTAAAAGCATCCCCAGGCTTATACAACTTATTTAACAGAAGAGCTCTCTTATAAATATTTTGTGCTGTTACATTAGCGACTATCCTTGCCCTATTAGTACCTCTTGGCATTTGGTAATTCTTAATATCATTAGAGTGAGATTTGTGAATATCATTGATTATCCATTGTTCACTAGTACTATTTGTAGCTTTATTTGGCCAGGCAGTATTTGCATAATCATATGGTTTTAAATTTTCTTGCCAAAGCTTAGGATCTGTTAAATCCGCAGTTTCTTGGCTTGCATTTAAAATTGCAGACACAAATTTCCCTAAAGTACTATTTTTCCCAACAGAATTGACGGAATTTTTCAGAATTTCAATATTACTAGATTTACCATGTGGATTGGAAGGATCAGATTCAGTTAGAAGCTTATAAACATGAGTATTTACATGTATATCAGAATCAAATAATAATTTTGTAATAGTGTTGTTGAGCTTTCTTATCAAACTTGCAGTAAAAACTGGTTTTGCTTCTATAAGTTCTTGGTTTATGCCACTATTCAATGAATGTAACTCTTCCAAGTCGAGTTCAGCATTTTTATCACCGGCGACTTTGGCCAAAGCCCACACAGAGTAAGAAACAGTAAAACTATCTTCAATATAATTACCATTTTTATCTATACATAATGTATATAAAGGACCATACTCCTCATAGCGATTATGCACCTTAGAGTGCTTGTTTTCCCTACTAGAAATCTCTTTCAGAAATTCTGCACCTAAACTACCTGCATAGACTCTATAAAATTTTTCTGGGTTTGCATAATCTAAAGATTCCCAATCAATTAAATCTTCGGAATTTAGGATTACTTTTTCGGCATCAGGTTTCAATGCTGTAAACAGCTCCTGATAATACCAAAGCCCTAATACATCTTTAATCTCTTCTCTTGTCATAAATTTCCACTAAATAACTAATCGTCCAAACTAGTATTTACTATTACCTTCCAATAGATTTTAAATTTGTCTAATTACAATATAATACTTTTGATATTACTTGCCAAAGACTAAATTAAAACAATTTAACATATTCGAATCCAGCTAATATACTTATACAGTTTACATCAATTGTGAACGTTGATAAAGCAAGCCAAGTTTTTCATGCGGGTTTCATTTTATTTTGTTACAATAGCCCAGAAAGGCTAGCCATAGACTGCTAGACAATAATTTTAGAATATAAGTCATTATTCAAATTCTGGAGTATAAGTTATGCAAAACAAAAACAATGTAAAATTTTTAACATTAATCTTAAGCCTCATTTTTATCCTAACATCTTTCCCGACGACAATTTCAGCTAATACATATCCTGCTGAGGTTGGAGATAGAGTTACTGTGACTGCCTCTTACAACGTTCGTAATGCAGCAAGAGCAGATGCTACACGTCTAGGCCAGATTAATTCAGGCACAAGTTTTATAGTATTAGAGGTAGTTACCGGTGGTAATTTTGAATCAGGCGGACAAACTAGAAATACTTGGTATAGATTTAATTTCAATGGTCAAGATGGATACGTAATCGCTGAAACTTACCAAGAAGTAAGTACACCAACCCCAACTCCAGATCCAACACCAACTCCTCCACCTTATGTACCAACAGATCCATCAGAACATGAAAATACTCCTGCATACACAGATGCAGAATGGCAAGAAGTTTTAAATAGCTTCCCTAGTTCTTACCATTACTATTTAAATGAACTACATGATAAATATCCTGCTTGGAAATTTATTCCTGAATATCACAATTATACTCTCGAACACGCAATAGCTATTCAAAAAGAAAATCCAGCAAGAAATACAGTAAATCAAACTGGTCATGGACCAGCTTATAGAGACATGAATTATAGATATCAGATGGATGCTGGTGGTTGGTATGCAGCAAGTGGAAATGCTATAGCCTTCGCAATGGATCCAAGAAACTGGCTAAATGAACGTTATATCTTCATGTTTGAGATGTTAACTAATGATCCAGGCGTTCCTGCTGAAAGAACTTTAGAGAGAATGTTTGCAGGTAACCAAGACTTACTAAACATGATTCCAGGAATTATGCGTGCTGCTAATGAACAAGACGTAAGTCCTGTATTTATCGGTGCTAGAATTCTAATGGAAGTTAGTATTACTCGTAATGGTGTAAAAACTGTTACAGCACCAGCTAAAGGTACATTAAGAATTTCTCAATCTACAATTAATGCGCTGGGTGATCCAAACTTCAACCCTGACTTAAGTAAGAACTACTACAACGTGTTTAACATTGGTGCCTACGATGGTACTAACCCTCAACAAAATGGTGTCTTATATGCCATGGGATATGGTGTATCAGATTCTGCTAAGGCTGCATACAACTTACCTTGGGATACTTTGGACAAAGCAATCTCAGGTGGTACTGCCTTCATTGCAGAAGCATATATTAGACAAAACCAAAACACTAACTACTACATGAAGTTCAACATGCGTTGGCCAGCAAACCAGGTAAACGGTAGAATTTGGCATCAATATATGACAAACGTATTTGCTCCTGTCCAAGAAGGATATGCTC
>CAZVJQ010000023.1:19351-28046 GCA_964627125.1 uncultured Fastidiosipila sp. | reverse complement strand
TATTGATAAATTATTTCAACTAAATATTTTATTTAGTTGATAGGTAACTAAGTAATAAATAAGTCTACGCGCACAACACTAAAGTAAAACTAAAATCTACTTCTCATCATCTCGTAGCTGACCTAAGGCTCCTCCTGGATGCCACTTAACATATTGCTCAGGAGTCAAACCTTTGTGACTTTGTAAAATTACACTCAATCTTTGCAAGACAAAAGTTTGTGCTAAGACTGATGCTCTTGGTGCTCTATTTAATTCTCCGCCCTCTGCACCTACACTAGCTAATAAATGCACATTTGCTAGTCTTGCTATAGATGAATTAGGATTTCCTGTGACTGCTATAACCACACAGTCATTATTTTTAATTGCATGTACTGTTGCTAATAATTCAGATGTTTCACCACTGTTTGATATACAAATAACTACATCTCCAGCCCGAAGTTGCCCACTTGATCCGTGAACTGCTTCAGTTCCATCTAAGAAATAACTAGCTGTTCCTGTTGAAGAGAGTAAGGAAGCAATGTATCCTGCGATATGTCCAGGTTTACCAATTCCTGTCACATGTACTCGACCACCGCTAGCTTCAGCATCTAAAATTAACTGACTAGCTGCTTCATAATCTGCATCATTAATCTGTGAGATAAAAGCTCTTGTCCCATTTAGAATAATTTCATCGAAATTTGCTGCTGCATGTAAACCATTGTTTTCCATTCTGTCTCTCCTTAATTTCTTCTAATTAATAAACTCTAAAAGTTCTATTTCACCATTTTTTGTAATGAGATTTCTTAAATCTTCTAAGTACGGTAATGAAGGTTGTGCACCCATCTTAGTAACAGTTAATGCTCCAACATAGTTAGCAATTCTTACTGCTACTTCATGTTCTACATCCATTGCTACTAATGTGGCAAAAGCCGCCACAAACGAGTCTCCTGCTGCTGTAGGATCAACCGATGTAACCCCTCTCACTGCTGGGACTATTGTGAATCCATTGGCATTACCAATCGCTGCCCCTTTATCTCCTAATGTGATTAAGACATTTTCAACACCTAAATCAACCATATATGCGACTGTTGCAGCAATAGCTGCTTCATCAACTGCACCAGATTCATCACGTTTAATTGGAATACCAGTAATACCTTTTGCCTCATGTTCATTTGGTGAAAAGTAAGTCAATTTAGAAAGCATCTCTTCAGACAAATCATCAAATGGAGCTGGATTTAGCATGACTGGAACTGAATTCTCATGAGCAAGTTTTACAACATACTCATTTATTTCCATAGGAATTTCTAACTGTAAAACGACCATGTCAAAATTAGCAATTTCAGTTTCTAAGAATTTTAGCTCTTCAACTGTATTAGTCATATTTGCACCAGGTACAATGATTATCCTATTTTGAGTTGAGCCATCTGCTTGAACTTCTAATTGAACATTACCTATTCCAGATGGTGCTACTTCATCCACTAAAATGTGTTCAGTATTTACACCTGATTCTTGGCATGACTGAATCATTTCTCGACCGTAAGTGTCATCACCTACTTTACCCACCATAGTTACATCTGCACCTAGGCGAGCTGCTTGTATAGCTTGGTTTGCACCTTTCCCACCTGAAGCAGTCTGAAAACCGCTTCCAATAACAGTTTCACCTGCATCTGGGAATCTGCTCGAGGACACTATTAAATCTTTAATAAAGCTTCCTACTACCAATATTTTGGGTCTATTATTATCAGCCATACCTAAACCTCTTCTAAAACTAAATTACTTCTAAATATTCTCTATTTGGTAACTCTGGGAATGGTGCTGTTGGTAGTTGTTGATACCAGAATGCTACTGACGAAAGATCATCTTGTAGTGGTAGATATCTATGACCATCTCTCCAAGCAAGTGCTTGAATTGTTACTCTTAAGTCTTCTTCAAATCTAATTGGGTCTGTGATATGAACTCTATACATTCCAAATCTCTTCTGGCTCTTGTATAGTTCATCACGATTGATTTCGTGGAAACCTGCATAAGGAGTTGTGAAATCTTGATATTTATCTTTAGTATGTGGATTTTCGAAGTTATATGAACCTAAGAAATAGTCCTCTGTACCAGTACCACAAATTGTTGGATACTCGTCATCTCCATCCATAAAGAACTTGATTTCACCTTCGCCCCACCAGCCATTATTATTGCTGCCCCAGGCCATGTATGTTCCTACGTAATGTCCTTTACCTTTGACACCATCTAAGATTGTGAAATCTTCCTTGTATGGTAATGGGTTTGTACGTCTGAATTGAGCATGGAAGTATGCTGCATCTTCAGGAACTTCTGTTAATGTATAGTCAATTTGGTAGTAGTATGTTACTTCGTTATCTGATCTATTTTCTAATGTAATTCTTGCATTTTTTCTAAATGGCATAGTCCAGAAGCAGTTGAAAGCACTTCCTGGATTAACATTTACTGCAAGTGATGAAATTTGATGATATTCTTGCCAACCACTGAAGAAGAAGTCACCGACTGGGCTCTCTACTGCTGGCTGTTCTTGATCATCCCAATAAAATCTAATTATTGTGTCACGCCATTTTCCTGTTGGGGTCATCCAAATATGTTGAATGGCACCTGGTCCTTCAATATTCGCAATTTCGAATGTTTCACCTGGTTGAATAACTATGAAAGGGTTAACTTTCCATCCTTTACCTAAATCACGTGCTGCAACTTTGGCGAAGCCATCTTCTAATTCTGTAGCTCCTCCCTTACCCTTCTCACCTGTGTAGTTTTCTGGGCTGATTGAACGTGTTTTTGCATCTGATAATAGGTGTAAATTTCCTATATGGTTAGATAATCCGTTGTACATTGTTTCCTCCTGATATAAATGTGGTATCGATTTCATTTCTAATTTCAGTCTACTAAGGCTTGGATACTATGTCAATTGAATTTTTGATGAGCACAGGATTTTTCGTCATATTGTCAGATATTAGAATTTTCTTTGTGCAATTTGTCATGGGCTTATAAATATACTTGTCATGTATTGTTCTACTTTAGTTGAACAAATTTTATTACGCATGGCAAAAGCCAAGCAAGAATCGCCCCCATTACGCATTTATGCAATCGGTCCCACACAAAAACACAAAAAAACACTCGAAAACAATTCCAAATTCGAGTGTCTATCAAATAGTAATTAATTTATAGTCTTAACGGATTCTCTAACGACTAAATTAGGGTAGAAAATTAAGTCTTTTCGGTATTTGCGGTTGTTTCTGATTCTGTCCATGACTGCTTTGACCGAGATGGCACCAACTTGCCCCTGCATCATATCGACTGATGTCATTTGTGGATTTGTTGAAACACTATACTCTGTGTTATCGAGTGAAACTATGGAAATATCGTCTGGAACACTGAGCCCTTCGGACTTACAAGCATTCATGCAACCTACACCCATCAAGTCATTACAAGCTAAGACAGCAGTAAGCTCGTGGCCAGATTGAATAAATTTCTTAAATTCTACTTCTGCACCTTCGCGTGTGAAGTCTGCCTCAATAATTAAATTTTTATCTAAAGAGATACCAGCTTCCAACAATGCACGTTCATAACCTTTATAACGATCAGTTGTATTTTGCTCTGCCGGGTCACCGCCTAAGAATGCTATGCGCTTGTGCCCATTCTCTATACAATATTTTGTAGCTATATAAGCTGCCTCCGCCTGATCAACATAGATAGAATCATAAAAATCGTCATTGGCTTCACTAGAGTAATAGCTAGTAATTACCGTAGGCAGCTCGGTTTCTCTAATAGCCTCAATAAGTTCGTCTGTGTAGTTGAAGGAACCAAAAATTAGACCATCAACATAGCCACCTC
The DNA here is from genome assembly GCA_964627125.1 of uncultured Fastidiosipila sp. GTDB lineage: Bacteria > Bacillota > Clostridia > Saccharofermentanales > Fastidiosipilaceae > Fastidiosipila. Next base: position 24,215 of record CAZVJQ010000023.1, on the reverse strand, counting down.
TTAAGGATCTCAAAATCTCTAACTCTTTTTCAGGATTATGCATAGTGTAGGTAAGTAAAACGTTGTAGCCATAGCCTTCTAGAGCCTCAGTTACTTCCTTAATCATGGCGAAGTAGTATGGATTCATAATGTCTGGAATACATAGCATTATTTTGTTAGTGATATTACTTCTCATGGTCCTTGCGGTTTGATTAGGTATATACCCTAGCATCTCAGCAACGTCACGAATTTTCTTAGCTGATTTTTCACTAACATATCCATTCCCGCTCAAAGCCCTAGATACCGTAGATGCTGATAAACCAGTTTCTTTGGCTATGTCATATATAGTTACCAATCTACACCTCTTTCTTGTTTATTAGCTCATAATCTAATTTTTAGTGTATTAAATCATTCCCCGATAAATATATTCTAGCATAGGAATAGAATTTGCAATTTCATGAGAATCGCATTTTAGGTACATATATACCTTTTTATATATCTTTATCATTCATTTGCCAGCCTAAGATGCTATACTTTTCAACGATAATTTTAATGATGGAGAATATTGATGAACACCTTAAATACTTTAATTCCAGTATTTTTTATGATTGTTTTGGGGGCTTTGGCCAAGAGACGAAATTGGATAAGCAGCAAGGACAATACTTCTTTTAAGAAGATAATTTTTGACATATTATTCCCAATTATGGTTTTTGACATCATGTTGAGTTCAAACTTTGATCCATCAAATTTCTTAATGCTTGGATTCGTCATGCTCGCCTGGGGAGCAGCGATGTTCTTAGGATTTAAAGTTTTACGAAAGTGGCATGGTGAGAGATTTGCGAACTTGTCTCCATTCATGCTAGCTAGTACTGAAGGTGGAGGCATGAGCCTACCACTATATATTTCTATACTGGGGAGAGAAAATGCTGCATATAGTATTACATTTGACTTAGCGAGTATAGTTTTCGCATTTATAATTACACCAGTCTTAGTTTCTAAACTTGCAGCAAGTGATCTAAAAGCTAAAGAAATTATCAAGAATACTTTTACCAATGCAACTGTTATTGCGATTATCGCAGGACTTACGCTAAATTTTGCAGGTGCAGTTGATTTACTAGATAGAATCAACTTCTTAGATGCATACAAGTCAACGATGCAAATGGCAACTGGCGGGATTAGCGCAATGATTTTATTCACAGTCGGATTCGATTTCACACTTGACGCCAAGATTGTTAAACCAGTATTTAGGCTGATGGCTTCAAGATTTGTATTTTCTAGTTTAATTATTGCTGGACTCTTCTTGCTCTTCCCAAACAAGATGGCAATTCAAGCTCAGGCAGTTGCAGCTGTACTATACTTCATGACACCAACAAGCTTCACTATACCATCTCAACTTATGCCACTGTACAAGTCTGAAGAGGGAGCGCAATACACTTCCACATTCTTATCTTTCTACATGGTGATTACTTTAATTACATATATAGGTCTGGTAATATATATTTCTTAAAGTACTGAAAACTAGTGCATATCTACAATTTAAGCAAAATTTGTTTATCTATGATGTTATACTTTCAATATGAGTATTTTATGGAGAAGATAAATGGATGCTTTAAATATTATATTTCCAGTATTTTTTATGATTATCTTGGGTGTCATCGCAAGATACCGACAATGGATAAGCCCCACAGATAATGCCACTTTTAAAGATGTGGTATTTGGAATGTTCTTCCCATTACTACTATTTGACATAATGTTCACCTCTAATTTTGACCCATCGAGCTTCTTAATGATTGCTTATGCCTTAATATTCTGGGGTTTAAACTTAATTATAGGGTTTAAAGTTTTGCCGAAGTGGCATGGTCAAAAATTCGCTCACATAGCACCATTCCTATTAACAACAGTTGCAGGTGGAAGTATTAGTCTTCCTCTCTACATATCAATTATGGGCCGTGAAAATGCTGCCTACAGCGTCACCTTCGATATTGCTAGTTCTATTTTTGTATTTATTGTAATTCCACTAGTTGTATCTACAATGAGTGTAAGTGGAATGAGCGGTAAACAAATTATTCAAAAAACAATCACAAATAAGACTGTTATAGCGGTATTTTCAGGACTAATACTTAACCTCTTAGGACTAGGTGACTTCCTCGCTTCCATCAACGTACTAGATACATACAGAGCTACGATGCAGATGGCTACTAGCGGCCTGAGTGCAATGATCTTATTTACAGTCGGATATGACTTCTCCTTCGATCCAAATATTATTAAACCAGTAATAAGAGTAATTATTTCCAGAGTCGTCTTATCCATATTTCTAATACTAGGATTCTTCGTCATTTTCCCAGACAAAATGCAAGTTGAAGCTCAGCAAGTCGCAGTTATTTTATTCTTTATGACTACTACCAGTTTTGTTCTACCAGCAACTCTTATGCCTATCTACAAGGAAGATGAAGATATTCAGTTTAGTTCTACATTCTTCTCACTCTATGTACTAGTCACTTTTATTACCTACGTAGGCCTGGTCCTCTATTACACCTAGCGACTATAAAAAAACTGAGTAATTAGGTTTCCCATAATCACTCAGTCTTTCATGCGTAAATTAGTGCTAATTTATATATAATTCTTAATCGTCGTATTCTCTTTCCCACTCGATTATTGAACCATTTCTTGCATTGATATCGTATTCATATTCGTAGTTTCCTACTTCAAACTCGATTTCCCAGATTAGGTAGCCATCATCGCTATCTAATTCTACATCGTCAAAACGTGCTGAACTTCTATTTACTCCTGCATGTTTTAGAGCGATGTTAATTGCTTGCTCTTTGCTGATGCGGTCTGATGTAGGTTTAGCAGTAGTTGGTCTAGCTGTTGTAGCTTTTGTTGTTGGTTTTGCAGTTGTAGCCTGAGTTGTAGGTCTAGCTGTAGTTGCTTGTGTACTTGGTTTTGCTGTTGTAGCCTGAGTCGTAGGTTTAGCAGTTGTAGCCTGAGTTGTAGGTTTTGCTGTTGTAGTTGTTGTAGGCTTAGCTGTTGTCGTAGTTGTAGTAGGAGCTTGAGTTGTGGTTGTTGTAGTTTGAGCTACAGTTGTTTTACTTGCTTGAGCTTCCTCTTCGATTCTCTTGGCTTTAGCGTCAGCTTTTGCCTTAGCAATAGCCTTTTCTCTTTCGCTCTTAATGTAGTCATCGTCACGGTCTTTTTCAGATGTAATAATATCGCCTGTGTAAGCATCTACATCGTACTCATACTCAAATAATCCTGATGCAAACTCGATGTCGTAGTGAAGTCTATTATCGTCTTCATCCAAGTCATATTCTAAGTCTCTAATTGAGTCTTCTTCCACTTCAGCGTGTGCCAACGCTTTTGCCAAAGCCTCCTCTTTACTCAATCTATTATCTTGAGGTTCAGTCTTAACAATGCTATTTCCTGACTTAAGCATGTCTTCAAGATCTTTTTCAAATTCTAAAATTTCACCAGTCTTAGCGTCGATATCAAACTCATATTCGCTATCTACAGTATTAAATTCGATTTCGTATGATGGAACACCATCTTCCTTCTCGAACTCATTTTCTAAATCTCTAATATCTTCTTCGCTGAGTTCTGCAGCTTCAAGAGCAATTGCTAAAGCTTCTTCTTTAGTAATTAAATCTTCATCGCTAGCAGCTGTTGTGCTTGTGCTTCTAGGTGTAACATCTCTTCTTCTCTCAGTTTCAAACTCTAGAATTTGTCCTGTATAAGCATCGATTGTATATTCATACTCCATACTTCCTGATCTAAATTCAATCTCAATAACTGGACGAGAATCGTCGTTATCACGTTCCATTTCCTCTACTTCGAAACTGTTTAGTCCTGCATGGTCCAAAGCAATCTCTAATGCCTCTTCCTTTGTTAACCTTTTTGCAGTTTCATTTCCGCTACCTACATTTGTATTTGTAGCACTAGCTGAATTATTTTGACTTGCCATCAAAATACCTGTACCTGCTAGAACTACTACTAATGCTCCTGCAATAATTTTCCCAAGATTTTTCACTTTTTCCTCCCTGAATTCTTTGAATTGTTTTTGTTTTTGTTTTTGTTTTTGCTTCAAATTTAACTAGATTATAGATAGCGAAGATGAAAGATAAATGAAAGAAAAAAGAGTTTTTGAAATAAAAAAGCACTTAAACATGATGTGCAAAGCAAGCATTTAACGCCTACTCAAACTATAGTAAATTTCAGGTCCCTGAACAAATTGTTCGGGGATCATTTTTGTGCCTCTTATTATATAAATAAAACACCGAACACCTGTTTTCATCAGCATTTGAATGTTTTCAGGCAAAATAGAAGGAGCTACCATAAGCAGCTCCTTCTACGGGGTATTTGTATGAGGTTAGTATAAACATTTTAATAAGTTAAGGCATTTAACCTTAAAGAGATATTATAGAGTATTTTTATCCTACTGTCATGAACTATTTTGCTAAATTTAAATTTCGTTCAAAATTACAATTAATTAGCATGAAATCTAGATGGGAATTGTCTATTAATCGTCAGTATCGCTTTCCCAATCAATTATAGCACCAGACCAGGCATTGATGTCAAACTCATATTCATAATTTCCAGCCTTAAATTCGATTTCCCAGAGTTGAACACCATCATCGTCATCTAATTCAGTTTCTAGATTATAAACTGAACTTCGGTTAACACCAACGTGTGCTAAGGCTTTGGCCAAAGCCTGCTCAGAAGTCAAACGACCCGCTGTTGTAGCAGCTGTAGTCTTAGCTGGAATATTATCTGGTCTCTCTTCAACCTCTGCAACAATGTTGCTGCTTCTACTTGTTGTACTTGTAGTAGGCGCTTGTGTAGTTGTAGTAGTCGTTGGAGCTTGTGTTGTAGTTGTGGTAGTTTGAGTTGT
>CAZVJQ010000023.1:0-19251 GCA_964627125.1 uncultured Fastidiosipila sp. | reverse complement strand
AGTTGTTGTTGCCTCACTAGCAGTTGTACTTTCTTCAGTAGTAGACTCATCTGGAACAATACCTAAATAAGGATCTTCGGTTTTTTCCATCCTAATAATGTCACCACTCTCAGCATTCAAAACAATGTTGTAGATAGAATCATCTTTAGAAATCTTCACGTTGTAAGTAGCTTGATCACCTGATTCATCCAAGCTCATACCCTCTAAGTTACCACCTACAATATGGTTCATTGCTAACTCTCTAGCTTCAGAAACTTTCAATAAACCTCGCTGAGCAATCTCTTGATTTAGAGCATCGTCATCTGAACCACTACCAAGTGATAAAACAATCTCACTTGTAGAATTCAAGTTTTGACTTGTTAACTTCCCGGATTGTACATGGTATGTTGCTACACCTGAGAAAGGACTCATTTTAAAAATAACCTCATACTCATATGTCGAATCATCATATGTAACAATACCAATTTCCTCGATATTAGCGTCCGGGAAGTCCAAGTTGAAAACTCTAGTTATATCATCCTCATTCAACACTATCTCATCTGCTGTTTCTCTATCTAAAACTTCTGAAACTACGGATTCTACTTCACCTTCAGTATTCATTTTTACGACAAACTTACTTTGGCTTTCAGAATCAAACCAGTTAAATTCATAACCACTGTCATCTGAAATCCCTGTTAAATATGAAGCTGAGTCTGGAACATATTCTTGGGCTATCACAAGCGATTCATCTTGGGTCAAAGCCTTCGAACTACTGCTATTTATCATTATCACGATAAAAGCAATCGCTAGTAATACTATAATTGCTGCTCCTATTATTATTTTTTGGCTCAATGAATATTTTGCTGCCCCTTTTGCAGCTGCTCTTTCATTAGCTCTTACTGTTCTTTTCATCTATATACCTCCATACAAAATAAATTTTTATCTAGTCTTAATTACAGTAATAGTACAAGTTTCAAATGAAAATTAGATGAATACTGTCGAAGATTTTTTCAAATTTGTGGGTTTGCTTTTGCCTATATAATAGGCTAATTCTAAACATAAGCTAACACAGAACATTATTTTAAATGATAAAATATCGTTAATCTTTACTTCATTATACTAGCTTAAACTTATTACATATGGGAGGATTAGATTTATGCGCTTATTATATGCCGAGGACGAATTAGATATTTTAGAAAGTACCGCTAAACGTTTACAGCAAGATGGTCACTCTGTTGACACTTGCGAGAATGGTTTAGATGCTCTAGATTTCATTGAATTTACCCAATACGATGCTATTATTCTAGACATTATGATGCCTGGGATGGATGGATTAGAAGTATTAAGAACTATTAGAGAGCAAGGGAATACCACTCCTGTTCTTCTGTTAACTGCCAAAGATCAAATCGGCGATAGAGTTGCAGGACTAGACGCTGGATCTGATGATTATTTAACTAAACCTTTTGCCTATGAGGAATTATCTGCTCGCTTAAGAGCACTTATGAGAAGACCACAAGCTACAGATAAAATTTCCAATATCTTAGAATTTGGTGATTTAAGCATGGATACATCTAGCCATGTTGTCACAAGAGCGGGAGATGTAATTAATTTATCTTCTAAAGAGTATCAAATACTAGAATACATGCTTCGCAACCAAAACCAAGTATTAAGCCGTGAACAAATTGAATCATATGCCTGGGATTACGATTATGAAGGTGTAAGTAATGTTGTCGATGTATATATACGTAGATTACGTAAAAAATTAGATTATGACTATGATGAAAAATATATACATACAGTAAGAGGTACTGGTTATATCCTTAGAGAAGAACTTGAGGACTAAAAATGCCAGATAATAATTATGAAAATCAATATGCTTATGACTCAGATAATTCTTCTCAAGGTCCTAAGAGTGCATTTACTTCAATCACTAGTACTTTAACCAAGTACTACATTGTCGTGCTTTTCATATTATTACTTCTAATTTTTGCATTTTTATTTATATTCTTTAATTCAACTACAGATAGAGTTACTAGGCGCTCATTAGAATCCGCTGTTGCTGAAACTGTTAACTCTTTATCTGCAGAACCAAGTAGTTCTGGAAATTACTTAGTTTCTATTCCAGTAGATTTTGAGTATTTCATAGACGGCGTAGAAATCATGATTTACAACAACGAAGGTGAATATACAATTGGTAGTCAACCTGGTGGTTTTCCTGAAAATACAAGTTTTGTAAATGATGAGCATAGAGAAATAATAAATAGCTCTGGTACTGAATATTATATCTTCGATCGCTATGTAAACTTAGGTAGTGGCGGAATTTGGGTTAGAGGTGTATATCCACATGACCCTGTAAATAGCTTAATTAGAAATACTTTAAATGCTGTTACTATAATCTTCCCTCTACTTATTATTGCAATTATTGTTGTTGGTTACTTCATTACCAGAAGGAGTTTAAAACCTCTAGACTCATTAATAGATGAAGTTGAAGATATTCAAGATAATACAGACTTAAATCATGAATTAACTGTTCCTCATGGTCCAAGAGGCAGAAGAAATGAAATTAGCATTTTAGCTGAAAGATTTAATGAGCTATTAGATAGATTAAATACAAGTTTCTTAAAAGAACAACAATTTACATCGGATGCTTCACATGAATTAAGAACACCAGTAGCAGCGATAACAGCTCAAGCTGAGGCCGGTTTATTAGACAACTCTACACCTGAAGACATGAGACATAGCTTAGAGAGAATTCAAGCTCAGAGCAAAAATATGAATACCTTAATCGTGCAATTACTAGAGTTAACAAGAGCAGATAGAGGTACAGCTACAGTCAATATAGAAAAGATTAACTTCTCTGAACTAGCTGAAGATATTAGTTTCACACTTCAAGATATGGCAGATAATTATAATGTAACTCTGCAAACAAGTGTTGAAGAAGACTTGTATATCCATGGTGATGAAGTTCTCTTAATGCGATTAATCATAAATCTAGCAAGTAATGGTATTAAATATGGTAAGACTAATGGTTTCGTTACTATAGATACTCGTTTAGATAATGGTAAAGTGCTACTGAATGTCCAAGATAATGGTATAGGTATTAGCCAAGAAGATTTATCTAAAATCTTTGATAGATTCTATAGAGTAAGTTCATCTAGATCTAGTAGCGAACAAGCAGAATATAGCTCAGGACTCGGTCTATCAATGGTTCAATGGATAGTAGAAACTCATAATGGCCGTATTGAAGTAAATTCAACATTAAATGTTGGTTCTCAATTCTTAGTCTGGTTACCACTAGCTGGAAGTGACAATGCACCTGAAATTGGTAGGCATGGTGGCAAGGTTCAAGCACCAGCAGAGCCCACTTCTGTTGAGGATGAAGATGATGAAAATAAGGATTTTAGACGTCCGAATCATTAAATAAATAAATGACGATTACAAGCAAGTCTTATAATCGTCATTTGTATTATTATTCAAATATAGTTTCTACTCATTAAATAGTATGACTTATACCTACTAGCTTGAAGCTGTATTCTCCACCACTTTCGACAATTTCAAATATTGCAGTACCATAGTAAGTAGATAAATTTTGGCTGTTTACACCTTCAACATTACTGCTCATTCTAGTTTGGTAATTTATCAATAATCTACCATCAGAAATACTTGCTGCTTGGATTAAATCTGGTAGAGGAACATCAATCATTTCAAATTTTCTATGATTACTTAAATTAGTTTCATCTAAAACTTCAACGAAAACAGTTTCAACTACTTCAGGATCTATTCCTTCAACTTCAGGCTGATAATCCATTAAATCTGCTGTTTCTGCAGTATGGTCATGACCATCAGCTACTATTTGACTTAAACTTAGTAAAATTGCTGCATATATCTTCTCAAGTTCTTCTTGAATCTTAGGTAGATGCTCTCCTCTTACACTAACGAAGTTTCTACCATCATTTCCATTAAATGCACCAATTGAGAAAGAATTTTCACCAGTACTTGTGACATTATATTCTACAACTGGGCTAACTACTGAGTAAATATCGTTACTTTCAAGTTCAACAGTGTATCTACCTTCCATTAGATTATTAATCTCATAGATTTGTGAAGTAATCTCTTCATCAACAGATCCTTCATGCACTCTAGTCTCTTCATCTGTAGCTTCAAGCTCTACATCTTGAAGGCGAATTACTGATTCGAATGGAATACTTATTCTTAAGCTAGCAAGATGTTGTGGTTCTAGGAAAATTTGATCATTTTCATCTATATAAAAATCAAACTTCCAATTATTACTTGCTTCAACTTCAGTTGCTTCAAATGAATTATCTCCCATGTCTTGCATAGCTACAGAGATAGTTCTTAAACCATCTGCTTCACTAGTTTCACTAAATAATATTCTATAATTATCTTCATTTTCTCTATTAACTTCTCTAATGAAATTGAAAGAGACAGCATCAATTTTAGTTTTGAATTTTTCATCTATACTCATTCTAGATGGTGCATATGTATGAGTCTGGCTAATTGCATCATAGAGTAAAGTTTCATCTCCAAAGAAAATACCTCTAGCAAATGTAAGCCACTCTTCTCCTACTTCAGTAGACCAACCATCTATATCATCAACGACTCTATCTTCTTCATTAATATTTACATTACCATCACCGATATCAATGCCATCATCGTCATCATCGTCATCATCGTTATCGTCGCTCACATCTGTATCATTATCGACAGTAGTTTGCTCGCTTGTGTTATCACCATCATTATCTTCGTTATCGCCATTGTCACCACAAGCTACCAAGCTGAAACTCAGTATAAGTGCTAGTAAAACAGAATAAAATTTCTTCATAATCAATTAACTCCTATCGTGATACTAACTTGATCATCTCAAGTTCGCCATCTACTAACTCATATTGGACCAACATTGAATTATTAGAATCTGTTTCTGAACCAACAATAGTATAGTTATAATCTGCCTTGAAATTTACTTCATAAGTATTTTCAGCTATTTCTCTTAGTCCTGAGAAACTCTCTGGATCTATCTGTGCAAAAGAGAAGTTAGCAACATTTGCTGAAATATTAGAAAAAACAATATCTGAATATGCTCTTGCAACAATTTCATCATCTACACCTTCTACTGAAGGAGCTAACTCTTTCAGATTATCTGGAATAGAATCTCTATCTGCAGGATATGAATTTAATTCAGTGTAAATCATCTCAAATATTGGATTTAAGTCTTCAATTATCTCAGCTTGAACATTATCTAATAATTGAATACCATCTCGATTAATATCACTAATAGTTAGATTTAAGAATGGATCCATATCTAAATTAGAATATTCAATCTCAATCTCACCTTCAGGAAGTGTAAATACTTCAGTATCTTCGACAGATAATGTGTAATCTCCAGCATAAAGATCTTCGATTGTATAAGAGACATTTTGTGAGAAATCTCTATGTTCATTTCTTTCTATTTCATGTTCACCATTCAAGAGAACTGTTGTAATAAATGGAAGATCTACATCAATAGTCTTCATCATGTTTGGAGCTAAGAGAATTCTTCCATTCTCTTCATCAGTTTCAAATCTATATTCAAATAGATAATTTCTAGTTTTTAAGCTACCTGAATCAAGGAAATTCTCTTCATTACTTAGATCAAATAATCTTACTGAAATAATATTATCGTCTTGTCTATAAAGAAGTAGATATTCACCCTCTCCATCTACATCATATGCATATCTAGTAGGGAAAGTTGAATCGAAGAAGTGATTATCTAATAATTCTACAGCTGAATTCTTCTCTGGCATAATTTCAGATTTCTCAGCTAATGCCTCATAGATAGCATCTGCATCTTGAGCAAATATTGCTTCAACGAAGTCAGTATAATTTGAGTCATCTAATTCTGGAGACCAATTCTCATCATCTACTTCAACCTGTGTATCTACAGGGTCAATTGCAGCAGTATTTTCTTCGAGATTTTTATTTATAGTATTTAAGCCAATCAATAATGATAAGCTTAGGAATATACTTAAGAGTCTTCTCATAGTTCCTCCTAACTCTTGTATGGAACTTTTTTAATATAGCTAATTTAGCAGATTTATTGGAACCTTAGATTAATTAGAGATTAAAATTCAAATTATGAATTAGTAACCTCTCTCATAATCAACGATGTTTCTTACTATTTTGCCATCCTTAACGAAGGCATTAAAGTTCTCTTCAAATACATCGATAATATAGGCATTATAGTCTTCTCGCTTAGCTGTAGAGTGTGGAGAAATGAATACATCTTCTCTCTCCCAATATACATGAGTAGTATCTAATGGTTCTTGTCTGAATGTATCTAAGAATGCATGTTCAACTTGACCACTATCTAATGCTTCAAGTAAATCTTCATCAATAACAGCTGATCCACGACCAACATTAATGAAAATTGTTCCAGGTTTCATAGCATTGAAAACTTCCTTATTAAAGAAATCTACAGTCTGTGCAGTTTCTGGAAGTGAAGTCATAACAATATCTGCTTCAGCTATATGGTCCTTAATATCTTCTTGCTTATAGATTTCATCAAAATGTTCGTATGTGCTACCACTTCTATTAATACCAATAGTTCTTGCACCAAATGCTTGAGCAATCTTAGCTAAGCTCTGCCCTACACTTCCTGTACCAACAAGCATTACAGTCTTAGTAGATAACTCTTGAATATGTCTTATTGGAGACCATTCTTTAACTTCCTTATCTTTAGCGAAATTAAAAGTGTTTCTTAAGTAAGAAAGTAAAAATCCATATACTGATTCACTAATTGGCCCACCATGAGCACCACTAGCATTACTCAATTGAATATCTAATTCCGCCATTCTCTCTAGTGGCAATGAATTTACACCAGCTGAGAAAGTTTGAACCCATTTAAGATTATTTTTGCCCTCCAAAATTGGAGCGAACTGTTTATTCCAACCAAATAATATCTCTAATTCTTCAGGATTTTCTAGATCCTCTAAGCGAGTAACAATCTTATAACCATCAATAATAGATTTTAATCTTTCAATATCTGAATCAGTAAATGAGTCATTTAATAGGATTTCTTTCATACTTCTTCCTCCTAGCGATAAATTCATTATATCAATCTATATTCATGCTAAAGTTAAGAAATTTCAACAATTTCCCACAACCTAGGCAACTAAGCTGTTAGAACAATAACGTAATTAGTAGATAGGTCTTCATTTTCACTGTAACCCATGTCAATAAATTCAGGCACTCTAGAATATGAGCCATTGTTGAATAAAGATCTCTTCAAGATTATATAATCTGGCATTTCTCTATCTCTTCTCAGATCAAAGTAGTTAATATCATAGAGCTCTGGAATGTCTGCCATGCTTACAGTAAAGAAAGTATCTGCTACTACTACAGCATCTCTTGGAACAGCATCTAAAACTTCATGAGTCTCAACAATTTGCTCTGGTTGATTCAGCATCAAATGAGGAGCTGGGAAGCGACTTGTCAAATAATCTATAGTATGGAAGCTTGCAGTAGATATTGCCAAGACTAGAAGAATTGAACTTACAATTCTACGAGTGCTAAATTTAGTTTTATAAGCAACTCTAGGTTCACTCTCATCTACAGTTAGATTCAGCATTTCACTTAATACTAAGATTGAAAATACAAGTAATATACTTGCACTTCCGTAATTGTAGTGGAAATTAATCTGATGCTGATAGTGATAATTACTTATTAAATTCATTACTAGTAATGGCAGCCACAGAGCAAGTCTATAAGCTTTCTTATTGAATAGTGGTAAAAATCCTAATGATGCGAGGATGATGAGAAGATAGCTCACTTTCGCCGGAGTAAATAAAGTACTAATAAATAAAACTGGTGTTTCAAATGCAGAAATTACTATGCTCATCAAACCTAATTCTGAATAAATCTCAAGATTTGTAAATCTATTACTCATCTCGCCTAGACCATTAGCTCTCAAGTACATGACGTTTAGTAAAAATACAACGACAGAGCCGACAATCATGGCGATTGCGACGATTCTAGCTTGTTTTTTATTGAACTCACTAACTTCCCTTTTGCCAGCACCCAAGAAGAGATAAATTCCAAGGACGAAGACATACAAGAAGGCGTCTTCCTTAACCATGAGGGTGAGGATGCTGAAAATGGCTATGCCGCTGTAACTGCCCTTCATCATGAAGTAGAGCAAGAACAAAATGCTTGGAACCAAGAAAACATTTTCATGGAAGTCGAAGAAGTTAGATAAGATTAGAGCTGGTTGCAGCAGATATACGGAAGCTAAGACAATTAAATATTTCTTAGTAAAATTCAATCTCTTGGCAATTAGCAAGAACGGAATTAGGCCAGATCCAACTATTACTACTTGCATAACATTCAATACTTCTGGATGTGGGAAAAGCGCGAATATTGGCACTAGCACATAAACAATAGGAGACACATGAACATGGAAGTGAGATAATAATCTATCTCTTTCTAAGGTGGTCAAAGGCTGCCCTGTCCTCAAAATCCCATGATACATCTGAGTAAATATACCCATATCGTAAGTTGGTGCCCTTAAGTTAATTATACGATTAGCTAGTGCTAATCCTTGCCAGACAACATGAGTAAATACTGCAAAAACTAATAGAATAATTATTATTGTAAAGAAGAACTTAGAGTCAGCAAGAGTGTTAGGTTTCAAGAGCTTAAATTTAATTGCCAAATACACTATGAGAGCAACTACTGCTGTGTAAATTGCAGCATAAACGCTAACTAGAGAGATAGATGGCACTCTAGACATATGTTCGAAAATATCAGGAATGACTGTATTATCCGTGAATGTAAGATAAATTAATTTGGCTGCAAAAATTCCAATCGGCAAGAGCCAAAACTTAGAATGCACACCTTGATAGAGGATTATAGCCACACTCACTAGCAATAAACCAATTATTACAGATGGCATGGTCGTTTCAATCAGCAACATCGTGGCAAAACTAAACCAAGAAATAATCGTTAAACCCTTACGCTGCCGTAGATTTAATCTATCATCGAAAGTGATAATTATAGATAGTATTAACAAGAATAGAGCTAAGAGGAAAATGGCATTCATGCCTGGTAGTGCTTCTACCCTCAATTCGCTCTCATTATATGGGAATATAAGTAAGTATATTGCTTGCGCAAAAAAGAAGGCCTGAACCGACCTCTCGACAAAAGCTGGGAGTCCTCCCAATTTGTTAGGGTTAGTATCTCTTACTTCCCCTTCACTTACCATGATATCTTCTTGCATATCTCCCCTAGATTATGTTGAAGTTTATTAATTGAAATCATTATAACAATTAATTCATCTATAATTAAACTAATATAGTGATTATAGTTCTACTAACCAAACTTTGGATTCACAAAAATCAAAATAAGATCACAAAACTACAGAAAGGAAGATTTCCAGCAAATGCCTGAAAATATAACAGCAGTATTAGTAGTGTTACTTGTATTTCTTATCTATATTCTAATAGGGGAAATATTAGTTAATATAGCATCTAATCTTGCTTTCGCAAAAGTAGATTACTCCTCTAATACAAAATATTTAGAAAATTACGCTAAGTACATTGAAATATATAGACGAGAAGAAGTAGATATTCCTATAAAAAACTATCATTTGAAGGGCTATCTTTTTGCTCCAAGCGCAAATCTCAAATCTAAACCTAAGGGGCTTCTAATTTTTGGACATGGTCTTTGGGTAGATCATCGTGAATATATTGCTGAGATTACTTTTTTAATAGATAAAGGCTGGCAGGTTTTAGCTTATGATGGCACTGGTTCTGGTGTTAGTGATGGAAATTCTACAAGAGGTTTAGTTCAATCTGCGCTAGATATGAATGCTGTTCTTGAATATGTAAATAACCATGAAGATCTTAAAGATATGGAGAAAGTAATATTTGGCCACAGTTGGGGAGGTTTTGGCGCAGCGGTCAACATGGGAAAACTTGAACATAATATAAAAGCCGCAGTCACTGTATCAACTTATGCATACCCTGTAGAAACTCTTGTGAATGTAGTTAAAGATGTAATAGGACCATTTGCTTATATCTTCTATCCTTTTATTTGGGGTAGAAATTTCAAGGAATTTGGTAAGAACTATAACTTGAATGCTGTGGATGCTTTGAACAACTCCGAAGCACCAACACTAGTTATACATGGACAAAATGATACATTCTTGGGTATAGATAGCTCGGCCCTCTTTGCCCATAGGAATGAGATAAATAAAGATAATGTGCACTTCATACGCTGGAGAGAACCAGATAGAAATGGACATAGCAGTATTCTTGCTAAGCAAAATTTTGCAACGGATGAGAATGTGCAGGTTGTGATTAAAGATTTTATTGACGTTATGGGAAAGAATAAAGATATGAATGTTGCCAGAGCGATTCATGAGGCGAGCCTACTAAATAAAGAAGTTGATAACAATGTTTACAACGAGCGTTTGATGATAATTGTTGATTATTTCTTAAGTAGATACATCCGGAAATAGACAAAACAGGGCATAGAAACATGTATTAGTAGAAAATTAAGTAAAATTTTAGTAAAAACTTACATATTTCCCCCTAAATATCTAGCTTTTGGACATTATTATAGAAAAATATGATAGAATAAAATGTGTTGAAAACAGAAATTAAAAAAGGAGATTATTAAAATATGGCACAAGCAAATTTTGATAAACAATTAGAGAAAATGAAGAGTGCTGATGGTTTCATCGCAGCATTAGACCAATCAGGTGGTTCAACTCCTAAGGCTTTAGCAGCTTATGGTGTTGCAGAAGACCAATACAATGGTGAAGATGAAATGTTCGACGCAGTTCACGCAATGCGTACAAGAATTATCACAAGTCCTTCATTCGACTCAAACCGCATCGTCGGTGCTATCTTATTTGAACAAACAATGGATAGACAAATCGAAGGTAAAGGAACAGCTGATTTCCTATGGGAAGACAAGGGTGTAGTACCTTTTGTTAAAGTAGATAAAGGTTTAGCTCCATTAGAAAATGGCGTTCAATTAATGAAAGATATGCCTGAACTAGACGAATTATTAGATCGTGCTGTTGAGAGCAATGTTTTCGGTACAAAGATGCGTTCAAGAATTGAATCATACAACGAAGAAGGTATCGACGCTATCGTAGCTCAACAATTCGAAGTTGGTAAACAAATTGCTGATAAGCACTTAGTTCCAATTTTAGAGCCAGAAGTAGATATCAATGCAGAAGATAAAGATAAAATTGAACACTACATGTTAGAGCAATTCAACAAGCATTTAGCAGAATGGCCAGCAGGTGTTCCTCTAATGTTCAAGATCACAATCCCAACAACAGCAAACTTATATGCTGACTTAATGAAGCACGATGACGTAGTACGTGTTGTTGCTTTATCAGGTGGATACAGCCGTGATCACGCAAACGAATTATTAGCACAAAACGAAGGTTTAATCGCTTCATTCTCACGTGCATTCGCTGACGGATTAACATATCAACAAACAGCTGAAGAGTTTGACGCTACTATGAAAGAATCAGTAGACGCTATTTACGAAGCATCAGCTAAATAATTAAGCCTCTGATAAGAGATATAAACAAAAATTTAGAGCGGACCTCAGGGTTCGCTCTATTTGTGTTTATAAGAGTAATTTTTGGTTTTAACTATTAATCTTCAGGTCTCCATCTTTAATCCAGTTAAATCTACGACAAACTGCAGCAAATACAAGAGTTAATATTGCAGGTAAAACCACACTGATCAAAATTAAACTAATCCAATGAGTAGCTGTTGGATTTGCCGCTACTGCTCCATTAGCGATAGCCTCAGCACTTGGGTTGAGCCAGCCTGTAATTACTCCTATTGGTCCAACAAGCCCTGATGTACCCATTCCTGACGCAATTGCAGAGCCATTCATGTCTACTCTTAAAATTGTTGTGGCCAAAGCACCAGTAACTGCACTCGCTAAGACGGGTGGTATTAGTACTTTTGGATTCTTAATGATGTTGGGCATTTGCAGCATTGATGTCCCTAAAGCTTGTGCGAAGAAACCACCTAAATCATTGTCCTTGCGACTCATGAAGGCAAAACCAATCATCTGTGCACAACATCCTGCTAGAGCTGCTCCACCAGCCATTCCTGTCAATCCTAAAGCAAGAGCTATTACCGCAGAACTTATAGGCAATGTTAGAGCTAATCCCATCAAGACAGATATTACAATTCCCATCAATAATGCTTGTCTATCAATTGACCAGATAATCGTTTCACTTAGAACTTCTGTGAACCAAGAAAATGGCTGAGCTAACACTAGGCTTATTCCCACTCCTAACGCTATAGTAAGAGCCGGAGTCACCAAAATATCTAATCTAGTTTTTTTACTAATTAATTTACCAAACTCTGTGCTAATTATAGCAACGAAGAATATTAATAAAGGACCTGCAGCTCCTCCAATTGAGTTAGCAGCAACACCAACAGTTAATATTGAATAAAGTACTAGAGGTGGAGCTTGTAATGCATATGCGATTGCTCCGGCCATTGCGGCACCTGCTGCTTGACTTGCAAATCTAGATATTTCTGTAAAGAAAAAAGATACTTCTTCATTTGGAATTAGAACACCAATAGTATTAAATATTGTACCTATAAGCAGGGATGCAAATAGACCCATTGCCATTGCTCCCATGGCATCTACAAAATATAGACGCCAAGAAGGTCTAATATTTGCCTTCTCTAAAATACCCTTAGGCTTAGCTGAATTCTTTGCCATTACAAAATCTTCTCTCTTGTGAAATTTTCTTAATTATAGGACTTATTTAGAATATTTTCAGCCTTTTTTTGGCAAATTTTAAGCATAAAAAAGGAGCTTATACAAAACTAAATGTTTCATATAAGCCCTTGAAATTTTTATATCTAGAGATATCTATTTATTTATTATTTTACTTTTGATTTAAGTACTGGATAACCTAAGTTTTCAATAGCACCTGTAATTTCATCAATATCTGTCTTCTCACTATCGAAGTCTAATTTAACTTTACTTGAGTTAAATAAAACTTTTACACTATCGTCAACAGTACCATCTACTGATTTAACCGCTGCATCAATCTTTTGTAGACATGATGGACAAGTTAATGTTTCTAAACTAATTACTGCATTTTTCATAATTCCTTGCTCCTTTGTTTTTTTGTTTATTCTTCTGCTTCAATATCTATATTCTATACTGTCTTCTTATTTTCTAAATTGACTTAGATCAAGTTTCAACTAAGAATTTAAATTATCTGCTTCTTCTAACATTTTGTAAGTAGCTGCCATAGTTTCACAAGCATCTTCTGGAACTGTAAAATTGCTTGTTAATTCACGAATCTTTGCAAACTCTTCACTTGCGTCTTCACCGGCTTTTAGCTTATCTCTTAGAACTTGGTAGTTCTCATGAACAGCAAATACTTCTGGGTGGTTTTTACCATGTGCTCTTGTAATTGCTTTTGTGTATAAATCCAATGTTTCTTGATTTTCTTCTACGTAGTCTAATACTTTACTCATTTTAATTGCTCCTCGTTTGATTTGATGAATACATCTTATAGTGAAGTCCAAAATAGTTAATTGATGCAGCTCAAGAATTACTAAAGAAATTAAATATATTTTCTTGATTTAGAACAAGTCTAATAAATTTAATATCACTTATAATAGGTATACATATATAGGCAAGGAGATTTGTATGGCAAAAACTCAAAAGGAAACATCCCACCACTCTTGTGTAAGACTAGTTCCTATTTTTAACCACTTAGACGATGCATCAATGGATATGATCGGCAGTAAGGCTAGACCTAAGGTTCTTAATAAAGGTGAATTCTTGTACCACGCTAAGGACCAAGATGATTCCCTCTACATAGTAAGTCAAGGAAAAATTCGAATATATCTAATGAATGAATCTGGGAAAGAACAATTAATAAGAATAATGAACCCTGGTGACTTCATGGGAGAATGGACAATCTTCAACTCTGAAGGTGTGCATGAAGAGTATGCAGAAGCATTGAAGGATACTAAGGTCTGTATGATTAAGAGAGAAGATATTCAAGATTTACTTATTGAACATCCTGAAATTTCTATGAGAATAATGGGAGAGATGTCTAATAGGCTAGCTAAGTCTGAGAAACAAACTGCTAAAGTTTCTTCAGAAATGGTCTCTAGTAGACTAGCTCTATATCTAGCAGAACTTGTTGAAGATGGCGACCAACTGGAAGATGAAGTTATTGTAGATTTAGATATGTCTCGTAAAGATATTGCATCATTCTTAGGAACAAGCCCTGAGAGTATTAGTAGGAAGTTTAAAGAACTTGAAGATAATGGACTAATTGAACAAATTTCTTCTAAGAAGATAAGAATATACAATCTTGATGATTTGATTTTGTATGAGGAGTAGGTTACAAAACAAGCTAAACAATCAAAAAAAGGACTCAGTGCACATTAACACCGAGTCCTTCGTCATTTCTATAAAACTTAAACTACTTTCCTAAGCCCTTCATCTTCTCAGCTGAAGCCTTAAGCCTATCAATATTTGAATTTAACTCTGCAACTTGCTCTTGAATCTCATCCATCTTAGGATTTATAAGCTCTTGAAGAGCATCAATATTCTCTTTAATAGTTGCTGCATGTACTTGTGCTTCAGTTAATCCTTCTTGCATAATGCTAAAATTCTCAACTGCCTTCTTCATGTTTTCTGCTGCTCTTTCGCCTGCCATATCTTACTCCTTCATTTAAAACTACAATTTCCCGTAAATTAATTATCTATATTATACAAAATCTCTAGCTTCTTTATGTTTAGAAAAAGTAAAGAATATTTTTCCAGGCAATTTCGCTCATAAAACTAGTAAGCACCTGCTTCAATCATTTCTTTAATTTGTTGCTCGTATAAGCTTGCGTAGAGGCCGCCTTTGGCCAATAGCTCTTCATGGTTACCATCTTCAGCAATACCTTGGTTTGCAATGTAGAAAATTCTATCTGCATTACGGATAGTGGATAATCTATGGGCAATTGTAAATGTAGTTCTACCCTTAGTTAATTCGTCTATACCTAGCTGTAGCGCTTGCTCTGTCTGAGTATCAATGGAAGATGTTGCCTCGTCCAAGATGATTAATTTAGGATTTGCGAGCATAACTCTAGCAATACTAATAAGTTGCATCTCACCTGCAGAAACACCAGCACCTCTCTCTTGAATTACTGTGTCATAAGCTTCAGGTTGACGCATGATAAATTCATGAGCATGGACTGATTTAGCTGCCTCTTCTACTTCCTCGTCTGTTGCATCCATTCTACCGTAGCGAATATTCTCTCTAATTGTTGTTGGGAATAGATATGGATCTTGCATCATGATTCCCATTTGACTACGCAATGAGCCAACTGTGACATCTTTTATCTTGTGTCCATCAATTAGAATGTGCCCATCTGTTGTATCGTAAAATCTAGAAATTAAGTTAACAATAGTAGTTTTACCAGCACCAGTTGGTCCAACAAGAGCAATTGTCTGACCAGGTTTAATTGTGAAATTAACATCCTTTAAGATATCTACTCCAGCTTCATAACCAAAATCTACATGGTCAAATTTAACTTCACCTTCGATATCACCTAAGTCATAAGCATCTGGAGCATTTTCAATAACTAGAGGCTCATCTAACATCTCGAAAATTCTTTCAACATAAGATGCACCATTTAGTAGTTGGTTGTAGAAGTTTGCAAGTTGAGCAATTGGGTTCCAGAAGTAACCGATGTAGCTTACAAATGCCACGATTGTTCCAGGCTCTAATGGTTGACCATTCTCTTGTCTCAACCAGAATACTGCTGCAACATATAAGAATCCAACGATGAAGTTAGAGATAATTTCTACCGCAGGGTTTAGTGAGAAAGATGGTAAGTTAACATCAATAACTGACTTTCTAAACTGTGTACCTAAACCGTGGTAAATCTGTCTATTTACTGCTTCACGTCCGAACAATTGAGTAATCTTCATTCCCTGAACTGACTCTTGTGCATAGGCATTTAAGTTTGAAGATTTGTTGTTTTGAACTTGTTGAGCGCGTCTTTGGACGCCTTTGATCATCATGATGTAAATGATTAAAACAGGTAGTCCGATTAATGCATAAATAGTTAATCTCCAGTCAACGATAAGCATGTAGACCACGATAATCAATAGGGTTATAACTTGTAGTACTGTGTTAACGAGAACATTACTTAATAAGTCACTTACTGTATTTACGTAGTTCAAGATTCTGGTAGAAATTTTACCGTGTGGTCTTGAGTCGAAGTATGTAAATGGCAAGTGTTGCATGTGCTCGAACATCTCGTATCTGATGTCATGAACAATATCTTGTCCAACATCTGTTAAATGTTTAATTCTATATCTAGCTGCGAATAAAACAACTAAAATTCCTACAAAATACAATGTAGATAATAAGATTAAGTAAGGTACATTAGCTCCTGGTATCGCCACGTCCAAAGCCTGCTGTACAAACATTGGATTCAGCAAGGCCAAAGCCTGAGATAGCACCATAACTAACATGACTCTACCTAATTGTTTGGTGTATGGAGTAACGTACTGGCCAACTCTTTTGACTTGGTCCCAGTTAAACGGGGTTTCTAGATTTTCATCTACATCGAATCTATTTCTAGCCATTGTTCTCCTCCTTTATATCTCCTAATACAGATTGTAGTGCTTCTTTACTGTCACCAATTTGGGTGTCATAAATTTCTCTATAAATACCACCTAGTTCAACTAGCTCATCGTGCTTTCCGCTTTCGACAATGCGTCCATCTTTCATGACAAAGATTTGGTCAGAGTTTCTGATAGAGCTAATTCTTTGGGCAACCATGAAGACTGTCTTATCTGCTAATTTTTCTTTTAGGTTCTTTCTAATTTTTGCATCTGTGTTCATGTCAACAGCAGAAGTTGTGTCATCTAGGATTAAGATATCTGGGTCTGCTGCTACAGCGCGGGCGAGGGAGATACGTTGTCTTTGGCCACCAGAAAGACCAACACCTTCTTCACCTGTAATTGTGTTATAGCCGTCTTCCATTCTCTCGATGAAGTCATCTGCACTAGCGACTCTTGCTGCATCTGTAACACGGTCAAATGGCATCAGTAAGTCACTGAAGGCGATGTTACTTTCTACTGTGTCACTAAATAAGAAGACATTTTGGGTAACGACACCGATTGATCTTCTAAGTGGTTCTAGTGGATAAGTTCTTAAGTCACGTCCATCAATTAGGATACGACCTTCGCTTGGGTCCATTAAACGAGAGATCATTTCGATTAATGTTGTTTTACCTGAACCTGTTTCACCGATGATACCGATGGTTTGGCCGGCTTTTACCTCGAAGGAAATATTGTGTAGAGCTGGTACTTTTTGTCCATATAAAATATATTCATATGAAACATTTTCGAAGACTACGTCGCCATCTAAGTTAATTCTTTGGGCTGGGAACTCTTCTAAGTGCTCGACAATTAAATCATCAATCTTGGTTTTAGCTGTTTTTAAGTTAGAACGCAAGTGATATTCCTTCATTGGGAATGGTTTGTCTGGGATATAACCACGACGCTGTGTAGATACATCATATTGTTTCATAGCATAGTCGTCACCTGAAAGTTTGGATCTGCTCTGAATCTTAACTGTACGTTCAACTTCTGGATTCTTAATTACTTCAAGTTCTCCGCCTAAACTTTCTTTATCGAATTTAGGTGAGTCTAAACTTGCTCTTACCAAGTCTTCATCTGCCTTCTCTGGGAATTCAGTAATATCTGTCTCAGCTGGAGATGAAATCTTAGTTTTTGTCATTAATGTTTCAATAAGTTTGTTTGCACATGAGGCGAAGTGTTGTAGCTCATCGATGTAGAATCCGAGCATGAACATTGGGTCAACTATCATCCAAAGTAAGTTATTGAATGTAACTATTTGACCGACAGTCATGATATTTCTAATTGCCAATGTACCACCTACCAAAATGACAGGGACGTACATCAAGCTAGCTAGCATATCCATTACTGGGATAAATTTAGCACGAACTCTTGCTGCATCTTTATTCAACTGAGCGAAATCGACATTCTCTTTCTCGAATCTCTCAATCTCATAGTCATGGCTGACAAAAGCCTTAGTAACTCTATTTGCACCAATATTTTCTTGAACAACAGATGTAAGTTTCTCACTCTGATGTCTAATACGACCCCACATAGGCTTGATATTTACCAAGAATCTTTGGGCTAAAATTAGTAGGAATGGAGCAAATATAAATGATGCTAATGCTAGACGCCACTCAACGAAGAACAGGTAAACACCACCGATTCCGAGCATGAGTGTATTTTGGACAAGTTGGAATCCTGTCCAGGCAAAAATGTGTCTTACCATGTCTAAGTCACCGGTCAATTTAGTCATAATTCTACCGGTTGGTGTTATAGAGTAGTAGCCTGCATCTAGTTTTTGCAAGTGCTGATACACAGAGTCTCTCGTTCTTAGAAGGATGGTCTGTGATACGTATTCGAAAAATAGTCTCTTTACATAGTTGATGATCGATCTAATTACTGGGATTACGAATATTGCTATTACGTAAGGCCAAAAATTAGTGAAGTCTCCATTTACAAATACTTCGTCAATTAATCTACCTGTTATTAATCCTGGAATTAGGGCCAAAGCAGATTGTAGTATTGATCCTATAAACCCCATTATTAAATGGAATCTAACTGGTCTTGTGAGTGCGATCGCCCACTGGAATGGCTTGTTATAGAAATACCAAGCATCTCTTGGACTGAGCGGATCATAGTCTCTTGCAGTCAACTTGCTTCTCTTCGTTGTTGCTGACATGAATTACCTCCTGAGAAAACGCGAAATGCATGGTTATTATAATCTAGTTAAAAATTAATTTTTAGACTAATTACACTTATTTGGCGAATAAATTTAAATTAGTGAAAAAACTAGTAATAAACTTTATATTCGATATGGATTTGTTTAAAATATAGTTTTCGGTAATTTTGCGGTTTTTGTGGTTTTTTGTGGCTATTTGGGTTTGCAAGTCATGTTTATTTTTGTTATTGCAAGTTATGAGTTGCGAACTGGGGCCCCAAATTTGAATTTTAATACTTCCTTAAATACAATCTTATATAATTAATAGTAATTCTAGCTTGTGGAGGAATGCATATGGATTTCATTGATGATTTTAATAACACTTTAGATGCTTGGAGAGATGCAATTGTAGAATTCCTCGAGGCTAATCAATGGATAAATCCATTTAGTAT
>CAZVJQ010000022.1:0-30582 GCA_964627125.1 uncultured Fastidiosipila sp. | reverse complement strand
GGTTTTCCCTCATTTAAGTAAGTATCAAATGCATCACTCACTGAATCAACATATCCCATTCTTAACAGTAAGTTAGCAATATGCACTCTACCAATAATGCCTCCGCCCATAGAGCTTAAATCTTCTTCTGAAATTTTCATCCCAAATTCTTGAGCCTTGGCAACTATCGCTTGATTTCTAATTCTTCTAGCTTCAACTCTTTCTTCCAAGAAATCTTTCATCAGCCAAAAAGTACCCATAGGGAAAAATGCAAGTATATGAATATCTTGCCCCTCATATTCCATATTTAATTCCATTCCAGGTATGAAATCCGGAAGCTCTATGTTCATCTGTTTCAGCTTATCGTAAACAATACTAATTGCTCTAAAACCATCGATAGTATCGTGGTCTGTAAGAGCAAATGCATCTAATTTATTATTCATCACATCTTGAATTATTTTAGGAGGAGAGTCATGACCATCTGAGGCATTACTATGAATATGAAGGTCATTATTACCTTCTATCATGAGCTTCCACATATAATCGAGGCCTTCTTTATTTATCTCATCTAACTCTTCTGAACTTAGACTCAATATTTTCTTCTTTAAACCATCTGACCAGATTTGTTCACGCATAGCATAACCTTCCTTCTCAACTTACTAACATTATACTGATTAATCTTTAAGAATTCGCATTAGTAAATATAATTATAAATCATTGAGCTAATAAGAAAAAATATCGCTAAAAAGTTCACAATAAAAATAGTTTAAGCCCGAGTATAAATACCCGGGCTCAAACACAGTAAGGGAAAAAAGAAAAAGTAGTATATTTAACTTTATATATAGGTTTATCCTAATTTATCTTAGAAGAATTACGCATTTGCTTGATGCTCTTGAATAACCTTCTCTTGTAATTGTTGTGGCATATTTTCATAGGCGTAGAATTCAGTATTGTACCAACCTCTACCTTGAGTCATAGCTCTTAAATCGGTTGCATATCTATCTAATTCAGCTAGAGGAACATGTGCATTAACAATACTCATACCTGCCTTCTGATCAATACCAGATATTCGTCCACGTCTCTTAGAAATATCACTCATTATTGTTCCTAGGTCAGTTTCAGGAGCATGAATTTCTATTTCATAAATAGGCTCTAGTAAGTCAGCACCAGCTTCCTTAAATGCCTCTCTATATGCTAATTGAGCAGCTAATGAGAATGCTAATTCAGATGAGTCAACATCATGGTAGGAACCATCTACAAGATTTGCCTTCAGTCCAACAACCTTATAACCAGCTAGAGGACCCTTGTTAGTCGCTTCAATAAGTCCTTTTTCTACTGCAGGGAAATATGATTTAGGAACTGATCCACCGAAGATTGATTCTTCGAAGATTAAGTCTACATCTTCGTGTGGTTCAAACTCAATAATTACATCACCATATTGACCATGACCACCAGATTGTTTTCTATGCTTACCTTGGGATTTAACTGCACGTCGTAATTTTTCTCTATAAGGTGTTTTAGCTGTTCTAAGTTCAGCTTCTACATTATATTTATTCTTGAGTTTTTCAACTAAGACATCTAAGTGTAATTCACCTAAACCAGATACTAATTGCTCACCTGTCTCTTCACTCTGATTCAATTTAATTGTTGGATCTTCTTCTGTAATCTTGACTATACCAAGGGCAACCTTATCCTCTTCACCTTCAGTCTTAGGATAAATTGCTAAGGCTAATGGAGATGCAGGATATACAATTCCTGGAAGAGTTAATGGATTAGATTTATCACTTAATGTGTCGCCAGTCTTAGTATCGTCTAGCTTAGTAATCGCCACTATGTCACCTGCATATACTGTTGACATAGGCTCTTGCTTACTACCTTGTGGACTAGATAAACCTGCTGCCTTATCTGTTGAGCGAGTTCTTTCATTCCATAATTCTTGGTTGGTCGTTAAAGTACCTGAATATAATCTAACTAATGAAATCTTACCAACATAAGGGTCTGTATAAGTTTTAAATACAAGACCTGCTAAAGCACCTGCAAAGTTAGTTTTTAATTGAACAGCAGTACCATCTGGTTTAATTGCTGGTTCCACCAATGTCTCCGATGGGCTAGGCATATTATAGATAATTCTATTCATAGTAAATCTAACACCACGAAGTTCTGTTGAAGAACCTGCCCAAATCGGAATTAGGTTTCTTGTTAGAATTCTATTTCTTAAACCTTCTTGAATCTCTTCTTCAGTAAACTCTTCATCCATGAAGAATTTTTCAACTAATTCATCTGAGCTCTCTGCAATTTGCTCCATTAAGTTTTCGTATTGTCTCTCAACTTCATCAACTAAATTATCTGGAATTTCAGTTTCATAGCGTTCATTATTTTCGTTATATTTATAAGCTCTCTTAGTAAGGATGTCTACGTAACCTGTATATGCGCTTCCTTCTCTAATTGGTAACATCATGATTGTTGCGGAACGACCAATTTGTTCACGAATCTGAATCATGGTCTTAGTCCAGTCAGCAACATCATCATCCATCTTATTAACAAAAATTGCGTAAGGTATATTTTCACGTTCTAGGAATCTAAATGATTTTTCTGCACCAACAGTTACTTGGCTCCTTGCACTTAAAACTACAATTGCTGAATCTGCTACACGTAGAGCTTGATTAACTTCTCCTAAGAAATCAAAATCTCCTGGTGTATCAATTAGATTTACCTTAGTTCCCTTCCATTCAACACTGGAAACTCCTAAATCTATACTGATATTTCTTCTCTTCTCAGCAGCTGAAAAATCTAGCGTACTTGTTCCCTTCTGTACGTCTCCTAGTCTCTCTGTAACACCACCTCTGTATAACACTGCCTCACAGAATGATGTTTTACCAGAACCACTATGCCCTAACACTGCGATATTTCTAATATCTTCTGCCTTATATGCTTGCATAGCTCTACCTCCTATTTCTTGTATTTTTATCCAAAATAATGTATTTCGGTAAATAGTATTTAGAACTATTATAGCTATTAAACATGTATGAAACCGACAGTTTTTAGTGCAATTATTTGTGCATTTTCACTAGAGACTAATTTTACCCATTACTACAGGGTGTTTAGCGCCAGTAACAGCAGTAATATTGTTACTTTCCTCCATGATTGTTTTGTACGCTAAGTAGGCAAAAGCAATCGCTTCCTTCGCATCATTTGGATACTGAAGCACTTCCCCTAACTCAACTTCCACCTCTGGCAACTCTTCCTTCAAGCCAGCTATTATCGTCTTGTTATGGCTACCACCACCTGAAACTATTAACTTAGCAGGAATTCTTGGGCAATAATTTCTAATAGCATCTGCATTTATTCTTGCTGTTAAATCAGTAATAGTTCTAACAAAATCTTCATCACTTAAATTTAATTCAGCAGCTCTCTCTTTCAATTCAAGATATCTCTCATGACCAAAATTCTCACGCCCACTATTCTTAGGTGGTTCTTGGCTGTAGTATGGATTGCTTAATGCAAACTCTAGAAGTTCTTCACTTGTCTTACCCCTTGAAGAAAAATTACCTGAATCATCATAAGTTTTTTCACCATTAGTTATATCTACAATAGCTTGATCAATCAACATATTTCCTGGACCTGTATCAAATCCAATAATTTCATTAGGGTCTTGGCTAATAAAACTTATATTACTAATGCCTCCAATATTAAGGAAAACTATATCTTCCTCACTTGCATATAAGTCATATTCAACAAATGGAACTAATGGAGCACCTAAACCACCAGCCGCTATATCTCTAACTCTAAAATCTGATACTACTGGACAGCTAAATGCCTCTGCTAAATAACTAGGCTCTCCAATTTGCAAACTAGATTGAACATCAAAACCTAAGTATTCTTCAGCCTCCAAACTATGGTAAATAGTTTGTCCATGAGTACCTATAAAATCTAATTTAATATCTGGATTGTTGGTCATAAGTTTAGATACAGCATCTGTATATAGACGACCTAATAGATCACTAAGTAATACTAATTCTCTAGAGTCGGTGGGGGCACCATCTGCAACCTCTAATAAGCGAGCTCTAACTTTCGAAGGATATTCTTCATAATAAAAATCTATATACTCAATAGCAGATTTACCCTTATCATCTCTATCTATTCTTACAAGAGCAGCATCTATCCCATCCATGGATGTTCCACTCATTAAACCTACTGCATAAAGAGATTGCATTATCTATCCTCCAGTATCCAAGCAATTTCTTGGATTAAATGTATTATCGTTAATTCTAGCTGATATGCCATTAAATTTTGGCAATAAAAAACCTCGAAAATCTAAAATAATTCTCGAGGTTATATTCAATTAATATTAATTTGCTTGTCTAGCAATTTCTTCAATCATGTCTCTCCAACCGGTATAGTCGGCAATTCCAAATAAAGTAAATCCTGTTGTAAGGTTTAAAATACCTAAAACTAAAGTTACTGCTCCAACAATAGCCATAGCTCTAGCTAAATTTCTTCTTGCATAATTTGAATCATTGAAAGATAAAATAAGAGCAAAAATTAGTCCAATTACAGGTATACCAAATAGTAAGAAGTAACCTACATGTCCCCAAATACCAATTGGTCTAAACTGCTGAGGTACCTGATCTACAGGTACATCTTGTGCCTTAGCATAGTATTGATTATAGCTACTACTTGGCTGATTGTACTGTTGACTATATTGTTGATTTCTAGCTCCTTGGTATTGCCCTTGCTGATGCTCCTGGTTTCTATATCCTTGGTATTGCTGATTACTTGCTCCTTGGTATTGTCCTTGTTGATTATAAGGATTATTTTGACCATATTGAGTATTTTGATTGCTTTGTCTATTTTGATTATTTTGATTATTTTGCATTATTAGTACCCCGCTCCCCTCATAAATGAAGATAGAATCATAGTTCCTGCAATTAATAATATAATAACTCCTATTATTCCTATGATTAACGCTATTGCTGCGAGAATTAATTGACCTATACCCCAATTCTTCCTGTGGATATTATCATTTTGTGCAGCAGCAATAATTGAGTAAATAAATATAAGTAATGTACCTAAAGGAATCATTGCAACTACCGCATAAATTAGGTATTCCCAGAATGGAAGAGGCTTATACTTAGCTGGCAAGCCAGTCTCTGCAAACTCTAATTCTTCCTTACTAGCTGCAACTGCCGCACTAGCATTTGCATTTTGATGACTGTAAGTATCTTGCCTCTGATACTGGTTAGTATTTTGGTTTTGATTAGAACTCTGATATTGGTTCTGGCTATTGTAGTATGTTTGGCCCGTTTGACCATATCCTTGACCTGATGAACTAGGATTTTGATTATAAGTAGTATTTTGCTGACTATTAAAGGATTGTTGATACTGTGTAGGGTTTACTGTTGGAGTACTTGCTCCATAGCCAAATGCAAATGTATTATCATTGGCTGCATCAGACCCACGCTCAGCTGCTGCTTCCATATGCTCAGCTTGCTCAACTTCAGCTGCTGCAGAAGCTTCCTCATGTGAGTCCTCTTGAACCGGAGCCTCTTGATGTAAGTCCTCCCCTTGATTAGCTACAAAATCATTATCGAAAGTATTTTCAAATCTTTCTTCATCACTTAAATCAGTATTTTCTACTAAATCATCGTGTCCAAAAGTATTTTCAAACTCTGTTTCAGACGCATTTTCAGGCTCTTCATCAGTAATTATTGGAGCATTTTCTTGAAGAGAGAACTCCGAAACAGACTCATTACTGCTAGTACTTTCAGATAAAATCTCTTCTGAATCTATACCTCTATCTAAATCATCTTGGCCTTCATTGAAATAATTATCAAGCTCTTCCCTAGCCTCCTGTTCAGCTTCCACTACAGGATTATGCGTTCCGCACTTAGGACAATAAACTTGACTGTCATTCAATGAATTCGAACAATTGCTGCAAACTCTCATCGTATACCTCCATTGATATTTCTAATATTAATTATAGTAGGCTTCTACCAAGATATTATTAAATTATGGTAAAAGCCAACCCTATCAACCTTAAGCTAAAATCTCTCCAGGTACGAGATTAAACTCAAAACTAAATTTCTCTTCATTCAATCTATATTCTTTAGTTACTAATGGACCACAACTATTTGAACCTAAACCAGTCATTCTGTAATCCAAGCAAAGAACGGTGTAGTCTGACTCTTCAAGCTCATAGTTATGCATTTTTGCTTCTAGCTCTTCTTGTGTGAAATGAGATGCGCTAAAGGAGAACTTCTTATCTCCATATACTGCCAATGCACCACCAAAATCTTGACTCAATACAATAGCGGATGTATCTGTATGACTACCGTGCTCTTGCGGCATTATGTAGTCTACATACTCATCTGATACTGTAGTTGCAAACTTACCTTGAAGATTAGCTTCCTTCATATCTTCATAAGCAGGACCAGGTCCTAGACCAATAAACTCAAGATTTTCATAAGTTTTATTCATGAATAATCTCAAACCAAATCTTGGCAAGA
Organism: uncultured Fastidiosipila sp.; assembly: GCA_964627125.1. GTDB lineage: Bacteria > Bacillota > Clostridia > Saccharofermentanales > Fastidiosipilaceae > Fastidiosipila. The sequence goes on along the minus strand of CAZVJQ010000022.1, from coordinate 24,097 downwards.
ATGGGAAACGCTCATCATATTTCTCTTCTTGTGCTTTAGTCATTGGGTATTGATTTCTAAACTCAGTAAACCATGGCTGATTTCTATCACGGTCTACATCAACAGCGATTTTAATTTCACCATTCTCTTGAATAGTAAATGTAGTCCAAACTTGAGCAACTGGCTGCAATGTATTTGGAGCCATTGTTATATGAGTTTTAACAACTAAATTATCTTCAACTAATTCATATTCTAAACTCTTCAACCTATTTTGAGTCTTGTGTAAACCAGCAGCCTTCCACTCATGTTTAGAATACATGTCGTTATCTGTAGGTGCTCTCCAGATATTGTATTCAAGCGGTCTATCAATAATATTATTATTCTCATAATTCAAACTAGATAAAACACCTTTACGTAAGTCGAAGACATAGCGGAAATTATCACCCTTAATTAGTAACTCTCTATCGCTCTCTAGAACTTCTAATCCATCAGTAGTAGGTACTGAAGTAAATTCAGGGAATAAAGCTTCTAACTCAATCACTTCAGGCTCATGAACAACAATTTGGTCAAATCCCATCTCTGTATATTCAGGAACAAAAATATCGTCCACCAATGTTAAGTATGAAATATTCAAGTAAATAGGCTCAGCAAGAGCATTTCCTTCTTGAACTTCTCTTAAATAACTTACAAATTCTTCTTCAAGTCCGAAGTCAATCTCCACAGTCTCTCTAGCAGGAATTGAGTAATTTACAACTGTTCCTTCATTGATTAATTCATCATTTCTTAAGTATTCAAAATGAATCGCATAAGCTTCACCGACATCGATGAAATCTAGCATATTTGTGAATTTAACTTTTCCACTAACAGCAGCTTCTACATCAATTTCAGCTCTAATAGGCCTTAAAACATTTCCATATTCTTCTAAAGAAGTAGATACTTCACGGTTAGGTTTTACCAAACCATCCATACAGAAGTTTCCGTCATGCTCACCTGCCGCTTCGCCAAAATCTCCACCATAGTGGTAAATTTCTTGACCATTCTCGCTGTAACCCTTATAAACTGCATGGTCTGCCCATTCCCAGGCAAAAGCCCCCGCCATAGAATCATGCTTATATAGTACTTCCCAGTAATCTTCAACAGCACCAGGTCCATTACCCATAGCATGTATATACTCAATTAAAATATAAGGTTTACGTGGATTATCTGTCGCATAAGTCTCTAGTGCGCTAGGTGGTGAATACATATTAGATTCAAAATCCAACTCTTCTAAATCTGAATCATAATAGAGCTCTTGGTAATTATTACTCTCATATTGTATAGGTCTTGTTGGATCATATTTCTTAAGTTCAATAGCTGAATTCTTAAATCCTGGACCATAGCCACCTTCATTACCTAGTGACCAAACAACAATACTACTCTGATTCTTGTCACGTTTAGCCATACGTAAAACTCTATCTAGAATTCCATCATCGAAGATTCCAAGATTTGCATAGTAGGAGTAAGCATCACCAGCTAGATTATTAACACCTTTTTCTTCAAGAATTCCTCTTTGACCAAAGAGCATGTTACTACCATGGATTTCTATATCTGCTTCATCGATGACATAAAAACCAAAACGACTGTAGTATTCATAAGCCCAAGGAGCATTAGGATAGTGTGAAGTTCTAATAGCATTAATATTGTATTGCTTCATGATGCTTAGATCTTTTAATAGTTGCTCAGGTGTAATGTAATACCCTGTAACTGGGTCTGAATCATGGCGATTAACACCCTTCATCTTAATATTTTGATTATTTAAGTAGAATGTATCGCCCTTAATCTCAATTTTTCTAAATCCGACATCTTGTCTTATAGCTTCATCTCTATAACTTATGTGTAGAGAATATAACTTAGGATTTTCAGCTGACCAGAGAGTAGGATTATCGATAACTGCTGTTTCTCCAGCCTTGAAGCTTGTAATTAACTCAGATGTAAGCGGGTCATATAATTCGAATTCAATTTCATCACTTATGTCTTCACCACTCCAAGTTAGGTCCACACTTAATTTAGCTTCGGTTAAATCATCATTTAATTCTTGGTTAACTCTGAAATCCTCTAAGTAATCTTCAGGTCTATAACGGATATAAACATCTCTAAAAATACCTGACATTCTTAATTTATCTTGGTCTTCTAAGTAAGAACCATCGCTCCATTTTAAGACTAGAGCTTGGAGATTATTATCTCCTTCTTGTAGGTAGTCGGTGACATCAAATTCATGGGTCACATGTGACACTTGGCTGTAGCCGACAAATTCACCATTTAACCAAAGATAAATACAAGAATCTACACCCTCGAAATTTAAGAGTGCTTGCATTCTTGCTTTATCACTATCTATATGGAAATTATATTCATAGGCACCTGCTGGATTATTGTCAGGTACAAATGGTGGATCTGCTGGGAAGGGGAATTTTGTGTTTATATATTGATGTTGGTCGAAACCATGCATCTGCCACACAGATGGCACTGGAATTGTTTGTTCCGATATTTCAGATAGAACTGGGTCTTGACCGAATTCTTCAGGTATATCTAAGTAATTATCAAAGTATTGGAAGTACCAGTCATCATTTAAGAACTGGACTCTTTCACTTAATTTTCTAACATCTAATTCTGGGTCTTCAAGCAGCTGATCACTCAACTCTCTTAGAACATCTATATCTTCAAATGGAATGAAGTAGGAGCTGGCCTCCTTGGCTCCTACTTGAGCAATATCAGGACTCTCATGATATCGTTTTAGTTTCATTTTTATTCTCCTAAAAATTATTTATTATTATCTTTGTTGCGAATAGCTTTACGGCGGACTTTGCCCGAAGTTGTTTTAGGAAGATCATCGATGAACTCTACAATTCTAGGTGATTTGTAGGTTGCGATTCTACTTCTGGAGAAACGTTTGATGTCTTTGGCAAGATTATCGCTAGCCTCAAAACCCTCCTTTAAAAGAACTGTTGCTTTAATAACTTGACCTCTTGATTTATCTGGAACACCTGTAACTGCTACTTCTAATACAGAAGGATGCTCTAAAATTACACTTTCCACTTCAAATGGACCAACTCTAAATCCAGATGTCTTAATCATGTCATCTAGACGGCCAACGTAGTATACATAGCCATCTTCATCGATTCTAGCTTCATCTCTTGTGTGGTAATAACCATCGTGCCAAATTTCATCCATTAACTCTTCAGAACCCTTGCCTGTATAACCTTTGAACAAGCCAATAGGTGGATTATCCTTCTCTGCCTTAATACAAATTTCACCAGTACTTCCAAATGGCAATTCATTACCTTCATTATCCAATAGTACTAATGGATATGTGTAAGCAGGTATACCCATGGAACTTGGTCTAGACTCTAGCCAGTATGGAGTGTAAATAGATAGAACACTTTCTGTTTGGCCGAAACCTTCCTTAATCTCTAAACCTGTTTGACGTTTTGCCTCTAACCATACCTCAGGTGGAAGTGCCTCCCCTGCTGTAGTTAAGTGTTGAAGTTTACTTAAATCATACTTACTTAAATCTTCTTGTAGAAGGTAGCGGAATGTAGTTGGTGGAGCACAAAATGTAGTAATCTCATCTTCCTCTAAGCGTTTAAGCATCCTACTAGGATTGAAAACTACAAAATCATAGACATAGATTCCAGCTTCCATAATCCACTGCCCATACATCTTGCCCCACATACTCTTAGCCCAACCACTATCTGATACAGATAGATGCAGACCATCTGGATCTACCTTTTGCCAATATTTTGCGGTAGGTAAGTGTCCAATAGGATACTCGAAAGTGTGCTGAACCATCTTAGGCTCACCCTCAGTACCAGATGTAAAATAGAGTAGCATTAAATCTTTACCACCAGCTCTATCTTCACCTGTGATAGGTACAAATGTTGGTGCAACTACAACTCCTAAGTCGAAGTTAATCCAGTCATGTCTAGATCCATTGACCATCATTTTAATTACTGGTTTATCGTCATTATCAATTGCTTTATCTAATTCGTTGGAAATATCGCCAAACTCAGTACTGATAACAGCTTTAACATCTGCTGCCTTTAGCCTATATTCAATATCTTCTTGGCGTAATTGGAAAGTTGCAGGTATTGGAACTGCACCTATTTTATGCAGTCCTAGCATTGCAAACCAAAATTGATAGTGGCGACGCATAAATAACATTACTCTATCGCCACGTTTTATTCCTTGAGATTGGAAGAAACTTGCAGTCCTATCACTTGCTCTTTTTAAATCTGCAAAAGTTAAATCCTTTTTATTACCATTATCGTCTACCCAGCGCATAGCTCTTCTATCGCCTGTTTCTTGGGCTAAGACATCTATTACATCATAGGCAAAGTTAAAATTTTCTGGAGCATGGAGCTCATAGTTAATCACATTGCCATTTTCATCGAACTCTTCACTTAAAAACTTTTCATGTATATTTATCACGATTTTCTCCGTTCTATACAATTGCTTTTAAGCAATAATTATATGATAAAACCTCACTTAAATCTTAAATATAGTAATAATCTTTATTATAGTTACTAAACTATAAATCTATTAATTCCTTATTTTTCAACTGCATTTTCTTTGCTGTTACCAGTAACCACAGCATCACCATGATGTACATTAAACATACATACCAGCGCGATTACAAAGAATACAACTGCATAGACAAATAGTGAATTATAGTCATTAGTAATATCTCTTATTGCTCCAAAAATAATTGGGCTAGCAATTGCTGCTGTGAATGAGAATAAGTAGTAGTAACCAGTAAATGATCCTAATGTTTTATTACTTGCGAATTCTAAAACCATTGGTAATGAATTAATATTTATTAATGACCAACAGATACCTCCACCAATTAGCAAAATTTGTAATACTAATTGAGCTGGATTTAGAATAATTGGGATGAATAAAATAGCTATACCAATCAACCCTAATCTAATAGTCTTAGATCTGCCTAGTCTTTGGCCAATCATTCCTGCAGGAAGTGCAAATAATAAGAATGCCAAGGAGAATCCTGTAAGCATAGTTGTAGCTGAACCATCTGAGATATTGTATGTATTTGTAGCAAATAGTGTAAAGAATGTTTCAATTGCGTTATAGCCCATGAACCAAGAAAAGATTGCAAACAATAAGAATACTAAACTTTTTCTCTCAGCTTTCTTAAGCATCTTCAATGCATCTAGACCTTTAAGTTTAACGTCTTCTTCTTCAACTATTTCATCAATTTCGCTCTCATCAAGATTTGGGTCAATTGATACTTCCTCACCACTCTGCTCAGCTAGCATTTGCTCATGCTCTCTATCTGCTTGCTCAACATCTACAAGAGCCGCTTCTGCCCATTTATTAGCAATGCTATTACTGATTTGAATACCTTTTTCTCTTCTAAATACAATTGAGTCTGGCTCTCTAACAAATAGTAATAGAACTACAAGAGATAAGGCCATTACTATTGAACCCATTAAGAATACTAAGGATTTATTTTCATCTAAATCAGCTAAGATACCACCAACTAAGAATGCTAAAACTGATCCAACACCACCCATTAGGTTAATAATTCCATTTGCCTTACTCCTTAATGGTCTAGCAGTTACATCTGGCATAAGTGAAATAACTGGGCTTCTCCATAGAGCCATAACTAAGTTGAAGATAATTACAGCAGCCATGAAGAACACAATATTAAACTGTAGTGGTATTAGGGCAAAAGCAATAGCACATATAGGAATACCAAGCATTATCCAAGGCATTCTCTTACCAAACCTGGTTCTCGTATTATCACTCCAAGCACCAACTAGTGGTTGGAAAATAACTCCGAAAAAGTTATCTATTGTCATTATTGTTCCTATTGTGGTTGTACCGAATAAGAAACGCTCTTCTAACATCAAGGGAACTTGACTATTATAAATTCCCCAAGCTAAGCTTGACGCTAAAAATCCAAACCCTATTAAAAAGGTTTGGATATTATTTAATTTATATTTACTAACACCATTTTTTGACATTTCTCTGCCCTCTCAAATTTTGAATTTTTATTAATTTAGAATTTTATTTATGCGAATTTATTTTTATAAAATACCTTCAAGCATTGATAATATCTTGAAAGGATTTTTCTTATATTTATCTCTGAGATCTTTTGCTCTAGCTACATCATCTGTGATGATTGCATCCACCTTACTTGCTAAGGAAGCTGCAATATGAGCATCTTCATTTACTGTCCAAACATTGACTGCAATTCCTTGTTTATGTGCTTCTTTAACCAATTTACGTTTTCTTAAATTGCTCACTAGTGGATGGATAATTTTCACACCTACATTATTTGCATAGGTAATATCGTCGTACATGTAAGATGAATATAAAATAGCTGTGCGATCTGCATGACCTAAATCTACTAACTTCTTAGCAGACACATGGTTGAATGTAGAGAAGACAATTTGCTCAATCATGTCTCTAGATTCCACAATCTTTATAACTTCCTCTTCCATGCCTTCATACAAGAAAATACTATTTTTTAATTCAATATTTAATTTAATATCTGTATCTTTAAGCAAGTCCAATAATTCTTCTAATAAAAGAATCTTATGCTCAGTCTCTTCATGATTTTTCTCGGAGAAATTTAACTCTAGAAGTTCGTCGTATGTAGTATCTTTAATGAATCCATTAGCACCTGTTAGTCGTCCTAAATGCTCGTCATGGCAAATTACAATTTTACCATCGCTGGTTCTTTGTACATCAATCTCTATACCATCTGCCTCTAATTCAATAGCTCTCTTGAAGGCAGCTAAAGTATTCTCTGGAGCATCAATACTAGCTCCTCTATGTGCCCAAATTTCTGTTGCCATCTATAAAACCTCCCAGAAATATTCATAATCATAGTATATTGCTTAATCAAAAATAAGTTTAACATTTATATGTTAAGTGACGCTTAAATCCACCAATAAATTTAACATTTACATTTATTTATTTTCACCGGCAAAAGTCAACATTTCCCCACAAAAAAGCCCTAGATTTCTCTAGGACTTAAAAACTATCTATTCAATTGCTTCTAGTACTTAATTTCTGCTCCCGCTGTAGTTGCTACTCTATGAATTCCATAAGATACACCTGCACCTAATAAGCTCACTACTATAGTTCTCCAAGCTTCTTCTAAAGTCCAAATAATGAATTCAACTATTGGATTTAGAATTACCATTATCGGAGTCATAATCATTTCGTATACTTCTGGTTCTTCTAATCTAACTGCTAGTACATTATAAAAATGGGAAAAATATTGTTTTTCTCTGACTTAAATGCTGTAGTCATAGTCTTTTCGCCATAAAAAAAGATTCGCAAAATCTCTTCTGCGAACCTTAGTTTTCTTTATATTTTATTTATTTCTAATCTAGTGAACGTCCACCTCTGGCTCTTATTGCCCAGAACATGGAGAAGATATCTAGACCTTCTTGTAAGATAGCTCCGATAACCGCTGGAATGAATCCAAATGCTGCAAAAATCATAAAGATTGAACTTAATCCTAAACCTATTAAAACAGCTTCTTTAGCAATTCTCATAGTATCTTGAGATATTGTTACTAATTGAGCTATCTTGTAGATATCGTCTTTAATAATAATTACATCTGCTGATTCACTAGCTGCTGAAGCTCCTCTTGCTCCCATTGCAATACCTACATCTGCAAGAGCTAGAGCCGGTGCATCATTAATACCATCACCAGCCATGGCAACTCTTTCTCCTGACTCTTGAATATCACTTAGATAATTCAATTTATCTTGAGGCAATAATTCAGATTTAATTTCTGTTATTCCTAAACCACCTGCAATATTATTAGCAATCTCTCTCTTATCTCCAGTTAGCATAGTAATGTGTTTAACACCAAGCTCTTTAAGCTTACTAATAGTCTTAGCAGATTCTGGTCTTACTACATCGTGGAAAGTGATTCTTCCTAAATATTCATTGTTTCTAGATACATATACAGCTGTTTGATCTATGCTTGCACCAGGGTTATGGGCGTAGTCTGCTTTACCCACTCGGATAGAATCACCTAAAACATCTGCTTGAATACCGTTACCAGTACTCTCTTCTAGATTAGAACTTTCTAGTAAAGATAGACCTCTATTTCTAGCAACATCGACTATTGAACTTGCTAAAATGTGGACTGAACCTTGCTCTGCAGAAGCAGCAAGTGTTAGAAGTTCATCTTCACTTATACTTTCAACTGTCTCAATCTTATCTATATCTAGGTCGCCCAAAGTTAGAGTACCTGTCTTATCTAGAGCGATGTGTCTAATTTCATTCATTATCTCTAGGCTTGTACCAGATTTAACAACGATACCGTTCTTACTGGTTCTAGACATACCTGACACTATAGCTACAGGTGCAGATATAACCAGTGGACATGGAGATGCAACAACCATTACTTGAGCGAATCTCAATGGATTTCGTGTAACAACCGCTGCGATTATTCCTAGGGCATAAGCGAAGATTGTGAATGGTACTGCGTACTTATCAGCTAATTTTACGAACTCTGCAGGATTTTCTTCTTGCTCTTCAACTAATCTTACAATTGTCTGGTATTGGGAATCTTCAGCTACGTGGATAACTCTAAATCTTAGACTGTTGTCTCCGTTGACTGCACCAGATAAGAGTTGGTCACCAACTGTTCTTTCTACTGGTTCAGATTCACCTGTTAGTGAAGCTTCATTTAAGTAGCCGCTGCCTTCGGTGATAACACCATCGACAGGTACGACTTCGCCGGCCTTCACCAATAAATTGTCGCCGATTTGAACATCTTCTACCTTGACATCTTCAATTTGGCCATTTGCTAATATCCTGTGGGCAATTGTTGGAGAATGATCTAGTAAAGATTTCAATTCACGAGTATTGTTTCTCTCTGCATACTCCTCGATTGCGCCTCCGCTAACCATCATGACACCTATCATTGCTGTAGCCCAATACTCACCCAAAACTAGCGTGGATATGACAGCTGTTAGCGCCAAAATATCTATACCTACTCGTCCATCTTTTAGAGTTTCGATTATTTCTATAATCATCTCAATTGATACAAATATGGCGAGAGCCACAATCATCCAATAAGCAATTTGATCCTGATTGAAACCAAACTCCAAAATTGCAGCTATTGCTGACCATACCAGCACACCTATCAATTTAGCTCTATCTGAAAAAAATTCCATTTTCCCCCTCAACTTTCCTTAGAATAAAAAATCATGACTGATTTAGAGCCATGATTGATTGATAACTACAATCACAGTGCTCTAAAAGAAACATGTATTTAGATTGTAGTCTAAATTAAATTAAATATCTACTTATTTTATAGTTCTTGAGCAATAAATTTCCAGGTTTTATCGTATTGTTCTTTTTCTAAGACAAGAAAACTTCCTGTTTTAAATCCAAAGTTATCTCCTGTTAAGCTCATAGCTATATAACTAACGTTTGGCATATGACCAGATAGAATTACAGTATCATGTCCATGTTCAAATTGAGTATTTATGATCTCTAAATTTTTATTTATATCTCCAAAATATATATCTTCGTAATAATCGATAGTTTCTGAGTTTATACCTAATCCATCTGCTAGTATTTTTGCAGTCTGAGTTGTTCTTGCAGCTGGACTCGAAACGATTTTTATAGAATCACTATTTTTTAGATGTTTAGCGATTAATTCTGTTTGAGTCTTAATCTTCTCTCTACCTCTATCTGCTAATTCTCTATCCCTATCTCTCATACTTGGGGCATATTCTTGAGCTTTTCCATGTCTTAGAATGATTAGTTTCATGATATGTTTTACCTTTCTTAGAAATCAAAGAGTGTTAGTTGTTCTAGTCCAGAGTCTTTATCTACAGCTGTTGGAATCATCTGTAAGATATGTTCTATTGATCTATCGTCATAGAGCCAGTCATCAAATTGATTTTCTTCTAATATTAGAGGCATACGATGATGAATATCTTGCATAGAGTCATTTGCAGCAGTTGTTAGCATGCAATATTTATCTTCACCTGCGAATTCATCAAATATTCCAGCTATATACATTATTTCGCCATCAGGTCTGAAGAGGGATATTTTTGTTTTATTGTAATCCCATTCATAGAAACCTAAGCATGGTATTAATACTCTATTGTTTCTTATGCCAGTGTGAAAGGTTGGTTTCTCTAATACTGACTCAGCTCTAGCATTAATGATTACACCTTTATTATCAAACTTAGGAAAACCCCAAGCTTGTGCTGTTAATACCTTCTGCTCTTCCTCATTAGCTATTATTGGAGCAACATGCGTTGGGAAGACTTCATGAGAGCCTGATATTTTAGCAAGTTTTTCCTGCTCGATTCTATCTGCAAGATTTTCGAGATTTACTAAGGTTTCATCATCTATAAAATATCTACCACACATAAGATTAACTCCAATCATCTACTACTGATATTTTAACACCTGTATAGAATGGCTTATTGTTATTGTAGATTTAAATAGATAAATTTTTATTAATTATGAGTTTATCCTGTAGCGGAAAGCTGCAACTAATCTTCTTCCTTCTAGTTGAGTAACTCAGTAATTCTATCTAATTTTATATCTAAAACTTCAAGAGCACTCATAATTACTTTACCCACTATGACTGGTACAGTAACTGCCCAAGCAACTAAAATGAATAACCAAAAGGTCGAATTTGCTGCAAGATACGTTAAAACAACTGTCACTGCAATTACAACGGCTATAAGAATATTAATTACCATAGATCTAATCTCCAGTCTTTATATGTTAGTATTTTAATTTTTTAAAATATAGAACATTAACAATTATACTATGAATAATATATGTTTTTTCCAGGAATGGTCAAGAAAAATTATTCATTATGACAAGAGGGACTATTTGTGGTATAAAGAATATGTAATTGAGGCTTGGTACTGAATGTTAATTTAAATGAGGCTTATTATGAAAACAAATAGATTAAAACATTCCATAATCCAAATGCTAATTTTTATAGCAACATACTTGTTAGCTAAATTTATGGTGACAGTAGATACTGTAGGCTCCAATATATTTGGCTGGGCGGTACATAACGATTTCTTTCACCTTTGGATACTACCTTTGATTTTCACTTTTCTAGGAAGTACTAGGACAGGCTATACTATTGTAATATCTAATTTAATAGGTTTATTCATTGGCCAATATCTTGGAGATTACCTTAGAGCTTTAAATGTATCAAAAATTACACCAAATATGAGTAATGAAGAAATTTATAGGCTAAATAGTCATAAAGGTTACTTTATCTGGATAGGTACAATATTACTTTCTATGTTACTTGTATGGGTCATTAGCTTTATACATAGAATAATAGTAAATAGGAAAAATAGAAGGCCTAAACAAAACTAGAAAGAGATAAAATTAACTCCTCCATCCGGATTTCTCTTGCTTCAGATGGAGGTTTTTTATTGTGATAAAATTTAAAACCTCACTAACATACAGACTAAATGATCAGGTCAAAAGCATATGAAATCTCCATTTTAGCTCCAGAAATATTTCCATGTTTATAGGTGCTACAAGATGGCGCCCTGGACAGGAATCGAACCTGTGATCACAGCTCCGGAAACTATTGCCTTATCCACTTGGCTACCAGGGCATAAACATTTAAGTATTATAACTCATGATTATCCCATTAGTTTAGCTTAGAATTCATCCATTAAAAAACCTAGCAAATTTCTTCACTAGGTTTAGTTTCTTAAGTTTAATTCTAAGTATTATCTCAGACTCCAAATATCTTCAAACAATGCACCTGAGAAAATATATTCTAGTACTGTCCCTAGTGAACCCCATAATTCACCTAGGTCTGAGTTTCCTTCCCAGTAAGGATTCGAACTCTCATCATTATTATTGTTCTGGTTTGTATTATCTGTCTCTCCATCTTCATCTGTGCCATATTCAGGAACAACAGTGCCTCTAGTAGTGGAGCTGGTTTCATCATCTTCATCCACTTGGCTGAAATCAAAATCTTCCTCTGAGAACATTAGTGGTTGGCTCATATAAGTTTCTACAGAGTTCGCAATCTCTCTTATAGTATCTTGAGCAAATACATCTGGATAACCTGACTCAGACAAGGTTTTGTTGAAAGAGTATGTGCTTTGGCCATAAGTAGTTAACTCCATGTAATTATCTACAGCAGTTCTATAGTCTTCTTCCATTACTGTAAGAGTAGATAAAGATGCCATCGCAGATAATGCATAGCTTACATAGTAGAATGGTTGGTCATAAATATGTCTTACATTTGTCCACCAATCATCTGAGAGGCCTAGCATGTATTCACTAGACAGTTCACCCATCTTGGCATTTAATTTTTCAACTGTTAAATCTTCTTCGGAGTGGGCGAAGTCTTCAAATTCACTAACTAATGAACCTGATAAAACAGCCCAAATCATATTAAATATCTGGTATCTAACAACATTAAGTGCATCTTCTCCATACATTAATTCTGCATACGGGAAGAATAGAACTTCTAGAGATTGCGAATGTACTTCAGCAATATCAATGTTACTCATGCTAAAGAATGATGATCCTTCTCTTCTAATAGCTGTATTGAAATGTCCAAACTCATGAATAAGTGTGGAAACATCATTGTAATCATTTGAGTGTCTTACGAAAACTGCTGCTGAATCATGGTAAGGGATAGTTATAGTATATGACGCTTGCATATTGTCTGGTTCAACACCTAATTGGAATAAATCTGCATCAATCATGTAGTCATAAGATTCACGAAGTTCAGATGAAATATTTCCAATAATAGATTGAACAGAAGATGCTAGGCTTTCGCCAAGAGGGATTGAATATTCTTCTAATGCATTAAAATCGATCATCATACCTAGATAGACATATAAAGGAGCGATATAATCTTTAACATATTCATAGAAAGCATCTAAATCTTCTTGCTCATATTCCTCACCAAAATCAGGATTAATCTCATTGAAATCTGGATAATCAGGCTCCAACACTGCAAATTCATTTTCTAAAGCAACAATTTCCAAGTAAATTTCACCGAGACGAACATCTCCTGCTGGAGTATTATCATATTCTTGAACTAGAGCTGTTTGCTCATCGACAATTTCTTTTTGTCTATCTGTATAGACAGCTGAATTACTTACTCTGGCTACATCAATATCTCCAACAATTTCAGTTACCATAGGACTTAATGTCTCATTGCTCAATAAACCTTGTATGAAACTTAAAGTCTCATTGTAGACTTCAACGCTCAAGCTATCCATGTATGCTTGGTCTGCAGTAGCACCTTGGTGAGTTACATCTTGAGTATAAATTAAATAACTAGCAGCACTTAGAGAACCAACATAATCATACTCATTTAAGACTCTTTCAAGATTAGTTCTAACAGTTTCTAGATCAACGTCTGTGCTAGCAGTGTAATCATCTGCACTCAAACCTAAATTACTTAGAGCTTCATTAACTACACCCTGGAAGGTTTCTAGTTCATAGCGCTCAAACACTAAGTCAGACATTTCAAAATCAGGTAATTCGTCATCATAGAATTCTGTGTCTGTGCTAGGTAGGGTTGGTATATCTAAGTTATTATTTTGAACTAGTTCATGACTTGCTCTTTCAGCTTCTCTATTTACACGTTCTTGAGCTAAAACTGTAACAACAGATGCAGAGCTAGCTATGAGCATCACAAATGTCAGAGCAATGGCAGTAATTCTACTTATTCTTTTTCTATTATTCATATTTATATCCCTTCACTAGATTAGAAACTCAATGTCCATCTAGTTGTAATATGTTGCTATAGATTTAAATCTTATCGATAAATTAATTAAAATCTGTAAACTAGTGAATCTCAATTATTCACCATATAAAACTCTTAAATTGTATTTTAGCTTATTAATCACTTTCACTTACGAAAATTAAGCTATTTAACAGTATTTTAAGCTTCATCTTAAAAAAACTAAGTATTTGATCTAGGAATAGTTCTCACTTTCCAAGTTTCAGAGCTACTTGCAAAATCTTTAATATGTTTATGGTGAGTGAATAAAATCACTTGTCTATCATTTTCACTGCTCCAAAAATCTAATAAATCCAAACTAGCCTTAGTCCTCTTGTCATCGTAGTTTACGAAGATATCGTCTAATAATAATGGGAAACTTGTCCCCTCCGCCAAATAATCGGCCAAAGCCAACCTATATGACAGCCATATCTGATCCCTTGTTCCACTGCTAAACTTATCAGGCTCCAACCTATTACCTGTAAAATTATCTCTAATCATCAAAGATAAATCATCACCAATTATAACTTCGCTGTATCTACCTCTACTAATAGTATTTATATATTTAGCAGCAGTCTGGCTAAGTTTAGGTAAAAGAGTCTTTCTAAATTCAACTAAGCTATCTGAAAATACTGTTCTAGCAATTTCATAAGCCTCATGGTCTAATTTTGCCTCCGCCAATTCTTCTCTCACTTGAGCAAGCTTAGTCTCAGTTTTTTCTTTCTCTTCAGACGGAGATTGTATCTGTCCAGAAATAGGATCTCTAAATCTAGATTTTACATCAATTTCAATAGCATTAAATCTCTCATTTTCCTGACTCATGCTAGCTCTGAGCTCTCTAAGTTTATTTTCAATCTTTTGTTTCTCGCTTGGGCTATATTTTAATCCCTCAAGCTCATAACCCATTTTAGTAAGAGCTGATGTCTCAGCTTCTATATGTCTTGCCAATTCATCTCTATCTTCTTGAGTATAGCTACCATGCTTAATTTGATCTTCAATTCTTTCTATATCTCTTTGCTTAAATCTTAATTCTTGTAGCAAGTCAGAGATGCCATCTAATTCAGCATATATACTTGAGTAATTTTCTTCGCTTAGCTCTTTCTCTATAGATAACTCACTTAAGATAGAACTAATCTGTTCTCCCTTTTGCTCATGCTCTTTTACATCTTTAATTAATTCTTTTGAAGCATCAGCAGATTTATCTGCAAAATTCTTATTAGCTCTGTGATTACTAAATAACCATAATCCAAAAATAGCTATAACTGCTACAGCTACGACAATTGCTATTGGAAACTCTAATAGCGAGAATGTAAAAAATAAAATAATTAACACTACAAAAAATAATGCAACATTGAGACTCTGTTTCTTAGTAGACTCCTTAGCGAATTTTTGCTTATCTTCTTCAAGAGCTTCTCTTCTCTCTATGAAATCCTTACTATCTTCCTCATGACGTTCTATATCCTTTTGTATATTAGATACATCCTCATAGATTAAATTAATATCACTCTCTTCATTTAAGAATTCTAGTTCTTCTCTAAGGTTTTGTTCTTCTTCCTTAGCTTTGGCAAAAGCAATCTGCGGCTGATCTATCATTTCAAGATTATTCTTGTCTTCAGCTAGGTCCAAAATTCTCTCTTCAATCTCTAAATTTTCAAGTTCTAATTTTTGAGCTTGTAAAGATTCCTCTAACTCTTCTAGCTCTGCTAATTGAGTTTCTTGCTCACTGAGGGCAAGTTCACGCCAATATTTTTCTTGCTCTAAATCTCTTAAGTTTTCATCTAGTTTAGGAATTATCCCAGCTCTTTTACTCTTGCTCAGAAGTGTTAAACTCTCTTTTTCTAATCTACTCTCAACTAAATCTACAGTTACATTAGAATCTGCACTAACCATAAAGTTAGTAATATTGTCCCAAATAGCGTTATTTACAGATGATTCTGCAGATATTTCTAATTTTTCAGATTCAATAAAGACTGTATTTTGGAAGATTTCTCTTTCGAGACCAAAAACTTCAGCACCAACTTGCTCTGGATTATCTAGGTCAACTCTTTTATTAATCTCTAAGTCAAGTAACTCCACAATATCTTGAGCCTTGGTATTTCCAAACTGTCTATTTAATTCAAATGTTTTACCTTCATGTTCAAACCATATTGTTCCAGACATAGCAGAGCCATCACGAGAACTTAATCTATCTCTCATGTTATCGTCACCTCTCCTATCGCCTAGTCCATAAAACATAGCGAAGATAAATTGAATTACAGTACTCTTACCTCGCTCATTTGGGCCATAGTAAAGATTTCTGCCTGAATCAAAATGCAATGTATAATTCTTTAAACCTGCAAAATTATGAATGTCTATATTCTTAATTTTCATCTCTACTCCTCCCTAAAACTTTCTAAACCTAATTCAAGCGCTCTTCTTAATACCTCTGGATGTTCAGATTTCTTAATTCTGGCTTGCATCTTTCTGTAAAAAACACCTCTAAGAGAATCTTCTACTGCTAACGCTTCTCTATCTATGGCTAAAATAAACCTTACATCTAAATTAGCAAAATCAGCAGAAATTGACTCTAGTCGCCATTCAAGATCTTCTACATTAAAATTAAATTCCGCTAAATAAGTCCCTCTTAATTTCAAATTCCAAGAAATCTTATAATCTTCATAGTGATTAGAACTAAGATCATTTAAATATTCACCAAACCCCGTAGTTTTAGCATTAATAGCAGCTCCAATAGCTACTAAAATTTCCTCATAATTGCCTAAGTCATTAATTTCTAAATCTAAATCTAAATAGACTTGGGATGCTGTAGAAATATATTCATGAGAGATTAGCCTCTTTCCACTATATTCAAGTAAATGAACACCCCTTGCTCCTGTTTCAGTTCTATCTAAGGGATGAGGGGATCCGCTTTGGCCAAAGTGAGTGTTATTAGCAGAAATTAACTCAATATCTGGTTTATGAATATGACCAAGGGCTAAATAATCTAATTTTGATTGTTCTAAATCTACTCGATTAATTGGGTTATAAAGAGACTCTGCTGAGTATTCACCATGCATTAGACCTAAGTTTAAGTAATTATCTGCAAGACCAATAGCTTCTAAAGTTTTATTGATCTCAGGCAGTAAACTCTCACGTTCGTATAAATTCTTAAATCCAGCTCCAGAAACAGTGACTCTTAAATCAGGAATAGGAATAGTTTTCGGGTCTACAAAAATATGCACATTTTCTGGCCAGAGATTTTCTCTTCTATAATAAGATTGGACTGTAGCTGGATCATGGTTACCAGGACTGATAAATATTCTAGCTCTAGAATTAGACATAACAGCGATGAGTTCATTTAATTCATGCTTCTTAATGCTCTCTTGTTCAAACAAATCTCCACTAAGTAAGACTATATCAACTCTCAACTTATCTGCTAGTGTAAAAATTCTACTAAAAACATTAAATCTCTCGGAATGGACAAAATCATCTCTAATGCCCGCCCCAATATGCGTATCCGCTGCATGTAGTATCTTCATTTTATCCTCCATAATTTTTCTTAATAGTTAATTATAACAAAGTAAAAAGTTCAAGAATCAACAACTAGGTCGAAGTTCAGACAATTCCCACATTATTTTTTATAATAGATTGTATTGATATAACTAACCGAGATTAAAAATATACTTTTCTTAAGGAGAATATTAAATGAAAAATACTGTAATGTTCCAATCTTTCGAATGGGAGATGGCGGATGATGGACAATTTTATAATAGATTAAAACAACTAGCCCCAAAATTAAAAGATATGGGGATTGATTCTGTTTGGCTACCACCTGTATTTAAAGCATCTGGTACAAATGACGTAGGTTATGGGGTATATGATCTCTATGACTTAGGAGAATTTGACCAAAAAGGTTCTGTTAGAACTAAGTATGGTACAAAAGAAGAATTACTGGATTTGGTAAATACACTCCACGATAATGGAATAATTGTTTATCTGGACTCAGTCTTAAACCATAAGGCAGCAGCAGATTACACTGAAGAATTCTATGCAACCAAGGTAAATCCTTCTAATAGAACTGAAGAAATCTCAGACAGCCACTTAATTGAAGGTTGGACAGGTTTTAATTTCCCTGGAAGAGACGGTAAATACTCAGACTTCATCTGGAATTACAACCACTTTACAGGTGTTGATTATGATGCAAAATCTGGTGACACAGGGATATTCAGAATTGATGGCGAAATGAAAAACTGGGCACTAGGAGTATCCCAAGAACATGGAAACTTCGACTATCTCATGTTTGCTGACGTAGATTATTCACATCCAGACGTTAGGGAAGAAATTTATAGATGGACTGACTGGATAATTGAAGAGACTAATGTAGATGGATTCAGAATGGATGCAGTAAAACACATAGATGATGCCTTCTTCCACGAATATTTACACTATCTACGTGATAAAAAGCCAGATTTCTACCTCTTCGCAGAATATTGGACAGCAAGTAAAGATGAACTAAAAAGTTTCATGGAAGACACTGACTTCCTCATGGACCTCTTTGATGTACCTTTACACTTCAATTTATTTGAAGCTTCTAACAATGATGATTTCGACCTAAGACAAGTATTTGATAGAACATTAGTTAAGAGCAACCCTATGGAAGCTGTTACTTTCGTCGACAACCACGATAGCCAACCTGGCCAAAGCCTAGAGTCCTGGATTGACCGTGGTTTCAAAGAACGTGCATATGCACTTATCCTTCTAAGAAGAGATGGTTATCCATGTGTATTTGCAGGTGACTACTATGGAATCCAGGGTGGAGAATACCCTCAAGAAGACTTGCAATATGACATAAATAAATTACTAGAAATTAGAAAAAACCATTCCTATGGTGATCAATTCGATTTCTTCCAAGAGCAACAAGCAATTGGCTGGACAAGAACTGGAACAAAAGAGCACCCAGGCTTATTAGCAGTCACAATGTCTATGCACAGTGATGCCAATATAAAAATGAATTTTGGTGAAGGTCATGCCGGTAGAGTATTTTATGATCACCTAAATAGACACGATAATTATGAAGTAGTCCTAGACGATAATGGTGAAGCAGACTTCCCAGTTAAAGGACGTAGCGTCTCAGCATGGGTAAGTGAAGTCCCTGAAGATTTCTATGAATAAGATTAATTTTATAAAGTTTGAGCTAGCATTATGCTAGCTCTTTTTTATTTTTCAAAATATAAGTACTTAAGTGTATCTACTCTAGATGTGTAATTGTGCATTGGAGAAATGTTGAATTTCTTTATTAGATATTTCGCTAGAACCCACTGCCCTGCATGGTTTAAGCTTCCATCTTCAGCAAATAGTTTTTTAGTATTTTTGGGATTTGCAAAGATAGACAAGAATCTATTGAAATCTAAGATTAAATCTTTATCCAAGCTTAAATTATTTCTAAGAGCCTCTACATATATTTTAGCTTCATCAACTTGAGTAGCAGGAGTAATTAAAAATACTGTAGCTCCACTAGCTTCAATCTCATTAATAGTATTATTAATATTAGAAGTAAAATCTTCTACACTCTCATTTAAATTTACTTCAGGCAAGATAAAGACTAAATCTGGGTTCTTATCCTTTAGTCTAGCTTCAAAAATTGATAAGTAAACTTTAGAAGTAGCATTTATATTAGCTGCATTTACAACATATCTAGTTCTAGCCAAATAGCTTGAGTTATCGTATTCCCAGCGGAAAGTTTCATCGAAGATTTGGCTATAGTTCTTGAGTCCTAAACCTAATTCAGGCATAGTATCTCTTCCACCAATAAATGCAGTTAAACTATCTACTTCATTACCATATGCAAATTTCTTAATAGCATCTCTAAGTCTAGTATTTTGTTCAATATTGTCGTCTAATACTGCTGGATCGAAGATTTCTGCAAACTTAATCTTTTCTGGGAACTCAACTTCATTAGGTAAAATATCTAATTCAGAATCTGAAAACCCCAAACCTAAACTAGTTAAAATAATTTGAGCAATTAAAACATGCCCTGCAAAATCTGGATGTACTGCATCATTCATACCATCAATTTGTGGGATGAAATCTCCATTTGGATATCTGAATGCTCTGTTAATATCTACGAAAATAATTTTTTCTTCTTGAGCATATTCCCATAACAATAGGAAGTACTCGTATAGTTTTTTCTTATTAGTTTTATCAAACTGGGAGTTTTGAGTCATTAAAACTGGAATAGCTCCGTTATCTCTAGCAGCTGCCACCAAGACACGAATATCTTCCATGTATTGTTCATTTGTGGTTGGGTTCAAGACAGCATCGTTCATACCTATTGAAATGAAGACCACATCAGCTTTCTTGCTGATAATCATTTCGTTTTTGTATGTAACTAAATTTCCTGATGTAGCACCAGATATTCCTGTATTTATAACAATGTCTTCTTGACGCTTGTTTGGAGATATCTGTCTTAAATAGTATGAGAAATTCTCTGCAAATGGGGTCAAAGCATTCGTATGCAATACTCCCTGAGTAATAGAATCTCCAGTAAACAGGAAGTTTACTGGAGAATTTGAATTCAACTTTTCATGTAATTTTTTATAATCTAATAGTGATTCATTGTACTGAATCTTATCTGCAAGAATTTCTTTAAGATGCTTTTCCATCTCAATCCTCCTAGATCTGTGATATTAATTTGTTTTATCACAGTTACTCATTGCTTTGGTCAGGATAGAATATCTCTTCCCAACCAGGAATATCTGAGTAGTAATATGCACCAGGGCCATAATCTTTACCCTCGGTACCTATACCTTTTGCCATGATGTAAATTGTAATTAATACAACAACTGCTAGGATTACTAAGGAAATTCTATTTAATATTTTAATACCTTTTTCATTCATAAATTAACCTACAATTGTTGGTGCTGGGAAGAAAATACCACCTAATAGTAGAACACATAGAATTAAGCTTAATACAACACTAAATGTTTGACCTACTAAGTATAGGGTTACTGGTTTTCCACCTTCTAAGTTTGCTAACATTTCTTTGAAGTTTGTTTCTAGTCCAATTGATAGGAATGTTAAACAGAAGAACCAACCCTTCCATGAACCAGCTATATCAATGATTTGGTTTGTTACTTCAGTACCTACCGCTGGGAATACTACAAAGGAAATTAATAAACTCATACCTACGAAACCAAAGATGAATTTAGGAATTCTTGTCCAAATTTCAATTGGTTTAACTTTAACTGTTTCTACATCTAAACCTTCATCTAGAGCCTTTTGCTTAGATTCCATACGAGCAAAGATTACTGCTAGTGCAAATGAAATTAAACCGATAAGCATGTTTTGAATCATTTTAATCATTGATGCAACTTGTGATGCTACAGGTCCTAATGCTTCACCTGCTAAAACAACTGCTCCTGTTGAGTCAACTGTATTACCGATCCATGCACCACCAACTAATTCACCTAAGTTTAACCACTCTGCTAAGTAAGGCATGATGACCATCATTACTACTGTAACGATAGCTGTCATTGATACTGTTAATGATAAAGATTCTTTCTTACCTTTAACTGATGCGGAAGCTGCAACTGCTGCAGATACACCACAAACTGTTGTTGCTGTTGTAATTATAGCTACTGTACTTGGATCTTCCATTTTTAGAACTCTATTACCTAGCCACCACATGAAGAGGAAGCTAATACCTACAACGATTAATACTATTACTAATCCGTAAGCTCCGAAGTTTAAAATGTTTTGGAAGATAACTTCTGTACCCATTAAGACTAGACCCACTTTAACGAAGGTATCTGACTTGAGGGCTGGTTTTAACCAAGCAGGAACACCGAAAATATTACCGATTAATAACCCTAGGATTAATGCCCAGAATGCATATTCTAAATAATTACTTAGGGTTGTTTGTCTTGCTAATGTATATGCTAAGGAAGAGAAAAGATAAAGTACTGTGAATGCGTAGAAAGCTTGCATGAATGTTGCATTGTTATTGTAACTTTCAAATGTTGCGAATAGAACTGCTAAAACTAACCATGTTCCAATGAGTGGGATTAAGAAGTCTAGGCTAACTAAGCCGCTCCCAAGTTCTCCTAAATTGTTCCATCTTGGGAAACTTACTGCTTGGAACTCGAAATTAAATAGTAAAAGTAATCCTATTACTAACCCTACCAATAATGTTCCTGAGATAAGTGCTATACCGTCACTGGAAATCGGCTTCCTTTTTTGTACACTTACATCTTTACCGTTGTTATCACTCATAATACTTCTCCATCTACTTTATTAATAAATGGTTTCTTAAATATTTACAAGAAACACTGTTTAACATTATAAGAGCTTTTCAGTATTTTTTTGAACATTTTCGGGGGCTTTTGCCGTCAATTGTAAATTATGTTGAATTTACATGAAAAACTATAAATTCATTGTTTAAATATGCAAAATTCGTAAATAAACTAGTAATAACTGGTAGATATAAAATGTAATTTCTTGTAAACTATTTAACGAGTATTTCTAATTTCATTTGTTACGTTCATAAATTTATAACAAAATAATTGATTTTGATACTCATTATAATTTTTTAACATAGGGGAGAAAAATAGACTATGAAAAATAAAAAGTTCTGGTCCGACTGGCTATTTCCAGTTATTTCTTTAGTAGCATTCGCAACATTACTTGCAGCGATGTTATGGCAAATGCCTTCAATTGGTGTTGGCAGATTAATTTCTTATTCGACAGGTCTATTAGCATATACAATGATGCTAACAGTAACATTCATTGGGTCACGTCCACGTTTTATTGAAAAATATTTCGGGATGCCTACAATGTTTGAAGTCCATGGGGTTATGTCGATTGTTCTTTGTTTCATGATTCTAATTCATGTAATCATACAGTGGAATGGTTTCCAAGCAATTACTGATATGTCAGTAGTTTCTCAAACTGGTTGGGTTGCTGTAATTTCATTGCTCATTGTTATGTTCTCAGGTATTTTCTCATTATCAGGAATATTTGTTAAACATAGTAAGGCTCTTAATAAATTTAAAGAGAGACAACCACGCGAATTAAACTTATGGTTACACCGTTTAGCTATTGTTGCTATCGTATTTGTATTCTTACACTTAATTAACTTACCATTCTTAGTAAACAATACTCTATTCATGGTATTACTAGTTGCTTATACAGTATTTGTATTGGGTTACTACTTTATTTGGAAAATTAAAGTTGCAGCTCTACCAAAATATGAAGTTAAAAGTATCTACCGTGGTACACCTTCAATTTGGGTTATTGAATTTGAACCTGTAAAGGGCAATATTCCACAATTTAATCCTGGTGAATACTACTGGATCTACTTTGATGAAGGTAAAATTACAAGAGAAGGTCACCCATTCTCAACATCTAGCGCTATTACAAAACGCTACAATAACTCAATTGAATTCATGATTAAAGATGCTGGAGATTGGACAGAATCACTTAAGAACATTGAAGTTGGACATAAGGCAAGATTAGAAGGTCCACACGGAGACATGTTCCAACCTCATACTCAAGCATTAGATGAATCAGTACCTTACGTTCTTCTAGCAGGTGGTATTGGTTTAACTCCAATGTTAAGTATCGCTCGTCACTTACATGAAATTGGTTCACAACGTGAAGTTCACTTGGTTTGGGGTCTATCTTTCGAAGAAGATTTATTCATGCTTGAAGAGTTAGAAGAAATCAAGGAAGCAAATCCTAATTTCCATGTCCACATTATCTTCTCAAATGAAGAAGTTGAAGGATATCCATTTGGATTTATCACAAATGATTACTTAGAGGAAGTTGGAGCAGCACATTATAAAGATGGACAATTCTTCGTCTGTGGTCCTGCACCAATGATTAATGCAGCTAAACGCTTATTAGACAATGGAAATGTTCCATACAACAACAGACATATCGACGATTTTGGATTCTAATTTAGAATCGCAAAGAAAGGATGCTTAAAATGGGAGAAAAAACTAGTTTAGGACTAAAAATAGTATTAGCCTCATTATTCACAATGTTGCTCGTAGTATTTTTATTTACTGATACTTTCAATTTCGGACAAGATGATAATGGAGATATCGATGTTTCAGACGAAGCATTAGTTGGTACAGCAGAAGGTCACAACGGACCACTAACTCTAGCAGTAACTATGGATGGAGACACAATTACTGACATAGTTGTTGTAGAACATGAAGAAACAGATGGTCTTGCAGATCCTGCATTTGAAGATGTTATTGCAGCAATTATTGATTCAAACTCCACTGATGTAGATACAGTATCTGGTGCAACAGTCACTTCAGATGCGATCATTGCAGCAGTAAATAATGCACTAGCAGG
>CAZVJQ010000021.1:3054-32910 GCA_964627125.1 uncultured Fastidiosipila sp. | reverse complement strand
TGACATCAATACTACCGTCTCAACATGACTAGTATTAGGAAATTGATTAATCACTTCTGACTCAACAACCTTAAACCCTGCATCAGCAAACAATTTCAAGTCCCTAGCTAAACTTGCAGGATTACAGGACATGTATAGCACTTCTTTAACGCCAGATTTAATAATAGAATCAACTACGACTCTATCTAATCCTTGCCTTGGTGGATCTACAATAATTTTATTGATCTTGTTTTCGTCAACAAGTTTCTCAATGACATCTTCTGCTCTAGCTGCGATAAACTCTACATTACTTACACTATTATGCTCAGCATTTTCTTTAGCATCATCAATTGCTCTTTTAACAGATTCAACTCCAATAATTTTCTTAGCCTGTCTAGCTAAATCTATACTGCTAATTCCTATCCCACAATATAAATCGAGAATCACTTCATCTTGTAAGTTGTCAAAGTACTGACCAGTCTTACCATATAAATCTTCAAGAGTAAATTGATTTACTTGCAAGAAAGACTCAGGCGATAGTTTAATGTCTATTCCTAAGATATTTTCTTTAAGATGTTTATCTTCTGTGTAATAAGAAATTTCTTTAGATATATAAGCTTGTCTTGAGTTTCTGACTTCGGTTATTCCTAACACTTTCACTCCAAAATCAGATAAACTACTCATCAATTCATCCTTATTCGATGAACTAATCCTACTCGTCATTAAAATCAACATGGTTTCACCTACTCTATTAGCACGGATAATTACCATTTGTATATTATTTTTTAGAAGTTGTAGTATAGCATTTCCTGAAGCACTCTCATTCCAAGCTCTAATCAAATCATTAATCTCATCCTGGAAAATAGGACTTGAATCAATTGCTTCAACTTCATTAGTCTTACGCTTACTTAAAGAAAGTTTCCCATCAGCATTAACACGTAGATTTGCCTTATTCCTATAATTAAATTCAGGGCTATTCGTAAAATTAGGCTCTACTTCAATTTCAGCAATACGTTTTAGCTGCTCCTTAACAAGATTTATCTTCCATTCCTTCTCAGCTTCAGGTTCTAAGTTAACCAGTGGTATAAAATCATTCTCGATACTATCTAACTCTGCAATTTCTCTTCTCGCAGGACTAGCTTCGATCAAAGATACTATCTCAGCTTCCAAGTAACGTTTCTTCTCAACAACTACTTCAACTTCAACAATATCTCCGGGCAAAGCATAAGGCACGAAGATAGCCAAGCCACCATCATGCCCCACTCCTCTACCATCTTGGGTAAAGTCTGTAATTTTTATTTCTAATTTATTTCCTAACATTTAGTATTCGCTCTTGAAGAATTCTGACATAATTCTAATTGAATATTCATGGTCTAAAACGCCGCCTAGCTCTCTCACTGAATGCATCGATAAAATAGGTATACCTATGTCAACACCAGGTATAGCTGTCCATTTTTCAGCAATTGGCCCTATTGTAGAACCACCACGCTTGTCTGATCTGTTGTGGAAGGTTTGTACTGGTGAGCCTGCATTCTCTGCATAGAGCCTAAACTTGGCCGCACTTGAACCTACAGTGTTATATGATTTATTAGCAGCAATTTTAATTACTGGTCCTTCATTTAATCTAGGTCTATTTGTAGGATCAGCTGCATCTGAATAGTTTGGATGAACAGCATGAGATACATCTGTAGATATATGGAAACTATTAGATAGACTTCTTAAGAATTCTTCTTCACTTGCGCCACAAGCTAATGTAATTCTCTTAAGTGTATTTCTTAGTAAACTACCATCTGCACCACGACCTGTAGAACTTCCAATCTCTTCATTATCGAAGGAAACTGCTACTCTATGGAAGGCATTTTTAACATCGCTAGTTTCAGCTATTGCAGTAATTGCCTGATGAGTCATAAGTAAATTATCTAATCTAGCTAATGAATAGAATTCATCTGCAGTACCTATGTATTCACCTTTTTCTCTAGGGTATAAAGTTAAGTCATAATCTAATAATGAGTCTCTTTCAATCTCAGCAAAATCTGCAATGTAATCTAAGAAATCAATATTGTCATCATTATCTAATGCATAAATTGGAGTTAATTCTTTTTGTGGATTAATCTCTTTACCACCATTAACATCTCTATCCATATGTATGGCAAGACTAGGAATAATTAGAACATTCTTATCTACATTGATAATCTTCTCTTCAATTGTTTTATTGTCTTTACGAACTAATAATCTACCGGCAACAGATAGTGGTCTATCGAACCAACCTCTATACATCAAACCACCATATGGTTCAACATTAATTTGGCGGAAATTTTCGCTCTTTACTTCTGGATTAGATTTAATTCTAAGTGTAGGTGAATCATTATGAGTTCCTAGCATTCTAAAACCCTTAGCTGCTTCAGTACCTACAATAAAAGATATAAAGGTAGTTCCACCAACGATTATATAGTGCTTGTTGCCTGCTTCAAACTTCCATTCATCTTCCCAGTTTAATTGGGTGAAGCCATGCTTTTCTAAATACTTAGCTTCATTTAAAGAAGCATGGAATGGGCTTGGTGAGTTATCTACGAACTTGAATAAAGAGTCTACTCTTTCTTTAGCTTTAACATATAGTTGTTCACTTGCTTTCATATTAACATCCTTAAAAATTATTTCTTATAGAATAGCATATTTGCATTATTCTATCTCTAAATGAAAGCCTCAGGAGCTTCCATAAACCACTGTTTATCATCTAGATATAGTTCATATTCTTTACCCTCAATACGGCATAGATATCTAATACCAGAGCCACCGAGCTTGCGGCTTGCCTTAGCCCTAACGTCTAAAATTTTATCTATCTTTAAAGTCTTATCTTTAAGCTTAATTGCTAATGGCCTAACTTGACCATCAGGGCTGGTATAGGTCCAAACAGATATATAAATCTTCTTAGAATTATTATGATCTTGTGGAACTAAATCTAACATATCTTCTCTCCTCCTTTAATAAATGATACTGGGCTTATTACATGAGATGATTTAGCATCTACTTCACCTAATCTATCTCCAATTGCATTTGCTCTTAAAATTTTCTTATAACCAAATCTATTTCTTAATGAATCTATAGTCTGATCAATGCTCTCGTAGTGTGAGCGCAACTTGGCATCTGGCATAAAATTAACTTGCTCTGGATACTTAATCTCAAAATTACTTAATCTAACTGCTAAACTTCTCACAGGAACAGAAATATCGAATTCAGACTTGTACAGAAACATTGTAGAATTCAATATCTCAATAGTTAAATCACTAGCATTCTCTAAACTTAATTGAGCTTGTCTAGAAAATAGTTCTGTATCTCTGACAGAAATGGAAATAGTCTTAGCTAATAAACCAGACTCTCTAAGTCTTGCAGCAACACTATCTGATAATACAGCAAAGATTAATTTCATATCCTCTATACCAATTAAATCTCTAGGTGTAGTAATACTATTCCCAATCGACTTAACTTCTTCCTCCTCATATTCACTATGCACAGGAGACAATTCTTCACCTCTAGCAAATCGTTGTAGCATTCCTCCTACCTTACCGAACCTAAACTGTAGCCACTCAGGATTGCAATTAGCTAATTGACCAATAGTCTTAATACCCACATTATTTAACTTGCGTTTAGTAGCAGGTCCAACATATAATAATTCTTCAACAGGAAGTGGCCACACTCTCTCTTGATAATTATCTGGAGTAATAATTGCAGTCCCGTCAGGTTTAAACATATCGCTCCCTAATTTGGCAAAAATCTTGTTCCAAGATACTCCTATAGACACAGTTACCCCTAATTCATCTGCAATCCTCATATGCAACTCTTGAGCTATGTAACTAGCAATTGTGTAGTTCATATCTTCCCCGCTTAAATCCAGCCAACATTCATCCAAACCAAATGATTCAATTCTAGGTGTATAGTCCTTATAAATCTCTCTAGCCAATCTAGAAAATCTAATATAAAGAGGATAATCCGGACTAACTATGACTAAATCGGGACACTTATTCTTAGCTTGCCAAAGCGCCTCACCTGTTTTAACTCCAAATCGTTTGGCATATTCATTCTTAGCTAGGATAATTCCATGCCTCTTCTCACTATCACCACCTACAGCTAAAGGTCGCATTCTCAGGTCAGGGCTATATAAACACTCAACAGATGCATAAAAACCATTCATATCTACATGAAATATTAAGCGCATTATATTTTCATCCCTTCACTAAAATAATAATCGAACAAATGTTCTTATTTATAATAAATCTATTCCACACAATATACAAGAGGAAAAATATTAATTTTTGCCCATGAAAAAAGAGAACCTGCTTTAAACAAGTTCTCTTGGGATTAATAGGAATATAAATTATTCTGCAGGAATAACTACAGTAACTGGATAATCAAATTGAGGGACTCCGTCTATGAAGATGGTCTCGGCTCGCCCCAGAATTTCTACAGTAATAGGACCATCATTAATAAGGATATAACCTTGCTCCATGTCCTCCAATGTTTCGCCATCTGCAATCTCAGTAACCAATTTATCTTTATCTTCTACAGCTTCAAGACTTGGCTGTAGTTGCACGCCATCTTGGAAAAGAGAGAATGTATATGCCTGATCAGATGTTCTAGCTTGACCGGATATATTGGTCCAATTGAAAACTAAAATTGCATGTAACTCACCATCTACATCTACTGTATTAATGTTAGTTATATTTATAATGGTGTCACCATCAATCTGAATATCTTCTCCCATATCAGCCTCAGTTGGCGGCACAAAAGATGTATATCCTTCTTCTGGTGGTTCAAGCTGGGCACAAGATGAGATGAAAACTATCGAGAGAGCTATCATCAATACACCAAGCTTCTTTATTATAGCTTGCATCATTCATCACTCTCCTCACTATCACTAGTATCTACACTACCATTGCGCTGACTTGCTTCATCAGCAATTTGCTTAGCAATACTTTCTACTTCTGATTTTCTAGCAATACCTGCATATTTACCTAGTAAGCTTGCGCCATGAGCTAGTTCAGATAACATTGTTTCATATTCAATATCAGTTTCTAATTCAACTGTTGCTTCAACTAAATCTTGTACTTGTTTAGCCTTTTGTTGTTTAGTCTTCTTGTCTTCGGAAGGACTGCTACCACCTGTGATTTCTACAACTTCAGTAGCAGATGGTTCTTCAAATTTCATTACTAATGTTAATACAAATCCTGAAACAAGAGCAATTAAATTTGCAATAATAGCATTAATTAAGTTTGCAAAAGATTCTTCCTCAATGAATCCAAATAGAGCTAAAACACCAGGAGTTACAAAACTACCTGCTCTAATTGAAGTAATACCTGCATAGAATCCTGCGATACCACCAGCTAAAACAGCTGCAACCAGAGGAGTTTTGAGAGGTATAGCATTACCATATAGAGATGATTGAGAAATACCAAATACACTTGTTATACCAGCTGAAGCACTATAGCTCTTGTATGCAGAATTTTTAGCCTTAAATGCTACTGCAAATGAAACACCTGCAAGTGCTAAATTTGAAACCATCATTCCTGGGATAAGAACTGTATCATATCCCAACTGAGCTAAGTTTTGTGTAGCTATTGGGAAAAGCGAATAGTGTGAACCTGTTAAAACTAAAAATGGACTAATAGCACCGATTACTGTAGGAACTAACCATGATACTGCTTCATTAAGCCAATTTATAACAAAAGCTAAACCATCACCAATCCAAGTACCAATAGGTCCAAGAATTACTAAACCTGCAAAAATAGTAACGAACATTGTTAATACTGGAACGAATATAGATTTAAGTAAGTCAGGAACAATCTTCTTGACTATAGGTTCAACCTTAGATTGGAACCAGACAATAATTATAATAGGTAAAACTGAGCTTGGGTAATTAGCGTATGTTATTGGAACTACTCCAAAGAAAGTTAAATTCCATCCAACATTATTTGCCCAATTGAATAGATTTACGACAGATGGAAATACGAAGAATGCTGCTATTGCAACAGCTAAAAATGGAGTAGCACCAAATACTCTTGCACTTGAGAATGCAAGTAATATTGGCAGGAAGTAAAATACTGCACTTCCCATTGCATCTAAGAAAATGTAACTACTACTTACTCTATCTATTGCACCTGTCATTAAGAGAATATCTCTAAGAGCCTGTAAAATACCTGCACCAATAATTGCTACAAGAATTGGTTTAAAGATATCACCAATTATGTCAAATATTTTTGACAAAGCACCCCTAAAACCACTATTTTTAGGATCTGCTGTTTTTACTGTGTCAGTCATAAGCACCTCACTATAGAATTAAAAAAGCTTCGCACACAAAGTGAGTGCAAAGCTCTACTAAATTATTATTTCTTGTAATCAAAATCAGGAATATTTGTCCAACGCTCTTTTAGGTAACGAGCAGCTGCTTTGGGTTCTCTACCTCTAGTAAATATACCTTTCTTATTACCTTGAACTCGATTAATACCAGTCTTAGTTTCAAAATCTGCGAAGTTCCAAATCTGCTCACCGACGAAGAAGTCGTAGCGATCAAATACTTCACAGTTTGTTTGGTAGTACTTAACTTGATAATCTTCAGTAAAAGGAATGTCATCAACAGCATGTAGACCTGCAACAGTATCTGCACCAAATTCATTAATCATGATAGGTTTATCAGGATATTTAGCGTGCCATGCTTCTAAATCTTCAGCTAAATCTTTCTCTGCTTGTTCAAAATCTGATAAATTCCAATACCAACCAAAGTAACGATTAATACAAATAATATCTGCTAGGTCCATACAGACATCATCATTAACTCCACAGACTTGGAAGTTAACATATGTTAATGGACGATTTTGAGGATCAAGTTTTCTTGTATAATCAAAAATATGCTCGAAATATTCTCGAGCTCCAGGTCCTGAGGAATCAGGTTCATTCATAATTGACCATAATACAACACAGGCATGATTCTTATCACGAGCAATTAACTCACGCATAGCTTGCTCATGCGCTTCTTTAGTATCTAATACATTCCAGGTTCCACCAGCCTTCATTCCAGATGCTGAATCTACACTGAACCCTTCAAACATACCAACACCTGCAGACTCGTCGATAACAACAATACCTTCACGATCACATAGACGCATCATTTCTTCAGAGTATGGATAGTGGGAAGTTCTAATTGAGTTAGCACCCATCCATTTTAGTAAGTTAATATCTGAAACATTATATGCCTCATTAATACCACGACCATTTACATATGAATCTTCATGCTTACCTGCACCTTTAAAGTAGAATGGTTTACCATTGATTAGGAATTGAGTACCTTTAACTTCAACAGTTCTAACACCAAACTCTTCTTCATAAACATCAATTACTACACCATCTTTAAGTACTTCTACTAAAGCTGTATATAAATAAGCATTTAGAGGTTGCCATAATTTTAAATCTTCAATTCTTAAAACAGTCTCAACACCACTTCCGCTAACTACAGTATCGCCATCTTCATCTAAAATAGTAACTCTAAGTTCATCATGCTCACCTACAACTGTTGAATCAACATTCACATCAGCTGTATTATTTTCAAGATCTACATCGTAATAAATAGCAATATCATCAACATATGTCCATGGAGTTGTATAAAGTCTGACATATCTATTTAGCCCTGCATAGTTGAAGAAGTCGAAGTTCTCTACTACTTTATGAGTAATTAAACCATTTTCGTCTTCGCTCTGGCTATAATTTCCAACAGGTAAACTTGTATAGTCAATAATATTACTGACTCTAACTGTGACTCTATTTTTTCCAGGTTTAATATGGTCATTAATCTCTACAGTAAATGGAACGAATCCACCCTTGTGATAAGTTACTTCAACACCATTGATATAAACCCATGCCTGATGTGTTGCAGCATCTAGACGAAGTACTAATCTTTGATCAGACAGTAGTTTATTGACAGTAAATTCTCTCTCATAAACAACAGAACCTGTATGCATTCTGATTTCACGAACTTGCCCTTGGTCATTGAAAGAACCAGGCACAGACATGCTTATAGGTTCATGTAGTGGTTTACTTACGTCAACAGGATGTAAATTATCCTCTAGTTTAAAGTTCCATACTCCATTAAGAGAATGAACAGTTCTACTCAGTGTATTTTTAGGATATAGCATATATTCCACCTTTCTACTTCGAAATAATAATTGGCAAATTAGCCCTTTTGCTAATTATAGCATAGTTAAGTTGATATCATTTAGTTAAATTACAGATGAAGGATAATATGTTAAAAGTTGAATAAATATCAGTAAAATAAAGGCTACATCTGTCTTGTAAGTCATTAATACTTAATAATATAAAATGTAAACAAAAAAGCTATGAATGATAATTTTCATCCATAGCTTAATTCGATTCTTAATTTTTGTAATATCTAGTATCTACTTGCATTCTTCATTTGTTGCTGTATCTCTCTTGAAATATCACGTTTCTTAATGTCTTCTCTCTTATCGTATAATTTCTTACCACGAGCTAGACCAAGTTCCAATTTTAGTTTACCTTCTTTGAAATAAAGTCTAAGTGGAATTAAAGTAAGTCCATCTTGAGCAACTTTAGCATCTAGATTTTCGATTTGTCTCTTATGCATTAGTAGTTTTCTAGTTCTAGTTGGATCTACATTAAAAATATTTCCATGTTCATATGGAGGGATATGCCATCCCAGTATAAACATCTCTCCATTCTTAATAGTTATATAACTCTCTTGCAAAGATGTTGTTCCTTGGCGTAAAGATTTAACTTCAGTACCTTTAAGAACTACTCCTGCTTCAAAAGATTCTAAAATAGAATAATCATGGCGTGCTCGTCTATTATCACTTACTACTTTATTTCCATTTCCTTTGGATTTTGCCATATATGTCCCCTTTCTGAATTTACTTAGTATGAATAAAATTTATCAATTCAAGATATATAAAGAATTAACTCTTAGAGAATTCTTCAATGCTTAATGATGCTACTGCATCTAAGTTTTGGTCTGCGAGTGGATAATCATTCATAGCCATGAAGCCACCTAATGAAGCAATCATTAGTCCATTATCTGTGCAATACATTGCTGGTGGAACAAATAGTTCCCAACCACGTTCATCACATGCGATTTTAAATTGTCGTCTCAACTCAGAGTTAGCTGCTACGCCTCCTGCTAAGACTATTTTGTCTAAACCTTGTTCTTCAGTAGCTGCAACTGTATGTTTCACTAATACTTCTACTATTGCATTTTGGAATGATGCAGCAAAATCAGCTCTAGAATATTTATCCCAAATATTCAAGTTTTCTCTAGAAGCTTTCATCTCTAATTGATTAATCAAGTTTAAAGCGGCTGTTTTTACACCACTGAATGAGAAATCCAATGGATTTCCTGACATATTGCTCTCAGGGAAACTTATCCAGTTTCTATCACCAGTTTGTGCTTCTTTATCTATTTTTGGTCCACCGGGATAGCCTAAACCCATGGCGCGGGCGACTTTATCAAAAGCTTCACCAGCAGCATCATCACGAGTTCTACCAAGTATTTTGTAAGTAGTATAATCATCTACTTGAATAATGTGACTATGCCCTCCTGAAACTACCAAACTGACGAATGGTGGTTTTAACTCTGGAAATGCAACGAAATTTGCAGAAATATGACCTGCAATATGGTGTGCTGCATATAAAGGTTTAGCACTAGCAAGTGCAAGTGATTTAGCGTATGAAACACCAACAAGAAGTGCTCCAATTAAGCCTGGACCATATGTGACAGCAATAGCATCAATGTCATCTAGAGTTACCTCAGCCTCGGCCAAAGCAGCATTAACAGTCGGAGTAATTGCCTTAATATGCTCTCTTGAAGCAATCTCAGGAACAACTCCACCGAATTTACTATGCAATTGTGCTTGTGATGCAATTACTGAAGAATGAAGAATTCTACCATCTTCAACTACAGCTGCTGCTGTTTCATCACATGAACTTTCAATACCTAAAATTAACATTATTACCTTCAAACTCTATATATTTAGTGTGTAATTAATTCTATAAGTGAATTCCACTACTGCCAAAACCACCGCCACGATCAATTACTCTATTATTTGTAAAAGAATCAACGAGTTTCGGTTTAGCATGCCAGACACGTCCTAATACCATTTGACATATTCTATCACCTTTACGGATTAAGTAAGAGCCAGCTCGATTGTCTTTCTCATTTAAATCTAATTCTCTTAACTTACCGTCTTCGTAACTTGAACTTTCTGGAGATGCATTATACACCACTATCATCAATTCATCTTTGAAACCTGAATCTATGGTTCCAGGTGAATTAGGTAATCTTAATCTAGTTCTAAGTGACAGACCAGATCTTGGCCTAATTTGAACTTCGAAACCTAATGGAATATTAAGTTTTAATCCTGTTGGTACAAGAGCTGACTCTTCTGGATTTAATAAAATATCTTCAGCAGCTACAATGTCCATCCCAGCATCCCCAGGGTTTGCATAGAATGGCATCTGAGCATCTTCTCTTGTTTTAATTATTTCTAGTTTAATATCTACAAAATTATCTTGCATAAATTTACCTTTAACTTAATTGTGTTTGGTCAATGACTAACTAATCTAACAAACCATCTACTCTATCAGATTCTAGCCAGATTTCATTTGGTACATAGTTTAATTGATTTAAGAAGTCTTTGAAACTCTCATGAGCGGTTCTTACGGTATTAATATCAATGTCTAGTAGATTATCTTCTAAATCTTCTGTTTCTAAATCTAAACCTTCAAGATTAATATCTTTAGTGTAAGGTAAGCCACCTAGTAGACTAGGTTTAAGCTCATGTTCACCATTAATTCTTCCAAGTATCCAATGTAGAATTCTAAAATTATCTCTATGACCTGGCCAGATTGGATTATTTAAATCATCCACGCGACTCCAGTTTACTGTGTACATTAATGGTTTCTTGCTTAAGTTTTCACCTAATTCGATCCATCTATCGATGTAGTCACCGACGCTATTACTTAGATATGGAAGTATGCCTAGAGGGTTATGTACTAATTCTCTATTAATATGCCTATTAATCTTAGCTCCCATAAATATACCTTGGTCCCAGTTATTTGCTTCAGCAATTAGTGGGTCAGTTGTAGGATTATCTGTTATGAAGATAATTGCAGAAATAGGTACTCCTGTAGAATATATCTGATTATCTGGATTACTAGAAGTATTCAATCTCTTTGTATATCTACTGTTTGGAGCTATAGCATCATAGTTTGTATGTTCATCAATTAAAACAATATTATTCTTCCAGTCTTTTAATTGACTTGGAACTTCTTCTGTTCTACCAACCCACCAAGGTTCATCAACTTGATTCTTAGCTACGTTAGTAAACATACTGTCTAACTTAATATCTGCAAATAAGTCAGGTCTATTCTCTTCACTTACATATTTAAGTGATGAATAAATACCACTAGTTGGATTAACTGCCCATAAACTACCATCTGGAGCTGTATGTAGCCAAGATATGTCATCTGCTACTGTGAAGCATCTGTAGCCTTCAAATTCCTCAACTCCTACAGGTGGTCTAATAGATGCAAGCATACTCTTACTGCTGTGTGACTGACTTGCAGCTGCAATATATCTAGTATTTCCATCAGGGTCTTCTATCCCAAGAACCATCATGTGGGCTGCTAAGAAATTGCCTTTATCTCTATTGCTAATCGCATTAGGTAAAGTAAGTGACCATGCACTCTTAGGCATAAATGAGTATCCACCAAAAGTTGTATTAATAGAATAAACAGAATTCTCTTCAGGGAAAACCGCATGTAAGCCTTTGCCCACAGGACTAGCACTAATCTGAACACCTTTATAAAACTCACTTGAAGAACCTAAATGTCTCCAAACTCTGTCCCCTGCAGTACTCATCATGAGGAGGTTAATTACAACATAAAGTGAATCAGTGATTTCAATTCCAACCTTATTAAATGGAGAATTTTCACTACCCATCATGCAAGGAACAACATACATAGTCTTGTCATTCATGGAGTTGTGTAATCTTAAATCAATAAGTTGGCGCATTTCACTACTTTTTCTCCAATTAGAAAATTCAGCAATATCGCTATCAACTTCAGTACAAATATATGAATCTACCTGCTCATTATTTACACTATGAGGTTCACTAGAATAAATATATGATCCTGGCCATTCAGGATGATTAACCTTGCTAATCTCACCAGTTCTTTCTGCAAGATTAACTAAGTAATTAAATTCTTCAATGCTTCCATCACACCAGTAAATATTATCTGGTTGAGTAACTCTAGCGAGACCTTCCACCCACCTAATTGCATGTTCATTACTTATATCCATTTAAATCCCTCATTACTTTTATCTACAATTAATAAAATTATAGATTATTTAAAAATACAGTTAATTCAGCGAATTGATCTGCAGTCAACTCTTCTGCACGTATATTTTCTTTTAATTCCTTAGTTTGTATCCATTCTTGTACTTGAGCTTTCTGTCCTTTAGGTGCGAAGCAATTGATAAGAGCTTTTCTTCTTTGAGAATATGCGGTTTTAATTGTATCTTCAAGCTCTTGTGAATGCTCTAATAAAACTTCATAGGCATATGTATCAGTATTTCTCTCAATTAAAATAAGTTCTGAATTCACTCTAGGTTTTGGATAAAACTCATTCGCATGAACGCTCATAACTGTTTTTGCTACACCATAAGTTGAGATGAACTTAGATAAGAAGCCTTGGTTTCGCACTTCGCTCTTACCATCACCTTTAACCCCTAATATTCTTGGACTTGCGTTATCTTCAACAAGAAATAACATATTTTTGGCAGTAGAAAGTTCTCTAACTGCCTTAGTAATCAATTCTGTAGTCAAGTTATATGGTAAATTTGAAACTAAGGTTAAATCTTCATGTTCTTCTTCAGTAAATAACTCATTGAAATCTAAGGTACGAGCATCTGCATTTATAAACTCTGCATTACGCAAGTGTCTTCCCAGGTCATTCAATAATGTACCTAGTTCTTCATCAATCTCAACAGAAACTAATTTTTTAGCATTCCTTGCTAATACATAGGACAAAGTCCCCGCGCCGCTCCCAATCTCTAAAACATTTTTGAGAGTCACGAGTTTAGACTTGCTTAAAAATCTATTTAGAAGATCTTTCTTCCAAATAAAATTTTGACCATACTTCTTATTTGCTTCAATTCCATATTCTTCTAACATGGATAAAAAAGAGGCTCTATTAGACTCTTCACTTAGAAAATAGTCTTGCATAAATCGAGCCTCCATAAAATTATAATTTTCAATTAAAGTTTTGCTTCCAATTCTTTCTTCTTATCTTCAAATCCTGGTTTACCTAATAGAGCAAACATATTAACTTTATAATCTTCTACTCCAGGTTGGTTAAATGGATTTACTGCATTTAGGTATCCACTTACAGCACATGCTAATTCGTAGAAGTATACTAATTCACCAAATGTGAATGGAGTAATTTCACTAACAGTTAATTGTAGATTTGGAACACCACCATCTACGTGAGCTAAAATAGTTCCGATCATAGCCTTCTCATTAACTTCTTGCATATCTTTACCTGCTAGATAATTTAAACCATCTAGGTTAGCTTCATCTCTTGGAATTTCAACATTTCTTGCTGAACTATCTACCCATAGTACAGTTTCAAATAAGTTTCTTCTACCATCTTGAATATATTGACCCATTGAGTGTAAGTCTGTTGTATTCTTAACTGATGCTGGGAAAATACCTTTTTGATCCTTACCTTCACTCTCACCATAAAGTTGTTTCCACCACTCACTAAATGTTCCTAATGATGGTTCATAGTTTACGAGAATTTCAGTTGTATAACCCTTACGATATAGAATATTTCTAATAGCTGCATATTGTAGAGCGCCATTTTCGGCAAGTGAAGTGTTTGAGAATTCATTCATTGCACTCTCAGCACCTCTCATCATTTCTTCAATATCAATACCTGCTGCTGCGATTGGTAATAGTCCAACAGCTGTTAGAACTGAATATCTACCACCAACTTCATCAGGAACTACAAATGTTTCATAGCCTTCTTGATTTGCTAATTCTTTTAGAGCGCCTTTAGCCTTATCTGTAGTAACGAAGATTCTCTTCTTGCTCTCTTCCTTACCATACCTTTCTTCCATGTAATTACGTAAAATACGGAATGCTATTGCAGGTTCTGTCGTTGTACCTGATTTGGAAATAACATTTAAGGCAATTTCTTTATCTTGGATGAAGTCAATTAACTCAGCTAAGTAGCTTGGTGATAATTGATGTCCAGCAAAAATTACTAATGGAGCCGTACGTTCTTCTTTACTTAATCCTAAGCTAAATTGATTGGTCAAAGCATCCATAGCTGCCTGTGCACCCAAGTATGATCCACCAATACCGATACATACTAATACATCTACATTCTCTTTAATGTAGTTTGCTGACTCTAAGATACGTGAGAATTCTTCCTTATCATAAGCTTGTGGTAGCTCTACCCAACCTGTGTACTCTGAACCAGCACCAATTTTGTTCTCTAAAACATTATGTGCTAGTTTTGTTTGTTCTTCAATCAATGAAATCTCTTCTTCATTGAAGAAATCTAAAGCATTTTTATATGAAAATTTAAGCATTTTTGCCTCCTTGAATATCGATTAAATATAATTAACTTACTAATCTATTATAACCTACTGTGATAAAATAACCTATGCTTCTAGAAATTAATGAGGGTGGAATTAATGAGCGTACTAAGTATTTCAAATTTAAGTAAATCATTTAAAAATGATCTTCTTTTTAAAGATGTAAATTTAACTGTCCATGCTGGCGAGCATATAGCTCTTGTCGGAGAAAATGGTTCTGGTAAGTCTACATTATTAAAAATTGTGTCTGGATTAGAGTATGCAGATACAGGGTCTGTAAATATAAGTAATAATACTGTTGTTAGCTATATGTCTCAGCAAATGAATGAATTTGTTGATTTAGATAGACCTGTGCTCTCCCCTTATTTTATTGAAAAATATGAATTTAAAATGGCAGAATTAACTACAAAACTAGCAGAACCCGGTGCTGAAAATGATTCTACTTTGTTGAAAGATTATCAGAATCTCATAGATGACTTTGACCGACGTGGTGGTTACTCATACGTTGCAAATTTAGCACAAGCCTTAAATGGACTTGGACTTAAAGGTGAGATTTTAGATAGACCCTTAAGAACCTTATCTGGTGGTGAAAGAATGAGAGTTCTACTAGCTGAGAAGTTATTGGAAAATGCTGATTTACTATTACTGGATGAGCCTACTAACCATTTGGATATTGATGGACTTGAATGGCTTGAGAATTTCATTAATTCTTACAGGGGTGCAGTTATCGTTATATCACACGATAGATATTTTATTGATAGATTTGCGAAGAGGACTCTTGAGATAAATTCTAAGTCTGTAATTTCCTATAAGGGTAATTATTCAGATTTTCTTGTGCAAAAGGAAGAAAGAGATAGACTACAAGAGAAAACTCTTGAAGCACTTCAAAAAGAACGTGAGTTGCAAGAAGAAAAAACTCAAACTCTTCTTAGTCATAGAAAAATGAGTTCATATCATGCAAGAGAGAAAGTTGTTAAGAAATTATCTGATCAAATTGAAGATATTAAAGCTAGACTTCCAGATAAGAATAAGCGCATGAGTTTCCAATTCTTACCCACAGATGATAATAGAGATGACGATAGAGTAATCATTAGAACTGAAGATTTAACTTTTGCTTGGGATGATGAAGAACCACTATTTAGTGATTTGAATTTAAATATTAAGATTTCAGATAAGAAGGTTTTAGTAGGACCAAATGGTGCAGGTAAGTCTACTTTGCTCAATATATTGATGGGGAATGAAGAAAATTTTGAGGGAAAATTAAGAGTTGCAGGAGATATAAAATTTGCTCACTTAGGTCAGTACGTTGTCTTCCCTAATGAAAAATTGAGCGCTCTTGAAGAATTGCAAGAAAGAACTCAACTTACTGAAACAGATGCTAGAAACCTTTTAGCGAGATATGGTTTTGTTAGAGATGATGTTTTTAAAGAGATTAGAGTGCTCTCTGGTGGTGAGAAATCTAGATTATATTTAGCATGCGTCTTACATGAAGAACCAGACCTCTTATATCTAGATGAGCCTACAAACCACTTAGATATTCACTCAAGAGAAGTTTTAGAAAATGCTATTAATGACTTCAATGGGGCAGTTGTTGCAGTTTCTCACGATAGATATTTCATTCAGAAATGCAAGTTAGATGTATTAGGGTTTATTGATAAAGAAATTAAACAATATTCAACTTATGAATCTTATAGACATTTTTCTAACTTAGCTACTAAGGCAGCGGTTAAAGTTGATCAGCCGGAAAAAGCTAAAAAGACTATAGCCGATAAGAGTGACAAACGCTTAATTAATGGTCTTAGAAATAACAAACGAGATTTAACTAAAAAACTACAAAAATTAGAAAAAGATATTGAATTATTAGAAAGTCAATTAGAAGAATTAAGTGCCAATTTATCTGGTGGAGATCATGAGCAGTATCAAGAATATGCTAATTTAAATGCTCAATTAGAGCAATTAAATGATGAGTATTTTGAAAAGGGATTTGAACTTGAAGAAATTACTCAACAGTTAGATGAATTGGTGTCTTAAAACTTTAAAGTGAGTAAAAATAAAAGCTGCAGACTAATGTTT
The DNA here is from genome assembly GCA_964627125.1 of uncultured Fastidiosipila sp. Taxonomy (GTDB): domain Bacteria; phylum Bacillota; class Clostridia; order Saccharofermentanales; family Fastidiosipilaceae; genus Fastidiosipila. Next base: position 16,178 of record CAZVJQ010000021.1, on the reverse strand, counting down.
GCAGCTTAATTCAATTAAGTATTAATTTTGTCTCCAGTGATACCATGTGGATTTGTCTAATACATCTACTTCTATTTCACTTAATTCAAAACTATCTTCATCAATCCAGACTAAATCAGTATCAGTCATATCTCTCCCTGGATAATACCAGTAAACTGTTCTTCCATCGATACTGTTATCGGGATATGTAATTGAAACTCTTAAACTTGAGGAAACTGTAGCACCACCATCATCTATATGTTAAATATTAGCAATCATTTCAGGATTATAAGGATTTTCTATAGACTCTGTTAACTCTCCTCTGCCTTCTACATGTCGAAGATTTGTACCAAAAGAAGAATCGAGAAGATAAAATATTGCAAATGCTATTAATAGAACACCTAGAACTATAGCAAAAATATTTATAAGTTTATTCTTTCTCATATGCTAGACATCCTCATGAATATATAGATTATATCTATAATAGCATATGTTTTTCCCTGTCAATATACATTTTCAAAATTTAAATATATAAAAAAGCTGACCTTTTTACGGGTCAGCTTAGATTAATCATAAATTGGGATTAACTATCTCTCAACAAATTTTACAGATTCCATTACTGGGTTAGATGTGTATTTACCTGATAAGAAATCATCTGCTAATTGATGTACTACTTCTAAACCTTCTACTACTACACCAAATACTGCGTAGTTACCGTCTAAGAATGGTTGAGCACCTAGAGTGATATAGAATTGTGAGCCAGCTGAATCTGGATGATTTGCTCTAGCCATTGCTAATGCACCATCAACGTGAGTTAAGTCATTTTGGGTAAATCCATTGTTTGCAAATTCACCTTTAATGTTGTGACCTGGACCACCGGTACCTGTACCATCTGGATCTCCACCTTGTACTACGAAATCTTCTACAATTCTGTGGAATGTTAATCCATCATAGAAACCATCTGCTACTAAGGTTTTAAAGTTTTCTACTGTTTCAGGAGCTTTATCTGGGAATAATTCAGCTACAATACTTCCACCTGCTGCTTCACCTGATTCTGCTAATACTATTTCTACGAAATTGCTCATTTCTTCCTCCTCTGTTTGGCATGCTGTTACTGTACATACTACTAGTAAACTCATGAGCATTGCCATTACTCTTTTTACTTTCATAATTCACCTCAATGAATAAATCTAAATTAGTATAACAATATATAATAACAATGTTAATCTAGAATGATTAAATAATTATTAAGCAATATATTAGTGCTTAGCTATTATTAAACTTATTTATTATTTCAGTTAAATTTTTTATCTCAACTATTTTCGCATAGGAATCAATTTGCATAGATACAATCCGTTCTAATTTTAATTTATTTTCATTTAGTTGATTGTTATATCCAGGATAATATTCTTTTAGAATATTGTTCGCGAGGAATTCTATGCCTTCAGTAAATGTTTTATCTGTTTCGCTAGCAAGAATATCTTTTAATTCTTCTGCTGATTCTTTATTATTAGTAAAGAAGAAAAAATTGCTTCCATTTAATTCAAATGCTGCAGGGATAAGCATCTTTTCTATATTTGAATGAATGTTCATGTTTAGGAAATTAATAATTTCAGCTACTTTCCTAGATTCTGTATTTTGATATAACCTGAGTGTGTGTTTCAAGATAATTGCATTGAAGCTATTTAATTTGCTGGTTAAATCATCTGAGTATTCATTGTTATTAAAAATCATAGCAACTTGATTATCTGGTATAGATATTGAAGTTTTAGCATTAAAATTTATAAGAGCAATATCTGCAAAGTTACTAGAAACTTGCATGTTAATTGAAGATCCAGGTCCTGTATTAGCTATGGATATTAAATTGGCATCATATTTATTTTTTATCTTTTCTAAAGTCAAATAGTCTGCAGGTAATCCAGCAGTTTCTATTGCGATGATAGTTGGTTTTGCCAATGCTAAGTCAAGACTGTTCAATATCTTTTGTAGAGCTAATACGTCGATTGTAAGGGTTCTTGGGTGCACTGGTACGAATATAAGATTATGCTCTTTAAACACCTCAGGAAGCTGTTTAGGACCAACTGCAGGAAAAAGAATGTAGTCACTCTTCTCAATATCTAGTAATTCTATAGATAATTTTAATGAATCTTCAAGATTATATTCAAAATGTATATCTAGTGAATTTGTGTATTCACGCATGGTTTTAGTGAATTCTTCGTTGAATGCACTACCCTTCTTCAGACCTGTAAGTAGATTATTAAAATCCCTATCTAAGTCATTCTTTATAATGTTATTAGATTCAATATTCATATATTCTTCTACTAATTATTTTCTTCTAATTTAGATTGCTCTTTCAATTTGACACATCTTGCCATCTTGCTCTCTTGACCAGGCTTTAGATCGAAAAACTCTTTTGTTTCTAAGGCAAAATTATGGAAATCTTCTTCTGTTCCACTGATGAATTCAACTTCCATCTCATAACAATCTTCAGATAGATGGCCACCATAGAGTGTTCCTAAGTCAACTACTACTTCGAATTGAGCATCGTTGTGGTTTAGAATCTTTCTATAACGAACAATTTCAGTTTTATATTGTACTTCTAAGCCTCGAGAATTAGCTTCATTAAGAATAGTTACTTGCTTAGGATTTAATTCATCTTTAAGAAGATTCAGTACTTCTTCTACATCCATCTCATTGCTTGGCCAGACAATATTCCATTCAGGTCTTGCAGATAGCTCACCTTCAATTTCACTATTAGCCTTAATTGTTAGTTCTGAGTTTCTAATTCTAAGGGCGAAACTCTCAGCAGCAAGCATGCCATCCTTAGTATCATAGTAGTATGCATTTAATTCTAGTCTTTCCCAATTATTGGAGTTAAATTTCTCCCAATAAGAGGAATTAAGGATATCTTCCTTGTCTACTTGAAAATCTATATAAAATTTATATTCTAATTCCATTTATCCTCCTAGATATTTACTAGTCTTACTCCATCACTACAAATTAATAGCAGCTGATTATCTTCGATAAAATGCATTTCGAAAATCTCAAAATTACCAAGTTCTTGGAACTGCGCATTGTTTGGGCTATTTTTTGGAACAATATAAATTCCATTGTCACTAGCAACTACTATATTTCTAGAATTAGATATAAGAGAACTAGGGTTATCTCCTACTTCAATGCTTGTATCTAGACTCTCTCTAGATGAAGATAGAAAATCATTGTAGTTAACATAAAACAGTGTATATGGATCTTGTTCATTCAATTTAGCCAAGAAAGATACCGTCTCACTATCTCTTGTGCTATCTAAAATGCTGTTAAATTCTATTCTTGCATTAGCTTCATGTAAATCTGTATAGAAGAATGTATTTGAATTAAGAAGAACTATCCCATCATTATTTGGACTCTCAATTATTGGATAGGATTCACCTTCTAAAATATTAGTGTAATGATTGATTTCTAATTCAATTAAATTAATCACTTGAATATTCGTGCTTATATTAGCTCTATCAAGATTGATAATATTTATATACAGGAACTCTGAATTTGGACTAAACTCCAATGCAAGTGGGAAACCAGATTTTAATCTTTCTCTTAGTTGATAGTCTAGAATATGAACTCCATTATTATCAAATAGTCTTACCATACCTTTAGTTCTAGGTTCATCTAGAATTAATCCAAAGTAAGAGTTATTAGCTACTTCAGCATCTATTATTGGAGAGTTTGTTCTACCACTTAGTTTTAGACCATTGTTATCGAATAGATAGTAATTAAAACCATTTAAATCAGAAATTAAAACAGCATCATCAGTAGTAGAAACTAGAGGCTGAGATACTTGTATAGAAATATCTTGTTCGCTAGTTCCATCAAGTCCTATATATGAGACAAGATTATTGCTTACTAATAAACTATGGTTAGTGTTAAATGGATGTAGATTACGGGCAGTATTCTCATCTAATGGATAGAGCATATCACTTGCTATAGAAAGCTGATTAAGGTTTGAGTCAGCATCTTTCAAATATGTGCTAGATGGTATTTCAGAGAGCGCATACATAGTCCCTAAAATTATTAAAAGGGTAAAAATAGCTAGTATGTTAATGAGTCCACTAGCCTTAATATTCTCAAATATATTGAAATTTTTGTTTTCCTGATTTTCCATGCTTATCATTATAGTATTAAAGCCCTAGAAAATTCTAGAGCTTTAATCAATTCCTAAAATATTTTTTCTTTTTATTCTTCTTCAGAATCTGAGCTTGTATCAGTTGTCTCTTCTTCTTCCTCTACAGGAACGAGAACTTTCATTTGTTCAAACTCTTCTTCACTAATGTATTGAGAATTTTGTTCATCCATTGCTTCAGTTAATTGTTCAATTGCAAAGAATACACCTGGAGAATCAACATGTCTATCATCTGTGAATTGGTTGTCGTTAATGTATAATTCAGTGAATTCTTCATTCTTGAAGATATAGTAACTATTAGCATCTCTCTCTACGAAGTCTAGTTTTACATCCTCATTGTCTCCACGTCTTTCGTATACTACTGTGTAGACAGGGTCTTCCAATTCAACTTCTTCACCAATAGCAAATCCATCTATTGTTAAACCAATTAATGATTGATAGTAACGACTAAATAAGTTGTCATTTCTATCATTTGTTATATTTGCATCTCTACCTTCAAATACAGCGATATTTTGTGGTGTTTCGAAACCTTCCTCTTGAGCACTTGTTCTTTCCTCAGGAGTTGGATAATAGATATTTGAAACATATTCAAAATCAGGACCTGTAAATGTAAGTTTATCTACTGTAGTGATATTAAGAAGTGCTATAAATGACTCATAGAAACTTAACATGTTTGCACCTATGCTGGTCAAAGCACCACTAGAGAATCTAAAGTATAGTCCACTATCTTTAATACTTGCATAAGTATAGTTATCAGTATCGCTACCAATTAGAATAGTCTTTGGATCTTGTGAGCTATGTTGTAGAGTAATCTCATATTGAGGTGAATCTAAACCAATACTAGAAAGATTTGTATCTTCATCTAAAACATAATATTCATTCGCACTAACATTTAATAATTCACTTACTAATCTACTAATGTTCGTATCATTACCCTTCCAGGTGATTGGCTCATTAATTGTCCAGAATGTCATGTAATATGAAGCTGGATCATTATTCTGATACTGTGGCTCTCCTGAGAATAAAGTACTGTATTCAAAATCATCTCTATTTAAAATGAAACCAGTAATATCTTGAGGTATTGCATTAAAAATTCTGTTATTAAGTAGTTCAAGTTCAGTGCCCAAAATGTAATTTGCAACTGTAGTACTTACACCTAGATTGTCATCGTTAACGTTATAAACATAGTAATTACCAGCGCCTGAAGCAGTTGCTTCATTTCCAAGTACGAGTTCAATAGTTTCACCATCTGTTTTAGTTAATATTGCAGTTGGGCTATCTTCATCAATACCAAATACTGTTAAGTCAGTGTCTTCATCAGTATCAACAGTATCTCTTAGATTTACATTGATTAAAGACTCAGTTAAGTTCTTGACTTTATTAGGACTCACATTGTCATATTGATTATTTACTAATACCCACTCTTCAGTTTCTTCAACTACAGTTTCGCCCTCAGAGTTAGTACCCTCTTCTTCAGTTCTAACTTTTTCAAACTCTAAATTATAGTCTTCATTTTGAATAGAAATAGCATCAATCTCATCAACACTAGCGTCCACTAGTCTACCACCAGAGCTTGAACTCTGAGTTGTAGTACTTGTTGAGTCAGTATCTACATCTTCTTGATTATTGCTTAATTGCCAAATTGCATAGACAGCAACTAGTAGCACTAAAATTACAACTAAAATTATTAAATTTCTAGTTTTCTTCATCTATTACTCCAATTTCTAATCTATAGATTGACTCTTCTTCTGTATATGATAAGAGCAATTACCAATAAGGTAATTGCAACACCAAATGTCAATAAGAATGAAGTGATTTGAATGCTGTTTTCGCTTTGGGCAACAATGTAGTAGCTAACTACAGGTTTTGGCTCAATAAGTAAATCTGCAGCTTGATTATCTATCATGTCTGCCATCTCTAACATAGAGTATACAAATAATGTGAAGTTACCTGTTGAATTTTGGAATGTTTGTAAGAATAAATCATTAAACATACTTGCAGATCCAAATACTGCCACTTTAGAAGGTTCAGTAACGTTAGTCATATCAATCCAACCACTGTTTTCAGAGTACATTGCAATAGTTTGAGTTCCTGCTACAGACTCATTTTCTGCATCACCAGCAATCTCTCTTGTAGCTTGATCTGATGTTTGAAGGATAGGAGTCACTTCTACCCAATCTCTAGCATTATTAGCACTTGTAACCGCTCTCGCATTTGTGGCCAAAGCAAAGTTATATCCTGCACCTTCTGGATACAATGGATTTGTTGATATATCTGCTCTGAATGTGTAATTATCTTCAGCATAAAGGAGCTCTGTATCATTTTCTTTAACTCTATCGTTTGTGATAGCAATATTAAATTCTAATAGAACTTCATTTAAATTTGTAAAAGTAGCAGTTGAGAAATCTGAAATAACATAGAGGCTTCCACCTTGTCTTAAGTAGTTTAGATACATCTCAACTTCACCAGTTGTTATGTCACTTTGTGGATTTACCATTAATAGCATCTCTGCATCTTCAGGTATTTGAGTCTGAGCTATAGTATCTAAATCTTCCAATAGGAAGTTATTTTGCTCTAGCAATGTACTAAATGTAGTGAATCCTTGTGTAAGACTAGTCTCACCATGTCCTTTAGTTATATATACAGTAGGAGTATCTTCAGCTGTAACGAAACGAATAGCACCTGAAATAGCTTCTTCTGCAGTGTAACCTGTAATGTAGTAACCACCAGCTTGTTGATTCATTTGTAAGTCAAATAAATCTTGGTATGACAATACTCTCAATTTTGAATGGTCTTCATTACTAATAACTATTTGGTACTGTTGTAAGTTGTGTACGCCATTTGGATCAAGCTCAGTAATAATAGCTGGATTTTGCACTGGGTCAACGAAATTTACACTTACAGTTCCACCACTGTTAGCTTCATACTCACTCAATAAATTAGGAACGAAATTTAAATCAGCTCCTGAACTTGCAATATTACTTGCATAGTTCTCTCTTGTAGATAAAACAGTAATATTAACAGGAGTTTCATTCTCCTCTAAAATATTTTTACTTACATCACCTAGACTTGTAATTTGGTTCTGAGTCCAGTCAAACTCTAGTTGATTACCAAAAGCTTGTTCGATAAACACATTTGCTAACACTAAAATTAAAATAAAAACGATTGTAGATAAGACAGCAGCATTTCTGATTTTACTATTTCTATCTACTGGTTTATCTTCAGTATTAGTATCAGTTTCTTTAGTTTCAATTTTATCTGTAGTTGAAGTAGTTGCTTCTTCAGTATTAACTTCAATTACATCATCATTTTCTATGATTTCTTCATTATTATTGTCGCTATTTAAATTACTCATGACTACCTCCTATTTCTTCCAACGTGCGCTCTCTATAACTTGAGCGGTAATATATAGGAAAATGGCAATTAGACTAATGAAATAGATTACAGAAACTAAATCAAAAGTACCTTGGTAAAAGCCAGTTAACTTACTTGCAGGATTGAGCCAGTTCAAACCATTTGTAACAGCTCGTCCAATGTTCTGCTCCACTGCTGCAGAGATATTATTTCCGAAGTCTAAATTGTTAATTAAACTTGTTATACCAGAACCTATCATTGCACTAATAGAATTAAATAATTCAAATGCTATGAAAATAACAAATGATATTGTCGCTGAAATAATTTGATTATCAGTTAATGCTGATGTGAAGTTACCTATTGCTATATAGGCAAAAGCAGTAAGCAAGAATGCTATCAATGTTCCCCAGAACTTAATATCTATATTTCCATCAAATAAGATTGTAGTTATAATAAAAATTATATTAATAAATGAAATAGTTAAGAAAATTAGTAAACTTCCTAAGTATTTACCTGTGACAATCTGACCACTAGTAGCTGGTGATGTTGAATATAGAATAAAGGTTCCATCTCTTTGGTCATTTGAGAATGTTCTCATTGTTAGTAAAGGAATAATCACAAAGAATAGACCTCTAATAAATTGTAATACTGCTGAGGTATCTACATAACCTGTGCTCAACATTAATGAATAGTAAAATCCAGCTACGGCAGAATAAATGGCTGCTAGAATCCAGCCCATTGGAACTTTAAAGTAACCTAAATATTCACGTTTAGCTATTGTCCAAACTCTAGACATATTATACTTCCCTACTTTCGTTAAAATTACCACTAGTTACACTTAAGAAAATATCTTCTAAACTAGCATTTAGCGATTTAATACCGACCAGAGCAATGTTAGATTTTGCAAAAGCATTAAACACATTTTCTCTAAGATCTAAGTCAGCCTCAGTCTCATACTCGTAAGTTGAATAAACATCATCTCTTGAAGTTAATTTGATATTGTCAATACCAGGGATTGATTTTAGAATCTGAGCAACTTTATTTCCTGTGGATTTTGCAGTAATTTCTATCTTAGAAATACCATCTGTTGTTGCACCAATGTTATCTACTTCACCTTCATATGCAAGCTTACCGTTAGCGATAATAACAACTCTGTCGCAAGTTGCTTGAACTTCAGAAAGAATATGTGAAGATAAAATAACAGTATGCTTCTTACCTAAATTTCTAATAACTTTTCTAATATCTAGAATTTGTTTAGGGTCTAAACCAACTGTAGGTTCATCAAGAATTACAACTTCAGGATCTCCAACTAGTGCTTGGGCAATTCCTACACGCTGTCTATAACCTTTAGAAAGGTTACCAATAAGTCTACCTCTAACGTCAGATATTTTTAATTGAGCCATAATTTTCGCAATATGTTCTAATCGTTCAGCTCTAGGTACTTGTTTTAATTCAGCAATGAATTTTAGATATTCAATAACTGTCATATCTGTATATAAAGGTGGTTGTTCTGGCAAATAACCAATACTTGCCTTAGCCTCTTCAGCTTGTTCTAAAACATCAAAACCATTTACAGTTACTGTTCCAGTACTAGCAGATATAGCTCCAGCGATAATATTCATCGTTGTAGATTTACCAGCACCATTAGGTCCTAAGAAACCTAGAACTTCTCCTTCTTTAACATCGAAGGAGACATTATCAACTGCCTTTATATCTCCATAATTTTTTACGAGATTTCGTATTTCAATCATTCGTAAATTTCCTCCAACTAATCTTAATTTGCTCTTTTATTATTCGTAATTTAGCTAGTTTATAAACTTAATAAATTCTAGTTATCTTAACTTAAAATAACTAGAATTGTAATTTAAAATTTTAATCTAAATATATTTAGAAATTATCCTTGGATAGCATTGTATTTAACTACTCTTGGATTATGTCTCTTCAAGTCTTTAATAATTCTCTCGTCTGGTTCGAAGGTTACTAGATACATAGCTTCTTTGTAACTTCCTGAGAAGAACCAAACTCCTTCTTCACCTGTGTTACTTGTTACATCCATTTTCTTGTACTTGCCTTGTCTCAAGTAATGGTCATAATCCTTATCAGTAACTGGAGCACAAATTTCCATATTACTTGCTGCAATGCTCATTCTACGTTTTCTTCTGCTCTTATTATAAATAACATCTATATCTAAAGTACCGTTAGTACAAATATACTCATATTCTAAATTCTGACGTTGAATTAGTAACCAAGCACCCCAACCTAGGAATATAATAATTACTGGTGCAAAGAAGGCTGTATATTGCCAAAAGATTAGTACTAAAAATATAACTAGAATATAGGCTAAGACTAGTCCTACTATAACTAGATAATCTTTAAGACCTTTCTTTCTTTTAACTAATTGTTCTATAAAAACATCTTGTGAATAATTTGAATAATTTTGCATTTATTTCTCCCTCGTTCAATTCGTATAAAGTTTAAACCATTTTAATTAAATAATTATTAAATTTGTAGCAATTAAATAATTATTCTACATATGCATGCAGTCAATAATATCATATTCACAAGAGATAAAAAAAGGGTATATTCATTAATTTAGGCGAACCTAGGAGAATATACCCTTGTAATTATTCAATTTAACTAATTAATTGCCTGAATTAGATAATTAGTACATTCCACCGTTCATTTGAGGTGCATTATCTTCCTCTTCAGGGATATCTACTACTAAAGCTTCAGTAGTTAATAATGTTGAAGTAATAGATGCTGCATTTTGTAATGCTGATCTTGTAACCTTAGCTGGATCTACTATTCCTGATTCAACCATATTCACATACTCTTCACTAATAACATTAAAGCCAATACCTGTATCTGCATTCTTGACTTCATTAGCAACTACACTACCGTCGAATCCTGCATTAATTGCAATTTGTCTTATAGGTTCTTCAAGAGCCTTAATAACAATAGCAACACCAGTTCTTTCATCACCTGTTGTCTCATCTAATAGACTTGTTAGGCTTGGGATGATATCCATGTAAGTTGTACCACCACCTGGAACGATACCTTCTTCAACTGCTGCTCTTGTTGCAGAAAGTGCATCTTCAATTCTTAGCTTACGCTCTTTCATTTCTACTTCTGTAGCTGCACCAACTCTAATTACTGCTACACCACCAGATAATTTAGCTAATCTTTCTTGTAGTTTTTCTTTATCATATTCAGATTCTGTATTAGCAATTTGACCCTTAAGTTGGCTGATTCTTGCTTCGATATTATCTTTAGAACCTGCACCATCAACGATAGTTGTACTATCTTTTCTAACTGTTACTGATTTAGCTGTACCTAATTGGTCAATTGTAGTTTCTTTTAAATCTAAACCTAAGTCATCAGTAATTACAGTACCACCTGTTAATACAGCGATATCTTCTAGCATTTCTTTTCTTCTATCACCGTATCCTGGAGCTTTAACAGCAACTGCTTGTAAAGTACCACGTAGTCTATTTAATACTAGTGTGGATAAAGCTTCACCTTCAATATCTTCTGCGATGATTAGTAATTTTTTACCACTCTGTAATACTTGTTCTAATAGAGGTAGTAAGTCTTGGATTGATGAAATTTTCTTATCTGTAATTAAGATTAGTGGATCATCTAAGTTAGCTTCCATCTTCTCTGTATCTGTAGCCATGTATGATGAAACATAACCCTTATCAAATTCCATACCTTCAACAACTTCTAAGTTTGTTTCTAATGTATTTGATTCTTCGATTGTGATAACACCATCTGCTGTTACTTTATCCATTGCTTGAGCAATTAAAGTACCAACTTCTTCATCATTAGCTGATACTGCAGCAATTCTTGAAATATCATCTGAGTTCTTTACTGGTGTTGATGTATTTGCAATTCCTTCTGTAGCTTTACGAACTGCCTTATCAATACCCTTTTTGATAATCATTGGGTTTGCACCTGCAGCAATATTTTTAAGACCTTCTCTTACAATTGCTTGAGCTAATAATGTTGCTGTTGTTGTACCATCACCTGCTACATCATTTGTTTGGGTTGCAACTTCCTTAACTAATTGAGCACCCATGTTTTCATCTCTCTTCTCAAGCTCAATTTCTTTAGCAATAGTTACACCATCATTTGTAACTAGAGGTGCGCCATAAGCCTTATCTAAAACTACATTTCTACCCTTAGGTCCAATAGTAATTTTTACAGTATCTGCTACCTTATTGACACCAATCTCTAATGCCTTACGTGCATCTTCGCCATATAATAATTCTTTTGCCATATTATCTTCCTTCTCCTATTTTCTATAATTTTCAATTAATCTTCGACAACTGCTAAAAGATCTTCAGCATTAACGATTGTATATTCGATATCATCTACAGTAACCTTAGTACCTGAGTACTTACTGATGATTACTTTCTTACCTAACATCTCATTTAAATCTAGTTTAGTATCCTCATCACCTTCGCCTACTGCCACTACCTCAGCTATTTCTGGTTTCTCTTTTGCTGATTCAGGTAGTACAATACCGCTTGCTGTAGTTAGATTTTCTTCTTCTACCATTTTAATTAAGATTCTTGCTCCTAATGGTTTAATTGTCATTTTATTTTGCCTCCAAATATTGTCATATTTTTAGCACTCTATCCTTCAGAGTGCCAACCATTACTATCTTAATTTATAAGTCAAATAAAGTCAATTCTCAAAAGTTACATATTGAGGAAGTATTTATATACTGATTTTTAACTGTTTGTAAACGAGAAATGAATGCATATTTTACCGAAAATTTTGTTGTGTTTGCAGCTTGAAAAACATGAAAAAACTCCACCCTAATTTATAGAATGGAGTTAGTATAAATACATTATTTGCTATTCCTGTGAACCTCTATTTACCCAATTAGCTCTGGTAGGTACTTCAACAATTTCATATGTAGTAGTACTGGTTGTTTCTTCAGTTTCTTCTTCTGAAGTTGTACTTTCACTCTCGTCTTCAGTCTGTACATTATTGAATAGCATTGCTTGCCAATCTCGCCAGTCTTGATCTGTATCTTGGTACCAGTAGAAAAAGAATAGTGCAGCTGCCATTAAAAGTAAAAGTACAGCTAAAGTAATTATGTTTCTATTTCTTCTACTAGCTCTTCTCTCTTTTAGTAGCTCTCTATTTGCTCTTGCTATTTCAGCATTTCTTGAGTATCTAGCGCTATTTGCAGCTTTATTTATTAAGTCTTCAGAAGATTTATGTGTACTAGCCTTAAGCTCTGATTCAACAATAGTATCTGGTTTTTGCCAGACTGTCTCATCAGGTTCAACTTCCCTTTTCTTATATTCACTTGAATCATCGATTTCTTCTCTGTCTAAATCTTCTAGATTGAAATCTTTATCATTAGATTTTTTCATAAGAATCCCCGTGTGTTTTGTTTATATTATTCAGTCTCGTATCCATTAGGATTATTCTTTTGCCAATTCCAGCTGTCTCTACACATTGTTTCTAGGTCATATTCAGCTTCCCAACCTAATAAAGTTTTAGCTAGTTCAGGATCTGCATAAACTGTAGCTACATCCCCTGCTCTTCTATCTACAATTTCGTAAGGTATATCTACTGAGCTGGCTTTCTCAAAAGCATT
>CAZVJQ010000021.1:0-2954 GCA_964627125.1 uncultured Fastidiosipila sp. | reverse complement strand
GATGGATGTGCACCAATTGGGTTGAAGTATCTTAATAAAACTGCTGAGAAATCTGGATTAGCTACTGCAACATCTCTACAAATTTGTTCAATCATTACCTTAGTCCAACCATATGGGTTAGTTGCGGAAGTTCTCAAGTCTTCTCTTAAAGGAGCCACGTTATCCACTCCATAAACGGTAGCTGAAGAACTAAATACAAGATTATTTATATTATAATCTTGCATCGCTTCCAATAAGGTCAAAGTCGAAATCAAGTTATTCTGATAGTAAGCAATAGGTTTGGCTACAGATTCACCAACAGCCTTAAATCCTGCAAAGTGAATTACTGCATCGATTTCATATTTTTCAAAAACTTCATCTAATAAAGCTCTATTTTGAACTTCACCTTCATAGAAAGGAACTTCTTCACCAATAATTTCTTCTGTTCTCTTAAGTGCTTTTAAGCTTGCATTACTTAAATCATCGATGACAATTGCCTTATAATTAGCATTATACAATTCAATAAGTGTGTGTGAACCAATATATCCAACACCACCTGTAACTAGGATTGTTCCTTTATTTTCCATAACTGCCTCCTTAATTCCTTTAACTAATCTATATTTTACTACAATAAATTAATTATTAAATCCCTCAATTTTATACTCTTCGTTAATTGGCAAAAGTGATCTCAGTGGTCTGCCACTTATTAGCTTATTATCTTCCACAAACCCCTCAGCTCTATCTTTTAACTCATCAATTAGTAACTGTCTTAATTCATCTAATATTTTATCATCAGCAGACTCAATCAAATTGTTAAGTTCCTTAGGATCCTTGCCTATATTAAATAGCTGTTCTTCACCAGTCTGAGAGAACCAAATATACTTCCAGTCCTTGGTTAAAATAAAATGTTGTGACCAGTCTCCTAATGTATGTTCACCATGTAAGTAATCTCTCCAAACAATATTATCACTTGAATTATGTATTAACTCTTTAACTGATTTTCCATCTATATTATCTATGCTCTCTCCTGTGGCGAAGTCAATCATACTAGGTAAGATATCTCTTAATTCAACAATTTCATCAATATTTTTATTGATGTCATGACCTAGCCATCTACCTGGATCATAGATGACTAATGGTATATGGATAGAACCTTGGTACGCAAATCCTTTTCTATACAAACCATGCTCTCCCAATTGATCTGCATGATCTGATGTGAAAAGAATTATACTATTTTCTAATTCTCCAGCTTCTTGTAAGTGCAAAATAAATCTATTTAATTGATCATCTATATGACTGATATTTCCGTAATAACCAGCCAACATGTCTCTATAGTCATCAGGGTCTAAACTGCCTGTGAGAGCATCTAAGCTATATACAGGGTTAGTTTGGCTTGGCTTTGCCCAATTCCCAATGATAGGTTCAACATCATCATCTAGACGTCTTAAATACATATCGAAATAACGTTGTGGTGGGTCTAATGGCGAGTGTGGTCTAACGTAACTCAAGAATAGGAAGAATGGTTTTGTTGGATCTTTTGTTCTTAAAAAATCAATTGCTCTCGTTGTCGCCCAATTAGTTGGATGTAAATCTTCGTCATATGCCCATGGTCTTGCAACCCATGAATTAGGGTTAAGTGTCATATCTGTTATATCATGAGGAGCTCTTTTTTCATCTTTTAAGAATTGTAGATAATCATCTACTCCTTCATAACTATCTGAGTAAGATAAATTATGTTTTCTGGTGTCATAAAAATAACCATCATGCAATTCTATATGGTGGAAACCAAACAATGCTCTTCTTGGATGAGTGTGCATTTTACCAATAGCTTTCGTATAGTAACCATGTTTAGTAAATTCTTCCGCCATAGTCACAGGGAAATTTCTTCCCGCTCTTTCGTCATAACCAACAATACCTGTAGATTTTTGACTTAGTCCACTCATTAAAGAAGCTCTTGCTGGAATACAAGTAGGTGTTGCAGAGTAAGCATTATGGAAATCTATACCTTCTCTCGCCCACTGATTTAGTGTAGGTGTAGATATTACTGGATTGTTATGTTTTCCAATTCCGTCATATCTGAATTGATCTGCTGTTATAAGAATAATATTTGGTTTCTTTTTACTCATGTCTTACACATCCTTAACACATCTGAAGCCCTGGTTGCTTGTAGCTGAGTTTCCTGTATTCTTGTTCCTTGAGGCAATTCTATCTCGTCTACAATATGATTTATGGCATAAGAATGATCCTCCTCTTGTGGCATATAAGAACTCATCGCTACCTTCTAAATTCTTTTCATCTTCGTCGAGTTTTTCCATTAATGATTTCGGATCTAGTTGCTCTTCAATAGTATTATCTGGTCTATTTAAGCACCACTCCCAAACATTACCTATCATTTGGTATAAGCCAAATCCATTTGGTTCGAATGTTTTAACAGGAGCAGTACCATAGAAACCATCTTCTACAGAGTTTTCGTTAGGGAAATCTCCTTGCCATGTATTTGCATGTTCGTACTTTATATCTTCACCATCATCTCCCCAAGGATATATTGTGTTATCTGTGCCACCTTTCGCAGCAATTTCCCACTCTATTTCCGTTGGCAGACGCTTACCTGCCCATTTTGCATATGCAAGTGCATCTCTTCTAGATACTTGTATTACAGGGTGGTCCATTCTATCTTCAATTGTAGAATCTGGTCCTTCAGGTTGTTTCCAGTTTGCTCCTTCAACAGCTAACCACCAGCTTAAGTTTTGAATTATATGTTTCTTATCAGAGTTTTCTGGATATAGTCCATAGAATACATATGACCATTTAAACTCTTCTGCTTCTGTTACATACCCAGTAGCGTCTACGAATTCTTTAAATTCTTGATTGCTGACTTGAGTCTCATCTATATAAAATTCACGTATCTCTACTTCGGTTAATGGCATCTCATTGTCTGTTGAGAACCCTATTGCCTTATCATTTCCAATTGTGTA
>CAZVJQ010000020.1:26442-33042 GCA_964627125.1 uncultured Fastidiosipila sp. | reverse complement strand
CAATTAAGAAGTCAAATTTATACTGTCAGAGCAATAATAGTCAGTGAAAGAAATCTTGCACATGCTGATATGCTGAAATCAATATTGCAATACGAGCTCAGCAGCCTAACTGAAATAGATATATATACTGATCCTGGCATCGATACAGACGTATTTCAATCAACTGGCTATGATATTTATATTTCAGACTATCCTACCCATAATGAATATGATAATCATATATACATTGAGAATATTCCAAGGATTGCTGATATTAGAAAATTACAAGATATGATTGCAAAAATTGTTGCTGGAAGAAAAGAGAATTATGAGCATAATATAAACTCAAGAGTTTACCCATCTAATCGCCCAGAGTAATATGACTTCCAACTCTAGTTTTTATGATTTGAACTTGCTGATTTATGCTATCTTTCAATTCAGACACATGAGATATTACTCCAACAAGTGATGACTCTTGAGATAAATCACTTAGCATCTTACTTGCTCTTTGCAGTGCATCTGAATCGAGAGACGCAAATCCCTCATCGATAAACATTACATCAATTTCTATTCCACCCTTTTGTTCACGTATAGTGTCTGACAATCCTAATGCAAGAGATAATGATGCCATGAAGGTTTCACCACCAGATAGACTTTTAACAGTTCTACTTTTTCCTGTGTAACTATCTTCAACATCTATTTCTAAACCATCTTGTCCTCCGCCACTACTTGCTTCTTTTCTATGAACGAGTCTATAGCGACCAGCACTCATACTTAGCAAACGTCTATTGGCAGCAGACAATACTCTAGCAAAATAGAAAGATTGAACATATTGTTCAAAGGTAATTCTAAGAGCCGCAGATCTATAATTTCCACTAGCCACATCGTACATATCTTTATAGAATGCCAGCTCAAAACGTGCTTTAGTCAATTTATTTTCGAGCACTTCATAATCGCTATACTGCTTCTCTCTATTAGAAATATTAGTTCTAGCTAATGTTAATTTTTCTAAGGCATCCTTATACTCTTTATCAACAGTTTGTCTTCTCAAGTTTATTGCTTCTAAATCGACTTCTTCTTTATCAAGAAGTGCTTCTTTAAGAGTATTCAATCTTGCTTGTGTTTGTTCTACTTTAGAGTTGTAAGCATTTATTCTTCTTTCAATATTACCTTGTTCATCATCAGATAATCTGGCATTTAGATAAGCCTCATCGTCTACAAAACCAGCTTGCTCTAAACTAGTCTCATAAATATTTTCCACTTCAAGCCATTTAGCTTTGGTTCTTTCTACTTGGACGGTTAGATTTTCAGCACTTCCCTTTAACCTGGATTGTTCTTCCAGTAGTCTTTCTCGTTCTTTATCCAGTTTGGCAAAAGTCTCCCTAGCCTCACTAATTTCCACCCTAAGCTCTTGTAAGCTCTTATCTACATCCTTGCTGTTAAGTCCCTCATATTTCTTCTTGGCACTATTAACGATTGCTTGAAGGCTAATCAAACGTTTATCAAGTTCATCTTTATTAGTACTAAAGTTATTAGCCTTATTTTCTAGATCTTCAAGTTTCTTAGTTAATTCTTCAAGCTTTAGTTTAGCTTCCTCAATCGATTTTATATTTACATCAAGTTCTTTATATTGCTTACCAAGATCATTCGACTTGGACTCCAATTCATTTCCCAGTGTTAATATTTTTTCTTCAAAATCGATATCTCCTTCAGACAAGTTCAATGTTTCAACTAGGCCAGCCTCTAAGGATCTAATTTTTTCACTACTTGCATTAAACATATTGGAAAAATCATCCTTCTCGTTCTTAGATTTATCTGCTACTTGTCTAGCTTCTTGCCACATAAGCTCACTAACAGCTTCGCTTGAAAATTCTGCAATGTTTGGATGTTCTAATGATCCACAAACTGGACAAGGCTCACCTATCTCCAAACTCTGAGCAATAACAGCAGCCTGATTCGACAAAAATACTGCTTCTATCTGATCGGCTTGATGCCTATATCGTTTGGCTTCCTCTTGTTTTACCTTATATTTATCAAAATAAGTTTTAGCATGAACCTTCTCACTATTTAACTCTGTTAACTTAGATTGAGCCTTCTTCCACTCAGCAATTTGATGCTTAAGTTCATTCTGAGAATTATCTAAATTAATTTTTTTAATTCTTAATTCAGATTCACCTTTTATCTTCTCTTCAAGTTCATTAGAAATTTTTCTAGAGTTCTCACTCTTAACTAGAACTTCTTCTTTAGCATGCTCAATTTCCCTAATATTCTTAGAAATAAGCTGAATTTCATCAATATTAGATTCTAGACTCTTTAACTCAGGCAGAATTCTCTCAAAATGTTCAACTCTTTTTTCTAATTCAGATAAATTTGGCCACTTCTCTAGTGCTTCCTTGTACGCAAATTCAACTGCCTCTAAATCAATAACAACTTTAGATGTAGCTTCCGCATTAATTTTTTGTTCATCTAATACACTAGTTAAATCCATTTTAGTGTTAGTAAAATTATTGTATGAGTAATCTAATTTACTTGCCTTCTTAGCTGCTGCCAAACGTTCTTGACATACGTCAATGGTAGCGGCTTGATTTAATAATTCTGCTAATCTATTTTGAAGCTCAGCCTGCTCATTAAACAACTTGTTTACACTCTCAGCTTTATAATATTCATCAGTTATTTTAGTATTATCTTCTCCTAATTTACCGGCAGTAAGCTCAGATTCAATTAACTCCTTTTCACTTACACTAACAGCAGCAAGCAAGAAATCTTTAATCTCAGAGTCCGACTCAGAACTACCAATTCTTCTCTCAATATCTTCAGCATCCAAATCTGAATAATACTCAAATAAATCACCTAGCTCAGATACAATCCCTGCCTTTTGAGACTCAAGTAAAACTAATCCAGATTGAACTTCTCTTCTTTTGTCATTCAAGTACCCTTGAAAATCACTTAAAGTTTCAGTTTGAAATAACTCTCTAAATAATTCAGATCGCTCTCTACTACTAGATTGTAGTAACTCAGTAAACTGCCCCTGAGCAATCAAGGAAGTTTGTCTAAACTCCTTGTAGTTCATACCTATGATTTCTTCAATAGTTCTATTAGCATCACTAATTTTGACAATCTGCTCCTGATTAGGTAGTGTCAACTCGACTTTTGCCACCTGATTAACCATCTTACTAGCATCATTTTTTGCAGGACGACGATAATCTGGGCTTCTCTTTACTTCATAAATCTCCCCACGTTGAGAAAATTGTAATTTAACATATGTAGGAGTATCCGTATCAGCAAAATCAGAACGAACACTATTTCTCTCTCTAGTATCGCCACTAGCTTCAGCAAAAAGAGCAAAAGTTATAGCATCAAAAATACTAGTCTTACCAGCGCCAGTATTTCCGCTAATTAAGAATAAATTGCTCTCATCAAATTGTGTGAAGTCTAATTTTTCAACTCCAGCATATGGGCCAAATGC
This sequence comes from uncultured Fastidiosipila sp., assembly GCA_964627125.1. GTDB lineage: Bacteria > Bacillota > Clostridia > Saccharofermentanales > Fastidiosipilaceae > Fastidiosipila. The sequence continues at coordinate 29,597 of CAZVJQ010000020.1, read as the reverse complement.
AGATAATTCAAGATAGAGTGGTCTCATTCCCTGACCTCTCTCTCTTGTTTAAGCAATAATTCATTCCATATATCTTCTAAGCGAGCCTCATCTTCAGCACTTAATTTTCTACTAGTTTGACTCTCATAAAATTGTGTAAATAATTCAATTGTGCCTTTTTGAGCAAACTCTTCAGGGGATTCAACTCCAAGCAGCGTCTCATCTACTCTATCTTTAATAAATTCTAAATGAACTATATTTGGATAATAAACTTGTAGCCTACGCATAGGATTAATAAGTCGCTCTTCATCTGTCAATTTAATGCGCAAAATATCATTTCGCCTCTCAGGACTAACAGTCTTAGCTTCCTCAATCAAATCTATAAACTTGCCGGACAGCTCTCTAACTTCACGCACTGGTTTCAATGGAGCTAAACGAACATCGCAATCATCAACTCGCGAATCCAAATCAATTATAGGAACAGACTTCACCTGATTAATCTCAGAAAATGAATAAGCTAAAGGAGAACCTGCATATCTAAAATTATCTTGTAGTAAACGTTGCGGTCTATGAATATGACCAAGAGCAGCATAGGTGAAGCCTTCAAGCACTCGCACATCTATAGCATCAAGTCCACCTATAATATCCATTTCAGAATCAGATAGTATTACTGGATCAATTCCAGCATAATATTGATGAGTTAAAATTACCTTGCGCTCATCAGCAGGCAACTCTAAGCCATTTAATAAAAATCTTACAGCATCTGTGTAAGTCTTAATCTCTTCTGCCACTTCAGGGAATAATGATCTAACTTCATGCAAACGAAAGAATGGTAATAAAACAAAATTTACTACTCCATGTTCATCAGAGAAACGAAGAACTTCTGGGAAACCTTCAAGCTTACCCGAAAGATATACAGATGACTTAGCAAATATACTTCTACCGTATGCAATTCTTGCAGGTGCATCGTGGTTACCTGCAGTCACTATTACATTGGAAGCAATATTACTTAACTCAGAGAGAAAATCACTAAGCATAGAAACAGCTTGAGCAGATGGTTGCGCTTTATCATAAACATCGCCAGAAATTAGAACATAATCAACTTCATTATCTCTAATAATATCAAGTATCTGTTTGAATATAACTACCTGATCTTCATATAAAGATAATTCATTGAATTTCTTACCAACATGTAAGTCGGATAAATGCGCAAGTCTCATCTAATTACCTATTCCAATCTAGAATTAAATTAATAATTCAAACCTGCCAAATAACCCCAATCTCTAACAAAAATTCTCTTGTCTGATGATTTTTCTTCCATTTGGATTAAGTCAGTAACCTGGCTCTCGATAGTATCAATATAATGAACAATTGCACAAGCTACAGTAGTAGGTCTATCCCCATAGTCACCGTGGTGACCAATAATTACAGATTGTAACTGTCTATAGAAACGCTCATCATATGTTGCCATGATTTCATCTCTAAATTCAGCTATATATTCAATACCTCTAGCTCTATGATTAGAGTACCAATATTGAGCCATCTCTAAATCATCATATTCGAAAACCTTACCAATATCATGCAGCAATGTTCCCATTGTTAATAAGTCAGCATGCTCTTTTAAGTAATCATCATTTTCAATTAAAACAGCAAGTAATTTTAGCATCTTAATTGAGTGGTGAGCTAAACCTCCAATTAGGTTATCGTGGTGGCTAGTTGCAGCACCTTCAACCCAGAATCTATCTCCAATAATTGGAGAATTAACTATCTTATCAATTAATACCCAACATTCCTTAGATACACCAACAGCGCTTAATCTACTTGTTGCATCTTTCCAAAGCTGGTCAACCTTTCCAGGTTTTACACTTGGTAAGAAATCATGCTTCCCAATTGAAGTATCTTCTTGTTTTTCTATTCTTTGGACGGTTAAATAAACCTGATTGTTAAATTCAGAACCTACTACCTCTGCTTCATATACCCCAGTTCCATGCTCTAGCACAGGTCTATAGATTCTTTCTTCCCAAATCTTAAACTCAACATCTTGGTCCTTGTTTACAAATCTACCAACCATGAAATCATCTTTCTTTCCACTTCTGATTTGAGGTTGACTCTGTATATAAACAGCTCCTAAACTTCTAGCACCACGTTGTTTCGCTTCAGTAAGATCTATAATCGCCATAATTCACTCTTTTCTAATAACTCAATAAGAATATTGAGTTTAAACAATATAATATCATTCTATTATGTTTGGTTTTATTGAACAAGCTCAATTAATTTATATAAAACTGAATTATCCTTATTACTACCAATAATTACATCACAAGCTTCTTTTACTTCATCATTAGCATTCTCAACAGCCATCGCAAGATCCGCTATTTCTACCATTGGTAAATCATTAGTATTATCTGCAAAAACAGTTAATTCATCAGCATTAATACTATTTTTAAGCCATTCAACTGTTACACCTTTATCAACTCCACGCTTGTGGATTTCTAGAATCCAGTCATTAGTGTAAACATCAACATAAAGTATTGATTCAACAGTACTAATACTTTCAATAGCTACAGCCATACTCTTAAGCTCTTCATAATCACCTAGCATAGTGATATAAATAACTTCTTCGTCCATTAGTTCTTCATAACTATCGAAGTAAGTATACTTTTTACCATAGTCATGTACTCTCTCATCTTTAAATACACGCATCTCTTCAGTTAATTTGGAATCATCTTGTGTGTAGCAAATTAATTGCCCATCTTCAATTGTATAAACAAAGGCAGGTAAATCCTTAGCATGTAGAATCTCTAACAATTTTCTAGCATCATCATCTTCAAAACCATGTTGGAATACATACTCATTCTTCTGAGTGTCATACAAAACTACACCATTCATTAGAATTACTGGTAAGTTGAACTTAACACCTTCTAATATTTTTACAGCAGTTGAGGCAGATCTAGCAGTCGCAATTGTAAAATTAAGTCCATCCGCAATCAACTCATTTAATTTTTCCTTAGTGAAATCAGATAATTTACCCCCAGGAGTCAAAAGAGTCCCATCCAAATCTGATACATAGAGTTTATTCATCATATATATTTTCTGTCCTTCTTTATCGAATATAAAAATAATAGCACATGGGATTTAAACTCAATATTAAAAAAACCTTCAAAAATGAAGGTTTT
>CAZVJQ010000020.1:12787-26342 GCA_964627125.1 uncultured Fastidiosipila sp. | reverse complement strand
TACGTTGGCCAAAGCTGATCAGTCACTTTTCCACCAAACTCTTGAATTTCCCAAATTTCTTCACTAATGTGCGGAGCAAATGGATTTAGCAAGAGCAAGAATGTTTTTAACTCGGCTCTATTAATGTTACCCAAATCATAGAATTTATTGATGAGAGTCATCATCTGAGCTACAGCTGTATTACCCTTAAGACTGTCTATATCGCCTGTAACTTTCTTAATAGTCTGGTGAATAATAGTTTCAGTATCTTTTCTATATTCATCACCATCAATTAGCATATCTTGCAAGGACCAAGTTCTATCTAAGAATCTGAAACAACCCTTAATACTCTCAGTATTCCAAACAGCTGTCTTCTCAAAATCACCGATGAATACTTCATATAGCCTCATTGTGTCTGCACCAAACTCATCAACAATATCATCTGGATTAACAACATTTCCACGAGACTTACTCATCTTATTACCGTCATTTGCAAGAATCATACCGTGAGAAGTTCTCTTAGCATAAGGCTCTTTAGTATTTACTGCATCGATGTCATATAAGAATTTATGCCAGAAACGTGAATATAATAAGTGCAAGGTTGTATGCTCCATACCACCGTTGTACCAATCTACAGGCAACCAGTAATCAATTTTATCTTTAGCTGCTAATTCCTCGTTGTTATGTGGATCTATAAATCTAATGTAGTACCAAGATGACCCTGCCCATTGCGGCATAGTATCTGTTTCTCTTTCAGCATATCCACCACAGTCAGGACAAGTTGTTTCAACCCAATCTCTAATACCTGCTAATGGTGATTCACCAGTATCTGTTGGCTCATATGAATCTACATCAGGTAAAACAACTGGTAATTGATCCTCAGGAACAGCCACCTGGCCGCAGTTTTCACAATGCACTACAGGGATTGGCTCACCCCAATATCTTTGTCTACTAAAGACCCAGTCTCTTAATTTAAAATTAATTGTCTTCTTAGCAATCCCAGTTTCCTCCATGTGAGCAATTATTTTTTCAATTGCATCTTTTACTTCAAAACCATTGAGAATATCTGAGTTAACTAAAATTCCTGAATCTGTGTCTGTATAAGCTTCTTCACTTATATCTCCGCCACTGATTACTTCAACAATTGGTAAATCAAACTTCTTAGCAAATTCATAGTCTCTAGTATCATGAGCAGGAACAGCCATAATAGCTCCTGTTCCATAAGTTGATAAAACATAATCTGAAATAAATATAGGAATTTCTTCATTGCTCAATGGATTAATTCCAGAAACACCTTCAAGTCTCACTCCTGTTTTATCTTTATTCATTTCAGTTCTTTCAAAATCTGACTTACTTGCAGCAAATTTTTGATATTCACGAACTTCATCAATATTTTTTAATTTATCTGCCCATTGTTCAATATATGCATGCTCTGGTGATATGACCATGTAAGTAGCACCATAAATAGTGTCAGGTCTTGTTGTGTATACTTCTAAAATATCACCTACATTGGTACCAAATTTAACTTGAGCACCTTCAGATCTACCAATCCAGTTAGCTTGTTGAGCTTTAACCCTAGATGGGAAGTTCAAATCATCCAAATCTGCTACTAATCTATCGGCAAAAGCAGTAATCTTCAACATCCACTGCTCTTTATCTTTATGTTCAACTAATGTTCCACATCGTTCGCACTCACCGTCGATAACCTCTTCATTAGCGAGAACTACCTTGTCCTTTGGACACCAGTTAACAGCCATTTTGCTCTTATAAGCTAAACCATTTTTAAAAAGTTGAGTGAAAATCCATTGTGTCCATTTGTAGTAATTTGGGTCTGTTGTATTAATTTCTCTATCCCAGTCAAATGATAGTCCTAAGGATTGTAATTGAGCTTTAAAATTAGCCACATTATCTGCAGTAACTTTAGCAGGATGAATATGGTGCTCAATAGCATAATTCTCAGTAGGCAAGCCAAAAGCATCCCATCCCATTGGATATAAGACGTTATAACCTTCTAATCTTTTCTTTCTAGCAATTAAATCCATTGCTGTATAAGATCTAGGGTGCCCAACATGAAGACCAGCACCTGATGGATAAGGGAATTCTACTAATGCATAAAACTTAGGTTTATCTGAATAATCTTCAGCTGCAAAAACTTTAGTTTCGTCCCACTCTTTCTGCCATTTTTTCTCAATTGCTTTAAAATTATAACTACTCATTTAAATCACCTTTTCAACTAATTCTAATTAAATATCTTAGCACATTCTATGGTCTATCAATAATACTTCTCTTCCTAAATTCTATTGTTCTATCTTTTGGCAAATAGTTTTTTACCGACATTAATGCAGGTAATAAAACAATTTCAATTCCTGTTAACACTGCATTTTGTAAGACTATTCCCACAGCTCTAGGAGCTAAATAATCCTGTATACCTAAACCTAAGATAGTTGACAGTACAATTCCCATTAATATTATTGAACAAATTACTGTTGTGAAAATATTAGATACAATAACTGATGTAATATTGATCTTCTTCTTAAACATTAGTACTACTAATCCAGCTATTAATCCTCTTAAACCTGTTATTAATGTAATCCAAATATTAAATGGGCCACCTGTAGAATTGATGAAGTAGCCTATTAAATCTCCTGTAAATCCTACTAGGAAGCCGCTAACTGGCCCTAACAGGTATCCTGCAATATGTATTGGGATCATACCCATAGAAATTCTAATAAATCCTAAATTTAGAGACAATAGTCTTGTAAACACTATGTTTAACGCTATGAACAAAGCAGTCAAAGCCATTATTTTTATTCTTTCTTGTTGCTTGCTTGTACTCATATTTATCCAACTTTCTTCAGAGGAATTCAGTTTAAAAGTATAGCAGATATTCATTGATATATACTTGGGCAAAAAGACGATTTTTCGCTAAACACTAGTTGTAAGAAATTGCACTAAATACGTGAGAATAACTACCTCATCCTACTGACAAAAATTTAGTGATTGACAATTAAACTTATATTACTTATACTTTCTCTCGTTATCTCAAATTGAGTTTTAAATTAATTCTAACCAAAAATTATTTATACGGGTGATTAGCTCAGTTGGTTAGAGCGCTTGCTCGACACGCAAGAGGTCACTGGTTCGAGTCCAGTATTACCCACCAAGACAAAACCCTGAAACAAATGTTTCAGGGTTTCTCTTTGCTTAAAAATAATCTACTTCTTAATAACCTTGTCCTGGATTTTGATTTCTAGGATCTACGTTAGGATTTTGAACCTCTGGATTCACACCAGCATCTATGTACTGCTTCTTAACCATAGGTTCAACTCTCTTCTCTTCGCCTCTTTTTCTAAATACTAGGATGAAGAAAATTAATCCTAAAATCATGAAGATAATGTATGACACTAGCATTATTAACCCTAATGTCTCTTCATCCATAGTAAGAACATTATGTTTTTCAAGGATTAATGGTAAGGCACCACCGAAGAAGTTAAATACTATATGCATTAATATTGATGACCAGATTGAGTCAGTCCAAACATAAACTAGACCTAAGATAATACCAATACCTGCTGCATAAACACCTTGTATTAAATTACCGTGGAATATTCCAAATAATACACCAACTACTACTACTCCTACCCAAGATGGCATGAGTCTTCTTAATTCACCTAGCAATACTCCTCTAAATAATAATTCCTCTGCTATAGGAACTAAAATAGCGACTGATAGAATTAACATAAATTCATTATCAGCACTAAATACAACAGTTATTTCACCATACTGATTGACTGCATTTTCAAAGAAGTTCAAGTGTTCTGATAAGAATTGAGCAAATACCATCCACATTTGAGATAAGCCTAAACTACCAAGAGCTATGAAGATTGATGCAGTTAAAGATAAACCACCGAATCTCTCATTCAATACATAGTTTTCCTCACGTCTATTTCTCCACATTAAGAAAGCTACAAATATAATAATTTGAAGAACTGAATAAATAGCTGCAGTTAGTACGAAATCTTCAGTTAAAAGATTCAATAACAATTGCATGAATGCTTGATTATTATCTATTACATTTTGCATCTCTTGCAAAAGCACAGGATCAGAGAACAAACGTACAAATAGAACAACTAAACTCACAATTAGATTTGAAGCTAAATAAACAACAACCATCAAGAATGGCCATAGTATTGTACCTAGATCAAATCCTTTCTTCCTATAATAAAGCTCGTCATCATTAGCAGGTCTTCCTGGCATCTGATTAATTGGAGCTCTGTAGGCTGTATCAAATCTTCTATAGTCTTGGTTTTGGTTTTGATTTGGGTTCGTACCAGGGTTATGATTTAAGTTTTGCTTCTGATTATTATTGTTCATAAAAATAATGCGATAGACTAATCTATCGCAGTTTCCATCCTTTCGTAGAATGCATTAAATGCAGACTCTAACTCACTTGTATCTCTTATAGATTTATATAGTCTTGTTCCTTTATTATCTAATCTAGTTCTCATGATGACTAATTCTGGCTCTGTGTGGTCACCAAAATCTGGTTCATAACTAGCAAGACAAACATAATCTACATTATTAAGTCTAAATGCATCTATCTGATAAAAGAAATATTCATTAGCATTGTCTAAATCTTGAATGACTAATAGATCTTGATCTTGGTCTTGTCTAGATCTACGTCTTGCAGATTTTCTTTGCAATTTCTCTTTATCTTTTGCTTTCTTTTCCTTATCTTCTTTTGTCATAATAGCCTCAGTCTAATTAGATTTATAAATCTTCTTCTTCATCTTCAGCTAGCATCTCATAGAAGCTTGCAACTCTATCGAATTCATCATCTACTATAGTTGAGAAGCCCATATTTCCTTCTTCATCTGTAGTAACTTTTGCAATAACTGCTTCAGGTGATTCTTCGGCATTTACTAAAATTGCATAAACTTCATTTTCAAATTCAAAATCATCTACTAGATAGAAAGTAAATTCATTACCACTCTCTTCATCTTCCATGATAATTGCATATTGATCGACGCTATCGCCTAAAATATCTTCTATTTCAGCCATAACTTCTTCAGATGTAGGTTTATCTAACTCATCTAATTCTTCGACATCCTCTAGCTCTTCAGTTGCTTCAATCTCATCGAGCTCTTCGAGTTCATCAATTTCATCAAAATCTTTTCTATCATTTGATTCTGTCATTTAAAAATTCTCCTTGTTTTTCTCAAACCTAAGTTTATCCATGAAGCTCTGAAGTATTATCTCTGCTGCTACCTGGTCAACCTTAGATCTGTATGTTTTCTTGTTACTGGTACCTGCTTGTAAATATCTTGTAGCTATAACTGTTGTAAAACGCTCGTCGTGGAAATTAACAGGCAAATCAATCTTAGCTTGCAGCTGTCTAGCAAATTCCTTAACACCTTCTGCAGCTTCACTAGGTTTATTATCTGTTCGTTGTGGAAGACCAATTACAAATTCTTCCACACCTAGCTCTTTTGACAATTCAACTATCCTATTTATAACAGGCTCGTTATTCTTGCCATTCCATTTAATAGTTTCAATTCCATGAGCAGATACGCCTAATATATCATTCTTAGCTATACCTACTCTAGCAAGCCCATAGTCTATTGCTAAATAACGCTTCATTTTATTCTTTATCGAAATTGGTGTCGATATAGTGAGTTAAGATTACTTCTAAAATTTCATCTCTCTCTAATCTTCTAATAACTGCTCTAGCGTTATTGTGGTTAGTAATGTATGTTGGGTCACCGGATAAGAAATAACCAACTAATTGACTAATTGGGTTATAGCCTTTTTCCTCCAGTGATTTAAATACTGTATCTAATATTTCATTCACCTTCGCATTTTTTTCGAGGTTAAAATCAAATCTTGTGGTCTCGTCGTTCATGTCTACTCCTCCAAACTTCTTTATCTAATTATCTACTAATCTATTAGTTTTGACAATTTCATCTGTACTTAATCGATTATTTATTACGTTTATTTCTATTTGAAGACCTATTGCGCTTCTTATTCTTATTCTTATTATATTTACTATTTGAGGACTTACTATTACCCTTACCAGAACCTCTACTCTTATTATTTCTATCTGAGTTACGATTTCTGCGGTTAGATTGCTGACGAGCGAAATCTCTATCGATTCGTCCACTATCTTCTTCATCTACTAGTACTAAGTCAATTTGTCTTCTAATAACATCTGTTCTTGCTAATTGAACTTCAACCTTATCTCCGACAGTAAATAATCTCTTCTTATCTTTACCCTGAGCTGTCATAGTTAGCTCATCGTAAACATAGTAGTCATTCATAGTTCTAAATGGAATCATACCTTCTGCAGTACTCGGTAATATAACAAACATACCTGCACCAACGAAGCCTGTGATTTCACCTGTATAGATTTCACCAATTTTATCTGAATAGTATTCAGCAACTTTTTGATCTACACTGTCTCTTTCAGCTAAAACTGCAGTTCTTTCTGTATCAGATACATGTTTAGATACTTCAGGTGCTGCCTTAGTCCAAAGATCTTTTCTGACTTGTCTTCTTAAAAAGCCTTTAATTACTCTATGGATAAACAAGTCTGAGTATCTTCTAATTGGAGCTGTGAAGTGTGAATAATCTTCAAGTGCTAATCCGAAGTGTCCTATAGGTTCTTCGGAGTATATAGCTTTTGCCAAAGACCTAAGCAGCAATGTTTCCAAAGTTTTACCTGCAGGAATATCTTTCAACTCATCTAAAACTGAGGATAGCTCTTTTGGACTTGGTTTATCACTAATTCTAATGTTTTTACCACCAACGATTTTCAATACTTCTCTAAACTTTTGTAATTTTTCAGTGTCAGGCAAATCATGAATTCTGTAGATAAATGGCATCTCTAATTCAGTAAATTTCTTAGCTACAAATGTGTTAGAAGCAACCATGAACTGTTCAATTATTTCATTAGTGAATGAGCTTACTGCTGCTCTAACATCTGCAACATTACCTTCTGCATCAATTTCAATTTTTGTTTCTGGGAAGTCAAACTCTAATGCACCACGGTTAACAGATTGTTGGTGTAATAACTCTGCTAAATCTTGCATTAAATTCAACTCATTCATGTATTCTGAATAACCTTCTGCAGGCTCTTCTTCTAATGAAGTTTTTACTGAGTCATAATCGGCTCTTAAGTCCGAAATAATTAAACTTTCAAAAACATCACCATCGATTAATACACCACTTGAGTCATAACGTAGCATACAGGTCATAGCAAATCTTTCTGCCCCTGGATTTATACTACAAATACCATTAGATAATTTTGGTGGAAGCATTGGGATAACTCTATCTGACAGGTAAACACTGTTACCACGCTCTAGAGCTTCATCATCCATTGCACTACCTTCTCTTACATAATGAGTAACATCTGCAATGTGAACATATAAGGTATAGCTACCATCTTGGTCCTTTTGAATAGAGATAGCATCATCTAAGTCTCTGGCATCTACACCATCTATAGTAATAGTTGTTAGACTTCTTAAATCTCTTCTACCACGTTTTAATTCTTTATCAATATCTTCTTGGTTTAGACTTGCTGGAACATTTTCAGCCTCCGCCAATACATCTGCTGGGAAGGTTTCAGATAATCCATAAGTTCTTAAAATACCTTCCATGGCAACATCCGGACGCGCAGGGTCCCCTAAAACTTCAATTATCTTACCAAGTGGATCAGGTGAGTCTGGGCTAGATGTAAGTTCGACTACAACTCTCATTCCAAATGGCGCACCATTCAAGTTTTCAGGGAATATAGTAACAGAACGAATGTCTGTAGCTTTCCCCTCAGGGATTACTCTACCATTTCTTCCGTCTGCTGCTAATATACCTACAATTTCAATATGTTCTTCGGGCATGTTACCTCACTAATTTCTTAGAATCATTTATTTACAGATAATTGACTCTATCTCGCTTATAATATTTCTTTCAACAAAGTAAATTATAACAATTAATAATTTTATGAGTGTTAGTTAATTATGAATATTGATTTTCTTATATAATTACAGTGTTTACATGTATATTTAATTAATCTACCGTTAACTTTTATGAATTAAAGTATATATGGGTATTACTCTAGCTTGTCTAAGGATTTAACTCTAAATAAAATTAAGTTATACTTGGACTAAGCTTAAGCTTCAAAAGAGGATATAAAATGAAAAATAATGATAATAGAAAAACTAGCCAAAGTAACAGGAAGAATGAAGCTAGTTTGCAAGAAAAGAGACTTGCCTATAACCAAGAGCGCCAGAGACGACTCGAAGAACGCGAGATGAATAGCATTAAGAATTCTCTCCGTAATGAAGTATCTGGTAGACCAAGTGTGCCTGCAGGTGACGTCACCCTACCTGGTCTTGCAAGTAAATTTGCAGCCAAAACCGTAATGATTTTCCTAGTAATAATTGTAATAATTATCGCAGTAATAGGTGCAGGATTAATAGGTGTTTTAGTCGGTTATATTTCAACTGCAAGAGAAGTTCCTACTTCTTTACTAACAATCAATGAGCAAACATCATATATTTATAATGCGAATGGCCAGGAAATGGCTGCCCTTACAGGTAGTAGCAATATTAACCGTGAGCTAATCAGATACCAAGATGTTGCAGATACCTTTATAGATGATGCTTTCATCGCAATTGAAGATAGAACCTTTGACACAAACATCGGTATTGACCCAAGACGTATCGCTGGTGCTGTTATTAACATTGTTGCTAATGTCGGTGAATCTGCATATGGTGGTTCAACTATTACTCAACAGACAATTAAAATGCTTACAGGTGACGATGAGGTTTCTTACCAACGTAAAGTTCAAGAGTGGTATAGAGCTGTTCGTTTAACAGAGCAATTACCTAAGGCTCAAATTATGGGTCTATACCTTAACTTAGCACCTATGGGTAATAACTATATTGGTGTTCAATCTGCTGCGAAGGCTTATTTCGGTAAAGAAGCCAGTGAAATTAATTTAGCTGAAGCTGCACTCTTAGCAGGTATACCTCAGAGTCCATCAGCATATAATCCTAGAACTGAACTTGGTAGAAAAAATGGCCAAAGAAGACAAAGAAATGTTCTACAAGCCATGCTTGAAGTTGGCTCAATCACAGCAAACCAGTTTGAAGATGCTTTAAACTACGAGCTTGTATACAGTAGCCCAGATGATAATATTTCAGCAACATCAGTTAACTCATACTATGAAGAATTTGTAATTCAACAAGTAACTGCTGACTTAGTTGCAGCTGGTTATCCAGAAAATGTCGCTTACCAAATGGTTCAAAATGGTGGTTTACATATCCATACTCCTATAGATACTGAACTACAAGATTATCTAGATGAATTATTCATGGATCCAAACACTTTCCAATTAAATCAAGATGTCTACGCTAATGCTCCTGAAGTTCCTCAATCAGGTATAGTTGTCCTAGATAATAGGAATAATACTATCGTTGCTATGCAAGGTGGGTTCGGCGAGAAACGTGCAAACTTAGTTCTTAATAGAGCAACAGATATAGAGAGACAGCCTGGTTCTGTTATGAAGCCATTAGCAGTATATGCTCCAGCCCTTGATTTAGATTTAATCTCACCTTCTACTGTTATTAAGGATGAGCCTGTTTACTTAGATATACACAACCCAGATAATCTTTGGCCACAAAACGTTTACCTAGATTTCTATGGAGATATGACAGCTAGAGAAGCTATTAAGATTTCGAACAACGTTCCTGCCGTTAAGATTTTGCATGAAGTTGGTGTAGATACAGCTAAGAACTACTTATACGAGTTAGGTATCGACCTAACAAATGACCCTGTTGGACTTGCTCTTGCAACTGGTGCTACTTCCTATGGTGCATCCCCACTGCAAATTGCAAATGCTTTCATGACCTTCCCTAATGGTGGTTTATACTCCGAGGCCAAAGCCTATACTAGAGTCATGGATAGTAATGGAAATGTTTTATTAGAGAACAATCCTAACTACCAACAAGTATTCTCAGCTGAAGCAGCTTACATGGTCCAAAGAATGATGGAATCAGCATTCTATTCACAAACAAATAACTCAGGTTATAACGGTACCTTGAATTACTTAGATAGAATTACTAATGAGAATGGTGATGAAATTGCAACATCAGGTAAATCTGGTACAACAGATGATTATATCGATGCTTGGAACGTTCACCAAACTCCTTACTATACATCTGCTGCCTGGTTTGGTTTTGACAATAGAATTAAACAAACTTCTATTAATGGATATCTAGAAGTTCAAAAGATTCACTACATGAGTAATAACGTTATGAAGTTTGCTCATAGAGACTTAGAAGCTGCAGATTGGGTACAACCAGCAGGTATAGTTGAATTAGAAGTTAATATGACTACTGGTCTATTGGCTGAAGATGGACAATCTTCTTATACAGAGTACTTCAAGGCTGGTAGCCCAATAACTCCTAGCCGTACTCCAAGAGAGAATGGTGATAGAAATTATCTAAGCACAGATGATATTCCTGGTTACTACAGAAACTATGCTGAGAATAATGGATATAGATAATCATTAATTCATAGCGAATTCTAACAATATAAAGTAATATAAAATAGCCTCATTAATTTGAGGCTATATTTTTTGGAGGTTTCAAGATGTCAAAAAGAGAAGATTATATTTCCTGGGATGAATACTTTATGGGTGTCTCCCTTTTAGCAGCTAAGAGGTCTAAAGATCCAAATACTCAAGTTGGTGCTTGTATTGTCAGTACTGAAAATAAAATTATTAGTACTGGTTACAATGGTTTCCCAATCGGTATAAATGATGACGAATTCCCATGGGAACGTGAGGGTGATTTCTTAAGTACAAAATATGCATATGTTTGCCATGCTGAACTTAATGCTATTTTAAATAACCCAGGTACAAGCTTAAAGGACTGTAGAATTTATGTAGCACTCTTCCCTTGCCATGAATGTGCTAAGGCTATTATTCAGTCTGGTATATCTGAAATTATTTATATCTCAGATAAATATGCTGAAACTGACTCAACAATTGCCTCTAAGAGAATGCTATCTGCAAGTGGTGTAGCATATAGAGAATTTACAATTAAAGGATCAGATAACTTACTGATAGATTTTTCAAAAGATAAAGTTTAATTTATGGATAATAAGAAGCTATTACTTGGAATTAAATACTTACTCATTGGTATAAGTCTAGCTCTGAGCATTCCTAAAATACTTAGTGATGGATTGTTCTTGCTAGTAATATTACTTTGGGTAAGTTTATTTCAAGTGAACTGGTTCGCAGTTAACATAGAAAAATGGCACCAAGTTCTAACAATAGCTAATTTAATAATATCTGTACCCATTCTTTTATATGGAGAAAATTCACTATTATTCTTACTGCCACTAGCTATTGGAGATATCTATATTTACTTTAGTAATCAAATTGGAGTTTACCTTACAGCTATTTTCAGTATCGCCATATTAGTTGTTCTATGGCCAATTCCTTGGTTTGAACTAGCTGTGCTCATTGCCCTTAGCTTAATTTATATTGCCTACTTACTAATAAATGATTTAGTTGAAGAGTTAAATGCTGAAAAGTATGTAATGCTAACGAGAGCGTCAGAATTAAAAGAGTCTTCTGCTCTTCTTAATTCAAGTCTAATGAGCAGCAAGGAAATGTACACCATGCAAGAGAGAAATAGGATTTCTAGAGATTTACATGACTCAGTTGGACATACTCTTTCTACTGTAATTATTCAGCTGGAAGCTATTGCTAAACTTAGTGAAGATACTACTCCAACAGCCTCTCAGATGAGCTTGGGATTAAGAGATTTCACAAGAGATAATCTAGATGAAGTCAGACAAGCTATAACCAACCTTAAACCCAAGGATTATAATAGATTTGAGTTTATAGAAGTATTATCTACTCTAACAACTAACTATGGAAGCTCTACACCACTAGATATCTATTTTAATTCTAATGAACCATTGTGGGAGCTAAACCCTAGCCAACAAGAATTTGTTTATAGAGCTATACAAGAATTTTTGAGTAATACAAGTAAGCATGCAAATGCTGATGAGCTCAGAATTATTCTTCACTTCAACTTAGAAAGTGTGATCATCACTATGCAAGATAATGGTATAGGAACTGATGAACTTGAAGAAGGCATTGGAATTAAGAGTTTAAAAGAAAGAGCTAAATTAAACAATGCTACTGTCACTATTATCAGTTCATCTGGTAATGGTTTTAAAACTAGAATTGTTTTGAATAGGATTTAATATGGATATAAATGTGCTTTTGGTAGATGATGAAAGATTAATCAGACAAGCTCTTTCGGTATTACTTGGCAGTCAAGAAGATATCACAGTTGTGGGTGAAGCTGGGGATGGTGTGCAGGCTTTGGACTTTTGCCAAAATAACGATGTGGACCTAGTTCTAATGGATATAAGAATGCCAGGAATAAATGGTATTGAAGCTTGTAGATTAATTAAGAACTACGATGAAAATATTAAAATTCTCATGCTTACTACATTTGAAGATACTGACTATATCTCCCAGGCTATGAACTATGGTGCATCTGGATATCTTTTAAAGAATCAAGATCATACACAAATTTATGAAGGTATTAAGGCTGCTATGTCAGGGAACATCGTGTTGGATTCTAAGGTAGGAAAACACTTATTGACTCCGAAACAAACCCAAGAAGATAATAATGATTTTGACTATGAAGCTTACGACTTAACTGAGAAAAAACTAGAGATTATAATTTTAATTGCCCAGGGTCTAAGCAATCAAGAAATTGCAGATGAGTTGCATCTTTCTGTCGGAACAGTAAAAAATAATATTACAGATATTTTGAGCAAATTAGATTTAAGGGATAGGACGCAGTTAGCGATATTTGCATTTAAGAATAATCTTTTATAAAAATTGAACTGCAAAAAAGGGAGTAATTTACTCCCTTTAATTATCTTCTATACATATTGTACTTTTAAGTTAATGTTATTTCCTCTTGCTAGGACTCTAGAAACTGTACAGTACTTATCAATAAATTTGATTAATTCAACTTCTTGTTCTTCATCTAAGCTAGCATCAGTTTTCATTGTTATTTCTGCATTTAATACTGTATGCTCTTCTTCTTCCTCATATTCTGCTTCCATTGATAGTTCTAAGATAGAATATTCTACTTTTGCTCTTAATAAGAAAGATTGTGCTGTGATTAAATTACATCCTGCTAATGAAGTTAATAACACGCTTCCTGGGGATGCTCCTTCTCTTTCTTCAACTGCCTTCCTCTTAGTCCAATCGATTTTATAAGTAAAGTTATCAATTGTTGCTTCAACTACATGATTCTTAGAAATTTTCGCTTCTAATTCTTTAGCCATTAATACTTTCTCCTTGTTTATATATTCTATAAAATATAAGCCTTTTTATGCTTTTCTTAATGGAATTTTACCATAAAGAATATTAGTTGTTCGTGCCATAGCGACTATGTGGGTTTGGGTGGCATGGTTGGCTTTGGCCAAAGCAAACAAACAGTGACTTAAGTCATGCTCATGGAGTGACTCAGGTCTCTTC
>CAZVJQ010000020.1:9067-12687 GCA_964627125.1 uncultured Fastidiosipila sp. | reverse complement strand
CAAATCGGTTTCGTTCCACAAGAAATTGCCCTGCTTGAAGCGCTTGATGCCAAAAGTAATTTAGAGTACTTCGGTGGACTATATGGTTTATCTGGAAAAGTCCTTAAAGAAAGAATTACTGAATCTTTGGCTACCGTTGGTTTAAGCGATGTTGGCAAGAAGAAGGTTAAAGAATTCTCAGGTGGTATGAAGCGTAGACTAAATGTGGCAGCAGCTGTTTTACATAGACCTAAGTTTTTAATCTTAGATGAGCCAACAGTTGGTGTTGATCCACAATCTAGAAACCACATATTTGAATTTATCCTAAACATGAATAAGGAATATGGAACTACTATCCTTTACACTTCTCACTATATGGAGGAAGTTGAAGCAATTTGTAATAGAGTTTTCATTCTAGATGAAGGTAAGCAAGTAGCATACGGAACTCAAGCTGAGATTAAAGCTCTCGTCCAAGATAAAGTTAAGTGGAGACTTGAAACTGCTATGAAGAAAGATGAAGCTTTCAACAATAGGCTATCTACTGAAGTTCCAGGTATTTCACAAGTAACTGAAGAAAACACTGAATATCATTTACTAGTTGACCCAGACATCTTTAACTCACATGATTTATTAGCATTCTTACGTGAAGAAGATGTAGAAATAGTTTCTTTAGCTAAAGAACAGATCAGCTTAGAAGAAGCATTCCTTGAACTTACCGGTAAAAGATTAAGAGATTAGGAGTCGCATATGAGAAAGTTTTTAACACACCTTAAAACTGACCAGAAAATTTCTTGGAAACAGTGGCCGCAATTAATTGGTGTTTATGCAATACTTCCATTCATATTAATGTTATTTATGGGAATCATAAGTACCTCAAGCATAACTGATAATTTCGAATTTGATCCAATTAGTATCGCTGTAGAAAATAACGACAATAGTGATTTATCTACAATTTTAGTAGATGTCATAAACAGCGAAGATGCAGCAGATTTCTTCGAAGTCGAAGAGGCTGAGACAGCTACATATAGGATTGAAATTGAAGAAGGATATGGCGAAAATTTACTAGAAAATAGAATTAATATTCATGCCGCTCCAAATTCATCCTCTTCTGACTTAAGTTTCTTGGAAATGTTCATTCAAGATTACCAACAGTTCATTTATGAAGAAGTAGAATTGCATAATATTATGAATACTGAAGTGAGCTCAGAAGAAAGAGAGGCAATAGCAGCAGTCCTCTTAAGCTCTGATCAGTTCGATCAAGAGTTTAATGTAGATAGACAAGTATTTGAAACTCCTAATGCACTTAGCCCCCTACAAGTAAGTGCAACATCTGGTCTATTATATATTTGTATTTTGTTAGCCAGTCAAGAATCTAACATGAGATCACAAGAGCAATTAAAAGGTCTATACAAGAGAACTAGTATTGCTCCACTTAAACCATGGCAGCAAATTACTTATAGCTTAACTTCACAAACCATAACTGGAACAATTTTAAGCACTATCTACATGGTTTTATGGAAGATTATTTATCCAGAATTATTCTCAGGAAACTTCCTAGTGTATGTATTTATAGCTGCAGCGATGACATTCGCATTCTTAAGTGTATTCAAGTTATTAAACAGCATATTCCCTGCACAAGTAGTAACAATGTTCTACACATTCGCATTAGTCATTTACTTAATGCTAGGAATGATGCCAGCAGATGCAAACACCGGTAATCCATTCATGGAATTAATGAGCAGCAATCCATTAAGGAGAATTTTCCAAGATCCAATTAATGATTACTCACTAAGTAATGTCTTAGCACAAGAACACTTGATAATACAAGTAGCACTTATAGCATTCGGCTTAGTCATGATGCTAATAGCAATTGGCGTAGCAAAAAGAAAGGAAGTAAAAGGATAATGAGAGAATATATTAGAACAACAGCCTTTCACTTAAAGAGCATTCTTAAAAGACCAATCATTCTTATAACAATTTTGGTAGTACCTACATTTATGTTCGTGCTAACAACAACCTTAAGTAATATATCAGCAGATGCAGCGAGCGTCAGCCAAAGTGTAATTATCAATAACTCAGATTTTATTAATGAGAATTTTGAGCACTATGAGCATCTAGAAGAATTATTCATAGATGAATCTGAACTTGAAGACAGTGGCAAAAAATTAGAGCGTGGAGATTTAGGAGTAATTTACGAAATTCCTGCCGATTTCCCAGAGAACTCAACTATTGTTGGTAAGAGTATCAGTGGTGAAACTGAAGACATAGTTTTAGAGTCAGATTTAGTTTCAGCTACGGCCAAAGCCCTCCTTCATGCAGGTATGCAAGACTTAGGTATAACATTAGATTTTGAAACAGTTGCTGAAGCTCAAGTAATTAGATCTGATGATGCAGTACCAACAGAATACTTAATGGCTTCCTTCATGATAGTACTAATCCAATTAGGTTCAGCAGGTATTATTGGTAATGAATTGAACACTCTTAGACAAAATTCAACTCTTAAGAGAAGTATCATTTCCAAAACTAGTGGTAGAGTTGTATTAAGTAGTTTCTTAACAGCATATGGACTATTTTACTTATTCAGTGCAGCAGTATCCGCTCTGATTCCGGCACTTATATATGATGTCCCGCTCGATACTTACCACATAGTTTTCTTATACTTAGCTGCTATGGTTGTATTCCAATTTGGATTTATTATGCTAATCTTCAGACTAGTAAAAGATACAACAGCTATCTCTATCATACTATCTACAGTTGGATTCGCTCTAGTCTATGCAGCAATATTAGGAGTTTCAGTTGGTGGAGTTTGGGAATACATAGGGCTAATATCACCAGCATACTGGATGATGGAAGGTTTAGATCAAGCCATACTCTTCCCTAACATACTAATAATCTTAGCAATGGGACTTGTCTGTTTCACAGCAGGTACAATGAAAGTAGAAAAGCTAGTGAATGTAAGAGCATAGTTTTTGCATAAGCTTATTTCAGACATTAAAAATGCGAGTCCTCGTTTTATATGAGAACTCGCAATTTTTTATATCTTTGATTTAGTTCTAGAATAAGTCCCAGATGTTGTTAATGTTTGGAACAGGTACGCCTAATGAAACATATCCATTAGCTAATGCTAGAACTGAGAATAAGATTAATAGACCAATTGTAATCCATTCATTATTATTCTTCTCATTGTCTACTCTAATTGCTCTTAGAACTAGTAGAATTTCTAATGTTCCAACTACTGCTGAAATTAAGTTTACTAAGAAAATTGTAAATGGGTTTAAGAAACTACCAAAAATCATTAATAGAGGTGCTGCTAAAATTCTTGGGAAAAGAATTGCTGCTGCTCCATTTAGTGGTTCATACCATCTCTTAGCATCAAATTTCTTAGCGATAACTTGAGATAGTAAAATAACTACTGCAGGTGCAATCATGTAAGTTACTGCTTGTAAGATTCCCATGAAGAAGCTTCCTACAATGTATCCAGCTCCTCCTATGTTAGCAAACTGTAATGAATTAAATAATCCTACTAAAGCTTGTAACACTGCAAAGATAGCAATTACAACTACCCAAACAAACTTGTTATTTGATCTTCTAGCCTTAACAACTACATCTGTTGGTTGTTTACTTAATGTTGTTTTCACCCA
>CAZVJQ010000020.1:0-8967 GCA_964627125.1 uncultured Fastidiosipila sp. | reverse complement strand
TTGTCTCTTGGATCTCTACCTTGGTCTCTTCCTTGGTCAGCATATTGATTACGTCTATAATCTTCATTAGGACGATTATCTTGATATTGCTGATTTGGGTTTTGTTGACCCTCTTGGTCGTAGTTTCTTCTACTATCCTCGTGGTTGTAAGGATTATTACTATTTCCTTGGTTTTGGTTCTCATTAGGATTATTCATATGCATCACTCCTGACATAGTTTTTTTCCAAAATTTTGTAATTCTACTTCTTATTGTAACAAATATATTACAGTCACAAATGACTTGTTTCAATAAGTAAGGTACTTTAGAAATAATTTTACTATAATATACGTTAAGAAACCGCAAATTCTATATAATTTCAGTGAATTTTAAATGTTGGGGGGCGCATTTGGAAGTTTTAAGTTCAAAAAATTTGATGAATCAAGATTTCATTCCTGTAATTTTAGGGACTGATTGGAATGCTTATGGCGTGGCATCTTCTTTTAATAAAGAATATGCCTATTCAAGTATTGCAGTTGGAATGAGCAGGCAGGCTTTGACCGAAAACTTGGAATTTCTTGAAGTAATTACAGAAGCAAAATTTAGTGAAGACGATACTTTTGTTGGAACTTTACTAGAATTGGTAGCTGAATTGGATGGTGCTAAATTATTATTAATTTCTTGCAGTGATTACTACAGTAGTTTAATCATAGATAATGCAGAAGTGCTAAGTGAATACTTCCTTTTCAATTATGTAAATTCTGAATTAAGAGATAGACTAGAGAATAAAAATGAGTTCTACAAGACTTGCGAAGAGTTTGGTCTTACCTACCCTAAGACTATTTTAGTAGACAAGGATAACTATAAGGAAGTAGATTTTGACATAGATTTTCCTGTCATTGCTAAACCAAGTAATAGCAGTAAGTGGATTTCTTTAAATTTTGAAGGCTATAAGAAGGCTTATAAAATTAATAGCTTAGCCGAGCTAAAAGAAACATTAGAGTTAGTGTATACAAGTGATTATGATGATGTTTTTATAATTCAGGACTTCATCCCAGGTGATGAAGATGCAATGTTTGTCTGCAATGCATATGTTAGTAGTAGTGGTGAAGTGTGGATGACCCATGCTGCGCAAACTGCACTCGAAGAAGTACTTCCAAGAGATATCGGTAACTATACAGCGCTAATTAGTGGTGATTATAGTAAGCTTACTGACATGGTGAAGTCTTTCTTAAAAGCTATTGGATATCGAGGGTTTGCAAATTTTGATTTTAAATATGATTCTCGTTCTGGTGAATATAAAGTATTCGAAATTAATTTACGTCAAGGCGCTTCTTCCCTTTACATGACTACCGCTGGGAATAATTTTGTAACTTACTTAGTCGATGATCTTATCTATAATAAAGAGCATCCTTATTACAATCATACGGAAGAGCATTTGTGGTATTACGTGGCAAAATCTGTTCTTAAGAAATATTGTGCTCCTTTGTTAAAAGATAAGGTTTCTAGATTGCTTAATGAAGGTAAGTCATACTATCACTTAGAATATGCTGCAACTAGCAACTTGAAGAGATTTATACTATCTATACGTAGAAAACTATCCACAATGAAATACTATCCAAAATATAAGTAGGTGAAAATTATGAAGACAATTGGTGTAATTGGAGGAATGGGACCACAGGCGACTGTAGATTTCTTCCAAAAAATATTAAATCACAGTGATGCTAAGACAGATCAAGAAAATATTCATGTCTTAATTGACAACAACCCACAAATTCCAGATAGGACTGCTAGTATACTCGATGGTGGGCTATCTCCTGTGCCTACCTTATTAGATATGGCTAATAAGCTAGAAGTTGCTGGTGCTGATTTCCTCGTTATTCCATGCAATACTTCACACTATTTCTATGAAAATTTAGCTGAGGATATTGATATACCAATTTTAAATATGCTTGATTTAGTCGTAGAAGAAATTGTAAATCTTGGACACAAGAAGGTTGCTGTTCTAGCTACAAGAGCTACTATTAACACTAGGATATACCAGGATAAATTAGAGGCTGCAGGTATTGAGGTCTTAGAGCTTAGTGAAGATGATAAATCTGATTTAATGTATTTAATTTATGATGTAGTTAAGGCTAATAAGTATCCAGAAAACATCGATGAATATGTGGCTAAGTTTGAAGGATTTGCTGATTCAGGAGCTGAAGCTTTTGTGCTTGCATGTACTGAGCTGCCAATTTTATTTGATAAATATAATTTAGATTTTACTACAATTGACTCTTCAGATGTCTTGGCTCAAGCAGCAGTTCAATATGCCAAAAATTAATTTTTCAGCGATGGATAAAGCTTAATTGGTATTTTTTATCATTTTGGTATAATATTGTTATCTTGTGAATGCTTATTGCTTCACTTTATCGCTTGAAACTATAATATACAATCGCAAAACTAAGATTTAATATATTCAAATGCTTAATAACAAGCACTATGAGGAATAATATGACGAGAAATAAATTAAAAATAATATCAATGTCTATACTTCTTACACTTAGCGTAGGACTAAGTTCTTGTCAACGAATTTTGCCACCTGGAACTGATACTTCAACTTCTAGTATTGATCAAGATACTGATAACACAAGTTCAGGATTAGAGACATCTACTTCACTTGAGGATGAATCAAATAGCACTACAGATGAAGTTATAGAACAAACTTCTACAACAACTGAGGCTGTAGGTACAACAAGTGAAATTGTACAAACTACTGATGGTGGACAAACATCTACTACAGAGTTAGAACAAACAAGTACTACAACAGATGAAGATGTAGAACAAACAACTACAACTGATGAAGATATAGAGCAAACTACAACTACAGATTCTAACCTTGAGCTCTTCCCTACTCAATCTACAACTACTGAGAATGAAGAGCTTTTCGAGAAAGGTACAAAGGACAATCCTTACCAAATAGGAGATACTGCAGAGTTCGATGGTTATGACACACTATTTGACCCATTTAGAGCCCAAGTAGTAATACAACAATTATTTAGAGGTAATGAAGCTTTACAAATGGTGAAAGATGCAAGCCCTCTAAATCCAGACCCACAAGATGGGCATGAATACTTGATTGCACAAGTTTTAATTAAAGTTAATGCTTCTAGAAATGATGAAACTGTTGGTTTAAGTAACTATTTCTTCAGCTTAGCAAATAGTGCAGATGGAAGAATGTATAGAGATGTAACACTTCTTTCTAGTGTTACTCCTGCATTAACTCCAATAGATGTTGGTGAAACTTCTATTGGCTATGTAACTTTCGAGGTTGCAATAGAAGATGAGAATCCATACATTGTTTTCTTATCCAGAGCTAATAGTGGTATTTGGTTTGAAACTAATCCAGATGCTGATTCCACTACAACTGAGTTGAATGAAGGATCAATTAAATAGAGATTTTAAAAGAATCACAGATGCCAGTTTTTTAGCTGGCATTTATTTTATGCAATTATCAATAGACAATATACAATGTAGAATTTATACTCAAGCAAAGATATTTATACTTAAAATTAAGTTAGAAAGAAAATTATGGCAAATATAAAAGATAAACTAAATTTAAAAGAAGATATTACTCCTAGAGTTGCAGCTGTGCATGATCTTTGTGGATATGGTAATTGCTCGTTAGCGATTGCTTTGCCCGTGGTATCTGCTGCAGGAGTAGATACATTACCAGTTCCAACTTCCATTTTGTCTAACCACACAGGCTACCCATTCTACTCATTTTTAGATACAAGTGAAACTCTAGATGAGTACATTGAAAATTGGAAAAAACTTGAGGTTGAATTAGATGGAATTTATACAGGATTCTTGGGCTCTGTGGAGCAAATTGGACTTATTAAGAAACTGCACTCTTATTACCCAAACAGTTTAACTGTCATCGATCCAGTCATGGGAGACAATGGTGTACGCTACTCTTCCTATACAGATGAAATGTGTGCTGGCATGAGAGAATTAGTAGAAATTGCTGATGTATTAACTCCAAACATAACTGAAGCTTCTATACTTTTAGATGAAGAATATCCAGGAATTAATATTTCAATTGACGAAGCAAGAGTAATAGCTCAAAAATTAATTGATATGGGTGCTTCTAATGTTGTTCTAAAGGGAATTGAAAATGAAGATGAAGTAATTAATGTATTACTTACTGAAGATGGTGATTTCCATGAAATAAGAAATGAATTATATCCAGAAAAACTACATGGTACAGGGGACTTATTTGCTTCTTGTATCACAGCTGGATTATTTAGTGGACATGATTTATTAGAATCTACTGAGTTTGCAGCTGGTTTAGTCTTAGATGCAGTTAAGTTTTCTACTAAGCAGCCAGGATTTAGAGAAAGAGGAGTTAGTTTTGAACCACTTATCTATGACATAGCAAAATTTGCTAGAGACTAATCTGAACCTCCTCAACCCGAACAAAACAAAAGCGATTAAGTTTGAACAATTAGTTCTTCTTAATCGCTTATTTTTTATCTAATTACATAATTACTAGTAAGCCTTACCCCAAACAACCATTGTTTGAGCTTCTTCGCCACAATAAACACATGTATCGCTCAAGCGGACCTGTTCCTCATCAAATGGGATACAACGGCTTGTAACAGTAGTCTCGTCCTTAATAGAGTTCTCGCAAGACTCTTGACCACACCACATTGCTCTAATGAAACCTGGTTTTTCTTCAGCTGTAGTTTTGAAATCCTCATAATCAGTGACATCGTAGATTCTATTTTCCATACGCTCTTTAGCTGCGTTAAACAGATTTTCTTGAATATCATTTAAGAGATTTTCAACTTCTTCATTGATACTATCTAATGATAGTGTAAGTTTTTCACCTGTATCTCTTCTAACAGCAACACAAACATTATTTTCAATATCTCTTGGACCAATTTCAATACGTAGTGGAACCCCCTTCATTTCGTATTCACTGTATTTCCAGCCTGGTCTCTTATCGCTATCGTCGATAATAACCTTGAAATTCTCAGATAATGTATCTTTTAATTCATGAGCTCTGTCTAAGACACCTTCCTTATGCTGAGCAACAGGAATAACTACCACTTGTTTTGAAGCAATTTTTGGTGGCAGCACTAGACCTGAGTCATCACTATGAACCATTATTAGTGCACCGATCAATCTTGTACTTACTCCCCAAGATGTCTGGTGAATATATTGCAATTCATTATTTTCATCACTGTATTGAATATCAAAAGCTTCAGCAAATCCACTACCAAAGTAGTGACTAGTACCAGATTGAAGTGCCTTACCATCATACATTTGAGCTTCCATTGTGTAAGTTTTCAATGCACCAGCAAACTTCTCTTTATCAGTCTTCAAACCTTTAATAACAGGAATCGCTAAGTAATTCTCTAGAGTGTCAACATATATATCCAACATTCTTAGAGTTTCTTCCATAGCCTCTTCTTTAGTCGCATGAGCAGTATGACCCTCTTGCCAATAAAATTCTCTAGTACGTAAGAATGGACGAGTAGTTTTCTCCCATCTTACAACTGAAACCCATTGGTTATATAGCTTAGGTAAATCTCTATGTGAACGAATACTCTTAGCGTAATAATCACAAAATAGTACTTCTGAAGTTGGACGAACAGCCAATCTTTCCTCTAACTCAGTATCTCCACCATGTGTAACCCATGCTACTTCTGGGGCGAAGCCTTCCACATGATCTTTTTCTTTCTGCAATAAGGATTCGGGGATGAACATAGGCATCGCAACATTCTCGTGCCCTGTTTCTTTAAACTTTTTGTCCATTACAGCTTGTATATTCTCCCAAATAGAAAAACCACCGGGGAGCAGAATCATGTTTCCTTTAACTCCTGAATAATCAGTGAGCTCTGCCTGTAAACATACATCTGTATACCATTGTGCGAAGTCTACATCTCTAGATGTAATACTTTCAACTAGTTTTTTATCCTTTGACATTACTATCTTCCATTTCCTTAATTTTTACTTTTAATATTATAGCATTTAAAGGCTACTAATAAAGAGTGCATATATAATTGTCCATGCTTGACAAGCTACTACTAAAACACAAAAACTCCTAAAGATAATTCATCTCTAGGAGTAGTTAATGGTGCGACCAAAAGGACTTGAACCTTCACGAGTTTTACCTCATAACGACCTCAACGTTACGCGTCTGCCAATTCCGCCATGATCGCAAATTTTATAGCAAAGTAGATTATAGAGTTGCCACCAAGTTCTGTCAAGACTAAGTATATGGCGAGTATATAAATGGGTGGAACAAAATGTCCCACCCTTCAATTTCATTTTGCAATGTAAATCTAAGCTTAATTCTCTTCAACAAATCTATCGATATCTGCTAAGAATTTTTCCTTATCTTCATCGCTTAACCAAGTCATATTAATTGAGTTTTTAGCTAATTTAACTACATCTTCTATTGTTAAATTCTCTTTCTCAACTAATGCAATTATATTGTCAGCAACATAGCCGCCAAAATATGCAGGGTCATCTGATGCTACTGAAACTAATGCACCCTTATTTAATAAATGTACAATCTCTTTAGCCTTCATATCACTTGATACAAAACCATTAGATAGTGGGCATGTGGTAAATCCAATACCTAATTCAATTGCCTTATCTAATAGAGCTTCATCTTCAACAATATTTGTTCCATGATCTATACGATCTACACCTATTACATCAATAACATCTTTAATATTTCCAATAGAATTCTCTTGGTCAATATCACAGTGCATTGTTAAGTGGAAACCATCTTCTCTTGCCTTAGCAAAAACATCTTTAAACTTAAGAGGTGGATTATCTCTCTCGTCTGAATCTAGACCGATTCCTAAAATCTTGTCCTTATGATTCAATGCTTCAGCATAAGTCTCTTCAGCAGATTCAACACTGAAGTCACGTAAGAAACACATAATTAAGTTAGATTTAATTCCGAATTCCTTCTCAGCATCTTGAGTTGCTCTGTAGTAACCATTTACTACATCTGCAAAACTGACACCTCTACTTGTATGTGCTTGTGGATCGAAGAACATTTCAGCGTAGACCACGCCCTCTTCTTGTCTAGATTTCTTCAAATAAGCCATTGTTAAATCGTAGAAATCTTCCTCTGTTTGAAGAACATTCATGGCTGGATAATAAACTGCCAAGAATGATGTTAAATCGTTGAATTGATAAGTAGCTTCTACTTCCTCAATTGTACTTTGCCCTATATCTATACCGTTTTTCTCGGCGAGTTGGAGTTTTAAGTCGGGCTCTAAACTTCCCTCCAAATGCATATGCATCTCCGCCTTCGGTAATCCCTTAATAAACGCTGCGCTTACACTCATCTGTATGCCTCCTAGCTATATTTCCAAGGGGTACTTGGATATTTATTATAAAACTTTCACCACAAAAATTCTCACACAATTTCCTAAAAATACTCCCAAAATTTCCAATTATTTTCACATTATCTTGGCCAAAGCCACCACAAGCAAATTCTAAACATTAATAAATGAGACAGATCCCCTAGCAACAATCCGATAGATAAAACTTACTCAATGCATTAAAATAATAGAAATTAAGCCATTAAGGAAAACTAATGAAAAGTAATAAAAAACCAGAAGATTTAGATAATAAAAAAGATCATAGCTCAGACAATGAAGAATCCGAGCAAAATTTATCATTGAATCTAAATGTCAAAAGAGTCGATGAAGAGAGTCAAGATGAGAATATCACTAAAGATACTGCTGAAACTGAAGATATTTCTATTGAAGAAGCCCCAGAAACAACACTAACTGAAACTGAAGCAGCTGAAGACTCTGAAGATTCTGATGGAGACACTGAAGACAGCGAAACAATCGTAGAAGAAGATCCTACCCAAGAAGATGATGATATCGAAGAAGACGACGAAAATCTTACCTCCACACTAGATAGTCTTCTTGAAGACATAGATGATTCAGATATTTACGAATTAGAAATTGAATCAGATAGTGATATCCCAAAAGATGGATACCAAATCAAATTAAATAAATTAGATGAAGAAACTGAAGAAGCAGATACTATAGAAGATGAAGAACCAGAAGGGCCAGGTTTCTTCGCAAGCTTATCAGCCAATATTAAAGAAGGTTTAGCTGAATTTAGGGCAAATCGCTCAGAGAATAAGGCAAAACAAACTAGAGAAGAAAGTTTAAATCCACGTCTACGTGCTTTAAGAATTCTAAGAAGACAAAGAGCTGGTGCTGGTACCCTCTTGTTACTTAGTGCCTTTATTGCACTTGCCTTGAACCTATTTTGGGCAAATCAAGAAGCTGAACTATTAGGAGTGAATCGCTTCAACTTAGATGGTGTTTTATTCTTAAATTTACTAATTCAATTATTAGCAGTACTTATACCAAGTTTCTTAATATATAAACTATATAGAATTAACTCGGACAGAGTTATTGGTAAGTCTAAACAGAATCTGACATCCTACGGTCTAACTGCTCTTTTAGCTCTAGTTATATCAATCGCATCGATTGCTTTGAACAATATATCAGTATATATATTTGACAGCTTCGGAGTAAATGTAAACATAACTAATTTATATACAATTAACGAGAATCCATCACTGCCTGGAATCCTCGTATTGGTAGTTGTACTTGCAGTTATACCTGCACTGACATTTGGATTCATGTTTAGAGGTGTAATACAAACAGCATTAGCAAGTTCAGGTAAACAGCACTTAGCAATTTTATTTACTGCAACAGCTGCAGCTCTATTTGGAAATGACTTACTATTTGCGCTCATACCATTTGGAATTGCAATCTTCTTATCTTATGCAAAAGAAGAATCTGATAATTTAGGCATCTCCATATTCATGCATTTTTGTATAAATTTAGGTTACATTTTGCTACAAGGAATCTTACCTATATATACTTCTTCAATTGATTTACATGGTTCTAATGGTGCAAGTGGGCTCTATCTATCGATAATCTTTGCA
>CAZVJQ010000019.1:0-33340 GCA_964627125.1 uncultured Fastidiosipila sp. | reverse complement strand
GATAAAAATTATCTATAAAAATTATTTCTAAGTTCTTGCAAAAATTTATTTCTTGTTGTATCATTGTTTAGCACTCGATTGACGAGTGTTTTTTATATAACGCAGGTGTCGTATAATGGCCATTACCTCAGATTTCCAATCTGAAGATGGGGGTTCGATTCCCCTCACCTGCTCCATTTTTATGTACGGGTCCATAGCTCAGCTGGATAGAGCAACAGCCTTCTAAGCTGTAGGCCGCAGGTTCGAACCCTGCTGGGCTCACCATAATGAAACTTTAAGCTCGTTTGATACGAGCTTTTTTAATGCAAAAAATAAGAAGGAAGTTTTCTATTTGAAGACTTCCTTCTTTTTCATTTATATCTATTATTTAACTACTCACCATCTAGACCAGAATATTCATATACATTAGTATCATTTCTATTTTCATCGCTTCTAGCAATTTCAAATTTAGAATCATAGGCTGATCTTAGGTCTTCTCCAGATCTTTCTATAGCTAAGTCCTCTTGAGCAACCATGCTGTCAAGTCTCTCGACACCTCTCTTATCAACACCTTTGTAACTACCATCAGCTTGCATAATATGAGAGCGTTCTGTATCTGCAAATTGCAATTCAATTATTTCTTTAATCCTATTCTTACTGTCTTCATCTTCAACTGGGAAAATTATTTCAATACGTCTATCAAGGTTTCTACCCATCCAGTCAGCACTTCCCATGAAGTATTCAGGATTACCATCATTACCAAAAATATAGATTCGGCTATGCTCTAAGTATCTACCAACAATCGATTTTACTTCTATATTTTCACTAAGTCCTTCTACACCTGCTCTTAGACAACAAATACCACGGATAATTAATCTTACATTTACTCCTGCAGCACTAGCTTCATAGAGTTTCTCGATCATGCCCTGATCTTCTAGTGAGTTCATCTTTGCATATACCCAAGCTTCTTTACCAGCCTTAGCATTCAAGATTTCTCTATCAATAAGATCATAGAAAGTATTTCTCATCCATTTAGGTGCTACAATTAATTTCTTAAATCCATTAGGCTCATTATAAGCAGATAACATATTGAAAAATTCTGTTGCATCACTACCATAGTCATCAGCAGATGTGAATAAACCTGTATCTGTATATCCTTTTGCAGTCTTATCATGGTAGTTACCGGTACCTAAGTGTACATAACGTCTTATACCGTCCTCTTCTTCTCTAACTACCATTGTTATCTTACTGTGGGTTTTCAAGCCCACAAGGCCGTAAATAACGTGTGCACCAGCTCGTTCAAGCTTCCTTGCCCACTCAATATTATTCTCTTCATCAAAACGAGCTTTTAACTCAAGTAAAACAAACACTTGCTTACCATTTCGCACCGCTTCTTCCAGTGATGAGATAATTGGAGAATTACTACTTACTCTATATAGAGTTTGTTTAATAGCTAAAACATTTGGGTCTCTAGCAGCCTCTCTAACAAAATCAAGAACAGGATCAAACTTTTCGTAAGGTAGACTTAAGAATATATCTCGCTCTCTTATAACAGAGAATATATTTCTATCACTCTCCTCTACTAACATAGCTGGAGTTTGTGGATAGAAAGGTCTGTAATGTAAGTCCTTCTTATAATCTAATTCTCTATCAGAGGATAACTTAGATAAAAAGGATAAATCAAGTGGACCTGGAATCCTATAAATATCTTCCTTATCTACATGCATATGCTCAATGAGAAGATTTAAGATTTTTTGACTCACATCATCTCTAACTTCAAGCCTTATTACATCTCCCCATTGACGCTTTCTCAATTGTTGTTCAATTTCACTTAGAAGATTTCTAGTATCTTCTTCATCAATTTCCATATCAGCATTACGAATAATTCTATAGTTACATTTTGCTACTATTTCAAATCCTACAAATATTTCTTTCAAGTGATTATCAATTACATCTTCTAGTAATATATAACAATGAGTTTCACTACTATCTAGATTATTTTCCTCTGAAAATTGATCAACTGGTAATTTTAATAATCTTGGAATTCCAGAAGGAACTTGCAAGCTTGCAAATTTTAATTCATCTTCGGGTTTATCCTCATTTTGTAATAATGCTGCTATATTTTGGCTCTCATTTGCAATTAATGGGAATGGTCTACCTTGATCAACAGCCATAGGTGTTAGAACAGGATATAGCGTAGAATTAAAATAAGACTGTGTATATTTAAGTTGCTCAGAAGATAATTCATCTGTATCTAAAATATAGATATTCTCAGCCTTTAATCTTGGTAGAAGTTGTCTAGAATAAGTATTGTATTGCTTCCTTACGAAATCATGCATCTTTAAACTAATTTGATTTAATTGTTCAGCAGCAGTAAGTCCAGCAATATCTTTTGAAAGATCGCCGTCCTTCACCTTATCCTTAAGACCAGCAATTCTTACACTAACGAATTCATCTTGATTTGTTTGAGTAATAGAAAGAAAGCTTAAACGCTCCAACAATGGAGTGTCGTTGTTTTTTGCCTCATGCAAGACTCGCTCATTAAAATCTAACCAACTCAATTCTCTATTTATAAAAATATCATCACCTTTATAGACGCTAGTATTTTCTAAATTTACATCATCAGTTTTCTTAGCCATTTAATTTCACCTAAACTTCCTTTAATACTAGTTTTACACCGAAAAACTCTTCTAACAACACAGCCTTTTGCTGTAGCATCCATCTTTCTAAACTTAAATCTTCATTAGTTTCAACTTCTAAAGTTAAAACACCTTTGCGTAGTTTAGTTTTTATACTCTTAATTTTATTCTTAGCAGAATACTCTAAAGAATCTACAACTCTTAAAATTGCAGCTCCTTGAATTACTTGCTGTCTAAAATTAGAACTCCTGTAGTTCAACTCATCTGACATTGGAGTCTCTATACCAGCTGAATATCTAATGCTATTAGCAATGATTTCTGTACTGTGGTCACTTATTCCAATAAATTCATTTGCTAGCACAACTTCTGCAGAAGTCTCTTCATATTCATCAGGAACTATGAATTTCCCAACTTCGCTTAGCTTAGCGGTTAGCCTTAATTTTAATTCAGCGTCTTCCGCAAAATCATGTTTCTTAGCTAGAACTTTATATATTGCTAATGCATCTTTCTCTTTTGCATCCAAGTGCTCAATATATCCACCATACTGTCTTACCATGACATCTACTGCTGATATAAGATCATTGTAGTGTGAATGTTTTGATTCATATTGCTTCTCTTCAATTGCTCTATATAAAATAACCCCAAAACTTAGTTGCATTCTAGGTATGTATAATCCTTCTAGGGACAAAGCATCCAGGAACCTTAGTAAAATCATAACAATAGTTAAGATATTTCCAGCTACATCGGAAGGAATACTATGATGCAGAGTTAATTCTAGTGGTCTTGTTCTTTGTAAAATTGAATATAATTCTAGTAATTGCTCTTTACTGACGTAATCTCCATCTAAGTCAATTAATGAGTCTAAGTTTCTAATGAATTCTAAGTCATTACCGTTGGCAATCATTGATACGTCATCATTTGAATTCAATCCAAATATACCTAATGAATGAAGTTGTGAACTTATATAGTCATTCATCATCTGATCGTAATTACTAGATCTAGTCTTAATTTCAGAAAATAGCTCACTCATTCTTAAGTAGCCAAGTTTTAGATTCTGACTCATATTCCTATTTCCATCTTTATAGGAACTAATTTGAACGCTACCAGCACCCATATCTACAACTACCATACCTTCTATACTTAAATCTTCAAACATAGGGAAGGTTTCAGACAGTGCTAAATTATGTAAATATCTCTCTTCTGAGTTGCTTAAAATTTCACACTCAAATTTAGTCTTCTGCTTAATTCTAGCTAGAACAAAATCTCTATTGTCAGCTTCACGAACAGCCGAAGTTGCAACAACTCTATAATCTTTAATATTGTATTCTTTTAGTTTTAATTTGAAATTTTCTAAAATCTCACACAACTCATTAATACTTGCTTCAGAAATATGATTATTGTTGTATGTGTCCACGCCTAGAGAAAGTGTTGCTCTAACAGAATCAATAACTTTTGGAAGAGAATTATCTCTTAACTCAGCGATCATTAATCTTGGAGCATTTGAACCTATATCTATAGCAGCTATCCTTTTTACAGCCATAAGTAGCCTCCTGAGTATTTGTTAATATTTTAACCCATTCTAAAATGGGTTGAGATTAAATATTCTTAATCTCTTTTTGATAATAAGCAATGATTAAATTAACGACTTCACCATAGCTTCTTATCCCTGATGCTTGTTGATTAGCCTTTAGATAAATATCGTTACTTTGGTCAGTAACTTCTTGCACTGGACCCTCATATTGATCCCAAAAGGCATTTCTCTTCTGTATATCTATAATAACAGCTCTATCTAAACTAGTATAAATGCTTTCCCACACATCATAGTTAGATCTATATAGAGCATTGTTTAAATGAGTATATGTAAGCAAATAAGATGAATAACGTATATCTATATTATCAGACATTGACCCTACATAGAACGATAAGAAGTTAGCTTCATTTTCTCGGGCAAAGCCATAACTATGTGCCAGTTCATGCAAAGTTGAAAAAATAATCTCATCAGGAGTAGTTGATATATTCACATTAGACTCCATCCAAAATGGAATGAATATACCTGCAATTCCAGTATATGACCAAATTGGTGAGGATAAAACTTTCTTAGCTCTTGCTGGTCCCATGTATAAGTGCTCTTGTAAGAATTCATTAGAACTAATTTCACTAGCATGCTCATATTCAAGATGAGCATCTCTCATGAATTTATCTATCTCTAATTCTGGTTCAAATTCTAAATTCTCATTTCTATTAACTTTCTCAGACATTTCATTTAGTTGCTGAACCACATACATAGTAGCCTCAACTAAATCTTCTTCCTCGTATATAGTACTTCCATAACCTATATTTGAAGCCAAGGAGTTCCTGTTATAGCCAAAGGCAAAATTAAAATTAAAAGTGAAGAATAAAAAGGATGCAATAACAATTAAAGCAGTAAAAAATCCCGCTAAAAATCTTCTGAGCATCTTCCATCTATTGCTATCTCGTATAAGCTTGTAAATTGAAATCGGGGTGAAAATAATGACGGCAATTATCAAAATATAGATAAGTACCTCAGTAATAGAAAATGGGAATAAATTATTTAGAAAGCGCCATGGACTAGTAATGTATGTATAAATGTTTCTTATGTAATTTTCAGCTGCTTGAGGATTATTAATTAAAATAAATCTAAGTAAAAAAGTAAGTGCAAGTAAAATTAAAGAAGCGAAGATTAATATAATTTTACTCTTGCTTCCACTCTTCTTGGCTTGCTTATTTAATTTTTCATCATTAGCCTTCTCAATTTCCATATAGTAATCATAGCAAATTATTTGAGAATATATTTAATTAAGTAAAATTTAATAGACAAAGAAATAGAGAGACAATAAAACTGCCTCTCTATTTCTTTAGTCATAAAGTCAACAACGTACTAGGAATCATTTTTGAAAGGAGTTGAACAATTAATAAGTTTAAACTTATCGTACGCTATTAACTATCCTATAGACCGCTAACTAAATTTCTTAAATTTGAGTAGTCTCTATCTTCATCATAAACATTAGTATCTAAGTTATCACTTACAGTAATGTTTAGAGGAGACACCATGAAAATCAAATCTGAGATAGGTGAAACAGTTCCACCCAAACTAAATGCTGACCCTGTTAAGAAGTCAATTACTCTTTGAGCAAGTCTACCATCTGTCTCTTCGAAGTTAACAACAGTAATTCTTCCAGCCTTCAATTGATTAGCTACAGTTTGTCCATCTTCTAAAGATCTAGGTTTAATAATAACTACTTTATTAGTATTTACATCTTTAAAATTAACTAGACGTGGTTCTTCAGCGTTTCTCATACTTTTTACCTCTTGCTTGTCTCTCTTTGCTGTATTTCTTGTTGATATATTTTCAGTAAATGTTCTCATTGAATAAACTGCTTCATCCAAATCTTCATCATCATTATTTTCTTCATTTAAATATTCTTCATACTCATCATCTTCTACTATAAGATTGGATACGTAATCTTCGTCATCATAGTTGGTGAATAAGTCTTTAATTTTTCCAAACACATTTGTCATTACAAGTACTCCTTTAGCAGAATTTCTATGTCCATTATAGATGTACAGTTTTTATTTTACAAGTCCACAACACAAGGAAATACTAATGTGTAATTATAATGTAACAAAAAGCACTTTTCATTAAAATACTGTTCTTATCTTGATGACATCTAGCTCTTAGTAGAATATTCTCAAAGTATTCTAAGTAGTTTTCCACAATATTTTGTTTTCCTATTGAATACAGTTCTCGAGAGACGGACTTTTCCACAGGTTATCTGTTTGTCTCTCAAACACAGAAGCAATTTTAGCAACATTATATTACAAGTAAGTAATATGAATCCAAAATCTTTAGCTCAAAACTGAAATTCTACAAAAATCTCATGTTTTTCCATGAAAAAAGCACCTAGATTTTCATCTAAGTGCTAATTTAAATTCAATACTCTTATATTTACTAGTTAGTTATCTGATCACCATCTTCAACAACTTCAGGATTTTGTATAACTATACTACCATCTGCTAGTACATGCTCTGGCTCTTCTATATTTTCAATTATTGTATAATTTTGGTCCCTAGCAATTACATTAACATCTTGTCTGTAGGTATAACCTGATCTTAGAACCATAACAAATGCTTGACCATCATCTTCTTGAACAGCATTATTTGGAACCTTGAATCCTTGAGGTGAAAATAATCTGACACTAATTTCAATCTGTCTAGAATCAGCTAAGTCATGAATATGGTCTGAGCTTGCAAAACTAAGCTTAACATTACCACTACCCATCTCTTCCATATATCTTAATTGAGCATTCTCAATTTCAACTATCTGTCTTGGGAAGTTCAAATCATAGTAACTGTTTAGAACAAAATCTTCAGCTTCCTCCTCTGAGACTATAATCACATAATGTTGTTCAAAGCTAGAACTTATACTAAGAGCAGATTCGCCACTATTAATACGAGCACCAATCTTACTACTTGAAGCATCATAACCTTCAAAATCACGCACAGTTAGTCTACCTATTTGGTCTTGATTAAATGGTCTACTATACCTATCAACTACATAACTGACATTTCCTGAACTTGTTGCATATATGTTGCTCTCGTAATTTGCTAATTGAGTTTGTAAGCTCTCTCTCTGGCCTATTAACTCACTTAGCTCTTCATCATAAAAATCAATAGCTGTTAATGCACTACTTCTTTCTCTTAGCTTGAGATCAATTTCCTCATCAATATTTGCCATCGCTGATATATCAATTTCTTCATTAGAAATAGACCTTAATCTTGATACGTAAACCTTCAAATCCCTATCATAAGAGTTATATATCTGATCAATATCAGTGTTTTCACTCACGTTACCTGAAGCAATCAGCTCTAATTGTCGCTCAGAAATTTCTTGATCTAATATATCTATTTGTTCCAAAATTGGAATAGCTGCATCTGAGAAAGTTTTTGCAATCAAATCTCCCTGGGCTACTTTCTCGCCAGATGATTTATATGGCATCAATATACCACTAGCATTTGCATCCACAATAGTTTCATCTCTCAAAATCAATGCAGTTGTTCTTAAGTCTTGTTCTAGGTTATCTTCAGTGACTATGTATAACTGTGGCTCAGGAGTTGAATTTCTAAAAATCAAGTTAATAACTGACATGGTCAAAGCAATAATAATGAGAAGAATAATGAAGATAAAGATTACTCTTTGTCTACCCTTCTTCTTCTCATTTTTAGCTCTTCTTATGCGCAGATTATTTATTGCAACACTAGTAGGATCAGAACTCACTTGCTCTGAATTAGTATTATTATCATTTTTTGAATCAGTATTTCTTGCCAATCTTCACACCAATATCTAAGAATTATATTTTTTCATCACCAAAACTAATACCCATTTCTCTAGCTGATAGTATTAGGTCATGATCTACTGGGACATTATTAGTTTTACCTGCAACTTCGTCAAGAGGTAAACTTGTAATATCATTATTGATTTGTACAACTGCTCTACCAAACTTCTTATCTCTAATAAGTTCGAAGGCATGTGATCCACATCTAGTAGCAAATACTCTATCTGCAGGATTTGGTGAACCACCTCTTTGGTAATGTCCAGGAACAGTAACTCTAACTTCTTGAGCCATAATTGAGTTTAAGTTATCAGCCAATTTATATGATGGTGATGGATATCTTTCGTCAATCATCATTTGTTGGAAATCAGACTTAGACATTTCATTATCTTTTACACTTCTAGCACCTTCTGCCATAGCAATAATTGAGAAACGCTTACCTTCATGTTGTCTCTTATTAAGTGCGTAATGAACTGAATTTAAATCAAATTCAATTTCAGGTAATAGAATAATATCTGCACCACCTGCAATACCTGCATGTAATGTTAACCAACCAGCCTTATTACCCATTAACTCAATAATGAAAATTCTACCATGTGATGTAGCTGTAGTATGGATACCATCAATAACATCTGTAGCTATACCAACTGCACTTGCAAAACCAAAGGTCATCTCAGTACCATAAATATCTTTATCAATAGTTTTTGGTAGAGTAATAACATTCAAACCTTTTTGTGATAATGCATTTGCAGATTTATGTGTACCATTACCACCTAAAATTACGATACAATCTAATTTTTGCATCTTGTAGTTTCTTACCATAGCTTCTAATCTAGTTTCATCGCTATCTGGGAATAATGGATCATTAATATTCTTAAATGATTGTCTAGAAGTTCCAAGAATTGTTCCACCTAAAGTTAAAATTCCTGAGAAATCATCATTGCTCATGATTCTATAATCACCAAGCATCAATCCTCTATAACCATCTTTATAACCATAAATTTCAACTTCATCATCATATTGCTCATACAATGTTTTTGCTACTGCTCTCATTGCAGCATTTAACCCCTGACAGTCACCACCTGAAGTTAGCATTCCGACTCTTAACATGAGTAGTACCTCCTAATTTGTACATTTCTTTAAAACTTAATTAGTATCATTATAGTTTAAATCACTCGTGCATTAAAGAGTAAACTATTGTATGCCAGTCATTAACTACAAGTTTTTCTAAATATTTAAATTTCGTTTTGGCCAAAGCAGACATTACCTGGTCAGCTTTGGCCTCGATAATACCTGATAAAATTAGGATAGTTCCTGGTTTAGAGTGACCCACATACTCTTCAAAAGTTTCCAAGTGTAAGTTCGCTGTCAAGTTAGCAACAATCAAATCATAAGTCTTCTCAACATCTGTTATTACAGCTTCTCTAAAATCTATATTTTCTAAGGAAGAATTTTGTCTTGCATTTTCAATTGCAGTTAAGATTGCATTACCATCTATATCTATAGCATCTATAAATTTTGCACCTAGCTTACTTGCAACTATAGCCAAAATTCCTGACCCTGTACCTAAATCTAAAACTTCTACACCTTCTTCAAGATACTTCTCTAACATTTTCGCTGAAGACATAGTTGTAGGATGTGTACCTGTACCAAATGCAGTACCTGGATCTAGCTTAATAGTATATTTAGCATCTTCTAGGTCTTCATCATCCCAAGTAGGTTGAACAAAGAAAGAATCAGTAAGCTGAAATGATTGATAAGTCTCCTTCCACTTATCTCTCCAAGATAACTCATCAACAATTTCATAAGTAACAATTCCAGGGCTGACATCTAAGAATTGACCTATAAAATTAATTTCTTCTTGAAGTCTATAAAGGAAATCTTGAAGCTCTAATCTACCGCTTGGAACATTTCCATCCTTATATGCAAGCTCTGAATCAAAATCTGAATATTCAGCTAATTTGGAGTCTTCGTTATAAGCAACTCCATCATCGATAGCAAAATATGCATTCAGAATTGCAACTTTAGAAGTTTTGTACTGATCTAAATCATCTACTACAGTTGTCTTATCTTCTTGCAAGATAGGAATAATCTCATTAATAATTTCATCTGGGTTAACACTAGCGATTCCTGCTGCTCCCAATTGAACTAATCTTTCAATAAGTGCATCGCTCGCTTCTGTACTTGTTTGAATACTAAATTCTATCCAGTCCATTTTAAAATCCAATCTATCTTTGTTTCAATTAGCTTCCATTATAAAGTTTTCTTCTAAAAAAATATAAGGGAAGTATAAAACTCCCCTTAGTAAAATTAATCATTATTTAAATTAGCTATTAGTTATTGAAGAGATTTTTAATCTTATCGAAGAAATTCTCTTGCTTGCTGTAATTCTTACCAGTAACAGAAGTATCAAATGCTCTTAATAAATCTTTTTGCTCATTACTTAATCTTGTAGGAACTTCCACATCTATAGTGACGTAATGGTTACCTCTCGAATTTTCTCTATTGACGTGCGGAATACCCTTGTTCTTAATAGTGATAACATCTCCTGGTTGTGTACCCTCTTTAAGATCGTAAGTAACTTCTCCGTCAATTGTAGGAATCTGAACCTCTTCTCCAAGAGCTGCTTGTGCATAAGATATAGGTACTTCACAGTAAGTGTCATAACCTTGTCTTGTGAATAATTCATGCTCTTTAACATTAATCTTGAGGTACATATTACCGTGTGGACCACCATTCTTGCCTGGCTCACCTTGCTCTCTTAACGTTAGAACTTCACCTGTATTAATACCTGCTGGAATCTTAACTGTTAAACTCTTACGTTTTCTGACAACTCCACCACCATTACATTTCTCACATGGATTAGGAATAATCTTACCTCTACCATTACACTTAGTACATTGAATTGTTTGCACTTGAGTAAAGAATCCTGATTGAACTCTACGTCTCTCTACACCTGACCCATTACAGACATCACAAGTATCTGAGCTTGTTCCAGGAGTAGCACCTGAGCCCTTACAGATTTCACAGTTATCTAATTGCTGCACTTCAACTTCTCTTGTAATACCAAAAGCAGCTTCCATAAACTCAATATTTATACTGTAGTGAGTATCTCTACCAACTTGTGGACCTGTTGCACTTGCTTGAGAACTTGAAAATCCTCCACCAAATCCTCCAAACCCGCCGAAGAATTGCTCGAAGATGTCATTCAAGTCATCCCAGCTTTGGTATGAGCCGCCTGAGTATCCAGAGTTATTTACACCCGCATGACCAAATTGATCATACTTTTTCTTTTGCTCAGGGTCGCTTAATACTGAATAAGCCTCATTAGCTTCCTTAAATATTTCTTCAGATTCTGGGTTGTCAGGGTTAACATCCGGGTGATGTTTCTTTGCTATTTTGTGAAAAGCCTTAGTAATCTCTCTTTCACTAGCACTCTTATCTATACCCAATATTTCATAATAATCACGTTTTTGACTTGACATTCTTTTCTCCTAAATACTGTAGTTTTACAAATACTTTGACATTTCATTTTTGGTGGTTTATTAGTAAAACACATCCAAGCAGTTTTGTTAGTATA
This sequence comes from uncultured Fastidiosipila sp., assembly GCA_964627125.1. Lineage (GTDB taxonomy): Bacteria > Bacillota > Clostridia > Saccharofermentanales > Fastidiosipilaceae > Fastidiosipila. The sequence continues at coordinate 21,791 of CAZVJQ010000019.1, read as the reverse complement.
TTTTTATATCTAAATTTCGTTTTTTTGATCCTAGCTAGTTTAACTAAATCATGCGCTGCTAGCAAGTAAGAAGCACTATTTGCTTGATTTTGCATACTCAAGATTCATATTTATTTCACATCAAAATATATCCGGCCAAACTCCTTTTAAATTACATTGAGATTGACCGGATTTAAAACTAAATATTAATTAGCTAGTTATTACTCGTTTGTTTCTTCACTATCTTCATCTGCATTTTCATTGAAATCTGCATTGTAGTTGCCATCACCAGCATCTTCGGCTGTTGCACCTTCAGCTTGTTGTGCTGCTTGTTGGTAAAGTTTAGTACTGAATTCATAGATTGCAGTTTGTAGAGCTTCTGAATCTGTCTTCATTTGCTCGTAGTCATCACCTTCAGCACTAGCCTTCAAGGTATCTGCAGCTTCTTGAATCTTAGTCTTGTCTTCATCAGACATTTGATCACCAGATTCTTTAATTAGTTGCTCTGCTTGGAAGACTGCTGATTCAGCATTATTCTTAGTTTCAACTTCTTCTTTACGCTTCTTATCTTCTTCTGCATATTGCTCAGCTTCAGCAACTGCCTTATCGATTTCTTCATCTGATAAGTTACTTGAAGCAGTAATTGTGATACTTGTTTCTTTATTTGTTCCCTTATCCTTAGCAGAAACGTTAACAATACCATTAGCATCAATATCGAATGTAACTTCGATTTGAGGTACACCTCTAGGAGCTGGAGCAATACCACCTAGGATGAAGTTTCCTAGTTCTTTATTATCTCTAGCAAATTCACGCTCACCTTGTAGAACATGAACATCTACTTGAGTTTGGTTATCTGCAGCTGTTGAGAATACCATACTTCTCTTAGTTGGGATTGTTGTATTTCTTTCGATAATCTTAGTAAATACACCACCCATTGTTTCAATACCTAATGATAGAGGAGTTACGTCTAATAATAGTAAGTCCTTAACTTCACCAGATAAAACACCTGCTTGAATTGCTGCACCTAATGCAACACACTCATCTGGGTTAATTCCCTTGAATGGGTCTTGGTTAAATTTATTCTTAACTGAGTTTTGTACTGCTGGAATACGTGTTGAGCCACCAACTAGTAAAATCTTATCAACATCACTTGTGCTTAAGCCTGAATCTTTTAGAGCTTGGCTAACAGGACCTTCTGTTTCTCTTACTAAACTTGCTGTTAATTCTTCAAACTTAGCTCTACTTAATGTCATATCTAAGTGCTTAGTACCGTTAGCATCTGCAGTAATGTAAGGTAAGTTAATGTTTGTTGATTGAACACTTGATAACTCAATCTTAGCCTTCTCAGCAGAGTCTCTTAGACGTTGCATTGCTGAATTATCTGAATTTAAGTCGATTCCTTGATCTTTCTTGAACTCAGAAACCATCCATTCAACAATAGCGTTGTCGAAGTCATCACCACCAAGTTTGTTATTACCTGCTGTTGCTAAAACTTCAAATACACCATCACCAATCTCTAAGATAGAAACGTCAAATGTACCACCACCTAAGTCAAACACTAAGATATTTTGGTCACTTTCTTTATCTAAACCATAGGCCAAAGCAGCCGCAGTAGGTTCATTAACAATTCTTCTAACATTTAATCCTGCAATCTTACCTGCATCTGTAGTAGCTTGTCTCTGGGAGTCACTAAAGTATGCTGGAACAGTAATAACTGCATCTGTAACTGTCTCACCTAAGTATGCCTCCGCATCAGATTTTAATTTTTGTAAAATCATTGCTGAAATCTCTTGAGGTGTATATTCCTTACCATTAATCTCTTCTGTATGTGAGCTACCCATCTCTCTCTTAATTGATTGGATAGTTCTATCTGGATTCGTAACTGCTTGACGCTTAGCTACTTGTCCAACTAATCTTTCGCCATCTCTACTAAATGCTACAACTGAAGGAGTTGTTCTTGCACCCTCCGCATTTGGGATAATTACTGGCTCTCCACCTTCCATAACTGCTACAACTGAGTTTGTTGTACCTAAGTCTATACCTATTACCTTTGACATATATTGTTTTCCTCCTAATACCTTTCGTAATTATTTATTATTATTTTGATACCTTAACTATACTGTGACGAATAACTTTATCGTTAATCTTGTAACCCTTAAGCAATACTTCTGTGACTGTATCTATATCATAGTCATCTGATTCTTCAATCGATACAGCTTCATGCAAATCTGGGTTAAATACTTGATTTAATGCTTCAATCTCTTCAACACCTTGAGATTCTAAAATGTTCTTAGCTTGCTTAGAAATTTGAACCACTCCACCTATTGCATCTTTATACTTAACCTTATCATCTTCTTCACTTAATGATTCAATAGCTACACTTGCTCTATCTAAGTTATCTACTAATGCTAACCATTCCTTATTAACTTGAGCCTTGATATCTGTATAAAGATTACTCTTCTCTCTTGTAGTTCTCTTCTTATAGTTATCAAACTCTGCAGCTAATCTAGCGTATCGATCATTTTGTAATGCAGCAGCTTCTTCTAACTCTTGAACTCTAAGCTCTAATTCACTTAAACCTTCTTCAGAAACAGCTTCCTCATTCTCTATGTCTAGATTTTCATCTTCAGGTTTTTCCTTCTTATTCCCAAACATACATTTTCCTCTTCCTATTAATTATTATTCACTTAATTAACTAAACCTTTATCATATAAATCATTTAACTTATATCTCATAAATGAAATCTTAGGCAGTAATGATTCATAATCCATTCTCTTAGGACCTACTATTCCAATTGTCCCTGTCAACTTATCGTTAAACTTATAGCTAGTTGATATTAAACTCACAGTATCCAAGTTAGCAATTTGAATCTCTTGTCCAATTCTAATCATTAAACTTTCTTGATTCTTATCAGTCTCATCAGATATATATGCTGCAAGCATCCTATTCTTGGTCAAAGCAGTATACAAGTTACTCAACTGATCAACTGAATTAAATTCAGGCTGTCTTGTTAAGTTTCCTATACCATCTATCTTCAACTCAAGTTCATCAGCTTGTTTAATAGTTATATAAACTTCATATAGCAACTGATTAATAGTAGCTGGATCCACATTAAGATTAGTACTCACTTCTTGTAAGGCAACTAAAGTTATATCATCTATATGTACACCTCTAGTCATCTTCTCAAGTTCATGAGAAATAATTTGTAAGTCCTCATTAGAAAATATCTCATTAATTCTAATTAATCTATCATGCACTATCCCTGGAGAAATGATAGCAATCACTAGAGCACTTCCAGGTTCAATCATGAGAATCTTTAACTCTTTAACAAATGAAGCTTGTGCCTTAGGGCTTAAGCTAACAGATGCATAGCCAGTTCTCTGACTCAATAAGTTAGAAGCACTCTCTAATACATCACCATTCTCTTCTAGGCAAGTTAAGAATTCTTGATTAAGTTGTTTAATCTGAATATCGTTGAGGTTAGATACAGTCATTAAATTGTCTACATACTCTCTATATGCCTTATCAGTAGGAATTCTTCCTGCTGACACATGAGGTTTTTCTAATAAACCTAACTCCTCTAAATGACTCATCTCATTACGAATAGTAGCGGAGCTAATTTCACCATTTACAGATTCAGAGATTGCCTTAGAACCAACAGGTTCTGCAGTCTGAATATATAGATCTAATACTAATTTTAAAATTCTATTTTGACGTGTAGTTAAATCCATTTTATTAGCCCCTTCCATAAATTAGCACTCATATCTCTTGAGTGCTAAAAATAGAATAAAGCAAAAGACAAATAAAGTCAATTTATACTTTTTAATGATTATAATATTTTATTTAAACAAATTATCAACAAAGAATTCACTCATAATTAGGTCTACATAATCCAGGCCTTTTTTACTGATACTGTAGCGATTATCTGTATGTTGAAGTAAGTCTTCTTCTACAAGTTTATTTAGTAATTCATCTACAGACTTGCTCCAATCACTAGCAAATTTATCAATATACTCTGCTCTTGAAAAACCATTCTTCTTATTTAAAGACAAAATGAAATATTCTTGCTTCTTACTTATATCAGTAATAACTTCATCTACTATATACTCATGCTTATTAAGTACTCTTTCAAAGTATTCATCTATATAGTCTGGATTTCTAAACCTAGTATTATTTAAGTATCCTGCAGCAGAAGCACCGAAGGCAAGATACTCTTTTTGATTCCAGTAAGTTAAGTTATGCTTACTCTCATATCCAGGTTTTGCCAAGGCAAATAACTCATAGTGCTCGTATACATGCTCTTCTAATTCTTCTACTATAAAGTGATATAACTGCCTTTCATTATCTTCATATTCAAAATCTAGGACTAAAGAAGCATCTGATATATATACATGTTTGATATCACTCTCAATTAATATGGATAATTCAGCTTTGCTCTCACCTGGAAAGTTATAGAGCAAGTCTACACTTATGTTGTCTATACCACCTAAACGTGCTGATTTTACTGTTTCATTAAACTCATTTTGCTCTAAACCTAAATAAGCTAAATTACTTTCAGAAAAACTATATTGTTTAATTACTAGACGATTTACTTTTGCCAAAGCCAATTCAGAATAATCCCAATTACTATTTGGGTATATTTCTACACTAATTTCAAGATCATCTGCATAGTTTAATTTGTTGTTTAGCTTAGTCAGTAGGTCTATTAGTAAATCTTGGAAGTCAGATATATCTGAACTTGTAGCCAAATAAATAGTCTTGATTTCACTAGATAAATCCAGTGAAGCCAAGACTTCATCAATTTCTTTATTTAATACATAAAAGTACTTATTTACTTGATCATTAAAGATTAAGCTATTTTCATCTATATCTATATTAATGAATATATGGTCAGGAACTAAGTTCATAGGATTAATAACTTGTATCGCTACCAATTACTCCTGTGGCAATACCCTTCAATACGATAAATGCAGATGCATTAATTCTATCTTCAAGTTCTGTATCATCGTTGTATTGAGCTAAAGTTTCAATATTGTCAAAAGCTGTAGATCTAATACCATAATTTGTTGAAGCGAAGTTAGGGTCAACAGTTTCAGATACTTCTTCCATGCTATCCCCTGTGAAGTTATAAGATTCAAATAGAACTGTAGGTACACCTAATTGATCAAATACTCTGTAGTCAGATAAAGTTGTAGAAATTTCTCTTAACATTACAGTCTCGGCAGGAGCTCCCATACCACTTGGTGGAGTTTGCTCAAATAAAATATTTGGGATCATGAAGCTTAATTGGTTTTGGTATAAAGAAACACCAGTGTAAGAGTTTACACTCTCGTTTTGAGCAACATCTGCTAATTCATACATAGGTTGTCTTAAGCGATATTTTTGATTTGGATATGTGGATGACCAACCAGAACTTGCATACAATTTATCACCTGAGTAGAGACTTCTAAATTCAAAGAATGTATCAATCTCTTGAATTTGAGTCTCATTAAGTGTTGCTGCGAATGCTCTAGATCCAGCATAGTTATCATAACCACCACCTAGTGCAATTAGAGTTATATCGTAGCCCATGGTGTATTCTTTAAGTTGTCTGGCAAGAGTTAATAGAGCTCCAACTCCTGATGCATTATCAGAGAGCGCTTGATTACCTTCAGGACTATTTGGGTCACTGTCGTATCTTGCTGCAACTATAACTGATCTATTGAACAAACCATCTGCTGATTTAGCACGTCTATCATAAACTTCATAGTTTAGATTTTCATCACTTGATTCATTAGCAACAAAACCTTTACCAGGAATTCTTACGATAATATTGCTAGATGTGCCACCTGAGCTTAAATTTACAGTTTGCTCTTCAAAGGAGTAACCAAGGTCTGTGAATTGCTCTTTAATATATTGAGCTGTTTGGCGTTCTGCATCTTGTCCAGCAACTCTTCTTGGGTAGGTTCTAGCTATATGAGTTGCAACATCTGCCCCATAAGTTCCATATTGCATAAGTTCAGGCACAGCATTACTGCTACATGCAGCCAAGAATGCCATTACAAATAGCATTAATAAGCTTGCAGAGACTGTCCTAACTTTTGTATTTGTTCTATTTATCTTTTTATTAGTCATTATTATCTTCTCGTAATCATATTTACTTGATTCATATCTTAAAAGCTGTAGAATTGTAATTCAACTCTTTCTTTTAAAACAAACTTTTAACGCAAAGTTTCTTTGAGTAATTATACCTTAATAATTATGATAATAAAATTAAATCAGAATTTAATCATTAATTTAGAATTCATTCTACTGCTTTATATTAGAATGTTAGTAGAAAAGATCAAATACTATAGAACTGGAGATTTTTTACTTGTTTAAATCTACTAATAAGAGAAGTAAAATACTATCTTTTATACTTGCAACATTATTGTTTTTTGCAAGCTTCTTATTAGTGTTCTTATTTAATGACTCAAGTACTCATGCAGCTAATGTTAATGATGAAGCGAGCGAATGGCGCTTGCGTATGAATACTACATTTGATTCTTATGTTGTTAGTAGTAATGAGAGAAATACAAAACTGTATTTAAAGAATGAAGAAGAATTAAGAAATGACCCTCTCGCCTTAAATACATTAATTAGTTTATTGACTATTGAGAATAATGACTTAGATGATTTTATCACCATTAGTTCTGAAATTGCTCAAGTTGCTCAAGAGGAGAACTTATCTAATATTGTTTTAAACTCTGGTGAAAGATACTCAGTTGAGTATTTATTATATGCAGTTATTTTTTATGATTCATCTGCTGCTATGACGGCTTTGGCCGAGAACTTAAGCTCAAATGCTGGAGAATTTGTTGAGATGTTAAACTCTCGAATGAGAAGTTTAGGAATGATTAACTCTACTGCATATTTAGACGATGACAGAAATGCTTACGTTGAGACTAATAGCTTGGAGTTAAATTTATTAATGAGAGCGGTTAATAATAGCACTGCTTACAGAGGATACTTCTCAAGTAGAGACTCTTTATATATCCCATCTATGGGGAATGCGATGTCACTTAGAAATCGTATGTCAAGCACCTGGTCACTATTCCCATTTGAAAGAAATGTTCTTGGAGCTACAATGGCTCAAAATGATGAATATGTAACTACAGCCTACCAAATTAGCTCTGATGATTTCACTATTTACATTATCCAGAGCTACGAAAATACTCCTGAGGTTGAATTCAATATTGCTGATAATACATTGAGACAGGCAATTATCGAGGCAGATAGCATCTCTGAAAATATCTTCTCAAACTATGAATTAATTAATTTGGTTTCTAGTGGAGATAATTTTAGAACAGTAATCATTAATGAAAATGTTGATGTTGACTTGGTTTACTTAAATAACGTCACTTACTTGAAGCCAGTACAAATTGAGAATGTCAACCCTGTGATGACTATGCAGATAGATGACAACATTACTTTACCAATTCTTGTTGGTGAAAAATTAGGGCAGATTAATTTCCAAATGCCTAATGGTGAAATATATGTTGCTAGTTTAGGATCTAGTTCAGATATATACAGTGATAACTCTAGAATTGAGAATATATTGAGTACTATTGCAGATAATGAAAATATAGTAAATATGATTCTGATTCTACTTATTATCGTGTTGATATTCATAGTTATTGAGATTATCATCCTTATAGTTCGACATTTTATTATCAGAAGAAATACAAATATCAGAACTTAGTTATACACAGCAAATTACTTGCTAATCATGTAAAATATACAAGATAAAATTACTTGGTGAACAGCGAATCTTGGATTGGCTGTTTATCGCATGGAAAGAGAGATGGCAAATGGCCTTTAATAAAGTTAGAACTCGTTTTGCACCTTCTCCTACAGGATTTATGCACATAGGAAACTTAAGAACAGCGCTTTTTGAGTTTTTAGTTGCTAAGAATAATGATGGAGATTTTGTATTAAGAATTGAAGATACCGACCAAGGAAGACTAGTCGAAGGCTCTGTTGAGAAAATATATGAAGCCCTTGAAACTGCAGGGATTACACATGATGAAGGACCTGATGTAGGTGGAGATTATGGTCCATATATTCAGAGCGAAAGATTACCTATGTATAGAGCTGAGGCAGATAAACTGCTAGAAAATGGTAGTGCTTACTACTGTTTTTGTTCTGCAGAAAGATTAGCTCAAGTACATGAAGAACAAAAGGCTGCCGCTTCTGATTTCATCGGTTATGATTCACATTGTAGAACTCTTTCTGAAGATGAAGTCCAAGAGAATTTAGCCAATGAACTTCCATATGTTATTAGACAAAGAGTGCCTGAAGATGGGGTTATTAGCTACGTTGATGAAGTTTATGGAAAACTAGAATTTGATAATGCTATCTTTGAAGATCAAGTGTTAATTAAGTCAGATGGCTTCCCTACTTACAACTTCGCTAACGTTGTAGATGACCACAGCATGCTTATCAGCCACATTGTTAGAGGTAACGAGTACTTAAGTTCTACACCAAAATACATTCACTTATATGAAGCATTTGGCTACAATGTACCTCAATTCATCCACTTACCTTTAATCAATGGTGAAGATGGAACTAAACTATCTAAGAGACATGGAGCTACTACTTTTGAAGAGTTAATTCAACAAGGATACTTACCTGAGGCTGTTATTAACTATCTAGCACTTCTAGGTTGGTCACCTAAGGGAACTCGTGAGATTTTCAGCTTAGAGGAATTAATTGAGAACTTCGATGTTAATGGTATCTCTAAATCACCTGCTGCTTATACAGAAGGTAAATTAATCTGGTTTAATGAACAATACTTAAGAGCAATGACTAAGGAAGAATTTATTGAAGTTGCAAAACCTTACTTCTTAGAAGTTGATCCTAATATGTCAGAAGAAACAATGTCTCTACTTGCAGATAACTTACAAACAAGAACAAGTAAATTAACTGAAATTCCTGAGAAGATTGCTTTCTTAGCTGAGCTTAGTGAATTTGACTTAGATTTATTTGTACATACTAAGAGTAAATCAAGCTTAGAATCTTCTATGCAAGTATTAGCTGACTTCATTGATATTTGTGAAGATATTGAATGGGAATCAGATATTCTCAAGACAGCAATGACAGATTATGCTGCAGCAAATGAGCTTAAAAATGGTACAGTTATGTTCCCTATCAGGATAGCTGTGACAGGTCAATCTGTTACACCTGGTGGTACCGTTGAGATGCTAGACTTACTAGGTAAGGAAGAATCCTTATCAAGAATGAAAACTAGCTTAGAACGCTTAGAAAATATTTAGAAAGGGAAAATATGGCAGAAGAAATTAATAATGAAATTGAATTAGAAGAAAACAAGAACTTCATTGAAAAATTAATTGATGAAGATCTTGCGCCTGGTGGTGATTATGAAGGTATGAAAGTTCATACCCGCTTCCCACCTGAACCAAATGGTTACTTGCATATTGGTCATGCTAAGGCTATTACCTTAGACTTCGGTATTGCAGAAAAATACAATGGCCTATGTAACCTACGTATGGATGATACTAATCCAGAGAAAGAAGATGAGAATTACGTTAAGCAGATTATTGAAGATATTCGCTGGTTAGGATTTGATTGGGACGATAGATTTTTCTACGCTTCTGACTACTTCCCTAAGATGTATGAATTTGCAATTGAACTTATCGAAAAAGATTTAGCTTATGTCGATGAGTTATCTGCAGAAGAAATGCGTACTCAACGAGGTACTCTAACTGAACCTGGTGTGAATTCTCCTTACAGAGATAGACCTACTGAAGAAAGTTTAGATTTATTCAGACGCATGCGTGCTGGTGAATTTGAAGAAGGTGCAATGGTTCTTAGAGCTAAGATTGACATGAGTTCAGGAAATATGAATATGAGAGACCCAGTTCTATATAGAATTGTTAAGGTTCCTCATCATAGAACTGGTACTGAATGGCCAATATACCCTATGTACGATTTCGCCCACCCTATAGAGGATGCATTAGAGCACATTACTCACTCACTATGTACTATGGAATTTGAAGACCATAGACCTCTTTATAACTGGGTTAGAGACAATGTGTCAGTGCCTTCTAAACCACGTCAAATTGAGTTTAGTAGACTTAATATTGACTATACAGTTATGAGTAAGAGATTGCTTAGAACTCTTGTTGAAGAAGGTAAGGTTGATGGTTGGGATGACCCAAGGATGCCTACAATTGCAGGTTTACGTCGTCGTGGATATACTCCTGCATCTATTAGAAACTTTGCTGAAGGTGTTGGTGTAACTAAACAAGAAAATTTGATTGAGTTATCTTACTTAGAGTATCACTTGCGTGAAGATTTAAATACATCTGCAGATAGAAGATTTGTAGTGTTAGATCCAATTGAACTTGAAATTACTAACTACCCTGAAGATAAGGTTGAAAACTTCACAGTTGATAATCATCCTTACTATTCAGAGCTAGGTAATAGACAGATGAGTTTTTCTAAGAATCTTTGGATTGAAAGAGATGACTTCATGATCGAGCCTGCAAGTAAATACCACAGACTCTACCCTGGAAATGAAGTTAGACTTCGTGAAGCTTATATCGTTAAATGTACTGGTTACGACACAGATGAAAATGGTGAAGTAACTAAGGTATATGCAGAGTATGAAGAAGCTTCTCGTGGTGGTTCAGCTCCTGATGGTAGAAAAATTAGAGGTACAATTCACTGGGTAGATCAATCTACAGCATTGGATGTTGAAGCTAGAATGTACGACACTCTATTCACAGTAGAACAACCACAAGCTGCTGATGACTACCATGATGTAATTAATCCAGAATCTTTAGAAATTCTACATGCCAAAGGTGAAGCTGTATTAGCAGAATCTGAAGCTGAAGATCACTTCCAATTTATGCGTAAGGGATTCTTCACTAGAGATAATAGACCTGAGAACGCTGATAAATTAATTTTCAACCTCTCAGTAGGTTTAAAAGATAGATTTAATAAGAAATACTAATTATAGTATAAGGCAAAAATATATCCTCCTGATTTAATATCGGGAGGATTTTTTCATGATTGCATGTTTGTTTGGTGAAAGTTATTAGTTCTCAGCCGGCTTATAAAACTGGCTATTGTATAAGTCATAGTAGAATCCTTGTTTATCTAGTAACTCATCGTGGCTACCAGTTTCAACGATATTACCGTCAACCATAACTAAGATAACATCCGCATTTCTAATAGTAGATAATCTGTGAGCAATAACAAAACTAGTCTTACCTTCCATTAATCTATCGAATGCTTCTTGCACTAATATTTCTGTTCTTGTATCTATGTCAGATGTCGCTTCATCTAGGATAAGCATTTCAGGTTCGCTTATGAAGACTCTGGCAATAGTTAAGAGCTGCTTTTGCCCTGTAGATAATAGAGAGCTTGCATCTGCTAGCTTAGTCTTATAACCCTCAGGTAGCTGCATAATGAAGTCATGAGCTTGAGCACTCTTAGCTGCATTATAAACATCTTCTTCAGTTGCATTTTCCTTACCATAGGCAATATTGTCATAAATACTACCTCTGAGCAACCATGTGTCTTGAAGCACCATTCCGTAAGCATCTCTAACTGTGTCTCTACTCACCTTACTAATGTTTTGCCCATCAAGGACGATAGCACCTTCTTGTGGCTCATAAAAACGCATTAACAAGTTAACTAATGTAGTTTTACCTGCACCTGTTGGTCCAACTATAGCAATAGTCTTACCTGACTCTACTTTAAAATTGAAGTCTTGAATTAGTGGTGTATCTTCAACATAACGGAAGTTAACATTATCAAATTCAATTCTACCCTTTTCAAATTCCAATTCTGGGAAGGATGACTCATCTTCTTGTTCTTCTAAATCAATAATCTCAAATACTCTATTTGCAGAGGCAATACCCTGTTGAATCTCAGTCATTACCATAGAAATCTCATTTACTGGTTTGGCGAACTGCAATGCATAACTTAAAAATGCACTTATCTGCCCTATACCTAACTCCCCACTTGCTGCAAGAATAGATGCATATACACCAACTAATACATAAGTGATGTTATTAACTAGACGGGTTCCTGGGTTAGTCAGTGAAGATATAAATTGAGACATTTGCCCTACTTTATAAAGTTCACTATTCATCTCGTCGAATCTTGCTTGAGACTTCTCCTCTGCGGCAAAAGCACTAACAATTTGCTGTCCACTAATAATCTCTTCAGAAAAACCTTGAAGCTCACCAGTCTGTTTAGATTGCTTATAGAATAATTTACTTGAACCTCTAGCAATTGAACTTGTAACTAAGAAAGTAAATGGAGTTAGTAAGAGCACCAATGTAGCTACCTTCCAACTCATGCTGTACATTAAAATAATTGCTCCAACTAGAATGATTAATCCCGCAAATAATTGTTGGAATAATTGCTCTGCAGCAAGACTAATAGCTTGAATATCGTTAGTTAATCTTGAGATAGTATCTCCTTGATCACTTGTATCATAGAATGAGACAGGTAAATCACTAAGCTTATTGTATGCTTCAACTCTAATCTTAGTAGCAACCTCATTAGTTAATTGAGCAACATTTAATCCAAGTATTAGCATGCTCACAAGACTTGCTAGATAACTAAGTAGTAAAAGTATAATATTTCTGACCTGGTCGTAATCCCCTAAAGTATAAGCATCTAAAATCCTTGCTATTAACAGTGGTGCTAGTAATTGGAATAGCCCACTCAATACACCCATAATGATTGTTATAGCTAGCCTTAATTTATTCTCAGACAAGTATGAGAATAATCTGGCTTCAGTACTTAAATTTTTTCTATTATTGTTAGCCATAAATATCCCCCCTCTAAGATTTCTCTTGAGATTCATAAATCTCTCTATAAAGTTTGCTCGTTGCTAATAACTCTTCATGGTTACCTCTAGCTTCAAGCCTACCTGTATTTAGTAGAATTATTTCATCTAAATTGATCATACTTCTGATTCTTTGAGAAATAACAATAAGTGCTGGATCCCACTCTAAATTATTAAGTGCTTTATTCAGTCTTGCTTCAGTTCCATAATCTAGTGCACTTGCTGCATCGTCTAAGATAATTATTGAGGTTCTTCTAACTAGAGCTCTGGCTATACAGAGGCGTTGTCTTTGGCCACCACTAAAGTTTCTACCATTCCTATCTACTTGAGCATCTAGTTGTTTTGGAAGTGCTTCAACAAAATCTTTTGCTTGAGCAATTTCAAGTGCTTGCCATAGCCTCTTCTCTAGCTCTTCTTCACCAAGTTTTGCCTGCTCTTCAGCATCTATACTTAATAATAGATTTGAACGTATAGTACCTTTAAAGAGCACAGCCTTTTGAGGCACAAAAGCTATTGAGTTAACTATATCTTTTCTAGATAAAGATCTAATATCTTGGTCTTGAATGTAAATTTCACCATAGGATGGGTCATAGAATCTTTGGATAATTCTAGCAATACTTGATTTACCAGAACCCGTGGAACCCATAATTCCAACATTTCTACCTGGTTTAAGCGAGAACTTAATATCTTCTAAAACATAATTAGCATTTTCACTGTATCTGAAATATACATGGTTTAAGCTAAGCGCTGCATCAGTGTCGATATTAGTTTCAGGGAAAATATCATTTGGATATTCATCAGAGAAACTCTCATCTTTTGCAATTTTTATCTGATTAATCTCATCCTCAGTCATTTGTACAATATCAGGCTCAGTGGTTAATATCTCAGTTAAACGATTTGAAGATGTAACTGTTCTTGGAACTTGAATTAATAGATTTGTTGATACTGTAACTGCTTGCATTAGCAGATTTAAGTAGTTAATCAAGGCAATTAATTCACCTGAACTCAAGCTTCCAACTTGAATCATATCTCCACCAAAGAATAGGACAACTAATATTGCTATATTTACAACGAAGGTTGATGCAGGAGTTAAGATTGAAGATAGTCTGCTCGATTTAACTAATTTTTCATTCACAGTTTCACTGCTGTCTTCAAAATATTCTCTCTCATGGTCAGATTTGTTGAAGGCTCTAATAATTCTCACACCGGTCAAATAGTCTTGAACCAACATACCCAAGTTGTCTGTACCCTCTTGAGCTTCTTCTTGTATGGGCAAAGTCCTCCCCATGATATAAGCAAGTAATCCTGAAACAAATATAATTACAGGAATAAATACTATCGCTGTTAATGGAGAAATTATAAATGCTGCGATTGTAGCTCCAACAAGTAATAAAGGCGCTCTAAAGAACAATCTTATGAATAGAGCGACAGCTACTTGCATATTAGCAATATCAAGTGTCAATCTATTACTTAATGATACTGCTCCAAATTTATCTAATTGTCTAAATGATAAACTCTGAATCTTAGAAAATACATCAGTTCTTAAGTTTGTTCCTACACCTTGTGAAGCTACAGATGCCATATATTGACATAAGAATGAGAATGCAGCTGCGAGAATTTGTAAGAGTAAAAAGATAATTCCAAATCTAAAATAATACTCTACTTCCCTATTTTGCTCAATAACTGAGTCGATCATGAATCCCATGATAATAGGTGTGAGCAGTTCAATAATAGCTTCAGTCATCTTAGCTATTGGACCAACTATTGTTTGCAAAGTAAATGGCTTCAAATATGAAACCATAGTTTTAAAACTGTTATTTTTTATCTGATTCTCTTCCATACGCCCACCTTGAATACTATTGAATATAGTATAAACTACTGCTTGATAAATTTAAAAGTATTAGTGATATTTCTAGTTTCAAGTTCGAGGCAAAAAATAGCCCTTTTGCATCTCACAAAAGGGCTACTTCGTTTAATAACTATTTGACTATGAGCCTAGCTCATCTAATGTAACTTGAGTATCGTAGTATTCACCGGCTCTAAAGTATCTTACATCAACTGTATCTCCAGCCTTATATCTATTTTTAACTAGATTTAATTCTGCAATTGAAGACACTTCAACTCCTGCAAATTCAACAATGATATCTCCTACTTCCATACCTGCATCTAATACTGGACTATCTGCTTGTATATCTCTTATCCATACTCCTGGTACTAATACACCTTCATATGCACTTGCCATTGATTGTGAGACATTTGATCCTAGAATATTCAATGATGGAGCACCTTCGACATGTCCTGTATTAACTATAGAGTTAATTATTGGTGCTGCTGTGTTTGCTGGAATTGCAAAACCTAGACCTTCAACACTGGCTGCGCTGGAGCTGCTACTTGCTTTTGCCACATTGATACCAATTAATTCACCATATGAGTTAAATAAACCACCACCAGAGTTACCTGAGTTAATGGCTGCATCTGTTTGAATTAAGTTTTGTAGCTCAACTAAGTTACCATTTTCTTCTAAAACAAGAGTTCTTCCTAATGAAGAAACAATTCCTGATGTAACTGTTCCTTGGAAGTCACCTAATGGGTTTCCGACTGCTATTGCAAGTTCTCCAACAATTAAATCATCTGAATTTCCAAAACTTGCATATGGTAATTCACTTGCTTCAATTTTCAATACTGCTAAGTCATTTGCTGGAGCTGTACCTATAAGCTCTGCTGTATAACTATTACCAGTTGCTAGAACAACATCAATTTGTTCTGCTCCAGAAACAACGTGGTTATTTGTGACAATGTAACCATCTTCAGAAATAATTACACCTGAACCAGCTGCTTGAAATTCCATCATACCCCAGACTGTTGATTGTAATCCGGTAGTAGTAATAGCTACAACTGTTGGTTGAGCTATAGCTGCAATTTCTGGTGTAGTTAAAGGTTCTTTATTTGTTGTTGGACTAACATCTGTTCTAGTAGCTGCTTCAGCTACACTTCTTTGCATTTTTTGAGCTTGTTGTTCTTCAGATAAAGGTTCAGCAATCTGAACTATATTAGATGTCTCTCTTGTATTTCCAATGCTTCCCCCTTGATTATTTGTAATTGCATT
Organism: uncultured Fastidiosipila sp.; assembly: GCA_964627125.1. Classification (GTDB taxonomy): domain Bacteria; phylum Bacillota; class Clostridia; order Saccharofermentanales; family Fastidiosipilaceae; genus Fastidiosipila. The sequence continues at coordinate 5,859 of CAZVJQ010000019.1, read as the reverse complement.
ACAAGCACTTAATAATACTGTAGATGCTAGTAATACACTTAATAACCCTACTCCTTTTCTATAAATATTTTTCACTTTTCTCCTCCGTACTTTCCTATAAATTAAAACATTTTCTTCAATATATCCACTTTAATCGAGCCAAATGAAAAATTAATCATCTATACGAAACGAAAGTGAAAACAATATATAAATATGATGAAAATATGCATAAAAATAGCATCCTTTCTCAAAGATGCTACACTGTAATATTTATTTGCGTCTGTTCTAAAGCTTGTATTCATCTCTAATTTTCTTCAATCTAGAAATCTGCCCTTGCACCTTAACTAGGAAGAATAAACTTACAATGAAAAGCACTAAAGAAACTGCTAGTAATAACCAAACCCAAAAATTACTATCTATATTTATAAATATGTAGGATAGTAAAAATGCAATTGGTAAAAACGAGAGAACTAAGATTAACATTAAAAACTTTCTTAATTCTTTTAAATTATTTAATTGACTAGCACTTAACTCACTCAAAAATTGAGCAGATAAATCCTGCTGACAACTCCTACATTCATATTGACTTCTATCTATATTGGCAGCGTCAAAAGAAAAAGATGTCACTCGCCCACAATTAGGGCAAGTAACATCTATTTTAATTTCACCGTCGCTACGTAAAGATCTTCTTAAATCTTTAAATTTTGACATTTATTTACCTATCTAACAGTACCGTTTGATGAAACTGTAACTCTATCGCCTGTTGTTAAGATTGTACTTGCATCTTTAACACCTGTTACTACTGGTACATTCTTGTTTAAAGCAACTTTAACAGCGTCTGTTACTTCATCACTCTCCTGTACTAATGCAACAGCGTGGCGAATTAATGGTAAGTCATCTGCTGTAAATTCTTTAGCAACTAATACTGGGTTAGCAAATTCTAAAACAGCTTCTAAATCAATTTCATCTGCTGTTGAAATAACATCACCAAATGCTGATGATCTACCGTGACCAGTACCTGTTAATTCTTCACCTTCAACTACATGGTGTGCAACTCTAAATGAGTCTAAGAAGTCACTTCCTTCACTTCTACGAATCTCAACTACTAAGCTACCACTTGCGATTAATTCTAAACTCTCAGCTTCTGCAGTAACTGCTGCATACATATCGTTTACATCAGCTTCTTCAACTAATACAGGAGTAACATTCCATACTAAACCTAATTGACGTCTAGTACGTGGGTTTGTTGTACCTACGATAATTGGTGCATCTGAACGGAATTTAGCTAATTTTTCTACTTCGTTGAAATCATCTGTAACTGCAATAATTGCATCTGCATCTAAATCGAATGCTGATGAAACTGCTGATTGAGCTACTGAAGCTTCGATTGAAGGAACATATTCACGAACATGAGTTTCAAATTCGAAATCATAGTCGATTTCTGTTTCTGTTTCTTGAGCAATCTTACCTAATGTTTGAACTGATAATACAGGGTACTCACCGTTTGCACTTTCACCAGATAACATAACTGCACTTGTACCTTGGTTTACAGCATTTGCTACGTCAGTAACTTCTGCACGTGTAGGACGTGGGTTATGTTGCATTGAGTCTAGCATTTGTGTAGCAACAATACAGATTTTACCTTCTTCACGACAACGAGTTACCATGTACTCTTGCATTGCAGGAACTTTCTCAGGTGGTACTTCAACACCTAAGTCACCACGTGCAACCATGATACCGTCTGAAGCTGCTAAAATCTCTTCGAAGTTATCTACACCCTCTTGATTTTCAACTTTTGAAATAATCTTGATATCTGTATCACCGTGATCAGCGAAGAATTGTCTAATCTCTTCAACGTCTGATGCTCTACGGATAAATGATGCTGCGACGAAGTCATAATCGTTATCAACACCAAATTTTAAATCTTCTTTATCTTTATCGGTCAAAGCAGGCAAGTTTGTCTTAATGTTTGGTAAGTTCATACCTTTATAAGTTGAAACTGGGCCTTCGTTACGAACAGTAGCGTGAACATCTTTACCAACGATTTCTGTTACGTCTAATTCAATAAGACCGTCATCAATCATGATGGTATCGCCTGGTTTTACATCTTCGTGTAGTGTTTTATAAGTACATGAGAATTCTGTAGCATCACCAACGATATCTTCGTGGCGAATAACTACTTCTGTACCTTTAATTAACATTGTTGGTTTTTCTTTAAACTTACCAGTTCTAATTTCAGGTCCCTTAGTATCTAGAAGAGTAGCAACATTAATACCCTCTTCTTCTCTAATTCTCTTGATTTTTTCTAATCTACCACCATGCTCTTCGAAGTCACCGTGTGAAAAGTTAAATCTAGCAACATTCATGCCGCTCTTAATCATTTCACGTAAGGTTTCTTCAGCTTCGCAAGCTGGCCCTAGTGTACATACTAATTTTGTTCTACGCATTATTAACTCCTTTTCCTTAAAAAAACCAAATTATCTTATAGTTTCTTTCTCGTCAATTATATTACTTTTTTCTTTTGTTGTCCTAGAATCACTTGAGTTTGTTACATTATTTTCTCGATAGTTTTCATAAAGTTTACGAGCCCAATTTATAACCAATACAAATACTGTATCCCATAAATATTGACATAGGTTAAATATGTAAAGAATTAGCATCGGTGCGAACACCAACACTACAATTACTATTAAAGCAGCTATGACAGCTAGTAAAGCAATAATGAAACTACCTACGAAAAGACCGCTTACGCCAAGTCTTAATGTATACTCTGTCAAGAAATCGCCTACTGTATCATTACCCCAATTCAGAATAGTATTAATAGTCATATCTGCCGGAATTACTAAGGTTCTTGCTGCGTTAGCAATCATCACTGCGAACAGTGATATATATTTAAATCCTAATAAAGCCAGAATGGGAAGACGAATAATAATGGGTGTTTTGTAATAAACCATGCAAAGAATAGGTGTTACGAGAAATAGCGTAATTAAACTCGTCATATAAAATGAGTAGTTATCAATGATTGATAAACTACCTCTTAAATTTATGAGAGCAAATGCTGCTAGTAGAATTACGCTCATAACGAAACTATAGAAGAACCATGTCCCTCTATGTTTACGTGAAGCATAATCTGTATCGCTCCACCATGAATGCAATAGCATACCTTCCAAATAATCCATTACTTAGATTCCTTAAACAAAATTTTCTACCCTACATTCTAACATTATTAAACTTGTTTTTCATTAAAATATCGTTAACGCTGTTTGCTAGGGCTTTCGGTGGCGTTGGCCAAAGCAGACCAAATATTTTATGAACCAAATTCTTAATTTCATCTGCTAAAATAGCAAGTATGAGATTAGATAGAATATTAGCCAATAGTGGGCTCGGCAGTAGAACTGATGTAAAGAAATTCATCTCTAAAGGTAGAGTTACCTTGGATGGTGAAATTCTACGTAGTGGAAAGATTCAAATAAGTGATGAAGATAAACACAGATTGCTGTTTGATTTAAAACCAATTGATGTGAGTAAGCACCTTTACTACATATTTAATAAGCCAGCAGGTTTTACTAGTACTGCAGAAAAAGATAGTAGTGAGAATATTTATACTTTCTTGCCTGAGATGTTCCAGGATAAGAAAATTATGCCTGTTGGTAGATTGGATAAAGATACAACCGGTCTCCTTATCCTGACCAATAATGGTGAACTTGCGCATAGATTGATTACAGCAAAATACAGAATACCTCGTGTCTACTACTTAGAGGTAGATATACTTGACCATGCATTCAACAATGAGGATGTTCAGTATGTTTCTGAAGGTGTTGCACTTAATGATGACGAGACTGCCAGACCTGGTGAGCTTGAAATCATATCAGATGATCAGGCTAGACTTACACTTTATGAAGGAAAATTCCATGAAGTTAAACGTATAATGCATGCTCTGGGTAAAGAAGTTACATTGCTACACAGAGATAGCTACGGTCCTCTTGAATTGGATATTGATGAACTATCTGAAGGTGAATTTAGGAAACTTACTTTTGAAGAAGTTAATGACCTCTTCTCAGCTGTTAGACTTGATTTAAAGAATATGTAGAAAAATTAATCCCTTCAGCTGAAGGGATTTTTGTGTTTTTACTCTTCACTGCTTGAAACTTCTGTAGCCTCTTCTACTTCTGTTTCGAATTCTGGAGTTTGAGCATGGAATGAGAAATCTACTTGTTCAGGGTCGTACCATTCTTCTAACGAATCTATAAGCTTGTAAATAACAGATTTGCTTAACTCAGGTTGCTCTGTGTGTACACTAACTGCCAGTATTTGATTTTCTGTAGCCACTTCTAAACTATTAAATGCTTGAGTGCCTCCAAATGAAAATCCATAAACATGCTCCCCTACTTCCCAATCTCTTGGAAGGAAACTCTCTTCTACTGTATATCTCAATGGAGTAATGAAGCTACCATAAAGTTCTGGGAAATCTCTCTTTAATACTGCATCCAAGTCATCTAATGGATAAAGCCCACCTTCTACCTTAATAGCATCGTACTGGCCATCATCTAAAACAATAAAGTCATTAACATTAGCACCTGTCATCATGAGCATTCTTTTCATAAGTGCTGCATTGACTAATTCTATATCTGCTGTTTCACGATCTGTAATGAGATTGAATTCATAAAACATTTTTTCAAAATCTGGATTTTGTTCTAGTAATAAATCTTGAAACGCTGTTGTCTGATCTTCTAGTGGATTATTTAAATAGATGAAATCACCAAAAATTGCAGTTGTAAAATCAGGGTCTGTATTTCTTATACCTTGAATAATCATTGAAGCTACCATAGCAACGATTATTATAGTAATAAGAATTGGTACCCATGCATAATCCCAGAAATTCTTAATCTCTGATTTTGTTTTACCTGCAATTACTGCTTCTTCATATTTAGGTCTATTATCAATACCCATGAGCACGTCAAATGCTTCATTTACTCTACCTAAATACTCAAAACTTTCATCATCTGTTCTACCACGCATTGCCATAGATTTTCTACTGTGGGCATTTCTGATTTCGTATTCATTGGTATCTGGTTTTAGGCCAAGAGTCTCTAAAGCTTCTGCCTTAGACATACGCTCTTCATGTGCATATTTTATTTTTTTATTTTCTGTGGACATATTTTCCTCAATCAAGTATTAGTTAAATAATATTATAAATTAATCTTTGAATAAACGAGTGAATACTTAATAAATATGAGTAAATATGTACAAAATACAAATTTTCTTTATATTTTGCAATTTTTGTTAAAAATACAATGTATAAATAATGCATATTTAGTCTATATAAGCTAAACTAAAAATACTTATGTAAGCAATATGGAGGTAAGTTATGGAAAAATTCAGATGGTGTTTTGTAGGAACAGGAGCCTTTGCAGATGCTATTGCGAGAACTATTACAGAGTCTGGCAAACATGAACTAGCATCAGTTTGGAGCAGACGTGAAGAGTCTAGGGAGGCTTTTGCCAATAAATTTAATACGGTAGCATTCGACACAGTCGAAGAAGCAATTGCCCAAGATGACGTCGATGGCGTATATGTGGTAACACCTCATAATGTTCACCATAAATACAGTAAAATTGCTCTTAAATTAGGAAAACCTGTGCTATGCGAAAAGGCTCTAACAGTTAATACCGATGAAGCAAGAGACTTGATTGAGACCGCCAGAGAAAATGATATTTATCTCGCCGAAGCTATGTGGACATGGTTTGGTGAAACTGCAAATACTCTTAAAGCTTGGATCGATGAAGGAAAACTTGGCGAAATTAAGGATGTAAACATTAAATTTGTCATGCCTCACCAAGATGCAAATAATAGATTAGGAGATCCAGAAAGAGCTGGTGG
>CAZVJQ010000018.1:26691-35253 GCA_964627125.1 uncultured Fastidiosipila sp. | reverse complement strand
AAATAGAATAATTATACTTGCCCACCCATAATCTGGAGTTATAGGATTAATAATCCTACTTATACCAGATGTAAAAAACTCCCAGCCTAATAATAAAACTGCTAAAGATAAAATTAATCCTGCAATATATTCAGACCTCCCATGTCCATATGGATGATCCTCATCTGCAGGTTTCTTAGCAATTCTAAAAGCAATTAAATTAACTATGTTAGAGAAAGTATCTGTTAGGTTATTAACTGAATCTGTAATCGTAGCGAGGGAATTTATTGCTAACCCTAAGACTAGTTTTAAAATAGCTAATAGGAAATTAACTACTATTCCAGTCCAGTTAGCAAAGTTAGCATAAGAGGTACGCACTTCTTCTCTATCTTTATCTTCATGGTTCTTCACAAATATTCTAACTAGAAAATCAATCATAACGGACCTCCAACTCTTCAATAAAGTATAGCACTGATAGATTTTGTTCGCATCAAGATTAATTGTTTGCGAATAGACACTCATAAAACACTTCTAAGCTCGCTTCCTTGATTTTCTCAAGAATCGTGCTATAATCTAACGTACAAATTAACCACTTTTTAGCCGAGGTTGTATGGGTCCTGTGCGATTTGGCCCGTGAACCTTGTCAGGTCCGGAAGGAAGCAGCAATAAGCGGCAAACCTTATGTGCTGCAGGTCAACCTGTGCAGCTTCGGCTAAGAGGTGGTTTTTCTTTTACTAAATATTCAATTTAACCCAGCTAAAAATTAATATCTAAACCTAAGATGCACCCGCTTATGCGTTATAATAAACCTATTGATAATTCGATAGGCAAACTATCCAATTGGGGAGGGATTTGATGTCAGAACAAAGAGTTTTATATAGAGAGTGGAGACCTTTAAACTTTGACCAAGTAGTTGGCCAAAGCCACGTCGTTAATGCACTCAGGCAATCTGCAAGAACTGGAGATATAGCCCATGCATACCTATTCAGTGGAACTAGAGGGACTGGTAAAACTTCTTTAGCTAAGATTTTTGCAAGAGCAATTAACTGTAAAAATCTAGATGAAAATGCTAATCCATGCAATGAATGTGAAATTTGCACTACTGCTATATCTGGTAATTTACTAGATATAATCGAGATGGATGCTGCTTCAAATAACAGTGTTGACGATATTAGAAGAATAACAGATGAAGTCTTATTCTTACCTACTCTAACTCAATATAAAGTTTATATAATTGATGAGGTGCATATGTTGTCTACAGCGGCGTTTAATGCTTTGCTCAAGACATTAGAAGAACCTCCTGCACATGCAGTGTTTATACTAGCTACAACAGATCCACAAAGAATCCCTGCAACAATATTGTCTCGTACACAAAGATACGATTTCAAGAGAATTAGTTCAGCGAACATGCTAGAACGTTTACGCTTGATAGCAGATAGCAATGATATCTCAATAGATGACGATGCCTTAAAAACTATCGTTTCATATTCAGAAGGTGCGTTGAGAGATGCAATATCCCTATTAGACCAGTCAAGATCTGTATACAGCAGACACATTAGCCGTGAAGATATCCTAGATATGACAGGAATAGTCAGCGACGAATTCATGCTAAGAATGGTTGAAGCACTTGTATCTGGAGACGTAGATATTTTAATAAATACAATAGATGAGTTAATTATGGAAGGTGGAGATATCACCAGATTCGCTTCTAGCCTAGCTCAATACTTGAGAAACTTGTTGGTATACATAAATAGTAAAAATCCAGAAATTTTATTACAAATACCAAGTGAAACTTTAAATTCACTTAAACAATTGGCACCACTATTTACTAGCCAAGAATTAATTGAACACATTGGATATATATCTAAATTACAAATGGAATTGAAACAATCCCAAAGCCCAAGAATTACTCTTGAGGTTGGCCTAATAAACCTTATGCAAAATATGAGAAAGGATGGATTCAAAATGAGCAACAATGATTACTATAGTTATGAAAGTAATTCGTCAGTAGCAACAATGGAAATGCCAGTCGGCATGCAATTCGAGAGAGCTGAAACTCCAGAACCTAAGCCTGCACCTGATAGAGAAAGACCAGATGGACCAGCAGTACCTGAAACACCAAGTACTCCAGATACTCCAGCTGAGCCTATGACTGAACCTAATGTTCCTTCTAGACCAGACCCAGACGAGATTGAGCCACTTGAGCCAATTGAAACTCCAGTGGAGCCTGGTGATGACCCTGATATAGTTAAACCTGAAGCTCCAGGAATCGGTGAACCTGAGCAGCCAATTGTAGAACCTGAGGATCCAGATACTCCTGAAACTCCTGAGGAATTACCTACTAAACCTGAAACACCTGGCACTAGTCCCGCAAGACCTAGCCCAGAGGAGAAACCAGATTTTGACCCTAGTCCTAGAGTTGAACCAGGCAAAACAACTATGCCAACACCAGCGACAGAAATCCCTACTCAAAGACCAACTACAGAGGTCACATCTCCTTCAACAACCGAGATGCCTTCTAGAAATGTTCCTGAGATTACTTCCGCAGATACTAGTGGATTTATGGATTTAACAAGTATTTTAGATGGTAGTGCAAGTGTTGTAGATAGTGGCGCGGGAACTGAGGCTTCAGCTGAAACCTTAGCACCTGGCCAAGCTACAAGTAACGTAGTGATTAATGTAGATGATATTTGGAATAAATTAGTAGGTGGTTTACAAACAACAGACCCACTCGCTGCATTAGTTTTAAATACAGCTAATAAGTACGTAGATGGTAGTGATTTTGTAATTGAGTTTGCACCAGCTAATAGGAATTTCTATGATAAAATTAGAAGCAATAATCACAAAGCAAGTTTGGAGTCTAATTTCCAAGAAGCAAGTAAGGGAACTGGTTTAAACTTGAAACTAGGTATCGAAGGTGAGTTAGATAGACCTGCAGATGCTCAAGTTAAAGTAGAACCAGAATGGGTAACACGCATGCGTAAAGCTGCTGAGCAGTTGAATATACCCGTAGAAGAAAATATAGATTAATTAAAGATAGAGGTATTTATTATGGCAAAAAGAGGACGTGGTGGATTCCCAGGGATGGGTGGAAACATGGGCAATATGAATCAGTTAATGAAGCAAGCTCAAAAAATGCAAGAAGATATGGCTAAAGCTCAAGAAGAATTAGCTACAACTGAAATTGAGCATACAGCTGGTGGTGGAATGGTTACTGTTAAAATAAATGGTGAGCACCAATTATTAGACATTCAAATTGACCCAGATGCATTAGACCCTGAAGATGTAGAAATTCTACAGGATACAATTTTAGCAGCAGTTAATGGTGCAAATGAAAAATTAGCAGCGCTAAGTGATCAAAAACTAGGCGGCTTAGGCGGTTTAGGTGGGTTAGGTCTTTAATGGCGGATTATGCTTCCAGCATTTCAAAATTAATATCTCAACTTAGTAGATTACCTGGAATAGGTCGTAAAACTGCACAGCGTTTAGCATTTCATATTTTAAACTTAGATAAATCAAATGTAGAAGATTTAGCTAATTCAATTATTGATGCCAAGAATAATATTAAACTCTGTAAGTATTGCTGTGATTTAACAGATAAGGAAGTTTGTGAGATTTGCTCTGATGAAAAACGAGATAAAACAGTAGTTTGTGTTGTCGAAAATCCATCAGATGTTATTGCTATGGAAAAAACTAGAGAATACTCAGGTCTCTACCATGTATTGCATGGAACTATCTCCCCTATGGAAAATATAGGTCCTGAAGATATTCACTTAAGAGAGTTATTACAGCGATTACAGAGTGATACTGAAATTAATGAAATAATTTTAGCTAATAACTCTACTGTTGAAGGTGAAGCTACAGCAAACTATATTGCTAGATTAGTTAAGCCAAGTGGTGTTAAATGTTCAAGAATAGCTAGTGGTCTTCCTTATGGATCAAGTCTAGAGTATGCAGATGAAGTTACTCTAGGGCGTGCTATTGAAAGAAGAATTGAGATTTAGTTTTTAGTTTCTGAGCAGCAAATGAATAGGTAAAAGAAAAATCACCTCCGCAATTGGAGGTGATTTTTTGTTTTTGTATAAAGCTGAGCCTTCACCTAACCGTATATCTCAGCAATTAGGTCAACTAATTTATTGAACTTATCTTGTCTTAGTAAATACTCTTTATGCTTGCTAGAGTTGTACTCAAGCACCTGTCCTATTACTGCTGCCGCTTGTGTATCAGTAGTTATTTTCACAGCACCAAGTGCAGTTAAATCAGTTGCATTAAATATATTTAAGTCGCTTCCTAATAAATCTGCTAAAAGAGTCATAACATCTATATTCTCAGCTAGACCACCATTAACATAAATATTTCCAATACTCTTACCCATAGCATCTTCAAGCAAGTTCTTGATATTCTTAATATTGAAAAACATGCCTTCGAGAATTGCTCTAATTAGATCATTTTTAGAATGGGAACTTTGTAGGCCTAAAAATGAAGCACGTAAATCTGCATCCCAATATGGTGCTCTTTCTCCATTTAGGAATGGTAAGAATAATAATCCATCCGCTCCAATACTAGTTTCGCTAATAGCCAAACTTAAAGAATCGAAGACCGTCTCATTTCCTGAGAACATGACTCTATTAAGCCAACTCAGTACATTACCGCCATTGTTACTTGCACCACCAATTAGCCATTTGCCGTCTTTAATATAGTAAGAGAACAAACGACCCTCTTTATCTAGCAGAGGACTGTCAGCGGTCATTCTAATGGCAGCACTGGTGCCTATAGTTAGTGTTGCATCTCCTTCAGTTAAAACATTAGCTCCAAGATTTGTTAGAGATCCATCGCTACCACCTATGACTATTTTAATGTCTTTATTTAAATGCAAAATTCTCTTAACTTCAGGATTATTTAAGCTAGTCTTATAATCTACATCTACTAATTTAGGGAGTTTAGCTTCATTAAGATCTAAATAATCAAGCGCAGCACTATCCCACTCCAGTTTATGGATATTCATAAGCCCTGTTGCAGATGCAATAGAATAGTCTGAGATATATTCTCCGCTCAATCTAAATATTAAATACTCTTTTATACCGAAAATATATTCAGCATCTGCAAGCACGCCATTATCTTTAAACCACATTAATTTTGCAAATGGACTCATTGGATGAACTGGAGTGCCTGTAGCTTCATAGTAAGACAACCAGTCCGCTTCCATCTTAAATTTATCTACTAAGTCACTTGCTCTATTGTCTGACCAGATGATGTTTTGGCTGATAAAATTAAACTCTTTATCTAATAAAATCAATGAGTGCATAGCACTAGAAAAACTGATGCTAGCTACTTGTCTCAAGCTCACTAGAACAGAGATCTCAAGTAAGCCATCTATTAGAGCTGCATAGATATCTTCTACTTCTTGCTCAACAAATCTATCCTCACGAAAATAAGTAATATAAGTTTTTTGCACTCTAGCAACTTGCTCAAGCTCATTGTCAAAAGCTATTATTTTTAAATTTGTTGTGCCAATATCTATTCCTAATTTTATTGATTCAACTATATTTTCTTTTGACATTTTTTACTCCAAACCACATTCCGCTGTTAACACAGTGAGCCACTTTTTCCCAATAAGCACCACGAGCTAAGCTCGTAACTAACTACCTTTGAACATTCACAAAACAACTCTTCATTTCACAGCTTATTCACACAAGAATAACTATTTGTCTATAAGGCCTAATTATAATTCATAACTAGGATTCAAGAATTTATGCGAATCTCCCTCTAGAATTTTGCTCACCTCCTGCACTGGGGGTGAGTTTTTTATAAGCATAATTATAACGTATTTTTCAACTAGCCATTTCCCACCTTAAGCAAAAAATAACGCCCAGCCCGTTGATTGAAACAGACTAAGCGTTATCTAATTTATATTTTAATATCTACTTACCAGCTTGTTCTAGCATGACTTGTTTTAGGGCTTTGCTCCATTCATAGGTTGCAAGTTTGGTCTCATCGTCGTAGACAGCATTCCAGTCTCTGTCTATTGCATAGGCGAAGATTCCACCCTTGTCTCCTTGAGGTGGTTGCCACCTTGCATACATGTAAGCGCGACTCTCCTCGAATGGTTCATTTGTATCTTCCCAGAGATTGTATACATCACCTTCTTCGTAGAATGAGAATCCAATTAAGAATTGCTCAGGTTTTATATACTTTCTATATCCCAACCATGTTTGTCCTAAAGATGCTAGTGGACGACCATATGCTTGTAAAAGAACATAGTCAAAGTTGTGGTGGGTTGCTTTGAACAGGTCAGTATCTGCATTTCTATTAGTGTCATAGATTAGCAGCCTGTCATCACCTGATTGAGGTCCAAGATGCTTAGCGAACTCCTCGATAATGTCGATTGATCTTTGCAGCTCTTCTTCAGTCAGATTATCTTCCATGTCGATGTCAAAACCGTCCATGCCCATGTCATCTAGGAAATCTATGTATTCTTGAACGAGAGCGGCTGTGCCCTCGGGAGTATTAGGATAGTCCTTGTTTAGCATTGTTCTTAAACCTTGGGTATAAACCACATGAGTGCCTTGCTCGTGCAAGCTAGGAATATATTCATCCCTTAGCGCTGGCCAGAATGGGCTATCTCCTGGAGTCATATCTGGGAAAACGAAAACTATATCTACTTCAGCTGGAACATCCACAATGCTGTTTGGTCTTTCTGGATAAGCTGCCTTATCATGCCAGGTTCTAAAGTAGCCTGCATATAATGGACCTTCTAAAGGTGCAGGTGCTCTAGTTCCCTCCGCATAAGTTTCCTCTGTAGTAGCCTCAGTAGTAGCCTCTGTCGTTGCTTCCACTTCTGTAGTTTCCTCAGTTTCTTCAACTTCTTCAGTTGTGCTCTCTAAGGTAGTTTCTTCCACTTCTGCTTCAGTAGTTAGCTCAATTGTTGTACTGCTACCAGAGCTTGTCTGCTCAGTATTTGTCGCAGTATTACATGAACTCAACAGCAGTGTAACAGCTCCTATCATTGCCAAAATTCTATAGTTTAATTTTCTCATCATTAACTCCCCAAAGTTAAAATTGTTCAAATTTCCTCGCAAGCGAACATCACTCAATTAGCTATTCATTGCATCTTCAATAGCTTGTGTTAATGAGTATTTACTTGCTAAAGCATATTCCCAATACATAATTCCTAGTAAGCCTTCTTCTTTTAAGTATTTAACTTTCTCTGCGATAGATTCTGGGTCATCGTAAGAAACGAAAGTTTCTCCATCGTAGAGCCAAGGGGCTTTGGCCACATCGTCCCAATAGCGAACGAAACCATTCTTCTCAATCCAATTATCTACTAAATCGTCGTAGCTTGGACCGTAGCCACCTTGAGTCTCAGCCATTTGGTTATAACCAAAATCGAACCCTTCAGTACCTGCAGGAACGCCCTTCCATAGACGTGAGTAAAATGCAGCACCGATTACCATCTTCTCTTTAGGCACACCAGCGGCATTGAAGTCCTCAACAGCAGATTGCACGCTAACATTGTTGAAGTCATTTAGAGGTGTGAATAAGTTTGTGTGGTGACCTGTTGCATGTGTATATCCACCACGTAAGTCATAAGTCATGATTTGTACGTAGTCTAGGATTGCAGCAACTTTGTCCATCTCTGTGTTTCTGATGAAATATGCGTCCCCACCTGTAGCTATACTTAAGCTATATTCATTGCCTGTCTCTTCTGATAATGCATCTAGAGAATTTCTAATTTCTTGTAGATATAAAGTGAAGTTTTCCTTATCGTTTGGAGATGATTTAATCCCACCCATGCTTGATCCTGGATATTCCCAGTCAATATCTACACCATGTAAGTCAAATTCTTTAACCAATGCTGCAGCGGTTCTTGCGAAAGTTTTTCTACCTTCCTCAGTCTCTGCAGCCTCACTGAATCCACCTGCAGACCATCCACCAACCGAAATCACAAATTTAATATCTGGATTTAATTCAACTAATCTATCTAGTGCTTCTCTCGCTGCTGGCCCACCTTCTTCCCAAACACACGCATCTTCTACAACATGTGCGAAGGCGATATTTACTATGTCGATAATCTTAGCATCTGACTCAGTAACATTAGGCAAATCCCTTGTACTTACGTAAGCAATGGTCAAAGGCGACTTGCTCTCAAAAAATTCTTTCTTATTCATAATTTTCTCCTCTTAAATACTGTGAGAGCCTGGACCCGCCAAGCTCCACAAGTAATAATAATTATTCATTATAAGTAATTGCTTGACCTGTACCAGTATAAAGCTCTAATGAATCTTCAACTTCAACCTTAATTACAGTTGCACCTAATGGATGCATTTGCTCTTCTTTCAAGTCAATCCAAAGTGTTCCTGGGATATTGTTCCATGGAGCACCACCAGAAATCTTAGCAGGTAATTCTTCGCCTGTGTGTAGTAGAGTAATGTTCTTAATCTTGTTGTGAACGCCTTTAAATCCTACACCTGATGTTGGAATATCGTGGACGAAGAGGTAAATATTCTTACCATCTTTACTGATTGTAGAACCACCATTGTAGTGATATAGATCTACACCAGCTTCTGTTCCATAAACAGCTTC
>CAZVJQ010000018.1:0-26591 GCA_964627125.1 uncultured Fastidiosipila sp. | reverse complement strand
TCTGTGAATTGGCGAATAATTTCACGGCTATTGCTCCAGTAATGTGGATATCTATTACGTGACTCAGGTCTTGCCCATGCCCATGATGCACCAATTGGGTTACAGTATTCCCAAACACCGTCTGGTTGGTATATTGGAATTCCTCTCTCAGGTGTAGCATAGTCTCCATATCCACGCATTCTTGAGTTTAGGATAACTTCTGGATTTAGCTCATGTAGATATTCTCTAAACTCAGCCATCTTCCATTGCTCTGCTGTTCTTTCCCAGTCACCATCGAACCATAGTAAATCTACAGTTCCATAGCGAGTCATTAATTCTTTAATTTGCTCATTGTTGGATTCTAAGTGGCGCTCCCATGCTTCATGGTCTTCTGGACCACCAGCTGGTGTTTCCCACTCATTTTCCTTTGGCCAATTTTCCTCAGGAGTATCGTCATTGTAAATCGATCTATAGTCTGCGCTAGACCAGTTTGTTAGTGAGTAATATAAACCAACTCTTAAGCCTTCTTCTTCTAAAGCTTCAATGTATGGGCCAATTAAATCACGTCCTGCTGGAGTATCTTTAACAACTGATTTATCTTCAGTATCTGTATCCCAAAGTGCCACACCATCGTGGTGTTTTGTAGTTAGTACTGCATACTTAGCACCAGCGTCCTTAAATAACTTTGCCCATTCTTTTGCATCGTACTTACTTGCTGTGAAGCTATCTCCTTGCTTCATGTAGTCTTCATGTGTCATACCGCCGTTGTGGAAAGCCCATGACTCACCACTACCACCAGCTGAATAAATTCCGTAATGTACGAAAATCCCTAATTTTGCGTCTTTAAACCAATCTTGCATCATAATGCTTGCCTACTTTCTTATGATTCTTTCATATTCTCTACGAAGTTTAAGATTTGTCTTACACTACCAACTTGGTAACCAGAAATTGCAAACTTAACTACTCCTTCTTGGTCCAAGACTAATCTGATTGGTAGTCTATGGTTAACTAAATCATATGCCTCATAGCTGTCTTCTACATATTTTTCTAGGTCGAATCCTTCTGCAGGATAGAGAATATCTATCTCTGGGAATGCTCTAAGAACATCTTGTAATTTTTGATTCTGAGCAGATGCTTCATCTTTTACCAAGAATGAACTATCGCTTGCTAATTCCTTGAAGTCTTCCTTATTGTCTAAAATCTCATTTAAGAAGTGCTCTGTTGGCTCTGCACCTAAGTCTAAGATTGCGAATAAACTAATATTATCTTTACAGTAGATTTCGTAGTCTTGTGTTAACTCAGGTTCTAATAAATCGAAGCTCACTGACTCAGCTTCACTTGCATCAGGTAAGCTAATTTCTACAGTCTTATCTACTGAATCTTCAACTTCAAATCTAATAATTCTAACAACGTTATGTCCTGAATTTCTACGTTTAGCTAATAGGACTTGATAATGACCAGCTGCGACATCTATATGCATCTCACCTGCTTCATTAAACTCTTCTCTGTAGATATTTAGGCCTCTAATTTCACCCTTAGAATTGATACTTGATAGACCTAATTGAGTCATTAAATCAATCTCATCTTCAGGATTGTCCTTCTTCAAGGTAAGCTTGCTGTTTTTCTTACCGGCTTTGGCCAGAGCTTTCTCATCTTCAGATTTAGCTGCAAATCTATTCCACTCATCATTGAAGTAGAACTCTGGTTGACGGTCAAATGGATTAGTTCTTGCTGGAATTCCAACTGCTCTTAATAGAGCGAGAGTTAGATGAACTCTACTATGATCTGGTCCAATACCTAGCTCAATTAGACCTGTAGGAGATACACTACCACCAAAATCTGGCATAGTTGCACTCTTAACTTTATCGTGAGCTAATGTCCAAGCATTGTCTGGATTTTCCTTAATGCTTGCAATTTCATCTGCTGTGAAAGCGTCTTTAACAGTTCTCCAAGCTGTGATAAATTCACGGCCGAAGCGTGGACTTAATAATGATTTCTTAAATACTTCCTCAGGATACTCATCTTTAAATTCATGAGCTGCTTGTCCATGATGTAATAATAGTTCTGCTGTGATATCTGATAAATCTTTCCATGCTAGAGATTCTAGTAGATTGATCTTGTACTCTCTATCTAAACCACTCTCTTCTTCATCTAAGAAATCTTTAATTTCTGACCAGTTACCTAAACTGTTGGCTAGAACTTTTTGCTCACGCCAGTTTAGACTATCTTTATCCTCAGCATCTTCATCTGGTTGTTCATAGAATGAGTCCATGAAATTTTGTCTTAATCTTTCTGCTCTCTTCTTACCCCAGTTCATCCAGAACTCTTGCTCTTCTGTAGGCTCTGGCTCTGGTGCTAAACTCTCAGCAGGAGCATGCATGACTAATTCAAACTCTGTATCTAAATCAACTACCCTTTCGTTGAAGTCTAGTTCAGCTGTAGAATCTCCATTGACTAAGCTAATTTTTTCTTCAATAAATTCATCATCATGTGTAACTCTAACTAGCAAGTCACCCTTACCAGACTTAAGTGATACAACACCATCTGCATCTGTTTCAAGTAAGCAAATTGTGCTGATGCTACCGTAGTTTACAACGTTAAATGTTACTTTTGCACCTTCAACTGGCTTACCATCTCTAGACACTTTTACAGTCAATTCAGCTGTATCGAAGTATCTATCTGACACATTAATGTGATTTCTGTACTCATCTTTTTTAATCAATTCAGGCTCATTTATAATACCGGAGAATACTCTAGCTTCCATGAGCATTCCTCGTTTTGCAGGAGCTGAGAACCAACCCTTGTCTAAAACTGCTTCAGGCTCACAAGCACCTAAGTAATGCCAATCTTCACCAGTCCAAACCTCAACCCATGCATGGTTATCATCTGAGTGTGCCCAGCGTGGTGTATAAATTTGTCTTGCAGGTAGTCCAACTGCTCTTAATGCCGCAACAACAAATGTTGACTCTTCACCACAACGACCAAAACTTCTCTTAATGATTGTTAGTGGAGAAACTGTTCTACCATCTGTTGCTTGGTATGTAGCCTTCTCATATGACCATAGGTTGACTTCAAGAGCCGCCTCTTCCATAGTCTTGCTTCTTAATCTTGGTGCTAATTCTTCTCTGAAAATTTCTCTATGGTCTGTTAAGTCCTCATTATTCACTCTTACAGATAAAACATAGTTTAAGAATAGCTCATCAGTTAAGCCTTCTCCCCATGGGAAAATTTCTCTAGCTGCTAGAGCATCTCTACTTAATTTTAAGAATAATTCGCCATCGTATGCACTCGCATCACTCAATGGTAAGTAGCTATATAGATATTTTAAACATATAGTTTCTTCTTCATTTGCCTCATCGAACACTGAAAATAGGGCATCTTCTCTACCCATTAATTTAGGTTTTGCTTCTGCAAAATCTCTTTCTATTACTTCAATAGTTTCTTTACTAAACATAGTTTCCTTCCTTCTTACTGTGTTTTTTTATCGTATTTTCATAACTTTACTTCAACCTAACTTCTTAAATTATCCTTTATTGCCTCTCCTTCTTTAGATTAATTTATTGTCAATTTATTCTTGATCGATAAATTCTTCCTCTTCTTCCTTCTTAACAAACGCTCTTCTTATAATTGCTACTTGCGCAAATACGGGCAAAGCCAACACCACGAAAACCCCAAACTGCGGAATAGTAAGGAAAAACAAAATAGTTAGTGCATAAGCGACTATTACCAATAGAGATGTCAAAAAATGAACCCAGCCATAGACTATAGATACAGACAACAAGCGAGTCTCTCGCAATTGGCTGTAGTAGAGTCTTAAGACTGGGTAATTAATAACCATAAAAATATATGAAATACCTAGTATAAAAAATACTATGTATGCAACAGTCGCCCAAATAGGATGGGTCACATACCAAAGAAAGAACCAGGCAGCAAAACCAATTGAAATACCTGCTAATACTACAATGGTAAATCTAACGCCTTCCCAAAAATATTCTTTCCAATAATCGAAGAATCTTCTAAATACATAACCATCTTCTCTATTTAAAAACTCATCGCTGAGCTTACTTGCTGCTAGAATGCTTGGAATTAACCCAAATATGACTAAGCCAAGTATTGATCCTAGAAGGATAGCTATGTTTAGCTTAACTAGGAAAAATACTCCATCAAAGAATCTATAAAATGGGGAATTAATTTTACGTGCATATGAATCTAATTCCTGACTATCGTTGTTGCCAATTGTCGCCATATAAGAAAACTAGATCCTTTCTAAGCAGATGAAATTTAAAAGGTAGAGGGACTCCATAGAATCCCTCTGAAATTTGTAATTTTATCCAACAATACCAGAACGTTCTGTCGATTGGATGAACCATCTTTGAACAATTATGTAGAAGACGATTAGTGGCAGTATAGCCAATAGACTCATGGTCTGAGCTACCGCTTGTTGGTAAAGAGGATTTCTTAGTAATAACTCAAATTGAGATACTAACTCAGGTGGTAAAGCTCTCGCCAGACCTCCAACTGTTTGCTCCATGTTACCTGTTGCAGCATTTAATTTAACCATTAAGTGTCTTTGGTTTGGATCTGTACCTGCAAATAAACTGATGAAGTATGAATCGTTCCAGTTCCATACTGCAGAAAGAATACTTGCTGTCAGAATAGTTGAACCTGCATTAGGTAAAACAATTCCTAAGAATGTACGTGCATAACCTGCACCATCGATGTAAGCAGACTCTTCAAGTTCTTTAGGTAATGCTCTAAATCCTTGTCTAAAGATAAAGATGAAGATTGCTCCCTTCAGACCCTGTCCAGTTGCAGCCAAGATATATAGCGCAGTAGGCTGACCAATTAGGTTTAAAGGTTCACCAGTTATTGCTCTAAAGATTCCGAATATATCAAAGTTTCTAAAGTTTAAGTATTGTGGTAGTGAAATTGCTTGTGGTGGTACGATGATTTGCAAGATAACTAGAGCAAAGAGAAGTCCTTTACCTTTGAAATCTAATCTAGCAAATGCATAACCTGCCAACATAGCGGAAATCATTTGTAGCAATACTTGTATACCTACAGTCATTATTGTATATGGCAGAGTTACTGAGTAATTCAATCCCCTATAAGCCATAGTGAAGAACTCAATTGAAGTTCTTGCAGGGATCCAGATAGAAGTAGGAGAACCTAATTCAGCTGGATGTGTAGCTGCTGTAGAAATCATATCCAATATTGGATATAGGATTAAGTAACCTAATGTAATCAAGAGCGCATAGATGAAGACTTTGCCCAAAATAGCGACTAGTCGTCTTAACCATAGAGTTCTACCGTCAGTATTTTGACGAATATGCCTATTATGGACTCTATTTCTATCCTTTTTAGGAAGCTTCCTGAAGTCCTCATAATCATCACCGTATGGATCTTTGATCTGAGCTGCTGTCTTAGCGTTGTATTCAACTAACTTCTCGTTAAAGATTTCTTTCTTGTCTTTATTACTCTTGACATCATTGTCGTAAAATTTAAGTTTTCCGAAAGTCATTTTATTAGTCATAGTAATATACTCCCTTCGATAGAATCCACATGACTATTGCTATTACAGTAACCGAGATTATCATGAAGACTAAGCTCATCGCTGCACTGTAACCATATTCACCGGATGTAAATGCTGTTGCATACGCTAGTTGTACAACCTCTGCATTCATGAAGTGCTCAGCTAATGTATAAACTGCTGCAGTTAAAATCATTGGTGAAAGCATTGGTAAAGTTACCTTCCAGAATGTCTCGTATCCAGATGCACCCTCAATGTTTGCAACCTCATAAAGACTTGGGTTAATAGCTTGTAGACCACCTAGGAAGATCAAGGTTTGCACACCTGATAGTAATACAGTGTCGAAGATGTTAGATACAGCTGTTAATATTCCTGTTGTAATCTCTGGAGAGTTAAACATCTCAGTAATAAATCCAGCTATAAAACCTACTGCATTTAGCTGATCACCTTGTGATTGTTCTATCATTCCTGCTGCTGCACCACCAATTGATGTACTTAGAATGTCAGTAGCCATAATAATTGGTAAGAAGAAGATTGCTCTGAAGAATGTTCTTCCTTTAAACTTACCATTTAGAACTACTGCAATAATCAGTGAGAAAATCATTATCAAGATTAAACTTGGTATTGATGAAACTGTCTCAGTAATCATTAACTGGTTGAATGTACTATGCTGAGTGAATATATATCTATAGTTGTCTAAACCTACGAAGCTTAGATCCATACCACCTCTAAACAAGCTAATGTCATTGAAGCTATATATTACTAATTCAACAATTGATTTCGCAAAGAATGCAAAGAAACCAATTAGCCATGGTGATAAGAATATAAGTGCCCAGATACCAGTTTTTCTCTGGTATGACAATCTGTAATACCAGCCACCACGTTTAGGAGCATTATATTCTTCTTGTTCGCTCTTATCTCGTTTTTCCTTCACAGTATTTTTCCCTTTTTCCACTGCTTCAGTATCAGTTTTCAAGTTCTTGGTATTTTGATCTAAAGTTTTATCATTATCTTTTGCTCGCTTACTCATGAGAACCCCTTCCTAATTTACTATCTCGTAGCTGAGTGGTTCAAGAGAAACACCATCAACTGTTCGTTCGGCATCTGAATAGTTTATGTATACTGTCACACCATTATCGTAGGTAACTACACGTGTATTATCTTCGTTAACAACGTGAGTTTCGACAGATGCTCCTGCAACTTCTTGGTAGAATTCTGCATACTCAGTATAAATATCGATTATATTTTCTTTTATATATAAATAACTAGTATTTATCAGACCTTCGAAATCTGTATCTTTGAAGACTTCTCTATCAACTGCTGACAAATCAAATTTCGGAGACATATTGTACTCAATACTCTTCAGAATTATTGTCTCTGGTTCAGTGTTCAATAGGTTATTTAGAGATTCACCGCTGTAGTCTATAACTCCGTTAAATACTAATTGTACAAATGGTATCTCGTAATTAAAGATAGCGTATCCATTATCGTCTATAGGTAAATCAGTAACTGCACTAGCGACGTTGAATGCATAAGCATTTGGATTTGATAGCAGTAAGTTATCAAATTCCTCTCCCAACTTGGCCAAAGCAGGCTCCACATACTCCATAGCAGATATTCTATTTGTATCGTTATTAGAGTTGTAGTCAGCTACAATTCTATTTCCTAAGTCCAGAACAGAAATTCCATTTAACTCGAAATCATCTGCTGAATCAAGGAACTCAGTTATATAACTTTCAAATCGTAATGGTGAAATCAGATATGGTGAGCTACTTTCAATGCTTGATGTCTCATCAACGAAGTTTTGTAATGGCAAGCGTGCTTGCTCTCCACTAAGTCTTCTTGCAAAATCACTAAATCTACTTATAAATCCAGGATTATGTGCTTGAGTGAAGTAGAAACTAGGGTATAAGTTAACGCCATTTCTATCACTTGCAAAATCTTGTAAATCTTCAAATCCTGAGTTACCACCAACAACTCCTAAGAGACTTAAGTTATTGATACTCTTTTGTCTCAAACCGCCTGATGCAAATCCTGTAAGCTCTGCATTAATATTATTGATTCCAGCATCTTGAAGTTCAGTAATTATGTTTTGAACTTGCTCAAATGTTGTCAAGCTAACGTTAGTGTTATAAGGAATACCTAAGAAGAATTGACGCTTTCTGATTGAGCCTAAGAAATCTAGTGCTAAAGTAGCTTCTTCAGCAATTTCTTGAGCAATCAATTGGTCTGTTTCTAATAAGTACTCTTGGTAGGCACTAGCTATTTGAACATAATCAACTTCACCAGTACCAAAATCACCTTCATCAATTAAGCGATATCTAATTGTTATATTACCTTGGTAATTATCTTCTGACCAGCGTGGTAAAGTAACGTTACTTCCACCAACTGTTTCAACTTGTTCAATCTCTAGTAGATTAAATCTAAAGTTTGTCTTATTAAATTCATCAACCTTACCTGAAACTTGAGCATTTAAGCTTGCAATCTCTGCACCCTCTTCAATAATTCCGATTACTGCAAAATCATCATACTTAATAGCTGTCATTGGTAGAGTTAAATTGTATTTTCTACTATCGAAGACTGTTGGGTCTCTTAATACATCCTTACCATAAACTCTTCCTAAGTAGTCAGGCATTGTAAGTCTGCCATTGTCAAACTCAATTACACCACCTGAACCATCTGGAATTACCATATAACCATTCTCTTCAGCACCAGCTGGAGAGCTCATTGCATACGGCAAGATGTCTACAGTACTTAGTAAAGATTCACCTGAGATTGAGAATTCATCTACTGGGAAAGTAACTACTAAGTCCTTACCTTCTAAGCGATACTCAAGACTTGCTTGAATCTCTAGCCTTACCGCTTCTTCTTCATATCCAGCAGCTGCATTATCTTCAGCTAAATCTTCTAAAGTATATTCACCAATCTCAAAGAAGTATGAATATAGTCTGTTGATCATCAATTGAGCAACACCTTGGTCATTTCTTCTTAAGAAGTTTCCACCTGTTAATACATATTGAGATTCTAAAGATTCTCTTTGCTCAGCTGTAAGATGTGAGATAACTAATTCGAACATCTTATCTTCTGGAACAGATTTTGGTAAATCTTGTAAGGTAATTGTCTCTTCACCAAGTGTGTAATTTATCTTTAAACCATTTTCAATCTCTTCTGTCTCATATTGATTGTTACTAATAGACATTGAATATGTATCTGTAGTAGCTCTAAGACCTGTATCAATATTTGCTATGTAGTTAAATACTAAATCTGATCTTTGAGCATTTTGAGTAGTAGCATTTCCACTCTCAGCATTCATTGCCTTAGTATCATAAAACTGTCCACTCTCTTTAGATATAACTCTAAAAAGTGCATTTCTAGAATTATAGTGGAGCTCAGCTACATCATTCTCAGTGACTAGATTGAAGTCATCGTCTGAGAAATTCTCATCTTGTAAAGCATTCAAACTATCCTTAACACTAACGGAAAGGGCAGTGGTAAAGCTAAGAGCTAAAACTAGTACAAATGCTGTTATTTGTTTAATTTTCTTCTTCATCCTTTTCTCCAATTTCCCTTCTAACTCAAGTGCAAGATTATCTCGCGTACTACTGTATTTACAAATCCTGCAAATTCACCTGCAAGTGCAACTAGTAGAACAGCTAAGAATAATATTATAAATATCGCTACGAATGTAAGTACTATCGCTGTTAGTGATTTAAAGAAGCCAAATTCATGTACTGTAACCAAACCAATAAATGCATATAGAGCGAATAAGATTACTCCTAAGGTTTGGAAGAAGGTGTAGAATCCTGCTTCATCTTCAACTAAAACATTACTTAAGATTAAGCTAATTATTGAACAAATCAATGGTAGATACTGTGAGTAGGTAAATACTAGGAAAATATCCTTCATACTACCTGTACCTTCCATAAGTGTTGTAATTGACCAGTTTCCTACAGTAAACAGAAGAGTCGGTAATACAGCAATTATTATTAAGATGATAATGTTCAATTCATATGGATCGTTGTTGTTAAAAACATATCCTGTGTAAACATAGCTAAGTATTTGCACGAATGCAGTTAAGACCAAAATTACTACACCCGCAGCAACTGAGCCTTCACCTTCGAATTTAATATCTCCGAATCCTTTAAAAGGATGCCCTGCAATGTACAGCGGAAAATCGATTAACTCATGTTTAGCTTTTTGCCAAAAGTTTTTATTCTTTTTTACTTCAACATTAGTTTCTTGCATATCTATCACCTAATCTTCCTTTGTTGTCTTGCTCTATTTCTTTCAATAGAAGGTTTTATTATTAGTGACCAGGTTAAGTAAATAACAAGGAGAATAATTAAACCAAGAATTATGTAAATATTATCTGCAATCCATTGCTCTCTAAGCTTCTCTTTAGCATTAGAATAACCAGTTCTAAAGTTTCCTTCTTCATAGTAAGTCTGTGCTAATTCATAATCTTCATTTAAATAAGCCTCATCACCTAGACTGATAAATGCTAAGTCATACTGAGTATTAATATCAGCTACTTGTGCCCAGTAAGTACGTGCACCATCAATATCTTGATTGAATTCTGCATCAACTGCTGCATTGATAAGTGAAGCATATCTAGTTGGTGCAAATACTTCAATACTTTGAGCTAATTGGTCGATAACAATGATATTTTCACCATCGAACTTAACATCAACAGCATTTTGGAATCTACCTTCACCACTTCCTCTACCACCAAATACATATAGTAGGTAGCCATCTTCACTGTATGTGAATACTCTTTGCATGGTTGAGTCCAGTACTGTATATGCACCATATTGATTATTGTCCAAAGCAATAAAGGATGATGATCTACCGACCATACCAATATCACCTTGTGGTCTTTGTCTACGTCTTGGGAATCTTAAAATATCTTCACCCTTAGAGTTCAATAGTTTAATTGGTTCTGCTTCCGCACCACTACCAACTGTTGCAAAAACAAACCCATCGTCATTTATAGAAACATTTGAAAAGTCAGTAGGTAGCCATAATGACATAGATGCTCTTTGAGCTTCTGTTGCTATATTTCTCCAGAATAATTCAAGTGGATTATATCTAACTCTATTCATACCGAAGAACCTTGAGAATGTACCATCTGCATTAAGTTCAATGATACCTTCATAAGTATTATCTGAAACAATGTACAATCTACCGTTGGTATCTACTGCTACCTTAGATGGGTTATAAGTAACTCCTGACATACTTGGTGAATCAGGTCTTGGATAATCTCTAATTAACTCTAAATCTGGTCCAAATACTAATACTCTTGATCTAGCAGGTTCAGTTACATATATATTTCCATCTTCATTAACAAAAACATCTGCTGGATTAACAATAGTTTGAGTTTCACCATCTAATTCAAATTCTGTAATTGAATCTAAGACTTCAAAATTCTCATCTGTAATGACTATTGAGTCAGCCTTAGCAATATATTTTCTATCCTCTGTGACATAAATGGAAGTCATTCTGTTAAGGTTTTCAACATCAATATCTTCAGCCTTAATTGAGCGCTGCAAAGTATAGGCTCTAGGAGCAGGGATTAACTCCCCACTTGAGTCATACATGTAGTTTTCGTACTCAGTCTCATAGTCTCTACTTGCATTAACAGTTTGACTAGTTAAAGTGAAACTGCCAAGTAGAATAGTAGAAACAAATACTAATGCCATAGCTAGACTTCTTAGTTTGGATTGAATATTTTTATTTTTTAATTTATCTAAAAACGATCTCATATTTTTCTCCTATTCCTTAAGTCCAGATGTTGTCATGGTCTCTAAAATGTTACTTTGAGTAACAACGAAGACTATAACAGGGATAACAAACATAATAAGTGTTGATGCAGAAGCTACACCGGCTCTAGCAATACCTGTTGCTGCGATTTGTGCCAACATGTAACTTACTGGCTTTAAACTCTCTGTATAGATAAATGCACCACCATCGTTTGACCATAGTGCTTGGAATGAGAAAATAAATGCTGTAATCCAAGCTGGTTTAACCGCAGGCATTATAACTGTCCAAAGCTGACGGAATGGTCCAGCTCCATCAATCTCAGCTGCCTCAATAAGTGAGTCTGGTATCTGAGTCATAAAGTTCTGCAAGAGGTAAAAACCAATAGTTGAACTTAATGCTGGTAAAACTATTGACCATAGAGAGTCAATTAAACCTATCTGACTCATAATCAAATATGTAGGAACAGCTGTAACTGTTGGTGAGAACATAAGTGAGTAAACAACTAGGTCAGATAACATTTTACTTCCCGGGAAATTATATTTCGCAACTGGGAATGCAGCCATTGCAGATAACGAAACGTGTCCAACTGAACCAACCACAACTATAAATAGAGTATTGAATAGATACCTTGAGAAAGGAATCATAGACTCACTTGCATAGACCCAAAGGTCAGTAAAGTTATCAAACGTTGGATTCTCTGGCCAGAACAGTGGTGGGAAACGGAATAGCTCAGATAGTGGCATGAATGCTCGTCCTACGATGAACATAACTGGCCATATTGATGCAAATCCCATTAGTAATACAAATATTAGCAATCCAATAGTACTGGATGCACTCTTATTTGTTTGCCCCTTGGTTAAGTAGTTGATTAACCTTGATCGTTTCTTAGGCTCATTTCGTTTAGCAGTTTTATAAAGAAACTTATGTCTCTTCTTTAATTCCTGTACTTGTGCTCTATTTAGTTTTTGACCAGTTTCCTCTTCTTGAGCTGCAATCATCTCATCTAGAGTAGGAACCTGTTCTAATCTAATTTTTCTTAAATCTTCATTATATAAATTTGCCATTATTCACCTACCCTAGAAATAAATCTCTGTACTAATAAGTTCGTGAATACCATTAAGAAGAACAGAATAACTGTAATTGCTGATGCATAACCAAGTTCAAATCTAATTAAACCATAGTCTTGAATGTGATCAATAATTGAGTGTGTTGCATATCCTGTACTAGGGAATCCAGTTAGTCCAGAACCTGTGATTGATAGTGAACCAGAAATTGACATAACAGCACCGAACATTAATTGAGGTCTAAGTGATGGCAATACTATGTACCATAATTCTTGCCAACGATTTTTAACACCATCAATTTGTCCTGCTTCAAGCAAGCTCTTGTCTAAGTTTTGCATACCTGCAATAAAGGATAAGAATCCAATACCAAAACTCATCCATAAGTTAACAATGACAATAATTATCATCATCCACTGAGCATCTTGTAGCCATAGTATAGGTGAGCTTATAACACCCCAACTTAGAAGTATTGCGTTCAAGTAACCAGTTGAGTCACTTGAGAAAATCAATGTAAATATTGATGTAGCAGTACCTGCTAGTGATGGAGCATAAAGAATAATTGTAAATAGAACTCTTATTCCTCTTGGGAACTCATTAAGAATCCAAGCCATTAAGAATGAGAGCATGTATCCTGCTGGACCTACAATTACAGCTAATATAAAGGTATTTTGGAATGCAGTTAGGAATAATGTATCGTTTAACATTAAGTCTACATAGTTTCCCAGGCCAACAAATCCTGGTGATTGTAAAACATTATAATCAGTGAAACTCATTACTACTGAGAATAAAACTGGGAATACTGTAAATATTGCAAACAGCAAGAAATAAGGTGCAATCATTCCATACAATTGCTTAGAATTCTTAATATCTCTCCACAGTCTCTGACCCCTTGTCATGCTACTATCATTTCGCATAGGAGCATATTGTTCATTTTCTATAGTAGTTTGAACTGAATTTTCGTTATCAACTTGGCCAGTATTTGTTTCTTTATTACTGTTGTGATTTTTATCGTTATCAGCCATGATTACTCCTCTTCCTCTTCTCTTCTACTTACTACATCTTCATATGTTGGTAAGCCAAATTCTTCACGCTTACTGGTTAATTCGTAGTTAGTGTTTTCAGTCCATTCAAGCATTATACGTCTGAAGTCAGCAGATTCTGCATTATTTACAACTTCGTAGAAAGCATTTTCAATATTTCTACCGGTAATATATGAACCAGGAACTTGTCTAATCTCACGTAATCCTTCTAATGAATCTTGTAATACAGTCATTGCATCAGATGGCCATGGTGCATTAGCGAAGGATGCTAAGTTGGATACTGGATATCTTGCTGATGTACCAAGAATAGATTCCATCTCTGTTGAGAAGTTTGTTTGAATTTCTTCTGATGTCCACCACTTCAAGAATTCCCATGCAGCTTGGTGATTACCACGATCTTCAACACTAGGTTCAATGATCATTGATGCTGATGTTGTAGCTGGTAATGCTCTATCAATTGTTCCATCTTCTCTTAGTGTTCCAGGAATTGGAGCAATTGCCCAATCACCACTAATTTCTGGTGCAGAAACACTTAATGAGTTGTAGTTATTGAAGTTAACAATCGCTAATGGAGCTGTACCTAATCTAAATCTAGTAACGAAGTCCATTGCTACTGGGAAACTATGTTTTGTATAGAAATCTGTCCAGTATTCAAATACATTTAAGGCTTCATTAGTATCTGTCAATACTCTAGTTCCACTCTCGTTGTATAGCTCATTTCCTGTTTGATATAACATTGATAAGTAGACAGCTGGAATTGGTTTACTTGTAGCTTGATATGCAGCACCAAGAGTATTTGGAATACTTACTTGCATGAAGAATTCCATGTTATTGTTTTGTAAGAATGGAACGATATCAATAATGTCATCCCATGTCTGTGGCACTGGAATATTTAAGTCACTTAAAATATCTGATCTATAGAATAAGACTGGATAGCTCATTTGGTCAGGTAATGCATAAACACCACCATCAAATCTAAATCCATCGACTGTAGCTGGATGGAATCTATCTGCAACTTCTTCAAAATCATCAAATTGTGTTAAATCAACTGCTGCATTACGGAATGCAAAGTCAATTGGTTGAGCTGTATCTGTCTGAATTAAAACATCAGGACCACGTCCACCTGCTGTAGCACTTAGTGCAACTGATGGTGCAACAACTCTTAAGTTAACTTGATACTCTGATGGGAAGCTATCTGATAATAGTCTTCTAATAACTTCCATCTGGTCTCTACCAGTAGCAACCCAAACAGTAACTTGATCTTCTTCAGGAACATCTTCAGCACCTACTGATGATGCATTATAGTCATTATAGAAAGAACCTGCGAATGAAAGGACTTCGTGCTGAATGCTTTGCCATAAGTTGCCTGAGCTTCTAGGGTGATCGTCTTCTGAACCGAGGAGTGCAATATAGTCTAAGGTTAAACTATGTCCTTTAAGGCTTAAGTTTAATGTACCTAGAGCAGTAACTGAGTTTTGCAAAACAGGAAGGTTCATAGCGATTTCTCTAGGAGTATCAACCATCTCTCGAACCTGAACTATAGCTTGCTCAACAACAGCAGTTTTATCGTTTGTACCACCCATTACAGTTGTAAGCGTATCGAGAATATTTTCTAATCTAGATAATTCTGCAGTTAATTCTGGAAGAACATGAGGGACACGTTGCTCTAATTGATAGTCTCTAAATCTATCTGGTGATACACCAGTAATTACTAAAATATCTTGAGCAAGAGCATTTAGGCTTGAAGAAACATCTTCTATTTCGTAAATAGCATTAGCAAAATCACCTAAGTTTACATCTAATCTTAGATCATTTACGCCTTCTTCAAAACTGAAGTATAGAGGGTTTCCTTCTGCATCTGTTAATTCATATATATCCCAAGTAGAGCTATATGTAAATTTTAACTCTGATGCTTCTTGGAAAGGAACTTCACCATTAATTAGTAATTTTCTAATAGAAATACTACCTGTGTTATAATACTGTCTATATCTAAAAGCAATTCTATATAAACCAGCTTCAGGAACTTGGGCATCCCATTCTAGCCACTGACCTGGAGCATTCCAAGATTCACCACCTACGGTATTCATTCGTATATAAGTAGGGTGGTATGGCTCAGTTAATGGAGATGTATTATCTTCTATTGCATATAAACTTCTTGAAGATTTGATTCTAGCGTCTTCTGCTTGAATATGCTCTATATCTGCAGTCTCAATAATTTGTAATCCATCTGCCTGTGCTTGACTTAAGTATTCATCGTAACTAGGAATCTCTGCACTTGGTACAAAATTAAGTTCAACAATTGCCATAGGTTCTTTTACAGAGTCAAAACTAATAGTATGTTCTCCGCTCTCTAGATAGAACTTAAGAGGCTCTAAGAAATAACCATTTGCATCTCTAACTCTAGTTGTTGTTAATTGTGGAGTTTCTAATTGTGAAGGGAATGATTGGTTAGCTTCAATCTGTTTATAATCTCTATTAGCATCTCTAAAAGTTCTTGAGAATGATACAGATGTAGCTTCATCGTAAGGAACTTCATCATCTATACGAATTCGTCTTTGGATATCTGTACCTCCACCTTCAAGTGGTACATACACTAACTCCAATTCATATAGACCTGCCTCTTCTACTTCAAAGTTCATAGTAACTGAACCTTGGCCATCTGTATTAAGAACATCACCTAATGAGTCATGATCCCACAAAATAGCAAATTCATCATTACCATCTTCAACTCTTTCTTGGTTCAAAGCATCAAGATCCCAAGCTAATTCGCCATAATTAGCCTCTGGCATATCTTCAAATTCAGCATCAGATAGATTTACTTCTACCACTGAACTTGCAGGCTCTGAAGGATTCTCTTCTAAATATTCTAAGTATGAAATATATGTCTCATTAACTGGTACAAAATCCAGTAGTTCATCTCTTACTGTGTTTCCTGAACTATCGAGAACATCATCTTCTTCATCTTCAGAATCGTCAGAGTTATTAAGATTTATATTAGAAGCATATGAACTGTCATTTGGAAAAACCTCCTGCTCAGTACGTTTATTTGATAAATCATTGTAAGATAAACTCGCTGCGCTTATCGGACTTGAAGCCAAGCCAATACTCATCAAATAAGTAACAGTCAGAGCACTTGCAAAGATTTTTAAGCTTCTCTTCTTACTACTATTCACTCTTATATTCCCCTTCCCTCTATTTTAGAACTAAGAATTACTATTTTAAAATGTAGTTAAACTATTTTTTAATTAGTATTTCTAATTAAAATGAAGAAAACATATAATTTTTCTTCATTCAAATTAAAAATATAGATTTAAGAAAATATTGAGGCTGGACTAGCCAATGGCCAGTCCAAACCTCTATATTCTTGTTTAAAACTCTTTACAGTTCACTTAAATAATTCTAACAGCTATTATTCTTCTGCATCATCATCTTCAGCTGTATCATCTTCAGGAACTTCTTGTAGTTCACCTTCAACAATACCTGCCTCGATTAAGCCGTTTTGGTCAGCTGGTGTTGCAGCATCGATAAGACTTCTTAATGAAGCACCTTCTAAGATTGAGTCATAGTAAGTACCTGCTAATGAAAGACTTGCTCTCAATGGTGAGTACATTTCTAGACGCTCTCTACCTAATGACCAGTCATATAATTCAGCATCTAATTCTGTGTTGAACCATCTTGCTGGAACTTCACCTGAAGTATCTGCATTAGGATCTACATAATCATTATGCATAAAGTCTAGACCCATTAAGTCTAACATTAATGTGAATACACCTTCTGGATCAGCCTTCTCTTCAACACCTTTTGTCATCATTCTCATTTGTGCGTCAAATACTGTTGTTGCGTAGTTGTCACTGATTGTTAGGTATGAATCTAATTCACCTGTTTCTCCGAATGATACGTTTGCGCCATATGGATATGGAACGAATCCGAAGTCAACACTACCTGCTAATTCAGCTGCTTGCCATGAAGCTCTATGTGTTAAAGCAACTCCTGTACCTTGGTCGAATGTTGATTGTGGAGTACCCCAGTAGTCTAAACCACCTTCTTCAGTTGTATTAGGTTCCATTAATAAACCAGCGTTATTAATTGTTACTAATGCTTCTAATGATTCAATTACTGCTTCATCTTGGTAGTTAACACCTTCGTCAGTAATTAATTGAGTACCGTTACCTGCTGGAGCGAATAAGAACCAGTAGTATGGGTCAATAAAGAATGCTGAAGTATCTTCAGGTAATCTTGAATTTAAATCTGTTAAGTATTGTGTGAAATCTTCGTATGACCATTGTCCTCTAGCGAACATTTCGTTAGGTTCCATTTCCATACCAGCGTCTTGAATCATTGTACGGTTGTAGTGTAAACCTTCACCACCAACTGTTGTACCAACACCGTAGTTTGAACCTATCCAGTTACCAACATCTGTGTATGATTCACCTAGATTTACATTATCAATCCAAGCTGTGTTGTCATTTAAAACACCGTTTGAAGCTAATGCAGCAAAGAAGCTAAATGATACGTCGAAGATGTCTGCAACAGGGTCACCTGCTGTATATCTTCTAATCATTTCGTTTGGAATTTCGTCCCACTCTACTGATGGTAGTGGTACATACTCGATAGTAACATTGTACTTATCTTCTAAGTAGTCAATCTTGTTTTGACGAGTTTCAGCATCGTAGTCAGCTAAATCGTCAGCATCTGGGTTAGCAGCATTTAAACTGTTGTAGTCAAGAGCTTCAATTGTTGCTCCACCTAAATCGTGTGCTGGCCAGATTGTGGAGATTTCATCATCCCCTTCTTCACCATCTGGAGTTTCCTCAGTATCGTCATCTTCGCCGTCTGGAGTTTCTTCTGTATCATCATCTTCACCATCTGGAGTTTCGTCAGTATCATCAACAGTTGTTTGCTCTACTTCACCATCTGTTGTACCTTCTGTCTCACCATTTGTGCTACATGCTGTAACTCCAAATAATAATGCTAATGACAAGGTTAAAACCATCGCTTTAATCTTACGACTCATATGTTTACCTCTCTCTTTCTCTAGCCAGGGTCGTGTTCCTGACTTCTCTCGAATTTTATTATCACGACTTGATTACTACTCTTTAACTTATAACTTTATTGCTATTCGTGAAACTCCCCCCAAGCTTATCGCATCCGCAATTAAAAGCTACTGTTTGCGTACAGTTTCAACAATATAATCCAAACATAATAAAATATATTAGTCAAAGTGTTTATAATCACTAAAATTTTAGCATAGAAAAGTTGCACATTCAATAGAACATTGTCATAAAGTTAAAATTGGCATATACAATTTAACAACAAAATCTCAAGTAGTCCAATAGGTAGCAGGCCATGCATTTCAGAGGAAATCATGCAAATATCGATAGCAATGGTGTTTACGTATTTTTCAGATTTACTTCACAATCATAAATTAAAATATAATGTTCAAAATAAACAAATGTAAATAAACTATGAATGCAACCTTTTAGCCTGAAAAATTGTTGCGCACTGTATACTCATAAAAAATACCAAGACCGAATCTTCAGTAAAAACTGTGTTCTAATCTTGGTATTTAAATAATCCTATTCTATTTAATCTATTGAGATATGTATTGAAGTACCTATAAATACTACTCTTGATTAATGAAGATAATCTCATCTTCCTTAATCATGCCTAGCTCTTCACGTGCTACTATCTCAATCGCTTCAGCTTCATTTTCGTTAGCTTCAATCTGATCAATCTCAGTCGACAAACTCTCCTGTTCATCTAACGCTCGTTGTAAAACTGCCTGCTCTTCCAACAAACCTGCTCTAACTGAATTTTGCTGTCTAATTAGAAATGCTGTAATAATGAATAGTAGCGCAACTAAAACAAGCACTAGCATCCAAGAAGTTCTATTAGTCAAACTTTCTAGTGACATTTGAGAACTCTTGTTAGTAGTGGATTTAGTTTTACTGATTCTTTTCTTACTCATTATCTAGTTCTTCTCTTAATTTAGCTTCAGTCTCTTTTAAGACCTCATCGTAGTTCAAGCTCTCTGAAGTTTGTAATTCATACATTCTAGAAGTCTCTTCCTTCTTAACAAACTCTAAAACTTCCTTAACCTTAAGTTTCACATCACCTTGGTTGTATGAAACTACAATAATATCTCCTGTTTTAACTGTAGATGCAGGTTTTGCAGTTCTCCCATTGAGAGTTACTCTCCCATTATTACAAAGTTCAGTTGCAACTGTTCTGCGCTTAACAATTCTACTTACTTTTAGAAACTTATCAATTCTCATAAAACTCCTACTTATTCCTACCGTCATCTAACCAAGTAATTTGAAATCTATTAAACTTCACATCTTCAATAAATTGATCCTCAGTAAAAACCGTCTTGTGAAATCTTGCAAACTCCTTAGTATTCTTATCCATCCACAATGGTGGTGACACATCCAGAGCACGGCAAATATCCAATAGACAATTCTCTAATTGCTTAGAAAATGTTAATTCAGGTTCATTACGTTCAACATTCACTACTCTAGTAGTTCTATTTCCTACAAAAGTTTTACCTTCTAAAAGCATTAAACCCTTTCATCCTAAATACTATTAAGTATTAGTTCATTAATGCGGCCAAAGCAGAGCCAACAATATTAGCATTCTCAACCATTAAGAAAACATTGTAGTATCCATGTTTTTCGTTAGTAAATGTCTTGATATGACTCTTTAATTTTTCTCTAAATAAATCCATCTTGAAGAAAGTTGTTCCTTCAACTGTAATAG
This sequence comes from uncultured Fastidiosipila sp., assembly GCA_964627125.1. Taxonomy (GTDB): domain Bacteria; phylum Bacillota; class Clostridia; order Saccharofermentanales; family Fastidiosipilaceae; genus Fastidiosipila. The sequence goes on along the minus strand of CAZVJQ010000018.1, from coordinate 6,462 downwards.
CTAAAGGCTTAACAGGATTCTTACCTGCATCCATATTAATATGCATTGCTGTAATTAACACTGTTACAAGCTTAGCTGCTCTTTCTAAGATATTGTCTAAGATTAGGTATAGATTTTCTCTATCTAATTCATTTGCACAGCATTGACTTAATATTCCAGTACCGTAAGGTTGGTTAAAGAAAACAGTCATATCTGAACTCTTAACTTGATCAATACTTGCAAAATTCTCTTTAAAGAAATCAGTAAATATATCTGTTTCTTCACAAGCAGCTTCTAGAGTTGCATGAGCTTGTAAACCTAAATATCTACCTGAAATCATTTTCTCAAATGTTTGAGCGCCTACATCTGTTGAAGCTTCATCAATTAGTTGGTCAAATATATTTTGATGTGAAACATTGTAGTTACCACTCTCCATGTTGATAATCATCTTAGCTAGTGGATCAATCTTACCTTCAAGTTTAGTAATCTCTGAGTTATTAGATAAGAATGCTGAGTTAATTCCTGTTCCTAGAACAATTGAAGCATATCCTGAGAAACGCTTATCCTTACCTCTAGTAACACCACCAAGTAGAGCTGCAACAGTGTCATTTAAAACAACAAATTTTAAATCATCTGTAACATGACCACGAGCTGCTAATATTGATTTAATCTCTTCACCAATAACTGTACCTGCAGCTTCAGGAATTCTAACTTCTTTAGTAAATCCTAAGATTTTTGCATCTTTATTTGGAAGCACTTCTGCTGGATATGAGAAACAAAATCCTATTTTATTACTGAACTCTAATAATGGTTCAATTTGATCAGCCAAGAATGTATAGAATTCATCTTTTGAAATTTCACCATCTGAACCTGGCATTGGAACCTTATTAAATTTACTTAAATCAATAACATTGTTTTGAATGAAATTAGCTAAACCAACTCTAAAGTTTGTACCACCTGCATCCAATACAATAACTGGCTCATTCTCTTGAGCATCCTCGCTTAAAGTGAGATAAGTAGGAATCATTAACATAGCTTCAGGTGGAGTAGCACCAGCCAATCCATCATTCATGCTCTTAAGCATCCTCTCCAACTCAAGATCCATATCCCAATCTTGTGCTATTGAACCTTTTGATTCAAGAAATTCTCTTACTTCTGCTTTACCCATTACGGCCTCCTGTTTAGTCACTATTCTTAACTTTATAGTAAAATGATTTCACATGTTTAATTTAAAATCAAATTATTAGACATTATATATGATTATAAACTAGAAATGACTTATCTGAGGAAAAAATTATGCAGACTTCAAACAGTAAACCATTAACACTAGCCATAGTTGGAATAGGTAGAGTTGCTAAAAAACATGCTAAGGCTGTTAAGCATCTTGGAGATACCTTCTCTATCATAGCTCTCGTTAACAATATAAGAGAAAATTGCTTCGAACTTAACGATGACTATGACTTGGAATTAACCAGTGCAAACTTCTTTGACTCTTTGGATGCAATGTATGCATCTGGAGTTAGACCAGATGTTGTAGCTATTTGTACTCCTTCCGGTAGTCACTTTGAAATTTCCCAAGTTGCCTTAGAGCACAATTCACATTTACTTGTAGAAAAACCACTTACCCTAAATCTAAGGGAAGCTGAAGAACTTCTACATATGGCAGAAACTAGAGATTTAAAAATCGCAGTTGGCCACATTTATAGATTCTTCCCATTAGTAGATATGATTCAAAAAGAAATAGCTGATGGCAAATGGGGTCGAATTTTAAGCGCGGATGTAACCGTACATTGGGGCCACGATCAAGCATATTATGACCAAGCTGCATGGCGAGGAACCTGGGCTGAGGATGGCGGTGTCATGATGAACCAAACTGTTCATGCACTAGATCTAATGGCTTGGCTATTAAGTTCTCGTCCTATATCAGTTCAAGGAAACATCAAACAACTTGCCCACAAAATGGAAGCAGAAGATTACGGTACAGCAATTTTCACCATGCAAGAAGGTTTCATATGTAGAGTGGAAGGAACAACTAATACTCCTGAAAAATACCAGCTAGCATCTTTCTATATTTCAACTGAAAAAGGTGAGATCAAACTTGGCTTAAAGAAGAAAAAACCATTCATAGAAATCATTAATCGAGAAGGTAAAAACATTGCAGGAAAATATATACGTCAACTTCTAGGTTCAATGTTTAGAAGTGGCATCGGGAAATCTATAAATGAATTCACTAATCCACACACTGGTATCTATAAGGACCTAGCTAGCTCAATCAAAGAAAATAGACCACCTAGAGCTTCAGGTTTAGACGGTTCATTATCTGTTGAATATGTATTAGCAATCTATAAATCCGCACTAGAGAATGGAATAACCGTTGTATTACCTATCCCATCTGAGTTTACTTTAGAAGATATGACTGGCTTCTTCGACTAACTTGGCCAGTTCAGCGACAACAATCAAGACATAAAAAAAGAGTAAGCTCAGATTTTTGAACTTACTCTTTATTATTTTTAGAATATTATTTATCTTCTACGCTTGCGACGCTTCTTATTACTTAAGAATGAAGCTAGCATAGTTCCTACATTTGATAGAGTGCTCGCTGTTGGTGAACTTGGACCAGGTGTAAATCTATTTACTAATCCATGTAAACCTTCACTAACATCTACAACAGTTCCACTCAATGAGCTCAGTGATGCATTAACGGATGTCAATGCTAGTATCACAGCTTCAAGTAGTTCTGGACTTGCTACTGCAAGTTCGTCAGTAATATCGACAACATTGCCTAAGATATCTCTAACATGTATAGCAATAGCAGGAAGCTCTCTACTCATTTCTTCTACTGGTTGGCTAATCTCGTCAATTAAATCATTAACCTTCTTAACAGTACCTAAAACTCTAATAATAAGAACTGTAAGTACAACTAACAATACAATCGCTGCTAGAACTAGCAAACCTAATCCTAAAGCTTGTAAGTCTAATTGAACTGTATTTAAGCTCACAATACTATTTAAACTTGTCATCTAAACCCCTAACTATATGCAATCAGTCTTCAATAACTACTGTTGTTTCTCCACCTGCAATAGGAGTAGAATCTGAATCTAAGCGTTGATTTCTTCTTGCAATACGTTCAACTTTACGTTGATCCTTCGCATCTTCAACTGTGTCCTTAAATTCATTATATGTGTCAGAAACTTTTGAAGCAACATTCTTGCTTACTTCATTAACTTTCTCACCTGCTTGTTGTGCTAAATCTTTAGCTTTATTAATACCTTTTTCTGATGCCTTAGCAATATCTTTTCTTGTATCTTCACCAGATTGTGGTGCTAACAAAATACCTGTAATTGCGCCGAGTGCTAAACCTGTTACGGTACCTGCGACGACCCCTAATGCAACATGTCTATCATGTTGACGACGATTTTCACCATTAAATACACCTAATAATTCTGATAACATCGTTGTAACCTCCTCATTTAATTCAGTGTACATATTATATCACACGCTAAAATCGTGTAAATATATTTTTCCAAGGTTTAACGTTTGTTGTGCAATTATTAATCTATAGTTCATTTTATAAAAATCAGCTAATTTTCCTACTTTTGCCAAAGCAAACAACAGCTTCTACCTACGCTGATCCGGGTCAATTCCCAAGCATGCTAAAACAAATCTAGCAACAGAAACCGGGTTAGCATAAAAGTGCATTCTTGCCTGGCTAGCCCAAATAGTTTTTGTTGAAAAACCTTCCATAGTGTGACCCATACCACGAGTCAAACTCCTATAAGATGCACCATTAGGACTAAAGTTAAATTTATTACTCATAAGAACTTTCAAGTTTTGGTTACGTGGTAGCAACAGGTCATCTCTCCTTGAAGTGAACTTGGCATAGTAGTTGTTTACCTGCTCACGTTCACTAACAGTAGTTGGTAATACTCCAACTAATGGCCACAAATTACCACCTTTTGTCTCAAATTCCCTAGCTAAGTAAACTGCACCACTACCCTCCGCTAGAATAGGCATGCCCTGCATGGCGAGTTTATTAATCTGTTTTCTTAAAGATTCATTCTTAGAAATCTCAGCCAGATGATTTAATAAATTGCCAGAGCCTAAATAAACACCAGCAGTTCCTGCAGGAAGAATAGGATCTCTCAACGGGCTGAAATATTGAATCTGAGCTCCTAAATCTACTAATAAATCAATATTCTCTTGGTAGTAGTCATTGAATGCTTCATCCCTAGCTACAGCAATTCTAAAACCTTCATCTCTAAATCCGATTAATTTTTGAGCTTTAAATAAACTCTCTGGGAAGTCATTCTCTAACTCATGTGCACGTCTAGCTAATTTCAAAATACGCATTAAGTCAATATTTTCTTGAATAAGTGAAATAACATTATCCATTGTTTTATTCCAATTATCTTGGGCAACTTCTGGTATTTCACTATATAAACTAAGTGATTGTTTAACTTGATAATCTTTTGGAATAGCACCAAAAACTGGCATATTAAATTCATTTTCTATCATCATGGTGATGTCATCTATTTCACTTCTATCAATATTGATAAGAATTAATCCAGATATTTGAGTATCATCTCTAAATGACAATAATCCTTCTAATTTAGCTAATGAGGAAAATGAGCTATTTTCTAAATCCAATACAAAAACTACAGGTGTATTGGTTTTAATAGCTAAGTCTGCAGGTGAGCCCTCAGGAACTTCTCTGTTATTTGACCATGCAGAAGTGTATGGAGTATATGTATTGTAATAATCATTTGATGCAACAAGTAAACCTAAATCATGCCCTTCAGTGTAGTGAGTTAATAAGTAAGCAAGCTCATCTTCTGTTTGATAATAACTATCTAATGTATATACAGGGTTTTGGCTAGCAGCTCTTAGGAAATCTAGACCCTCATATTCAGGTCCAATATTGAAAGGAATAGCGCTTAAATTCTGATTAGATAAAATCGCCAAAAATCCCATTGCTAGCTTCATTACTTCATCTTCGCAATTGATACTAGCCAACATAATTCTGGGTACATCTGCATAAGTATCTGGAGAATCTATGTTCTCATCCTCCGCTATTTTAAGCTCACGTACATAGTAAGGTAAGTCTTTTTTAGCCATATAACCCCTCCCTGATTAGTTTAACAGTTCAATTATAGCAATTTACGAGATAAGTTGGGGAAAAATAGAGCTCCCCATCAAGGAGAGCTCAGGAAATTTTTTAAATTGTTACTCGACTTCTGCCAAAGTCATACATTAATCAAAGTAATTAATAATTTTTCTGTCAGTTGCTTTAACCAATGAACTGAAAATAAAGTATGTAACTGCACCACTCAATAAACCTTTAAGCAAGTTAAATGGTAGAAGAATTGGAACAATCATCTCTAAGACCGCCTCTAGTGGAACACCGAAGAAACCTGGAGTAATGATCAAGTTCAATGGAATCATGATTAAAACAATTCCTATAGCACCTAAAATTAAACCAATGCTTAATGATTTTTTAGTTTGCTTCCACTTCCAAAATAGCGCTGGTAGCATAACTAGAGCACCACTAGCCAAAAAGTGCATAATGAAGCCAATAAATCCATTTGAATTTGGAGTCATTAATTGCAATAAACTAATAATTCCTAAAATCAACATACCGTGGATTGGCCCTGCGATAATACCACCTAGCATAGCTGGAATATCACCGAAGTCATATAATAAGTGACTTGCACCTGGTAATGGAATTAATGGGAATCTAATAGTCAACATTAAGACTACACCCAAAGCCGCCATGACCGCATCAAAAACTACTACTCTCGTTTTTCTAGTTCTTTCCAAACGAGTTTCCAAATGTGAATTCTGCATTTCCTTACCTCCCGCAGATAGCTCTTACGAGCTCGTATTTTTTTGCTCTGTCATCAAGATAGCCACAAAAAAACCCCGAAAATTAATTCGGGGGCTAAAGGTAATACTCATAATTAAAGCATTTGTGGTCTTCTCCTATCCGGACTATACCGTCGGCTCTAGAATCTCACTAGATCAACTTACGCTCGCGGGCTACTGTGACTAAATCACATTACCGCCGGTGGGGATTTGCGCCCCGCCCCGAAGACAGTTATTTAATTGATACTTACATTATACTTATGTAGAAAATTAAGTCTAGTACCAAACGCACTTTTGTTAAAAGAATTTAACATTTCTTTTTTCTAACTTAATTTCTAGCTTAGTTTTTTCTCTTATTGTTCTTCGCTAGGAGCAGCAGGAGCCTGGCTTCCTCTTGCTAAATTGTAAAGCGCTTGTCCTAATTCTTGCTCGATATTTGCTAACTCAACTTCAGCTTCTTGACGTTTTTGTCTACCCTCTTCTTGAATTTGCAATGTCTCATTTAAGGTATCTATTAGACGTTGGTTAACTTCTTTCAAGGTATCTACCTCAATAACAGTTTCTTCAGAAGCTCTAGCAATATCTGTTGTTGTTTGTTGTAATTTTTCTGCATTACTTCTT
>CAZVJQ010000017.1:33554-36387 GCA_964627125.1 uncultured Fastidiosipila sp. | reverse complement strand
AACTCACTAGGACTTAGGTTCTAGTGAGTTTTTTTGGTGGATGGTGAAGTCTTCCCTAATAATTTTAAAATAAGTATAAATCTAAGCATAATTTTGCTAAAATACATTACTATTATCTGCAATAAGCAAAGGGGTATATATGAAGAAAACTTATGGCCTATTTACAGTAATCTCAATGATTGTAGGAATTGTTGTAGGCTCAGGAATATACTTCAGAGCTGATGACATTTTCATGTATGCAAATGGAAATCTTGGTATTGCAATCTTAGTTCTAGCATTAGGTTCTATCTGTATAGTATTTGGCGGTCTAAGTCTATCCATTTTATCTAAAGATTATGTTGCAGAAGGAGGAATAGTTTCATATTTTGAAACTTTTGTATCGAAGAAATTTGCTGCAGGATATGCCTGGTTTCAATTATTCATTTGGATGCCAAGTATTTCAATTGTAGTCTCATGGGCAGCTGCTCTTTACACATTCATGTTATTTGGAATAGACGCTAATTCGTTGTCGATAGTTCTCCTCGGGTTATTATTCAATTTAATTTTTATTGCATTAAACTACTTTTCAAAATATTTTGGTGGCTTAGTCCAAAGACTAGCAACCATCATAAAATTAATTCCTTTAATTATTATAGCTACTTATGGCTTGTTCTTCGCAGATACCATTAATATAAGTGATGTTTTTAATAATGAGTTTGTCAGTGAATTAAGCAATTTTTCTTGGTTATCTGCACTTGTTCCAATTGCATATTCATTTGATGGCTGGATGATTGCTTTAAATATTGCAAAAGAAGTAGAAACCCCTAAGAAGAATATGACCAGGGCATTAATTATTAGCCCATTGATAGTTTTGCTTGTATATATGCTATTTATAGTAGGGATGGGGAATATACTTGGACCTCAAGAAATCATAAACTTCGGTGATTCAGCCATTTTTGAAGCAGCTAAACTTATCATGGGTAAAAGATTTGCCAACGTAATACTTGTCACTATTGTTATATCTATTTTCGGAGTTGCTAATGGTTTAAGTTTAGGGGCAATAAGATTGCCACAAGCATTCGTCAAGAATGGCATGATTCCAAGTTTTGGCATTAAAGAAACAACCGAGGATAAAATATCTAGAAATGGAAGTATCTTATTCGCAGCTCTGGTTAGTGTATGGGCTCTTATTCATTATCTAGTATTAGAATTCAATATTTTTAGTGGACGAGATGTAAGTGAGATAGCTATAGTATTTTCATATGTTTCCTACATTCTTGTTTATGTAAATGTGTTAAAGAAACTTAAGTCAGATGGCAAGAAGTCACAATATTTCATACCCATAATTGCAATAATAGGTTCCCTCATGATATTACTTGGATCAATACTTGCTAGCCCATTATTTATTACTCTTTTCATACTCATTTGTGCATCTATTTGTATTGTTGGTTCTAAATATTATTCTAAGAAACAATATGAAGTAAGTGGTTAATATTTCTGGAGAGTAGTATACGAAGCAATAGAAATATTAATGCTCCTGGTTTGCGATCAGGAGCATTTTTTATGTAATCATTTGATTGTAGTGGGCTCAGATATAAGACTAACTATCTACCCCGTCTAAGATTTTCAATACTATTATTCGTAATTTCTAGCTCACTAAACTCGTGATTCTTCGCTTCTCCTACTGGAGCTTGAGATTCTAGACCTACCCAAACACTCTTCCCAACTGGCAAAGTAAATAAACGAGCCATTACATAGGTTTCATTATCAGTACTATAATGGAATGCGAAAGTATCTCCTACTCTAGCTACTTGCAAGTACACAGATTCTTGATTTAAGGATAGTGCATTAGCATCATCTGAAATTCTGTTAGTGACAACTGAGACAATGGCAGGAAAACCACCTGGCATATCTGATTTCTCATAGGCGAATTTTGCCCAAATATTTTCATTTTCATAGATCATTACTGCAGCAGCATCCGCAAAATCTCTAAATACTGGTTTGACTTTAACTCTGAATGTAAAATCACCTTCTAGCTCTGTCAAGAGAATAGGTGCATTTGAAATTGCTCTTGGAAATAATCCATTTTCTTGCACAGGAGAGTTGAAAAAATCTGTCTTCGCTGGTGCTAATATTGAAATATTGTGCTCTGAAATATTTACTTCGCTCTCATTGATCCATATGAAATCGTGGTTTGCTAATTTGATGCCGTTTGATAAATCCATTTTGCTAGCTCCCTTGGTTGTTATAGATATATTTTAGCATGTTATTAATTAGCATTAAGTAGTTTGACTTCAGAATCGCAATATTCCTATACACTAATAATATAAATATATATTAAATATTTCAAAGCCATGTTTATAAAATACTAATATTTCGATTATGCATACGTCGTTTTTGCATTTGCAAAAGATGATAAAGTTATATTGTACAGTATAGAAAACGCAAGAATTATAAACTTAAAAGGAGTAAAAATGAGAGCACTTACATTAGTAGAAAAAGAAAAATTAGAGTTAATTGAAAAGCCAGAACCAGAAGTAAAAGATGGTTTCGTAAAAGTTAAAGTTCATAAGACAGGTATCTGTGGATCAGATGTTCACTTATTCTGGAAACCAGGTCTTAAAGCAGGTGAAGACTACGTTATGGGTCACGAATTCTCAGGCGAAGTTGTAGATCCTAGCGATAGTGATTTTGAAGCAGGAGACAGAGTAGCAGTTGTTGATATATCACCATGCTACGAGTGTGAGTACTGTACTACAGGTAGAGAGCAACTATGTGACAAGATGCAATTAGAAGCTCCAGGACTAGCATTTGTAGACGGTGGTCTAGGTGAATATGTTTCAGTTAGAAAAGA
>CAZVJQ010000017.1:22195-33454 GCA_964627125.1 uncultured Fastidiosipila sp. | reverse complement strand
CAGGACTAGCATTTGTAGACGGTGGTCTAGGTGAATATGTTTCAGTTAGAAAAGACTTATTAGTAAAACTTCCAGATAATGTATCTTATGTTGAAGCTGCCATGGTAGAGCCATTTGCAATTTCTTACCACGGTGCACATAGAGCAAATCTTAAAGAAGGCGACAATGTATTAGTTACTGGTGGTGGACCAATCGGATTATTTGCAGCACTATCTGCAGAAATTCTTGGTGCAAAGTCAGTTACAGTAACTGAGGTTAATGACACAAGAAAACGCTTATTAGAAGAAAACGATAAAATTGACAATGTTTTAGATGGTACAGCTGAAGATTTAGAAGATAAATTAAAAGAAATTGCTCCTAATGGATTTGATGTTGTTTTAGAAGCGTCTGGCCATAAGGGTGCAGCAACTACAGGTTTTAACCACATTAAAAAAGGTGGAACAATGGTTGTTATTGCTGTAGGTGACCTACCAGAAATGAACACTGATAAATTATTATTCGAAGAAACTACAGTACTAGGTACAATAATGTTCACAATGGAAGAGTTTAAAGAAGTTGTTGAGCATATGGGTGCTAAACGTATCGATATAGAAAAATATGCAACTATTATTGATATGGAAGATGTGCAAGATACAATTGCAGCGATTGATGCTGGTAATGCTGAAGCTATGAAGTATGTAGTAAATATTTCTGGTGAGTAGTAAATAAATAACAAAGAAACATTAATATAAGTTATTTTACTCCTGGTTTTTTACCAGGAGTATTTTTATATGCATTTTAATTGAATTCAATCTAAAGGAATTGGAACCGTCTACCTTCCCAGTCTTAGATTATCAATGCGATTATCAGTAATTTCCAACTCACTAAACTCATGATATTTAGCATCACCTAATGGTGCTTGAGATTCTAAACCAACCTTAACAGTTTTACCTATTGGAATAGTAAATAGACGAGCCATGTAGTAGGTCTCCCCATCCATGCTATAATGGAATGCAATCGTGTCATCTACCCTAGCTGCTTGAAGATAAACAGATTCTTGTTCTGAAGTAATGGAGTTACTATCATCTGAGATTCTGTTAGTGACTACAGTCACAATCGCTGGTAACTCACCTGGCATATCTGATTTCTCGTATGCAAATTTTGCCCAGATATTTTCATTCTCATAAATCATAATTGCTGCTGCATCTGCAAATATTTCAAATGTAGGTTTAACTTTTACTCTAAATACGAAATCTCCAGTTAATTCAGTGTAAAGTATTGTTGCATTAGCAAGTGGTTTTGGAAACATACCATTTTCTTGAACAGGAGAATTAAAGAAGTCTGTCTTCTCATTTGCAAGAATAGAAATTGTTCCATCTGAAATATTAGCTTCAGTCTCGTTGATCCATATGAATTCGTGGTTTCCTAAAGTTATATTTGATTGATTGCTCATTGATACTCACCTCATAGTGTTTTATTTATTTTAGCATGCTAGTAGTTGGTATTGTTAAACAGTTAGAATTTAGAGCGCATCCTTTGTAAGGATGAGGTCATTAATAGCTAGCAGCTCATAAAATATCAAAGAGCCCTTAAAACTAAGGGCCCACATAAATTTCAATATATAATTCTAAGCATTACAGTATTACTATTTCTTCATGATCTCCTTGAACATGCTTAATCTTAGCACTTGATAACTCTGTTAAATCAACTGTGAAAATAACTGCTACATCATCTTTTGAATGTTTTAGCTCAAGTTCTTTAGCATTAACTGCTACAGTAAAATCAAAATAAGCAAGGTCTAAACTATTCCTCACTTTTATTAACTTAAATAGACGTTGCACTACTGGTTTTTGAATAGCTTCTCTGATATCCTCTAGACTATAGTTTCGTCTATTCAGTTCACGAGGGTCATTGGTCTTTTCATAACGCTCAGTATCATTTACTCCACTTAGTAGCCCTTCATAATATACTTGTGGTTCACCTGGAGTGAATAATTGAATTGCTCTTGCAACGACTTGAGCATCATCATTCTCATCAAACAAGGAATATAATGTCCCACAGATTTGATGCACATTAGGCGCATCTTTATATACCTTTTCTACAGAACGAAGTTCGGAGAATTTAGCTCCTCTACTAGCACTTATATCTATAGTTTTAACCATATCATCTAAGTCTAATAGCCCATTCATGTCAGGTTGAACTGGAATTCCATCATGACAATCAATGAGTGTTTCCCAATTTGATGGCCTATTTGGATTAGAAAGAATTTTATAAACAAGACTTGGATCTTCCAATAAAATTGATTGCACGATTGCATAAGGTAGCAAGAAATCATAATTCTTGTAATCGTTATTTACCATTTTTTCTAGAATATCGTGCGGTGCATGAATCTCATGTAGCACTTCTAAACCTTTAGATTTAGCTGCATCCTCAATCCAATTCATAAAATCATAGATCTCAGGTTCAACGAAGAAATTAGAGCTACCTTCACGCTTAATTGCATAGGCAATCGCATCCATTCTCAGCATTTTCACACCTTGCTCATTGAAAAACGCAAACAAGTCTAAGAAATATTCTCTTACTTCTTCTCTATTTACATTTAAGTCTATTTGTTCTGAAGGATTCTCTGCACCAAAAGTAGTCCAAATCCTAACTTCTTTACCATCTTCTAATGTGTAGTCTGAGTATGGACGCTTACGACGCAAGACTACACCAGATAAGTCTTCATCTGTCAAATCATGTTTTCCGTAAATTTGCTCAGGAGTAATAAAGAAATCTTTATATTTTGAATTCTCTCCATTAGCTAGATAATCTTTAAAAACCGGTGATTGAGCTGACACATGATTAACCATTAGATCTAAAGTTAAATCATAGTATTTAGCAATTTCGCTCAAATCCTCCCAAGTGCCGAAGTCTGGTTCAATCTCCTTATAATTTATAGGAGCAAACCCTCTATCCCCTGATGATGGGAAAGGTGGAAGAACATGCACACTATCGAATAATTCTGAAAATTCACTGTCTAATACTTTCAACAGGTTTTGGAGATTACCTCCAAGTGAATCTGGATATGTTATTAATTTCATAGGATTCTCACTTTCATTTATATAATCATTTGCCTAACTAATAATTAATCAGCTAGGCAAATTTGTTTATCTTAATCTTTTGCCGATATTAAAATTTGTCCACTAGGATAATCGCCATATAAATAAGGAATACTTAAGCCATTATTCATAAGAGTTTTACCTTTGAAACTCTTGCCGAGCAAGCTATTTGCTTTCTCAATGCTGCTAGTTTCATTTCTATCATATAGAGCAGCAAAGCTTATTTCATAGTCTAAATCTGGATTCAACCCTTGGAACTTAATATGAATTGGCAGAGGGTTACCTTCAACATTAGTTAATACTAGGTTTAATAAACTCTCTCTTTTATCTTTAGCTACTATTTGCCATGCAGAATAATCTCTAACAGGTTTTGAGTCAGTTAATCTATATAAATCACCATACTGAATCAATTCATACCACTCTTTGAAGTTAGTAATTTGATCTTTAACTTTGGCTTTATCATCTTCGCTGACTTTGTTCAGATCAAGCTCATATCCGAAAGTACCAGACATTGCCACTACTCCCCTAGTATCAATACTTGTACTTCTGCCAGACTGATGATTTGGTGAAGCTGAGACGTGTGTTCCCATAGAACGTAATGGGTATCCATAAGAACTGCCTTGTTGAATTACTAAACGGTTAATTGCATCAGTGTTATCACTTAGCCAGATTTGTGAGAAATAATTTAGCATGCCTGCATCAAAACGGCCTCCGCCACCACTACAACCTTCCCACAGTACATCTGGGAATGCGCTAACCAATCTTTCTAGTAAATCATAAACACCTAAAATGTAGCGGTGCCAAATTTCTCCTTGTTGATCAGCTGGATAAGCATGACTGTAAACATCACTCATATTCCTATTCATATCCCATTTAACATAAGAAATATTATGCTTGCTTAATATCTCGTGCATCATTCCATAAATATGGTCTACTACATCTTTGCGTGAGAAATCTAGCACTAACTGGTTTCTACCCATTGCTGGTTCTCTGCCCGGTATGGCCAAAGCCCACTCAGGATGTTCCCTATATAAATCAGAGTCTTCGTTTACCATTTCTGGCTCAAACCAAATTCCAAAACTCATTCCAAGGTCATTAACACGCTCAATCAACGGGTCTAAGCCGCCATCTAATTTCTCTTCATTAACAAACCAGTCACCCAACCCACTGTTATCATCATTTCTAATACCAAACCACCCATCATCTAGGACCATTAATTCAATTCCCAAATCTGCAGCTTGCTTAGCGATGTTATAAATAGCATCGGAGTCAAAATCAAAGTATGTTGCTTCCCAGTTATTAATCAAGACCGGTCTTTCTTTATCACGCCATTCACCACGCATAACATTCTTATTAATGAACTTGTGATAATTTTGCGATAATCCATTTAAGCCATCTTGACTGAAAGAGAAAATTGTTTCTGGTGCGATGAAATCTTCATTTGGACCTAGTTGCCAACTAAATAACTCACTATTAATACCTGATACTATCCTCACCAAACCAGCTTGGTCCTTTTCAACTTCTATACTGTGATTACCTGAATACGCTAGCATTACACCATAAGAGTCGCCTTGGAACTCATTAGTAGATTTATCTGCCAAAATTACAAATGGATTGTGGTGATGACTTGAAGATCCACGACTAGATGCAACTTTCGTAATTGTAGTAGCAACAGGAACTCTCTCAAATCTACGTTCTAACTCATGACGACCATGGAAGTGAATAAGGTCCCAATCTCCATAAGGAACATCTAAAGATGAGGAAGCTATTTTTTCAATGCGCAAAGTTTCTTCGGATAAATTACGTAAACTCGCTGCTCTAGTAATAACATCTTTTTGTTCAAAAACTGCATAGTATAGTGTTAGTTCAAGTTGATTGTGCTCATCCAAAAGTTTAATTGCTAATGTATCTACCCTCTCTTCACCATCTTGATATGAAGCTGGAAGACCTTCTAAGGTATATTTTTCTGAATTTATTTCATGACTCTTATAAACAAAATCCGCACCATACTCACCCAAATGGTTAACTACTTGAACGCTAGGAATTCTAAAATCACCTACATTAAAACTTGAATACTCTTGTGGTAACTGATCAGGTGACACATCTCTATCAAATCTATTTGAGTAGTAGTTCGGTGAAAACCCTCTATCCTTATATAGAAAATCTCCTTCAACTAAATCACCGATGCTCGCTCCATAATACAGGTGCAATAGGTGCCCTCTAATATCTACTTGCATCTGATAGCTAGTATTCTCAGTCTCCAAGACAAATGCCTGGCTATCTTCTAAATATTTAATGCTCATAAAATTTCCCTTTTCTTTCTAAATATTTTCAACATTATTCTTCGACTATTTAAGTCCAGTCATTGCAACACCTTGAATGAACTGCTTCTGGAACAACATGTACAGAATTAACATTGGTAACATTGCCAAGACAGATCCTGCCATCAGAACTGGGAAGTTTGTATTAAACTGCCCGTTTAATGTTGACAATCCTGAGGTCAAAGTCATCTTAGTCAAATCAGTATTCACGATTAATGGCCACATCAAGTCTGAATATGCGAAAACGGCTGTGAATACAACTAATGCTGCCATAGCAGATCCTGTCAATGGGAACATTACTCTAGTAAAGATTTGCCATTGATTGGCACCATCTATTCTTGCCGCCTCACCAATTTCTTTCGGTATACCTAAATATATCTGTCTCAAGAAGAACACACCAAAGGCACTCACTATTCCCGGAAATACTAATGCAAAAATTGTATTAGTCATTCCCATTCTAGAAACCATGTCATATTGAGGAATAATAAAAATCTGACTTGGTAGCATCATCTGAAGTAAAACAATAGAGAAAATAAAGTTCTTCCCTGGAAATTCTATATGTGCGAATGCATATGCTGCTGATGAACTGAAAGCAACTGCAGTTATACATCTGAAAACAATCATCAGTGCGGTATTTAAGTATAAATTTAAGAAAGGTAAACTATTTAAAGCTCTGCTATAGTTACCCCAAATAGGGTTAGCAGGTAAAACTGTAGGTGGAACTTGCATAGATTCTGATTGTGTTTTCAGACTTGTTAGAATCATCCAGGCAAATGGTGCCAACATCAGTATGGATCCTAATATTAAGAAGAAGTACACCCAGAAATTTCCAGATTTTCTCCCTTTATTTCTATTATTGTTTGATAAGGTTTTGAACTCTTCTTTAGTTTTTTTATTTGGCTTAGTCTGAGTATTACTACTCATACGTCTTATTGTATTTGTATTAGACATCATAGTTAACCCACTTTCTTTGCCCTCTAAATTGCAACCATGTGACAATTCCAATAATCAATACTGTCCAGACTGCTATCGCTGAACCATAACCCTTATTACTTGAAACAAAACTTTCTCTATAGAATAGATACATCAGGGTTTGTGCATCTAGCATTGCAGGGTTACTTGAACCTACCATCATGTAAATTAGATCAAATACTTTAAGTGAATTCATTAGTCTTAAAATTAATACAACAAAAATTGTAGGTGACAACATAGGAATTGTTATATTAAAGAATTGTCTAACTTTGCCAGCACCATCCAATGAAGCTGCTTCATAATACGAGGTTGAAATATTTTGTAATCCAGCTAGAAGTAAAATTGCGTCATAACCAATGTTGCTCCAAATGGTAACTAGAGCAGTACTTAAAAGTACAAATCTAGAATCTGTTAACCAACCTATATCAGTATTTAGTAATTGATTTAGAATTCCATAAGATGAATTCATTATCCATTTCCAAATCATTGCGATTGCTGTCGCTGACACAACCATTGGTAAGAAATATATTGTTCTAAAAATCCCTCTTCCCTTAATTTGCGAATTGAGCATTACAGCTAGTATTAAAGCTATGAATATCCCTAAAGGTACAGTTAATATTGCAAAATTTAATGTATTTAAATTTGCTCTCCAAAACATGTCATCTTGGAACATATCAATATAATTATCTAAACCTATGAACTCAATTGCACCAAAGGCTCTACTCTTAGTAAAACTCAAGATTATTGATTGAATGAATGGATATATATTTAAGATCACTAATCCAATTATGCTTGGTGCTACAAACAAATAACCCCACCACATATCAGGATATTTTCTTTTTATTCTTGTTAATCTAGACATAAGACCCTCCATAGTATCTCTTCTGTCTAAATATATCTTGACTAGGTTCAGCTAGAGTTCTCGCACCTGCTAAACCTAGTCAAGACATATCTATTGTGCGCCGTACTCTTCAATTGCCTCATCGACAATTGTTTGCATGTTGTCTAATCCCTCTTCAAGTGACACGCCACCTGAATATATACGTAGTAATTCATCATTTACTTGTGGTTTCCAAATTGAACGAGATGCATCATTTACACTTTGAATTCCATAATCAAACATATCTATAAATACTTCTACATTGATATCGTAGTCATCAAATGCTCCTAACCAACTCTCCTCTAATCCTTCATAAGCTGGTATTGCAGCACCACTCTCTCCTTGGATACGTTGCCCTTCTTCTGAAGCGAAGAATTCTAAAACATCCATAACTACATCTAAATTAGGGTTGTCTGCTGAAGTTGAATAAGCTAGACCATTAGAGATTGTTGCTCTTCCATCGTTATCACCTTCTGGATTAGGATACATAGGAAGAACTGCAACATCCCACTTACCTTGCATTTCTGGGTAATTTTCTAATTGTGCTAGTACGTTCCAATTTCCTTCAAAGAACATTGCTCCTAATTCAGAGAAGAATGCTGTTCCTGGAGGTGTCTCCGCAAAGAATGTTTGCTTAGGTGACCAATCATTTTCCTGAAGTCCTATGTAGAATTCCATAGCTTCTCTAGTTTTAGGATTTGTAAATCCTGCTTCGGTTTTATCATCATTAAGAATGTAACCATCGGCTTGGTAAACAAAATTCCAATATCCTAATTGATCATCTGCATATGGCATATAACCATATTTACCTGTCTCGTCATAAATCTTCTGAGATGCTTCAACTAAATCATCCCAAGTCCATGTTTCATCAGGATAAGCAACTTCTGCTTGATCAAACATCTCTTTATTATAAATTAGTCCGATTGTATCTTTGTCCTTAGGCACTCCATAAAGTGTTCCATCTGAACCACTTGCATTTGCTAATGATATTTCTGAGAATTTAGCAGTATCTACAACATCTGTTGTTTCAGCTAACAATCCATTGTCTGCATATTTCAATATTTCATTTGTATGCATCCAGAAAATATCTGGTAAATCTCCACCTGTAGCTGCCGCTTCTAGTTTTGTCCAATACTCATCCCAACTAGTTACCTGTACTTCTATGTTTACATTAGGGTTTTCTTCGGTATATGCATCTCCAATAGCTTGCATACCCGCTTGTTGGTTTATATCCCATATCTGGAATGTAAGATTATGTTCTCCATTATTGCTTTGGCCACTATCTCCACTGTTACATGCTGTACCAGTTATCACAAGCACTCCTGCCAAAGCTGTTGCCACAATTTTCTTGAAATTTCTCATAACTCCTCCTGTTTAGCTATTACAATTAATAGCAATATACGACCTTTAAATTATTGTTTGAAAAGATTTCGAAGCTTCACATATTTTTTGCATAACTAACATTACTAAACTTCACTTGTTGTTGTGAAATTAACTATGATTAAATTATAGGACCTAAAAATAAAAAATGAATATTAAAATGAGTGATGTTATTTACCATTTTTTAACCAAAGTCTGTGTTATTATCAAACTGCAACACAAATTGGTAAATTACTTTAATTTTGTTTGTGTGTTTTAACAATATAGACTTGTACAAAAACGTGAGCACTTGTTAAGTTGGATATATATTTTAGATTAAGCAAATTGTCTGAAAAATTAATTTATTGTGTTCATATATTGTGTTGAGGAGAAATGATGAACGAAAATATTAAAACTGATGATAAATTGAAATTTCATGTATTTGAAGATGAAAGAAATGTAGATATGAATATATATCAATTTGGCTGGGAACGCACTAAGAGCTTACACTCATTTGGCCCTTATATAAGAAATCATTATCTTTTCCATTTTGTATTTTCTGGCAAGGGTCAACTTACAGTAAATAATCATACATATAATATTAGTGCTGGTAATGGATTTTTAATATTCCCAGACGAGATAACATCATACATCGCAGATGAGCATGACCCATGGGAATATGCATGGATTGAACTAGATGGAATATTAGTAGGTAGAAATTTTCAATTCGCTGGGCTAGACAGTAGTCAGCCTGTTTATAGACTTAGATCCAAAAACAATGCAAGAATAATTGAAGAACAAATGATGCAAATTATTGACAATCCAGATGAGAGTACAGCTTACTTATTAGGCCAATCTTTTTTACTATTTGATTTACTCATCAAACATTCCGCCAATCAAGTACAGAAACAAAGTGGTAGCCTTGCTCAATTTTACATTAATGAAGCAATTATCTACATTGAGCAAAACTACGATAAATTTATTACAGTTGAGGATATTGCGGACGCTTGCAATCTCTCGCGCGAATATTTCAGTAAGATTTTTAAGCGTCACATGCAAGTTGCTCCTCAAGAATTCCTTATAAATTACCGAATGAGTAAAGCAGCTACTTTACTTATCGACACTGACTTGAGCATTTTTGATATTTCTCAACAAATTGGTTACCCAAACCAATCTCACTTCACGAGGTCATTCAAATCGGTTTATGGTATAGCTCCTAAGTTTTATAGAGATAAGAATAAGACTTTTGAGAATCGAAGAAATAAGAGTTAATCATAGATAAGGAGGCTACGCCATGCACAATTACACAACAAAAGAAATCCAACAATTACATTTAGCCTCTCACGCTTCCCTATTCTGAGACCATGCCTTAGACAAGTCTCTAAGCCTCTATATGAATTTACTTGGCCATTAGATTTACTTGATAGTGGTCATAGATATTTTGCAGGTATTGGAGTTCATGGCAAAATGCGTTGTAACGTTATTGGAAAAGTACTTTCCATAAATTACGCAGTGAGTTTAAAAACAGAGGTGTTTCATACATGACACTGTTCACACGTGAGAGTTATCCTGCAACTAATATCTACATAACTGTAGTCTTTAAGAATGTTAGAGCTTGGGCTAATATGAGGAAAGTCATTAAGATAACAATAAATGACAAATAAGTAATAATATTCAATCCTCACGCTGATACAACTTATGCATAGTTTCTTAATTGTGTGTTATTAAAATTTGCGTAGTATATATCTAGAAGCAAAAAATACTTCAAAAGGAGAAAATAACTATGGATAATAAAATAGACATGAGAGAATTTTCAGACTTAGTAGCAGAACGTGATGACTTAAACATTATTGATGTACGTCCTGACAAGTTTTACCAAGCAGGTCATGTGCCAGGTACATTGCATATGCCACTAGATACTTTAGAAGAGAACTTAGATAAGTTAGATAAAGATGCTCATTACTACACTTACTGCCATGATGGTGTTGGTGCAGCAAAATCAGCACAACTTCTAGAAGAAAATGGTTTTAACGTAACAAGAGTAGAGCAAGGATTCCCTGAATTTACAGGCGAAATTGAAGTTACTGAATAGTTATAAATTGATATTTATAAAATAGAATATTAATAATAATCTCTCCCAAGTTTAGGCTTGGGAGAGATTTTTTGTGTCTATAATTGGGGTAATTTTTCGATTTTTGTGACAGTTCCCATTTGCAGAATTACCCCATACTACTAACAAATTAACTTATTGTATCAACTGCAAAACTGTATGCCAGCACACTGTTGAGCTTGTTGTTCTCTGCTAGACTTAATTTATATTAAAGAAATGAGGGTAAATTTATGAGAAGAAAGAATTCTATACATAGACATAATTTCAAGTTAAATGACCAATATGAGATACCTCAAATAGGTTTAGGTACGGTTGCTATAAGAGGTGCTAAAGGTGTAAATTCACTACTTTCTGCAATGGACAATGGTTATAGATACATTGATACATCTACTAACTACCATAATGAAGGTGCTGTTGGTGAAGCTGTTAGAAGAAGCTCTCTTAATAGAGAAGAATTATTTATAGTTTCTAAATTACCTGGCGCAGACCATGATTTCGATGCAGCTCTTGAAATAATCCAAGAACAATTATTTAGAA
>CAZVJQ010000017.1:20841-22095 GCA_964627125.1 uncultured Fastidiosipila sp. | reverse complement strand
GCAGACCATGATTTCGATGCAGCTCTTGAAATAATCCAAGAACAATTATTTAGAACAGGATTAGATTATTTTGATGCTTACTTAATCCACTGGCCACTACCTAAGAGAGATAAGTATGTAGACGCATGGAAGGCTCTTATTCAAGCACAAAAACTAGGTCTAATTAGAACTATAGGTGTATCTAACTTTATGCCAGATCACTTGGATAGAATTATTGATGAAACAGGAGTAATACCTGCAATTAACCAGAGTGAGAGACACCCATACTTTAACAATTTAGAAGTTGTTAAAGCTGACCGTGAAAGAGGTGTATTGACACAAGCTTGGAGCCCATTTGGACGCGCTAGTAGAAATGATGTATTGAGAAATGACACAATCTCAGAAATTGGCGAAGCTCATGGCAAGAGCAATGCTCAAGTAATTATTCGCTGGAATTTACAAAGTGGTGTAATGCCAATTGTTAAATCATCTAACTCATCTAGACAGAAGGAAAATTTAGATGTATTCGACTTTGAACTTACACAAGAAGAAATGGATACTATTAACTCACTAGACCAAGGAGAAGATGGAAGAATTTCAGGTCAAAACCCATACACTTATGAGGAGTTTGAATAAGCTAAATTCTTGAATTTTAATTCTATTTACAGAATATTTAGTGTATGTTTCTACTAACTGAGGCTCTGTTTTTATCTAGGTAATTTAATTTTTTTATACTTAAAACAAATAACTGAGATTTAGAAAGAAGGTAAATATGCTAAGTAAGATATTAGAAAGATTAGAACCATTAAATGAAGAGACAGGTCCTATTCTCTCACTTTACCAGGACACTGCTAAAGTAGGTAACGATAAAGAACAAGGACCAATTCAGTTCAAGAACCTACTTAAGGAAGCAGAAACTCAGATCAATGAGAAATTCTCTAAGGATAATGCTAAATGGTTACTTGATCAATTAGATGGAATTCAAAATAACACTGACTTTTGGACATATAGAGGTGAAGGTTTAGCTCTTTTTGCACGTGGTCAAACACTTATAGAGATAATTCTAAATGAAGACGTAAACAATATGGTTGTAGTAGCAAATAATGCACACATACTTCCATTAATAGCTGCTAACCAACATGTACAAGACCACTACATCCTAGACTTAAGTAAAGATAGTTTTAGACTATTTAAAGGTAGTATTACAGAAGTTGAAGAAATAAAACTTGAAGATGTCGAAAATAGATTTGATGAATTATTTGATGACTTCGATAA
>CAZVJQ010000017.1:7428-20741 GCA_964627125.1 uncultured Fastidiosipila sp. | reverse complement strand
AGCTTGAATTCAGCACTTGCAAGTAGTAGAGCAAGTACAAGAAGTGGAGATATTAGAAATGCTCTCGAACAAGCTAAAGTTAGAACTCTTTTAGTTAAAGATAATTGGCATGAAGAAAATGCTAGAGAGTTAGATGAATTTGTTATTCACACTATTCAGCAAGGTGGAGATATCCTTATAGTCCCACATGAGTATGAAGACATGGATACAAGATTAGCTGCTCTTTATAGATACTAGAATATAATAAATACTTACAAGAATAATTATGCCCTAGATGGAGAAATTCCACTTAGGGCATTTTCATGAGCAATTATATTATTTTAATACGCCAATTCTTCGTCTATTCCACTTCTTAATCTGATCAGTGATATATAACAGCACCAAATAAATTATTACTGAAGCAGCTGCAGTAGTAGCAATAATGGTCAATCCTGCCTGACTGATTGCACTAATTGAAAAAATCCAATCTAAGAAAGTAACCGCAAATGCGAAAGCAGCTACCATAGCAGACAAGAGAATTATTCTTATTGTATTAAATGGTCTACTTAATTTTACTAGATACATAAAGGATGTAAATGCATATGCATAGAAAGCTATTGTGGATGCTTCATCCACTCCTATATTTCTTGAATTTACCATGAACTGGGACATTAAAACCGCAATTACACCCGTAGCAGCGGCGGGTATACATGAATACATAACATTAGCTAAAAATCTTCCACTAACTCTCTTATGATTTGCTTCAGCTGCAAGAATTACACTTGGAAAACCTATAAATAGTCCAGAAATAATGGAGATTTGTGCTGGTTTAAGAGGGAAAATTGCATTTGCTAAAATAGTGAATATGCTCATTAATAGAGAGAACATGTTCTTTGCAAGATATAGACCAGCAGATAACTCTATGTTATTTATTACTTGTCTTCCCTCTTTTAAAATTTCAGGCATATTAGCAAAATTTGAATCTAGTAAAACTATATCAGCTACTGAACTTGCGGCTTGTGTACCAGATGCCATAGCAAGACCTATGTTTGCTCTCTTTAAAGCTAATACATCGTTAACACCGTCACCGACCATGGCGACAGTGTTTCCTTGATCCTTAAGTGAATTTATAAATATACGTTTTTGTTCAGGGCTAACTCTACCTAATACTGTGTAGTCATGGATGGCATTTTCTATATCTTCTTCATCTGTCAAAGTGCTTGCATCTATATAATTATCTGCATCTGTTATTTTTGCTGCTTGGGCGACGGAAGAAACTGTATTTGCACTATCTCCTGAGATAACTTTAATCTTCACACCTTCAGATTCTAAGTAATTAAATATCTCAGCAGCTTCTTTTCTGACAGGGTTGTATAGAAGAACTAATGCTAATACTTCAACATTTTCATGATTTAAATTACCTTTAGCAAAAATATCATCTTGTTCATCATCGAATGTATATTTACCAAGTAAGAGAACTCTTTTTCCTTGATCTGCCAGATTATTTATTCTATCGCTGTACTCTGGAAATCTATGAGCTAGTATTTTCTCAGCTGCTCCTAAAACATAAGACTCACCATTACTAAACTCTATTGCTGAGTATGAAGCAGCAGATGAAAATGGTTTAATTCTGCTTGCTTCATTAATTCTGCTTTGATCATCGTAGTAATTTTGGAGAGTTATCATAGTCTGATTATCTGAATCCATGCTTAGAACGAAGTCTATAAGAATTTGCCTGACTTCAGAATCTTCTAAGCTGCTTAAGTTATCGAAACCATCTACTTTCATGTCTGGTTCTGTAATAGTTCCTGTTTTATCTAAGCATAAAACGTCCATTCTGGCGAGAGCTTCAATTGAATTCAAATTTTGCACCAAGGTATTTTTTCTAGATAGTTTAATGCTGGCTGCAACGAGAGCTAGTGTGACAAGTAAGTATAAACCTGTTGGAATCATACCTATTACAGCAGCTGCAGCATTTTCCACACTTCCTTGTATTGGTAACCCAACTGAGTAGTACTGATTGATAAACAGTATGATCCCTGTTGGAACTAAAACTATACCAACAGCTTTAATTAATTTGTCTAGATCACTCATCATGCCGGCTGTAGATATACCTTCAGTTTCTTGGGCTTCGCTAGCTAATTTAGCAACAAATGTGTCGTCTCCAACTTCAACAACTTGTGCCTTGGCTTTGCCCGAGACAATAAAACTTCCTGAGTAAAGTTCATCACCTACTGATTTTTCAACTTCTCTTTCTTCACCAGTTATGTTCGCCTCATTTACATGAATGCTACCTTCAACAACCACCGCATCTACGGATATCTGCATACCTGATACGAGGCCTATAATGTCGTCTTCTACAATCTTATCGATTGGAAGATTCTTCAATCTACCGTCTCTGAGAACTGGAGTCATGGTGACTGACATAAAGTCTATTTTCTTTAGTTTATTTCTTGCATTTATTTCTTGGATTATTCCTGCAACTGTATTTAGGATTATTGCGAATAGGAAGAAAAGATTATTGAATGAGCGAAAATATATGAGGATTCCTGCGAGTATGATAAAGATTAAGTTGAAGTAGGTAAAAGTATTGTCTCTAATTATTTCAAGATTGGTCCTGAATTTCTTAGCGCTAGTTTTATTAACATTTCCAGCAACAATTTGTTCCTGAACCTGCTCTGAAGTTAAACCATTCTTTAGATCTGTTGGAGTTTTTATTTCCTTCATGCAATCCTCTTAATGTAAATATTTGCTTAATACATTTTACCCTTGCAATGTTAGCAAAATCTGAACAAAAAATTGTAATTTTCTATATGTGTGATTCTATTGCATTATCATACTTTTTTTATATGATGCCTTTGAGCATGAATATAGTATAACTTACATTAAAACTCCCCTTAATTAAATTACTAAGGGGAGCTAAAATTAATAATAGTTATCTAAATTTCTACTAAGATCTAATATCTTAATAAATCTATTACTCGTTATCTTGCCTACGTTTTCTAATTACTAACAATACAATTCCCATCAGTATAAGAGTTGCTGAAGCCACTTGCATGTTAGTACTCTCACCTGTTTGAGTGATTTGTTCTCCACTGGTAGTAGGAGATGTTGCATCTTCGCTACTTGGAGAAGTAGTTTGTTCAATCGACGGAGTTGTTGACTCTTCCGTTGTAGTTGAGCTTGTTGGCTCTTCTGTTGTTGAGCTTGTTGGCACTTCTGTTGTAGTAGTGCTTGTTGGCTCTTCTATTGTTGTTGAGCTTGTTGGCTCTTCTGTTGTTGTGGAACTTGTTGGCTCTTCTGTTGTAGAGCTTGTTGGCTCTTCTGTTGTAGTAGTAGGAGCAGGTTCATGAATGTTCCTAATTTCAAATACATTATCTCCAAGAGCTTCAATTACTGTTGTATAGCCTTCCACCTCTGCTTCTTCTACTGTGTAGACAATAGCTTCACCATCAGAGTAAACAGGTAAGTTTGTCCATGTGAAAGTCCAATTATCTGTAGTACCAATTGATTGGCTATGTACTTCTTCACCATTAGCCAAGAGTTTTGCAATGATACGTGGTGCTCTAATACCATCTTGATTATCTGCATCATCCCATATTTTATTGACTGTTACTTCTGTAACTGCTGGTGTATGAGAATTTGTACTTTTTCATTATGCATATTTCTAACTTCTACCCTACCTCAACTCAACTCCGCCCCACTCAACTGCAACAAAACCTGTTCTTTCAGGAGCAGTTAGCACTTGGGCTTCAATATCAGTATGCTCATTCATTCCCTTAAAAGTCATCTGAACAACTATCTGAGTATCTGGTTCTGGATAAATATTAGTCTTAGATTTTTCTAAATATGTGCTTGTATCAAAAGAAACTAAATTATATGGATTAGCTTCAAGCCTTGGCAACCAATACATTATGAACTCATTTGCTTCGCGTCTATTTAAACCGAGCTTATCTAGAGCATCTTCCAAGAACGCTGCAGTGTCGTCAGCAGCTACACTAAACCCAGTTTCAAAATCCTCCATGTAATCAAGCTCAGATTCCCAAAATAGTGCATAGAATTCTTGACCATTTTCATCAATAAGAGTTCCATCAGGATAAGCTGTAACTCTCCACTCATCTTCATATTTAGGATAAGAATGTATTATTTCTCCATCAATATCTAAATCAACTACAACCTCAGTCTCACTTTCAGGATATAAGTAAAGAACTGGTTTTTCATCTCTTGGTTCTTCAAATAAATCACATGAACTTAACACTAAAACAAAAGCCAAAGTTAAAACTGTAAAAATTTTACTGAATTTCTTTCTCATAAGATGCACCTCCGAGCTCGCTCTTATCGACACTTTAAGTTCATTATAATCTAAAACAACAGATTCCTGCTTGGGTTATAATCATATTAAACTATTTTTCACATCATAAAGGAGCACACCATGGGATATCTTACAGTTACTGGCAAAAGCGAACTTTCCATTGACGCAGACTACGTAAAGCTAAACATCAACATTAAAAACACTGATACAGATTATTCAACAGCTATTGAAAAATCTACTAATGTGTATAATTCGTTGCTGGGGGCTTTGGCCGATGGAGGATTTGACACAAGCAGCATTGAAAACACTGCCTATAGAGTAGATAGAAAAACAAGATATGTGGACAACAAAGAAGAATTTGTGGGTCATGAAGCTTACTTCAACTTGAACATCTATTTTGATTTCACTTTAGACAATTTAAACCAAGCAATTAGCGTAGTAAGTTCTATAGATGATTCATTGAACTATTCAATAGAGTTCACTGTAAAGGATGAGAAAAAATATAAAGATCAGCTATTGGACTTAGCTATTCAAGATGCAAAAGCTCAAGCTGAATTTATAAGTTCATCTGCAAACGTCAAATTGAAAGAAATTAGCAGCATTGATTACGATAAGCAAGTACGACACATTGTATCTACAACACGCTTTTATGCAATGGAGTCCAAGATGGCAGCTTATAATCCTGAAAAAATTGAACTAGATGATGAGATTAACATTACTTGGGAAATTACAGATAAAAATTAAGGAGTTCAAATGAGCCGAAAAATTATCCTAGATACAGATCCAGGCATAGATGATGCAGTAGCCCTAGCTATAGCGCTAAATTCTGAAGAACTCGACCTACAGTTGCTTACAACTGTTGCAGGGAATGTTGGTCTACACCACACAACGCAAAATGCCCTAGACTTGCTTAAATTTTATGGACACGATATCCCTGTGGCAGCAGGTGCAGCTGGACCTCTATTGAGGATGAGTAAGGATGCTAGCGATGTCCATGGAGATAATGGTATGGCGGCATACGAGTTACCTCTTGCAGATAACTCAAACTTACTCGATGTTCATGCTGTTGAAGCAATTCGAGATGCAGTTGAAAATCTCGACGAGGGCGAAAAAATCACTTTAGTTCCTGTTGGACCTCTCACAAACATAGCACTGTTCATTAAGCAGTACCCTTCGTTATTGGAGAAAGTAGAAGAAATCGTCCTCATGGGCGGAGCGATTGGGCGTGGAAATTCTGGAGTATATGCAGAATTCAATATCCATTATGACCCAGAAGCTGCAAAAATTGTGTTCGAAAGTGGTTTACCCATTAGAGTAGCACCTTTAGAAGTTGGTAATAACGCACTCCTAACAATGGATGAAGCAGGAGAGATCAGAGATATGCATGAAATTGGAGAAATGTTTTATACATTGTTTACTGCATATAGGAGCGGTAGTGGCTTAGATGGAATTAGTATGTATGATTCAACAGCTATAGCGATTTTACTTGAACCAGATATTTACAAATTTGAAGATGTATTTGTTGGGATTGAGACAGATGGCAAACTCACGAGTGGTGCTACTGTGATGGATTTTAATGGATATTTAGATATGGATCCCAATGCAAAGGTTGCTGTAGAAATTGATCAAGCTAGGTTCAAAGAGTGGTTTATGGAAGCTCTCAGAAACTGTGGTAAATAGTTTAAGGTTAGTTTAATAAATACTTAGGCTTGTACACAAATTGCTAAAATTAGCTTTGTTATAATTTATACATTAATGTTTTTGGAGGGTTAAATGGAAAAGTTTATTCTAGGTGGCTATACAAGACGAAGTAATGATGGTTTATACACAATTGATTTCGATTCTAAAGAAGGTAAATTCTCAAATAAGCAGCTTATTGCTAATTTAAATAGTCCGACATACGTAACACTCAATAATGATAAAGATCTTCTATTCGCTATTCATAGCGAAGGAGATGCAGCAGGTATTGTTGCATACAAGCTAGTTGATGGCCAATGGGAAGAATTATCACGAGCATTTGGTAGCGGTGGTTCTGCTTGTCATTTAAGTTTTAAAGAATCTAGCCAAACAATCTACGCAGCAAATTATGGTGAAGGTTCATTAGATGTCTATGCGCTTGAAGGAAATAACTTAAGACATATTCAACGAGTAAAACACCAAGGTTCTAGCGTTCATCCTAACCAAGATGCATCCCACGTTCACTATGGTGGTTTGAACCAGGCTCAAGATTTATTGTTCGTCTGCGACCTTGGAACTGACTATGTTTCAACTTATAAAATACATGAGGATGGTTTACTAGAAAAAGGATTTGAAGTTAAACTTCCTGATGGTACAGGGCCAAGACACTTGGTTTTATCCAATGATGAGAAATATGCTTACGTTAATGGCGAATTAAATAGCTCAGTAAATATTTTAGAAGTAGGCGATGACGGTCATTTGAGCTTCTTAGGAGTTAGAAATAATATTCCTTTAGATGAAATTGAGGATTCTGCAAGTGCTGCAATTAGATTGAGTTCGGATGGTAAATTCTTGTATGTATCCAGTAGATTTTATAATGCAATTACTGTTTATTCAGTAGATGATAATGTTATTGAGAGAATTCAAGTTATAGATAGTAATGGTGAGATTCCTAGAGATTTCAATCTTAACCACACAGAGGATTACTTGATAGTTGGTCATCAAGATAGCGATAATCTAGTTTTA
This sequence comes from uncultured Fastidiosipila sp., assembly GCA_964627125.1. GTDB lineage: Bacteria > Bacillota > Clostridia > Saccharofermentanales > Fastidiosipilaceae > Fastidiosipila. Next base: position 13,747 of record CAZVJQ010000017.1, on the reverse strand, counting down.
TTTAGAAGAGATAAGAATACAGGTTTATTAGAGTTAGATCCAGAAACTGTACAAGCAAATGAATGTGTTTGTGTTGAGCAAGCGTAGTTAACACCTTTAAATTGTAAGAGCCAAGTTTGGATTTTTCCTTACTTGGCTCTTTTAGTATTTGTATATTTTATTGATCATTTTTATTATCTAAATCTTCAGCATGTTCTTGGCCATTGTTAACTTCATTTGAAGCAATGTCTTGGGTTATAGAATCTACCGGAATGTCTTGATCAGCCTGGTTTTCTATATCTTTCTTATCATGTTCTTCTTTTTTCTTCTTATCTTCAGCATCCATTCCTGCACCAATTGCAACACCTATTGATAGGCCAAGAGCAATACCTATTCCGAGATTGTCCATCATTAGCCCGAATACCATACCTAAAGCTAAACCTAATGACATTCCTATACCTACTTTGGAACCATCTTCACTATCATTATTATTCTGTTTATTGTTGTTATCCTTATCTTCCATGCTATTACCTCTTTTCTCTAGAAATTATTTCTAACTTTAGCACTATTAGTTCTTCGTGTCATAAAACAGGGATGATTTAACTAAAATATAATACTCTATCTACTAATTGCTAGACATATGCCTAGTTTGTAAAAATTCTTGCACTCTTGTTTCAATTTCGCTTTTTGTGGGTATTTGTGTATTGAAGGGGTACTTAGTCACTGCTAAACTAAAAATACTAATTTAATTAGCTTATGGAGGTATTTAGTATGAACAATGATAAATTAAAAGATCCTAGAAAAATGTATTATAGCGGTGGATATAAGGAGCAAGATCAGGCAGAGCCTGCTTTGCACATAAATATGGATCCATTACCAGATTGTGGTGAAGAATCTTATGTAGGTAGCGGTAAGCTAAAGGGAAGAAATGCTCTAATAACTGGAGGGGATTCAGGTATTGGCCGAGCAGTAGCTATAGCTTATGCTAGAGAAGGTGCTAATGTAGCCATCCAATATGTGAGAGGTGAAGAGAATGATGCTCTTGAAGTTCAGAGATTAATCGCAGAAGCAGGTCAGGATGCTCTTTTACTTTGCTATGACTTCTTAGATGATGGCGCAGCTAGTGAAATTGTTGAAAGAACTGTCGAAGAGTTTGGTTCAATAGATATTTTAGTATTAAATTCTGCTAAACAGATTGCTAGAAAGAATCTACAAGATTTTTCTATAAAGGAAGTTGAAGATGTATTTAAGGTAAATATAATAAGTATGTTTGAGACAGTTCAAGCAGCTGAAAAATATTTAGAAGCTGGTAGCACAATTATAACAAGTACTTCTATACAATCTTTTAAACCAAGCACTGATTTATTAGATTATGCTGCAACTAAATCTGCTATTAGTAATTTCTCAGTTAACTTATCTCAGTACTTTGCAGAGAAAGGTGTTAGAGTTAACTCTGTATCTCCTGGACCATTCTGGACACCACTACAACTTAATAGAGGTAAGCTGGATGGTGCCTTAGCTAAGTTTGGACAAGATACACCTTTAGAAAGGGCTGGACAACCAGTAGAATTATCTCCTGTTTATGTCTTCTTAGCTTCAGATGATAGTAGCTATGTAACAGGACAAATTTATGGAGTTACAGGTGGTAGATTAATGAATCTATAAGATTCGGACATATCAAGAATTACGAAATGGGATTATTAAAATTTAGTCCCATTTTATAGTTTAGTGCGAGAATTTGCATAGTTCTTTTACATTAAAAAAGCCAAGAACTAAGTCTTGGCCTGATAATATTCAGTTTTAATTTCAGTTAGAGCTATGCTCTTCTGATTAATCTTAGAATTGCTATTAAGATAACAGCACCTAAAATTGCGATTAGGAATGAAGTTAAACTCCATGGTCCTGCTAAGTCAACATTTGCAATAGCTGATGTAATCCATCCACCTAAAGCAGCACCGATAATACCTACAATAATGTTAGCAAGTGTTCCCATTTGAGCATCAGTTTTCATAATTAAACTAGCTACCCATCCTGCTAAACCACCGACTACTAACCATCCAATAATATTCCACATACAATATATCCTCCGAACTAATTTTTTTTACTTCTATGTTTTATTCTAACTTTTCTTAATCCTTAAGTTGTTACGTAAGTTTTAAAATTTATCTAATTACATTTAATTTAATAGAATATTCACAACTTGAAATGCACTAGGAATAATAATTTTCACGCCAAAAATCGGAGCTAATTCCTTACTATTCTTCGTAGAATCTTATTTCAGCATCAATTTCATCATGCTTAATTTCTGCACCATGGTTATATTTAAGTTCATCTTCTTCATCCATTGCTCTATAGATTCTTGCTGGATTACCGAAGGCTATAACATTAGCTGGGATATCTTTTGTAACCACACTACCTGCACCTATAACAGTATTATCCCCTATTGTTACTCCTGGCAGGACCACAACACCTGCACCAAGCCAAACATTTTCACCAATATGGACAGGCAAGTTGTATTGATAACCTTTTCTTCTTAATCTTGGAGACATTGGGTGAGCTGCAGAAGCTAAGACAACATTTGGTGCGATCATTGTGTAGTCACCAATATATATGTGCGTATCGTCTACGAATGTACAATTTGAATTAATGTATACATTCTTCCCAATATGCACGTGATGGCCGCCCCAGTTTGCATTTAGAGGTCCTTCAATATATGTGCCTTCCCCTATGCTTGCAAACATTTTTTGCATATATTCAGCTTTCATTTCTCTTTCACTAGCTTTAAGCAAGTTGAATTCATCCAAAAGTTCTTGTGCTGCGGTTTGTCTTCTCACTAAATCTTCCCCATATGGGATATGTAAGGATCCATCGTGCATACGTCTCTTAGATAGCTCTTCATATTCTTCTGCTGTATAGTTGATTTCACTCATATTTAAGTCTCCTGATATTACTTTGGCCAAAGCCCCCTAATCCCCTATTCACCAAATTATAAACATTTTCTTAGTCATAGGGTTTCAGCCTCAAAATAGTATATACTAGAAGCCGTGAAAATTCAGAAGAGGTAAGCGGATTGAGAAGGATTTTATATTTAATTTTAGGGTTTGTTAGTTTTGGAATTGGCGTTTTAGGCGTGTTTTTGCCTGTGCTTCCAACTACATCATTTATGTTGGTTTCTGCGTGGGCTTTTGCCAAATCATCACCTAGATTTTTAAAATGGTTGAGATCTACAAAGGTTTACCAAAACTATGGTGCTGAGTTTGAAGATGGTAAAGGAATTCAAAGAAAGAAAAAATTCAGAATTATTACTATTACTTGGGCGATAATGCTGCTATCAATGTATTTCGTAGATATCCTCTGGGTCAGACTCTTCATTACAGGAAGCGGCCTATTCTTTACATGGTACTTATTTGTTAAATTACCAGACAGACCAGAAGGTTTGGAAGCAGAAGTAATTGTTGATGATGAAGAAGCCGTAGTTTAGGTTAATAATTTTGATGTGAAATCCCTGTCTTGAGATGGGGATTTTTTGTCTCACATTGTGACATTTTGCATACTTTTGTTATAAATAGGTAGGGATACTTTTTTTATTATTCTTGCATTAGCTGTGCTAACCTCTTCCCCCATATTTTAAGCAAAACTTTACATGAGTATAATCATAGGGTGGTATTATTTAAGTTATTCAAAACTAATTACGCAAAGAGAGAATTTTATGAGCTTATTTCAAATATGTCCAAGATGTGGCGTTCAAATTGATTCCAAGTACAAAACCTGCCCAAACTGTGGACTTCAATTAAAGAAACCTTTTTATAGTAATGTTGCCTTTTGGGTTATTTCCATTGTTCTATTAATAATTGCGATTGTTATGACTATTATCTTTATACTTAGTAGGAACAATAATACTGATATCTTCCAAGAAGCTGAAGATATTTCTGGCATTACCTTTAATCCTAGTTTATCTAGTGCTATTGAAAATAATAACGATTCTACAGATAATCAAGATTCAGATGGTGCTCCTGATACCACCGACGCAGAAACTGAGAGTACAACAATAGCACTTGACTCTGAGTTTGCAGAAAATATCTCTCATGATACTGAACTAGAAAGAGCAATAATTCAAATAGTAGAAGAAAATGGCGCAGTTTTAACTAGTCTTTCTACTGAGCCTGGTTCCACAGGTGGTGATGTTGTTTGGGTAGAAATTCTAGTAGAAAACAATGAAGCTGTCGCTAGAGCTATTTCAGATCAGATTGCAGCTCAACCTGGGTTACCTTCTCTAGTATCAATAATTTTTGAAGATATAGAATTAGGTTATTTTACTGGAACTATATTTACTACTTATATCTATGGCGATGGTACAACAATATTTGAAGCTGAAAATGGTGAGAGTCAAAATGACACTCCAGAAGATACTGAAAGAATTGACTGGATTAATATGCAATTCTCAAGTGAAACTGGAGCTAATTTAGTATTAGAACAATTGATTATTTCAAATGTTGAGAATTCAGATACTTACGAGCATGTTGAAACTGAATTCTATGATGTAAATAGCGAAACAGTTTTAGAAACAGTAAACACCTTCTTTGAAAGTTTTGGAACAGATAAAAGAGCTAAAATTGGTGACCTGTTTATTCAAAGCGCTTTTGCTATTGAGGATTCAGATGGTGAATTAATCATTACATATGCATATGGTTTAGCAGAGTATCCGGAAGATACAATGACGCTAATTGGTATAGAGTAAGCACTCATTATGGTATATGAGTGTACTTTTTCATTTTTTACCTATGATTGAATATTACCCCTTATACCCAAAATCCGGAATATTAGTCCACCTATTCTTGAAGAATCTAGCTGCTGCCTTAGGCTCTCTGGCTCTAGTAAAGATACCCTTCTTATTGCCTTGAATTCTACCTAGACCTGGTTTCGTTTCAAAATCAGCGAAGTTCCAGACATGTTCACCAACTAGATAATCATATTTATCCATTACCGCACAATTAATTTCATAATATTTAATCTGGTAATCTTCAGTGAAAGGAATGTCATCAAGTGCATGTAGACCTGCAACTGTATCTGCACCAAATTCAAGAATCATAATCGGTTTATCTGGTATTCTTTTATTCCAAGCTTCAAGCTCTGATTTGAAATCCTTCTCTGCTGTTTCAAAATCGGATAAATTATTATACCAACCATAATATCTATTCAGGCAAATTACATCAGATATCTCCATACATGTATCGTTGTTAGGACCAAAATTTCCAATATTCACATATACAAACGGACGTTTTTGCTTGTCTAAGGCTCTACTGTAATCAAAAATATGTTGGAAATATTCTTTAGCTCCTTTACCACCAGAGTTTGGTTCATTCATAACTGACCACATGACAACGCAAGCAAAATTTTTATCTCTAGAAATCATTTCACTCATCACTTGTTCATGAGCTTCTCTGGTATCCAATATATCCCAAGTTTTATCTCCTGGTATCCCCTTAGATATATCCGCACTATACCCTTCATGCAATCCAACTGCAGGAGACTCATCAATAACAACAATTCCTTCTCTATCACACAATCGCATCATTTCTTCTGAATATGGATAATGGGATGTTCTAATAGAGTTCGCCCCCAACCATTTAAGCAAGTTAACATCTGCTACATTATATGCTTCGTTAATACCTTTACCATTTATGTATGTATCTTCATGCTTACCTGCACCTTTAAAGTAAAATGGTTTACCATTAATTAGGAATTCAGTCCCTTTCACTTCGACAGTCCTTATGCCAAAGTCCTCATAATACTCATCTATGACATACCCAGCTTTTACCACTTCTACATGAGCTGTGTAATGATAAGCTGCAAGTGGATTCCAAAGTTTTAAATCTTCTATAAGTATTTCTGCATTTGTGCCGGTGGCTTCGCCCACAACATCTCCGTCTTCATCATAAACAGTTACTCTAAGATCATCGAATTCGCCTACTGCCGCTGATTCAATAAAAACATTAGCCCTTAGTGCGTCTAATTCAACATCATAGTGAATTACTATGTCATCTAAATAAGTCCATGGAGTTGTGTATAAATGAACATACCTGCTCAAGCCTGCGTAATTCAAGAAATCAAAATTCTCAGATACTTTATGTGCTATGCGACCATCTTCTTGTTCAACTTCTTTATAGAAAGCAACTGGTAGACTTGTGTGATCAAGAATATTACTCACTCTGACAGTTAATCTGTTCTTACCAGGTTTAATGTAGTCATTAATCTCAACAGTAAATGGAGTGAAACCACCCTTATGATAGGTCACTTCTACACCATTCACGAATACCCATGCTTGGTGAGCAGCAGCATC
>CAZVJQ010000017.1:4181-7328 GCA_964627125.1 uncultured Fastidiosipila sp. | reverse complement strand
GATAGGTCACTTCTACACCATTCACGAATACCCATGCTTGGTGAGCAGCAGCATCAAATCTTAAAACTAGTCTTTCTGCCAAGAGTATACTATTAACAGTAAATTCTCTTTCGTAAACCACTGTACCGCCATCATGCCGCCTTATTTTTCTAACAACTCCTTGGTCATTGTATGAACCAGGTACTGCCATTGGCATAGCATTTTCAAGAGGTTTAGATACATCTATTTGTTCTAGATTATTTTCTAATCTAAATTTCCAAACTCCATTTAAAGATTGGACAGTTCTACTTGTTGTGTTTTGAGGATATAACATAGCTGGCACTCCATAGTGTTTTTATTTAATTTTACACTATGTAGTATTACTAAATGTGGACTACTTAGAACTATTACCCCACCCCCACCCAACAAAAAGCCAAGGAACATATCTTAGGACCCATCCTAAATACATTCCTTGGCTAACTAACCTTTATACAAATGCTAATTTTATAGCGCTATCTACAAGGAGTCACCAAAATCCTCTTTAAACTTGGCCGCTAGTTTTTCTGGCCAATCACTTGTAGCTTCTAACTCCCCTGTAAAGAATCTTAGAACTCTAGGTTCTCTTGTGAATCTAAGTCCACCGATTAGATCTCGATTCTTAAATAACCATCTAACCCTATCAATAGCAAATTCTACTTGGCTTAATGTAAATACTCTTCTTGGAAGTGCGAGCCTTAATAGCTCCATATCAGCAAACTTTTCACTACCATCAGGATTTCTCTCTTCAGATAAAGTACCTCTTTCCATTCCTCTTATACCACCAACTATGAACAGTGCTGATGCAACTGCAGCAGATGGATATTCTTCTTGAGGAATATGAGGAGCAAATTCACCACAGTTAATGTGAACACCTAGACCACCACCTGGTTTAACTACAGGCACTCCGAGTGAATCTAATTTATTAACCATGTAGTCAATAAATTGTGGACCTTGAGAAATAACACTTAAATCCATAGTTTCTCTTAAACCAACTTCTAAAGCAGCAATCTCTTTAATTGACATACCACCATAAGTTAAGAAACCTTCATTAAGAACCAATAATTCTTCAAGAGTATGCAAGAATTCATCGTCCCTTAAGATAATTCCTCCACCTCTTACGAAACCTAGTTTTCTTGCTGAGAAGTAAATGATATCTGTTAATTTAGCAATCTCTTTAGTTATTTCTTCTATGCTTAAGTCCACACACTCAGAATCTCTCAATTTTAAGAAATATAGGTTGTCTTGAAGTAAAGATGCATCCAACACTAATGGTTTTCCAAATTCTTTAGTTAATTCAGAAACCTGTCTTAAGTTCTCTAATGAGAAAGGTTGACCACCTATTAAGTTTGTACCAGCTTCCATTCTTACAAATGGTACTCTTTCATGCTCTGCTTCCAGAAGTTCTCTCAAGCGGACTATATCCATATTCCCTTTGAAGTCACCGATGAAGTTAGGATCTAAACCTTCTGCTACAACTAACTCTGCTATTTCTGCGCCTTTGCGGGTAATGTGGGCTTTGGTCGTAGTAAAGTGATAGTTCATTGGGACTAAATCGCCTTCGCTTACCAAAAGGTCAGATATTAGGCTCTCACAGGCTCTACCTTGGTGAGCAGGTAAGAAATGTGGCATTCCGAATATTTCTTGTACGGTTGATTTCAATTTGTAAAATGATTCACTGCCGGCATAAGCATCGTCTGCATCCATCATGGATGCTAGTTGGCGATCGCTCATGGCGTTAACTCCACTGTCGGATAGCATGTCTAAAAATACATCGATATTGTGTAGTGAATATAGGTTATGGCCAGCTTCATTTACCTTCGATAATCTCTCTTCAATTGGTAAAAGATTGATTTTTTGAACTATTCTGACTCTATGCTGTTCGAGTGGTAGTTTCTCTCCACTCATAAATTTGATTTCTTGCATTTTCCCTCCTTGCAAATCCATAGATTTGCTTCCCTTAAAAATTTTATTGAGTCTGGGGAATTTTGAACAAAAAAATCGCACCCTCGCTCATGCTAGAACTAGCACAAGAGGACGCTTCGAAACGTGTTACCACCTCTTTTTATCTCTACTTCACAGTAAAGACCTCTTCAAGTACTCCAAATCTTAATTGGGTTATACTCTAGCGCTATTACGGGCGCAACCGTCATCGCCTACTCCTATACGTTTGGGGATGCAGCTCTTAAGGTGTATTCATTAATCTTAGATTATTGTCTTGCAGCAACCGACAACTCTCTGAAAATCCACGGAAAAATTACTAGTCCTTAGTCTTCGCTTTTGATTCCATTGATATTACCAAAGTTAAAAAATCTTTGCAATGCCTATTCTAGCAAAATTGCTTTGGCCAAAAGTTAGAGATAGATTAAATCTGAATTATCACACTTACTCGCTTATATCGTGATTAATTTTTGCTTGATTGATCAAAGCAATATCCATTAAGAATCTATATAACTTAAATGCATCAAAGCCCTTAGGGAACTCGATTTTAAATGTTTCAGTTTGCACTCCTGAACTCATTTTAAAGAAAGGACTTGAGATATAAGTAATATTAATTTCTTGATCATCTATCCCTCTACCAGCAGTTTCATATTCAACATTTATCACGGAATTTAGAAAGATAGTAGAAAAACTAGTTTTCTTACCAGTAGTTCCTTGCCTATCTATAAAAATAATTCTCTTATTGCTAAGTAAAATTTCATCACGGATTCCTTTAAATCCCCATGTGAAGTGTTCATTCGATGCAAGTAAGTTAGTTCTCTTCTCTATTTCACTTTGAGAAATCTCACTATAATTTCCCATCATTCCTTGTAACAGTGACATACAGTAGCTCCTTTAAATTTTTATCAGTTAATATCTTTCACATAAATATAATATACCTGTGAGGTGTACATATTATGAATATCCCAGATTTTTAAGTGATTATTTCCTAATAGGGCCAAAGCCACCCATAAACGAGTTTATATAAATCTACTATTTGCTAGCTAAGATATTAACAAAAACAAATAGCCCATCCACATTATATGGATGAGCCAATATAAACTACTTATAGAATTCTAAAATTCTTATTCAACGATATGTAAAAACAACCCCTATCCAATATTTATCCTACTGAAGATATTATCATCGAAG
>CAZVJQ010000017.1:2097-4081 GCA_964627125.1 uncultured Fastidiosipila sp. | reverse complement strand
ATGTAAAAACAACCCCTATCCAATATTTATCCTACTGAAGATATTATCATCGAAGTTTTGCTCGCCCCTAACTTCCTTAACTGAAACTGTTCCAGAACCAGCAATATCTACATTAAGATCATTTACACTTGCATCAGATACAAACTTGCCAGCTCCTGCAAAATTTAGAGTCAAATCTCCCATTGTACATTCACCGACTCTCATCTCACCAGCTCCTGCTGCCTCAAAATTACCATCACCTGTAACTGATTCAATTCTTACTATTCCAGCTCCTGCCAAATCAACATTAAAATTATCAACATTTAAAAACTCTGCTGATGCTGCACCACTAATCTCTAAATCTAAATTTCTGACATCATTAAATACCATTTCTCCAGCGCCTGCGACATCAATCACAGCAGTTTCAATTAGTGGACTTACATTTAACTTATTTGCTCCTGCACTATCGTAAATAAATTCATCAAGTTGCTCCATAGCGACGACAATGTGAATAGATGCACCCTCCAAATTTAACCCACTATTATTTCTTGAAACTTGCCTTACAACAAGCTTATTATCTATAACTCCATAGTAGGAATTGTTTAAAAATTGTCTATTACCTTTAAAAGTAATGTACTCACTGCCATCCTCTGAATTACTAATAGTAATTGTAATTGACCCCTCTGTTGATATATCTATATTTGAAAAAACATCTAGTAAAACTGTCTCTTCTGATTCAACTGGAATTAAATCGTCAAAGTCCTCATCATTGAAGCTTGGACGAAAATAACAAGATGAAATTCCCAACACCAAAATTAGAACTAATACAACACTTGCAAACCTTCCCATGAGATCCTCCTATAAGTTTTAGACAAACTTCACAATTCAAACAACTCCTTACATACCACAACTTTAGTTTACAGATATTCATAATTTTAAGCAATCTATTTCTCTGGCAAAAGCCATCCCCATCGACAAAATTAGCCTCATTCCTCAAATTAGGAACAAGGCTAGCTAATAAACTAAAATATTCACTTGTATTTATAAATTAACCGACACGAACTTTAGAAAGTTTCATACCTCTTACATCCTTCTTGCCTCTAATTTCTTGAACACTTATTTCTGATACAGCAGCTGATGCTCTAACCTCTAAATTGTTGACACTCGCTTTACTTCTGAAATCTGCAGCACCTGAGAATCTTAAAGTTAAATCTTGCATGTAGCATTCACCAACTTTTATACTACCTGCTCCACTTACTTTAAAGAAACCATTGCCACTAATAGTGCCAATTTTCACATCTCCAGCACCGCTTGTCTCAGAATGGATATTACCTACATTAGCTAAATCAAGATCCCCAGCACCAGATATTTTGCTATTAACCTCAGCTGCATCTTTTAGTTTTACATCTCCTGCACCACTAATTCTTGAATCTACAACTCTAGTATTTAATTCGGATACTAAATCAGTTGCACCAGACAGTCTTAGTTTTAAGAATTCTACATCTTCTTCGACTAGGTCTAAGTGGAAGATTGCTTTGTCCTTAACACCTATAGAAAAATTGAATATACCGCCAGATTTTACACTTCTGCCTCGGGTTATAGACAACTCACCATTCTTGTGAGATAGGGTAACTTCTCCTAAAACTTTATCTGTAGCTTCAATTCTAAGTGATGATACATTGTCATTAGATTTACGTATATAGAATTTGTTAGAACCAGACAGGTCTAGGTTTAGAGTTTTTACAGCACCAGTTAATTCAAGTCTACGCTTAACATTGTTGTACTCAGGCTTAGTTACTTCATCGTACTCAACTTCTACAGACTCATCTTCATGAACGAAATTAACATCTTGAGCTTCGGTAGTTGTCTCACTTCTCTCGTTGGAGCCAAATACACTAGAAACTACACTATTAACGGTATTCTCAATACTTCTACCTAAGTTTCTTCCAGCTTCTTCCATTCTTTCCTCAAAGTCATGTTCCCAGTCTTCATCGGACTCTTCTCT
>CAZVJQ010000017.1:0-1997 GCA_964627125.1 uncultured Fastidiosipila sp. | reverse complement strand
TTTGTGTATCTATCAGCCTTATCATCGAATTTCTTATCGGTGTACTCATCATATTTTTCATCATAATGTTCTTCGGCTGCTTCTTCATAGTCTGCACCTTTCTCTTCATCTACATATGTAAAATTAACTTCAGGCTCTTCTGAACTTGCATTTTCTACTTCAACTGTTTCTATCTCTTCATCTTTAGGAGCTTCCTCATCGAATTCAATAAATAATGAATCAATACTCACTCCAAAGAGGTCTGCTATTGCTGGCAAAAAGTTTATGTCCGGCATACCTGTACCTGTTTCCCATTTTGATACTGCCTGAGCTGTTAATCCTAACTTCTCGGCAAAAGCATGCTGAGTCATCCCTTGTTCTTTTCTTAGTCTTTGTATATTACTGCCAATGATATTTTTCATTTTTTCTCACCTCTTTTTTTGATGCTTTAATTATTGGTCAGACTCCTGTTGATTACAATATTCTCTTCGTTGTTTTTCACTATTTTTACAAAAACAACGATTAGTTGAGTGGTTTAAATATAGCACCCTAGGCATTTTAAGCAATTAAATGTTTTATTTTCTCAAATACAGTTTCTGCAATAATTTTGTTGCCTTCATAATTCGGATGAGTGGTATCTGGAAATAATTCAGATTTTCCTTCTAATTTCGAATAAATATCAATGAAATCTATGTTAAGTTGCTCTGCGACCCTTGGAATTATTATCCTGATGTCTTGAATCAACGAATCGTTGACCTTATATTTTGACAAATCATAGTCAAAACTTGGTGGTGGAATCATTAAATAGACAATTGGTGCAGTTTCCAGCTCAATATATTTTGAAACCCAAATTTTCAGCTCCTCCGCATACTCATAAGGATCCCAATTTTCTTCCCTTGTGTCATTACTTCCTAGCATAAATAAAACAACATCTGGTTCAGTATTAAAACTTCTTCTAGATAAGTTAGTTTTAAAATATGGTAAAGCGCAGGTTTCAACCAGAGCTGCAGCATTTAGGCCATAATTTAATACTTCAAAATTTCCTTCAGACATTTTCTCTAGAAGTGCTGGCCAAGCTTGAGTTTCTTGATAAGGATGAACCCCTGCACCAGCAGTATTGCTATCCCCAACACATAATACTCTCTTCAATCTACCACCTCATTAATACAGTTAGACCATCAATTTTATCTAAATCGCCTAGGACATTTAGTAGCCTAAAACCATAATTACCCATACGTTCAGCAATTTTTCTTGCATCTAAAACTAAAATTTCACCTTTATACATAGATAAGCTATCCCAAAGTGCATCCAAGTTATGCCCTTGATATTCAGGTAAATCAAAAACTTCTTTAACATACTCATATGCGCTATATTTATCTGTAAATCTATTTCCATCTAAAACGTAGTTCAATTTATTCTCCTCCATATAATTGCTCGAAGCTATCGTAATGGTCTTCAGTATAGAATATTAATCCATCATTTGAGAAGACAAGTCTTAATGGACCTCTGTGAGTTGTATATCCTTCTACTAAATCAGCCTCATAGTAATCTCTACCATCTTCTTCAGGCAGCAACCCCTCATAATTCCCAAAATAATCTCCACCTATTACAAATTCAGAGCCATCATCCACTTCCCAATCCATGTCTTCGGCTTCTTGCTTAGTTATATAGTTGTCTGGCAAATCCTTATATAACCATATATATGCTGCGACATCGTCTCTATCGTAGTAATATTCATCCTCGTAGATATTATCGAACAAGCCACCATCAGATTCGACATCATCCACAGTAGTTTGTGAAGTCTCTTCCAACTCTAAAATTAATTCTTCATCCAACAATACTTCCACCAAATCACATCCTGAAACAAATGTGAATGCAGTTATTATTATGGTCAAAGCAATCGTTTTTAATTTATTTTTCATATTTCACCTTTATTTTCATAATATTTCTATATTATAATCCCTTAACGGTAGAAAGAAGGTAATAAATTTGAAAAAATCATTTAAGACAATGACAGC
>CAZVJQ010000016.1:30929-36751 GCA_964627125.1 uncultured Fastidiosipila sp. | reverse complement strand
CTCTCTGATAAGTTCAAGTATAAGGGCTGGTTCAACTACTTGCGATGGATATGATCCCATAATCATTGTGTCTCTAGGGAGTGTAACTCTTAATAAGTCGCCTTCATTGAAGTCTTCAAGAGCTGCCTTATTATTATCTATTATAAAGTCAGTATTTTTATCTACTTTTATGTACATTTCTCCTCTGAAATTAATTTCATTTTCTTCAACTCCAGAAATTAAAATTCTTGTTTCTGAATCAAAAGAAACTATATGAGCATAGAATGTGAGTTCTTGAGGTTTTTCTAATACGAACTTGTAGAATGCTAAGCCTATAAATATACCTATGGCCAAACCTCCAAGGAAGATTGATGCATTTTTGAGATTGTTGTTATTTGTGGTCTTTTCCATAAATTTGTCCTCCCCATTTATTATGTTTTCAGTGTAGCATTTATGCATGAACAATTATCAATATTTAGATGCTATTAACTTGCTTTATCGATGAATTTCTAATATTCTAATTACTGAAAAAACAAATCCAAATATTTTCTCAATGGCCTCTGACCTTATCAGACAAGCCTGGGGAATTATTTATCGGGTGACATTATCACCTAAGAGAGGAAAAATATGAATAAGAATATGCGCTTTATTGCGGAAGCTGCTATTATTGCGGCTTTGTACGTAGTGTTGAACACAATATTTGCAGGAATTTCATTCTCAAATATACAATTTAGAATAGCTGAGGCTTTGACCATAATGCCTGCACTGACACCAGCAGCTATACCTGGAATTTTTATCGGATGTTTAATCGGTAACTTAATGGGAGCTAGCTTAGGTTGGATCGATATTATCTTTGGTAGTTTAACAAGTTTGCTTGCAGCTATAATTACAAGACAAATGGCTATCAGACTTGACCTTAGCGAACTATCAGATAAGAACTATACAAGACAAGAATTAATTAGAAATCCTAAAATTTACCTATTGCCTCTACCAACCATCATTTTAAATGCATTGGTAGTTGGAACTTACTTATCATTTTTATTACCTAGTGAGGGAGCTCTAGGCGCAGCAATTGCATTAAATATGCTCACTGTAGGTTTGGGTGAAGTAGTAGTAACTTACTTACTAGCATTACCACTATATCTATCAGTTTACAGCTTCTTCAAGGAAAGAGATGGAGTAAGCTACAATAGAAAGTAATTTTTATAGAGGAGAAAACTTTGGAGAATAAGAACTCACATTATTATTCTGAACAGCCAACTGTTGAGAGTGATGAAAGAACAATTAAATTTAACTTTTTAGGCAATGAATACACATTCATTACAGACAACGGTGTTTTCTCTAAAGCTCATGTCGATAATGGGAGCATTTTACTTCTGCAAGCTTATGTAGAAGAGATGCAAGCTCTTGAACTAGAGGATCAGACTGCTTACAATAAGCTCTTGAGTTCTAGGAAACTAGATTTAGGCTGTGGATATGGTGTTATTGGTATAGTTGGGCAAAAGTTATTCCCAGGTGGCAATATGCATCTTGTAGATGTCAACGAGAGAGCTCTATCTCTTAGTGAAAGGAATGCTAAACGAAACACAGCTAAGGGGATTGAAGTTATTAAGAGCGATGGTTTCACTAATCTTAATTACAAATATTCTTTAATTCTAACTAATCCACCTATGCGTACAGGAAAAGAGTCTGTACATCGTTTACTTACAGATGCATATGAGCATCTTGAAGAAGGTGGATTATTATTGGCAGTTATTGGTAAGAAACAAGGTGCTGCTTCATATGTCAATTTCTTAGATGATTTGTTCCCAGAATCTTGGATATCTCTGAAGAAAAAAGGGTTTACAGTTATTGCCTGTAAGAAATAATTATTATGAGAAGTAAAATATTAGCCCTATCTTTAATATTTCTAATAAGCTTCGGACTTGTTGCCTGTGGCAGATCTACTAGTGATGATAATCCAGTCCTTGGAGAAATAAACTATAATGCCCAAATTGCTTACTTAGACTTGATGGATACTGATCAAGGTTTAATGCTTGAGTATAGAGAGGTCTTAGATTTAGATAGATTTATCGGCGAGTCAGATGTTCCAGTTGTTCTAATAGTTAGACAGCCTCAAGATTATAACGCTAGTAGAGTTATTCCTGAAGTTGAGCAAGCTGCTAGTGAATATGGAGATAAGGTTAATTTTGTTTTTGCCTATGATAGTCAAGAGATTGATTTCTTAAGATTGCTAGATTATACAGTGACTCCAACATTCTTCCTTATTGACGATTATATGGTGCAAGCCCAAGCTTCATGGGAGCAAGAAGAAGGTATGCAAATTCTTTATCAGAAGCTAAATGAATTAATAGCACAAAATTAGTTCTTGCCAATATCTTAAATATTCCAAGTTTTAAAAATTAAGAAAGCTTTAACACTTAGCCTATTATGCTTCTATATAATGTTTTGTAAATGCAAAGCTTGTAAACTAGGGAGACTAATATGCAATATATGAGCAATAACCGCCTAAAACTGACTCTATCACTTTTACTAACCTTGGTACTTGGACTTAGTTCTTGTAACTTAGGAGAAGATGGTGAATCATCTGAAACTAGCGAGAGCACGACTCCTCCTACAACTGAATACAGAGATCCTATTGTTGTCGACCCTGATGTCGATAATATAGATATTGTCTTAAGTGAGGAGAAAATTAATCCTCAATACACTGTAAGTAATCCAGGTACAGGTATTCAAGATACTACCCTAGAAATTGCAGTAATTAACTCAGATAATGCTGAGGAAATTTACACTCCTATTTGGTATACATCTGAATTCAACCATTATTTAGTTCATGGTCTAATGGATGGTGCTACAAGATTTAATGAAGATGGTTCAATCTTGGAAGACGGTGGGCCAATTACTTATAGCTTCAATGAAGATGAGGCTAGTTTAACTATGGAAATAGATAGTGATTTTAAGTGGTCTAATGGGGAAACTGTTGATGCTGATGATATTATTACGAGCTATGAGTTGACTTTGACCGAAGGATTTATGAGCAGTGGAATAACTCAAAACTACAAACTATATGACAATATTATTGGTGCTGAGGAATTTTACTATGAATATAGTGATGATATCGCAGGAATTGAAAGATTATCAGATAGTTCAGTGAAGATTTCATTTGAAGAGTGGAATCCATTGATTAAGTGGGGAGAAGGGATTTTACTAGAGTTTGCACCTTCTGAAATATTAGAAGAGAGCACAAGTTCTTTTTCAATTTCTAGACATCCATTAATAAATGAATCACCTCTCTCTTATGGACCTTATGTGTTAGTTAATGTAGATAGCAGCACATATCAGTATGAATCCAACCCACATTATTGGGGAGAAGAAGCAAAAGTTAAAAATATAAATCTTAATAGAATCAGTAATTTTGGACTTAATAATGTTTTAACTCAGGCTGAATATGACATTATCTACTTGCCTACTGAGTACTATGGAGAAGTTCATGTTTTAAGAAATTCAGATGTATTAATGAGAGAGTCAGGCATGGTTTCATATCTTGCTTTTAGAATGGGTGAGAGCTTAAGTGAAGATGAGCTAAATGAGGCTCAAGATGAGTTTGAAGCTGCTGATGAAGAGAGATTTGATGAATTAACAAGTATTATTAGAGATAGACGAAGAGAGCTTGAAGATGAGTTAAATAATGAGATAGCAGAGATGTCTAGCCAGGATGATGCTGATGCCTCAGATGACACCGATGAAACTGGTGAAGATCCAATTCAAGCTCATAGAGAAGAACGACAAGCTGAGATAGATGCTGAAATTGCGGCAATGCCTGAGTCTATTGAGCATACAGAGATTAGTCTAAAAAGAGATATCTTTGAAATGAGACAAGCATTTAAGGATATAGATTCTAGTGTTCAAGAGCAAGCACTGAGAGAAGCTGTTAGAAATTCTATAGATGTAAATTCAATCAATTTAGATGCTTACCATGGTTTACAGCTTGAAGCTAAATCTGCTATGCCTCTAAGTTTAGATGAGTTCTATGTAGAGAATCAGGAATTGTTAACATATAATGTTGGTAGAACTAATGAGATTCTAGATGAAGCAGGATTAATAGATGCAGATGGTGATGGTTTCAGAGAAAGTGCCAATGGAGAAAAAATCAAGCTCAATATCTTGATAGAAAATAAGTCTCAAGTTGATGATGATATTTCTAAGTATGTAGCTCAACAAGTTCGATTGTTTGGATTAGATGCAGAAATAGAGTTACTTAACCCAAATAGATACTTTGAAGAACTCCAAAGCTTAGATAGCAGTGATCCTGAAGAAATTTTAGTATTCTTAGGTTATATGGATTTTGATAATAACCCTTCTATTAGAGAATACTTCGCAGAAGATGGAGTTTACAATTTCATTTACCTAGAAGATGAAGAGAACCAAACATTTGCAGAGCAATTTGATAATGCCGAGACTATTGAAGAGGTTAAAGAAACTATTAATTCATGGACAGAGTATTTAGCTGAAAGTTACTACTATAGAGCACTTCGAAGTAATTACGATATTGTAGTAGTTAATAAGAGAGTAAGTCAGTTCGCTATTACTCATCATACATATCCTGGATATTCTGAGATTGATTTAACATCTCTTAGACCATTGCGTGTGAATCAATTTGATGATTAATGTAGGGAATTGTTATGGGGATTTATTCAGAAATTTTGAAATCTCAGATGAAGATATGATACGTATATTTCCAAGGCGTTTTTAAAATGGGAAGAGTATGAGGTATGGAGTAACCCATATATATTAGACAACAAACTTTATCCCAATGATGATGTTGTGCTTGTGAAATTTGGTGAGGTTAATACTTTAATTCTTATTACAGCATATTCTGAAAGAATTGAAGATATAAATTATCTAGATAGAATTACAAATTTGGTTCATGATTTACCACAAGAATTTAAGTTTGAGACTCGTAAAGTTGAAGATTCAGATAGTTCTGAATGGGTTGAGATTGTCAAAGATATTAGTGGTTCAAGTCCTTTTTAGAATATAGAAGCACAAGAGGAAGTCATAGTGCGTGAAGCCAACGATAGTGGTTTCACTGATTTAGATGAACTTGATTGGAACTCCTTGTAATTTATAAATAACTATTATTATTGCTAAGTTTTGTAAAACTTAATTAAGCCTAATTCTTAAGGCTTAAATTTGTACGGCTATTTTTCTGACAGATTTACACATCCTCTAACAAGCACAAAACCAAAATCAAACACTCTCCTTTTGAACTCATATGTTACGAAAACAATGCATATCCTAATGTTAGGATATAGCCTGTAAGTTAGTTGAACTTAAGTTAAATCACTTTAGCAAAGAACTGCAAAGGAGGTAGCAAATGGATAAAGAGCAGGATTTACATCTCTTCCGTATCTGGTTAAAAGCAAGTAAAAGTGTATATAACCTGATTGTTGAGGATGTAAAAGAGAACGGATTTACAATGGATAATTTTGAAGTCTTAGAACTCTTATATAACAAAGGTCCTCAGTACATTCAATCTATTAGTGAAAAACTAATGATACCAAGTGGCAGTATTACTTATGTGGTTAATAAGCTAGAAGCTAAAGGACTAGTTCATAAAGAGCAAGATGAGAATAATCGCCGATATTGGCAAGTCTGTTTGACTGAAGAAGGTGAGAGGATGTTTCAAGAAATCTTCCCACAGCATGTAGAAACTATCCAAGAATTTTTAGATCCTTTAGATAGTGAAGAAAAAGAAACACTGGCTGAACTCTTGAAAATAGTAGGGAAGAAGGCTGAGAGTAAATTAAGTAAATAGTAAAAAAACAAAAAACAAAAAACAA
>CAZVJQ010000016.1:0-30829 GCA_964627125.1 uncultured Fastidiosipila sp. | reverse complement strand
ACAAAAAACAAAAAACAAAAAACAAAAAACAAAAAACAAAAAACAAAAAACAAAATAAACCTTAACGAAAGTTAAAATTGATTGGAGAATCGAAAATGAATGTAGACAATATTAAATTTGGATTAGATACCTTTGGTGACGTAGCGTTTGATCCTGAGACAGGTGAGCGTGTTACTTATGAAGAATCACTTCGAGGAATTATCGAAGAAGGAAAATTAGCAGATGAATTAAAAATTGATTATTTAACCTTTGGTGAGCACCACAGAGAAGAGTATTCAATCTCAAGCCCTGAAATCATGATCGCAGCATTAAGTACAGTTACTAAGCACATTACTCTAGGTACTGGTGTTACTGTTTTAAGTTCAGATGACCCTATTCGTTTATATGAGAGATTTGCAACACTAGATGCAATTTCAAATGGTCGTTCACAAATAATGCTAGGTAGAGGTTCATTTACAGAATCTTATGGTCTATTTGGTTATAACCTACAAGACTACGATGAATTATTTGAAGAGAAAGTTGCCCTATTTGATAAATTAATCCAAGGCGATCCTGTAACTTGGGAAGGTAAATTTACACCAACACTAAAGAATCAAGATGTATATCCAAAAATGACAGAACGTGAAATGGATGTAGCAATTGGTGTAGGTGGTACACCTGAATCAGTAGTACGTGCAGCACACTACGGTTACCAATTAATCTTAGCAATTATAGGTGGTAGACCTTCTAGATTTAAGCCATATATTGAATTATACAAACAAGCTACAGAGCAATTCGGAAAACCAGCATTACCTGTAGGTATGCACTCACCAGCAATTATTGCAGAAACAGATGAAGAAGCTAGAGAGATTGGTTGGAAATACCTAGTACCTAACATGGACAGAACTGGTAAAGACCGTGGTTGGCCAAAAATGACTAGAGAACAATACGAATTCCAGATTGACCATGGAGCATACTACATCGGTAGCCCAGAAACAGTAGCACAAAAAATGGCAAGTGTTATTAAAGATACAGGTGTAGAGCGTTTCGACATAGTTTACGGAATGGGTGGATTTACTCCTGAGCTACGTTTAAAGAATATCGAATTATACGGTAAAGTAGTTATCCCTAGAATTAGAGAAATTTTGAGAGAAGGAAACAATGAAGACTAAACCTACAATAGGAATTCTTGGCGCAGGTAAATTAGGAACAACATTGGGAAAAGTCTTGCTTAATGCAGGCTATCCAGTGCTTATATCAGGATCTGGATCTGCTGATAAAATAAAATTAACTACCAGCATCCTATTACCAGGTTCAGAACCTTTGTCATCTGAAGAGGTGAGTGAGCAGGCGGATATAGTTGTGCTGGCTTTGCCCCTAAGTAAATATAAAGACTTGGACCCACAGCCCTTAGAGAATAAGCTCGTAATAGATGCCATGAACTATTGGTGGGAAGTAGATGGTCTAGAAAATATTTACTCAGACGAAAATGAGTCCTCATCTGAAAAAGTACAAGCATATTTTACCAATACTACAGTGGTCAAAGCCTTCAACCACATGGGCTACCACGACTTAGGTGACCATGCACTACCTGAAACCACAGAAGGTCGTAAAGCAATCATGCTAGCTGGTGAAGATGAAGGTGCTATAGAAACTGTAGAAGAGATAATCGATAACGTTGGTTTCACAGCTCTATACATTGGCGAACTAAAGAATGGTGTTATCTTAGAACCAGGCTCACCTCTCTTTGGGGCAAGCCTTGGTTTAGAAGAATCGCAAGAATTAGTGAATACACAAAAACAAGAAATGAATATTAAAAACTAAAAATTATACAAGCATAAGATGCTAATTACAGTAAGAGCTCATTTCCAATTAGGATCTGAGCTCATTTTTTAATCTATTTCATTTATCCAATTGAGGATTTCTTGACTAGATTCATCGATTGACATATTTGTAATATCTAGTCGCATGTAATTTTTCTCATTGATTTCACCAGGATTAGAATTAAGCCTATTTTTATTAGCCGCAGTTAACAGCTCATAATCTGAATACTCAATATCTCTCTTAGAAGGTTTCTTGAGCAAGCGATTTTCAGATTTATTACGACGCAATCTCTCTTCTAAATCAGCTTCTAACTCAACCCAATATAATTCATGCTTATTCTTAGTGAAAGTATCTTTAACCTGATTGATAAAATTCCAATCTTCTTCCTCGTCAAAAGCCCAGACACATGTAAAGATTAGACCTTTCTTATTATCGTGCTCAGACATATATTCAAAAATACCAAGACGCAACTGACTAGATAAATCAAAGGTAGTATCGTTCCAACCGATAAATGGCCAGATAACATCTAGAGTCACATGGTTATGCATGAGTGGGAAGTCCAATTTTTCAGATAGTTTTTCGCCAATGCTCATCTTGCCAACAGCTTGGGGTCCAAATAATATTATTACCTTCATCTAATCACCTTCATAATTTTAGTAAAATTTTAATAATTATAAAGGAAGAGGTGAGGAATCGCTACCTTAACATGGGTAATCATTTAATTGACTTAGGTATCGCCCGGTCAGAATGTTTAGGTTCTATCTGACTATAGAGGGTATCGCCCGGTCAGAATCGCTACCAAATAATATCCATAGCTTCACTTAAAGTATCTACGAAGAGAAGTTCTAAATCACCCTTAGTTCTAACTTTATTAGCTTGCTTAGCGTTGCTTCCAGGTAAGACAATAGTTTTAAATCCAAGCTTATTAGCTTCAATAATTCTATCTTCAACTCTGGAAACTGGTCTAATTTCACCAGTTAATCCAACCTCTCCACATAGGAGCATGCCTTCTTTAAGAGCCTTCTCATTAAAACTAGAAATTATTGCACTAATTAGTGCTAAGTCGCTTGCTGGATCATCTGCCTTCAGCCCATTTACGACATTCAAGAAAGCATCCATATTGCCTAACCCCAAACCTAATTTACGTTCAGTAAGAGCGATTAACATGCTAACTCTATTTTTGTCCAATCCTTGAGTTACTCTAGCAGGACTTGCAAATGAACTAGGGTTGAGAAGAGCTTGTATCTCTATTATTAACGGTCTAGTTCCTTCTAATAGACAGGTCAGAGCAGACCCAGCTACATTCTTAGGTCTACCAGATAGGAGCGCTTCAGAGGCATTCTCAACAGCCTGTAAGCCTGTCCCTGTCATATCAAATATTCCAACTTCATTAGTAGCACCAAATCTATTTTTAACAGCTCTAACCAATCTCATACTAGAATATTTATCGCCTTCAAAGTAAATAACAGTATCTACCATGTGTTCTAAAACTCTAGGACCTGCAATATTACCATCCTTAGTAACATGCCCAACAAGAATAATTGTAATACCAAGTGATTTAGCTAGTCTCAAGAATCCTGCACTGACGTCTCTTACTTGGCTGACAGATCCTGGAGCTGAACTAGATTGCTCAGAATATACAGTTTGTACTGAGTCAACTATACACAACTTAGCATTGCTCTCTTGAATAATAGGAGCAAGATTTTCAAAAATTATTTCATTTGTTAAATTGATATTATTTGTAGATAAATTTAATCTCTCAGCTCTAGCTTTTACCTGCTGAATAGATTCTTCACCACAGATATATAAAACTTCTGAATCTTTCTGAGAAGCAACAGCACTTGCAGCTTGAAGGAGTAGAGTAGACTTGCCAATTCCTGGCTCACCACCAACTAATACTAAAGAAGCTGGTACAAATCCAGAACCTAAGACTCTATCTAGCTCTTCAATTCCTGATGCATAATAGGAACTTTCTTGACTGTCAACTTCGTTTAATTTAAAAATCTTATTGCTTTTGCCGCCAGAACCGCCAACACCAGAAGTATCATCCTTAGTCAACATATCTTCCAGCCAACCAGTGCTTACACCAGCTTGCTGTACCTTCTTGGTTTTAGGCTCTACAGGTTTTTCTTCGAAAGTATCCCAAGCCTTACAATTAGGACATTTGCCCATCCAACCGGAGGTCTCATATCCACAAGCGCTACAGTAATAAATATTAGATTTTTTAGCCATTAAGCAATTTTCCTACTCTTCAACTTCTGTATATAATTCATCGTGGCTCAAGTAAGCCATTCGCAATGATTTCTTATTGTCGCCGTCATGTACCCAATAGGCAGGGCGTAGACCAACTGGTCCATATGATTTATCTGCGAGTGCGAAACCTTCATTATTTAAATTAGCACTGTCCATATATTTGGGCGGATTATAAAAATCAAATTTAGCATCTGCCTTAAACTTGAACTTTATTCTTGCCATCTGACCTAAGAAACTATCGTCAGTACTAATCCATAAAACTCTCTCATCGTTGTCATAATCAAGACCCATAGCACCATCAAAACCACTATCAATAGTATTGATTAATACAACTGACTCATCCTCATTAAGAACAACTACAAATATAAGTCCAGTAGCTTCATGTGCTACGAAGTACAATCCTTCAGATTGTGCTTCAGGATAATTTCTGTGGTCAAATATGTCATCAGTATTTTGGTCAATAAGGTAGCCGTCGAGGGAAGCAGCTTTCGCCCATTCTACAGCTTCTATACCGTAATTGCTATCGGATATAGGCACAATATTGTTAAGATCCCATTCTTTTTCAATGAAAATATATTCTACATCAGGATATTTACTTAAATCACCCATGATAATTTGATTTAAATTTCTTGTCTTATCGTCATTATCTACTTCAAGAGCGAAGAAGAGCTTATTGTCTTCAGAATATGAGACGCCTTCAATATCTAAACCAGTTCTAGGATTTCTATTTTTATCTCTATAGATAATTTTCTTACCTTCAGAAAATTGATCTGGCATGGAAGGAACGCCATTTTCATCTAAGTTTAGTCGCCAAACAATCCCATGAGCATTATCTACAACAAATAAGCTTCCATCACCAAAATCTAATCCAGATGAATCTTCATAGAACCAAGATACATTATCAATAACTTTAACCTCTTGTAAACCAGGCCAGTCCTTATTTTTAGTGATTTCAAATTGGGCAAAGTAGCTATCCGCATGGTTAGTCCATTTAATAATATCGATTAGCTCGGAGTTGCTATCATATAGCCTAGCCTCATCTTCCTTACCTAAACCAAATGAGAAATCCACTCCACGCTTGAATTTATGAGTCTTACCAGGTGCAAGTATGGTGCCATCAGCCAAAGGCTTATATTTACCAATTCTGCCTAGCCCCTTATCATCAGATACAAAATATCCAGAAATATCAATATCTTCATTGCTCAAGTTTTGGATTTTAATCCAATCGCTACTTCCTCTAGAACGTACATCGCTAATTTTTATAGGTCTATTTAAATCCATATTACTCAACTTCCAATAATACAGGGCAGTGGTCAGAACCTAATACATCGTCTAGTATTTCAGCACTCACTAGCCTGTCATCAATTCTTTCACTGGTGACGAAGTAGTCAATACGCCAGCCAGCATTTCTATCTCTAGCTCTAGTTCTATAGCTCCACCATGTATATTTCTCTTCAAGTGTAGGGTAGAAGTGTCTGAATGTATCTGTAAATCCAGCTTCAACAAGCTTAGTGAAACCAGCTCTTTCTTCATCACTAAAACCAGCACTCTTATGGTTAGTATCAGGGTTTGCCAAGTCAATTTCCTTATGTGCAACGTTCAAGTCACCACATGCGATAACAGGCTTAAATTTATCCAATTCCATTAAATATGCTCTAAATGCATCATCCCACATCTCGCGTTTATCCAAACGAGCCAGCTCATTTTGTGAATTTGGAGTATATACAGTAACGTAGTAGTAGTCTTCAAACTCAAGAGTAATAACTCTTCCTTCAGTTTCCATTTGCTCAACAACAGCCTCGGCTTCAATCAAGTGCTCAGCGTTAGCAGCGATAAACTCTTGGCTAACCTCATAAACACTAACACCCTCATCAGGCGCTCTATTTGGGTCAGGTATATTTAGCCCATGACTGTAAGCGATTGGTCTTTCTTTAGTAAATACTGCAGTTCCAGAATAGCCCTTCTTACCAGCATAATTCCAATATTGGTAGTAGCCAGGTAAGTCAAGTTCAATTTGCCCCGCACTACATTTAGTCTCTTGAATTCCAATAATATCAGCATCTACATATTCAATGAATTCGTAAAAATTCTTCTTAACAACGGCTCTTATCCCGTTAACGTTCCATGATACAAGTCTTTTTTTCATAATTATCATCCCTTAATAAACTACTATTCATTTTAATGGTAAAAGCCAATCTTGTCATTTACAAACTCAGGTTAATCCTAAGTTTAAAGCAACTTGTGTCTATGCTTAGCATAAAAATCTCTAAGCTCTCTTGTGATAGGAGGAGTAACTAAATGCTCTTGGTCCATATCAAATCTAGATTGAATATCTAAATCTGGGTTATCTGCAACAAACTTTTGAGCAGGTTCAATTGGAACTCTTAAATCCTGAGCACCATGCCAGATGTAAAGAGAAGTACCTTTAGCTTTCTCTGGCTGATCTACTAAGTTATATTTATCCATCCATGAAGTTAGATCATCGTAATCATCAGGCAAGAAAATTCCTACTTTAGCAACATTTTTCTTAACCATCTCACGCCAACCTTTAATGTCAGGTGTACCCATTAAGATACCTGCAGCCTTAATCTCAGGGTTATGTGTAAGTAGAGCAAAACTAGTAAATCCACCCATGGAAATTCCACCTACAGCAATATTCTCACCAGCTAAACCAGCTTCTCTATAAGTATTCACAATGTAAGAATATTCGAGTAAGTTGGTTTGTATGCTTTGGAAAAAGGTGATAGAAGGAATCCTAGAATCTTCAGTTTTTCTCTCACCATGATTCATAGCATCTGGAATAATTACCCTATAGCCCTCAGCAGCGAAGAGTTGCCCCTGTGTCATAACAATTTCTTTATTCAAATGCCACCCATGATAGTAAATCAAAAATGGAAGCTTCTCATTTTTCTTTCCCTCTGGATAAATCTCCAAGATAGGAATATTTCCTAATTTCTTTTTAACTGTTTCAACTTTCATATTTAAAAATTCTCCTAACTTACATATTATATGTTTAGGACTTGCTAAAAACTGTATTGAATGTACTAGACAGCGACTTTTTGCGATCCTTTTGCCAAAGCCCCCAAACTTCATGCCATGCTCATCTAAACATGATAAAATTGCTAGTCTGTACTATAATTAATAAGATATGTGAGAGTACAATATTGTCACTGGAGAGGATACTTATGAAGCAAGTATTAATTGTTGTAGATGTACAAAATGATTTTGTTGAAGGTGGCTCACTAGCCTGTGAAGGCGGAAAGAAAGTAGCTGCAGATGTAAGAGAGTTTATCTTAGAAAACAGAGATGATTACACAAGCATTATTTCAACACAAGATTGGCATAAGGAAAACCATGACAATGGTGGACATATCTCAGATGAACCTGATTTTGTAGACTCTTGGCCAGCGCACTGTATTGCAAATACAGATGGTGCTAAACTAGCAGAGCCATTACAAAATAGTGATTTTAACTATCAAGTTAAGAAGGGACATGGAATTCCAGCTTACTCAGGTTTTGAAGGACATGACTTAGAAGTAGATAAGAGTTTATTAGATATTCTAAAAGATGAAGAAATCGAACTTGTAGATATAGTTGGTATAGCAACAGATCACTGTGTCTTACAAACTGCTCTAGATGCATTGGAAGCAGGATTTAAAGTTAGAATATATAAAAACATGACTGCATATGTAGATAGAAATAGAGCCGAACTTGCACTTGCAAATCTGCAGTCACAAGAAGTAGAAGTATTAGAAGCTTAAGTTAAGGAAGGGGAAAACATGGCATATTCAGCACCTAAGGGTACACAGGATTTATTACCTGATGTTACCAGTGCATGGCAATATATTGAAGATGTCTATAGAGATATTTGTAAATTATATGGTTATGAGGAAATAAGGATTCCTACATTTGAACATACAGAGGTTTTCGCTCGTGGTGTTGGTAGTACGACAGACGTTGTACAAAAAGAAATGTACACTTTCGAGGATAAAGGAAATCGTTCTATAACATTAAGACCAGAAGGAACTGCAGGAGTTGTTAGAAGTTTCATTGAAAATGGAATGAATTCACTAGCTTTCCCAGTTAAACTTTACTATGCAATTACTGCATTTAGATACGAAAATGTTCAAAAGGGTAGATTTAGAGAGTTCCACCAATTAGGAGCAGAGATTTTTGGTGCAGAAGGGCCTGCAGTAGATGCAGAGCTAATTGCAATGCTAGATCACTACTTCAGAGAACTTGGACTAGAAGAAATTAACTTAGAAATAAATAGCTTAGGTACAATTGAGAGCCGTCTAATTTATAGAGAAGAACTCTTAGGTTTCTTAAGACCAATAAAAGATCAGCTCTGTGAAGATAGTCAAAATAGGATGGAAGAAAATCCATTAAGAGTATTGGACTGTAAAAATGAGCAGTGTCAAGTAGCTACTAAAGATGCTCCAAGCATTTTAGAATACTTAGATAAAGAGAGCGATGTCCACTTCCAAGAACTTAAGAAAACATTAGATAGTCTTGGTGTAGGATATACAGTCAATCCAAGATTAGTTCGTGGTTTAGACTATTACAGTAGAACTGTATTTGAGTTTATTTCTAACAATGTTGGTACTCAAGGAACTATCTGTGCTGGTGGTAGATATGACTACTTAGTTGAAGAATTAGGTGGAAGGAGTACTCCTGGGCTTGGCTTTTCCCTTGGAGAAGAGAGACTATTACTAGAACTTGAAGCTCAAGGTGTTCTTAAGAATGATAGAACAAATGCTAAATTATTCATTGCCAGTATGGGAGATGAGTCATTTACTAAGGCGCAAGTTTTAGCTCAGGATTTAAGAAAATCGGGTGTTGCTGTTGGTTATGAACTGACAGGACGTTCACTTAGAGCGCAGATGAAATATGCTGGTAAGAATGGCTACGATAATATTATGGTTTTAGGTGAGGAAGAACTTGCTGAAAATAAGGCAAGTATTAGAAGCTTAATCGATAAAGATAGTCCAGAAGAAACATTTAATTTAGAAGATATTGAAGCAATTAAAAATTATTTAATAGAGGGATAAGAAAATGGCAGAAACAATCAAGGGTTTAAAACGTACACATTATGCAACTCAAATAGATGAGATGGATTTAGGACAAGAAATGGTCCTAATGGGTTGGGTACAAAAACAACGTGACTTAGGTGGTCTAGCATTTATCACACTTAGAGACAGAACAGGTTTACTTCAATTAGTAGTAGATGACGAGTCACCTGCCGAAGCTCATGAAAAAGCTGGTAAATTAAGATCTGAGTTTGTAATTGCTGTTAGAGGTACATTACGTTTGCGCCAAGACCCAAACCCTGAAATGGAAACAGGTCTATATGAAGTATTAGTTGAAGAGATTAGAATTTTATCTGAAGCTAAGACTCCTCCATTTTATATTGAAGAAAATAGTGATGTTAAAGAGAGCTTGAGATTAGAGCACAGATACTTAGACTTAAGAAGAGCAGACATGCAAAGAATCTTTAAGTTAAGATCTGACTTCTCAAATTTCACAAGACAATATTTTGAAGAAGAAGCTTTCATAGATATTGAAACTCCAATGTTAGGTAAGAGCACACCTGAAGGTGCAAGAGACTATTTAGTTCCAAGTAGAATTTACAATGGTAGATTCTTCGCACTCCCTCAGAGCCCACAAATCTACAAGCAACTATTGATGGTAGCTGGATTTGACCGTTACTTCCAAATTGCAAAATGTTTCAGAGACGAAGACTTAAGAGCAGATAGACAACCTGAGTTTACTCAAATCGATATTGAGATGAGTTTCGTCGATGTTGAAGATGTTCTTGAACTTGCAGAACCTTACTTCCAAGAAGTGCTTATGAGATTCCAAAATGAAGACATTGGTGAAATCGAAAGATTAACTTGGAAAGAAGCTATGGAGCGTTTTGGTTCAGATAAACCAGACATGAGATTTGGTTTAGAACTATGCAATGTTTCTGACTTATTTAAAGATAGTGAATTCAAGGTATTCACTGGTGCTATTGAAGGCGGAGGTAGTGTTCGCTTAATCAATGTTCCTGGTGGCGCAAGCATGAGTCGTAGAGATATCGATTCATTGAGTGATTACGTTAAGACTTATCGTGCAGGCGGAGTCGCTTGGATGAAAGTAAATGACGATGCATGGAGTGGTTCAATTAAGAAATTTGTAGATGAAGACATTCAAGCAAAATTAGTTGAATTAACAGATGCTAAAGATGGCGACTTACTACTATTCGTTGCAGATACAAATGAGAAGGTAGTATTCGATGCACTAGGTCACTTGAGAGTTGAAGTAGCTAAGAGATTAGAACTATTTGACACAAACACCAACAAATTAGTCTGGATTACTGAATTCCCACTATTCGATTGGGATGAGGAAGAAGAACGCTATACAGCAGTTCACCACCCATTCACATCCCCTATGGATGAAGATATTGACTTGTTAGATACTGACCCAGGTAAAGTACGTTCTAAGGCTTACGACATGGTCATGAATGGTTATGAACTAGGTGGTGGTAGTATTCGTATCCATGACCAAGATCTACAAAATAAAATGTTTGGCTTACTAGGATTCACTAAGGAAGAAGCATATGAGCAATTCTCATTCTTACTAGATGCATTCGACTATGGTGTACCTCCACATGGTGGTATAGCAATTGGTCTAGATAGATTCATCATGCTATTAGCTAAGACAGATAATATTAGAGATGTTATAGCTTTCCCTAAAGTACAAACTTCTCAAGACCTTATGACCAAAGCCCCTGGCGAAATTGCTCCTGCTCAATTTGAAGAGTTAGGTCTAATGGTAGATCCAGAAACTGTAGAATTACCAGAAGAAGAAATAAGCGAAGAATAAGAGCATACACTTTAAAATCACTTAATTTTTTGATTTAGTGTAATATAATAGCTCCTTAATGAATGATAATTAATAAGTATTGGTAAGAGGGTAGAATGAATAAATCTCAAGAAGGCTATAATCAGAATATAGATAACTTAGAAGATAAACAATCTGGGGTAAGAAGCCCTAGATTGCAATATACTCCTAAGAAAGATTATATTCCTGAATCACCTAAGAGAGTGGCAGATCCAGAAGAAGAACTCTTAGCAGCAGATAAAGATATTTATGCAGCTAATGATAGAACTTCAGTTTTGTTAGAACTTTGGGACTGGATTAGATATATTCTAGTTGCTGTAATCTTAGGATTGCTATTAAGCAGATTTGTAATACAAAGAAGTGGAGTAGTTGGCCGTTCTATGGAACCAACACTACATAATGAGGACCAAGTATTAGTAGACAAGCTCACAGTTAATTTCTCAGATTTAACTAGAGGTGAAATTATAACTATTGACACAAGCACTATTGCTAGCCAAGAAGAAGAGCTAATCGTTAAAAGAGTAATTGGTTTACCTGGAGACACTATAGATTTTGCTGATGGAAGAGTAATTCTAAATGGTGAAACTTTAGAAGAAAATTACCTAGATAATGGTTCATATACAGATGCTCCAGTAGATTGGCAAGGCCCATTGACACTAGGTGATGGTGAGTTCTACGTCTTAGGTGACAATAGATCTAATAGTGCAGATTCAAGAATTATGGGTCCTATTTCTGAAGAGAATATAAGAGGAAGAGTGTGGATTAGAATCTTGCCTCTATCTGATTTTGGAGCTGTAGATTAATACAGCTTCCAATTAAATTTGAATTAATTTTACTTACGAAAGGAATATGTGAAAATACATGAGCCAAGATAGGCAAAAATATATTAGGAATTTCAGTATTATTGCCCATGTTGACCATGGTAAATCGACTTTGGCCGATAGATTATTGGAAAATACAGGGGTTTTAACTAAGCGTGAGATGCAGTCTCAGGTCTTAGATAATATGGATATTGAGCGTGAGCGTGGAATTACGATAAAAGCTCAAGCCAGTAAAATGTTTTACAAGCATACAGATGGTGAAATATACGAACTAAACTTAATAGATACACCAGGGCACGTTGACTTCAGCTATGAGGTATCTAGATCTTTAGCTGCTTGTGACGGTGCTATTTTAGTAGTAGATGCTGCGCAAGGTATTGAAGCACAAACTTTAGCTAATGTTTACCAAGCAGTGGAGATGAACTTAGAAGTGTTGCCAGTAATTAATAAAATCGACTTACCTTCCGCAAGACCAGAGCATGTAAGACAAGAAATTGAGGATGTTATCGGGATTGAAGCAGATATAGCACCTCTAATTTCAGCAAAAGAAAATCTAAATGTCACAGAAGTTTTAGAAAAAATTGTTGACCACTTACCAGCACCAGATGGTGATGAAGATGCAGAATTAAGAGCATTAATCTTTGACGCTAAGTATGACACTTACCAAGGTGTTGTAGTACATGTGCGTGTACAAGACGGTAAGGTGAAGGCAGGCGACGAGATCAAAATGATGCACTCTGAAGCAGAATTTACTGTTACAGAAGTTGGTGATTTTAAGGCTGGACAGCTAGCTAAGACAGATATTTTAGAAGCAGGGGATGTAGGTTATATCATCGCATCTATTAAAGATGTTCATGACACAGCAATCGGTGATACAGTTACACATGCTGATAAACCTGCAAGACAAGCACTGCCTGGATATAAGCCAGCTCAGCAAATGGTTTATACAGGAATTTATCCAACAGATAATAAAGATTATGGAAACCTAAGAGATGCAATGGAAAGATTGCAACTTAATGATGCTTCCTTTACCTTTGAAGCTGAAACGTCAGCAGCACTTGGATTTGGTTTTAGATGTGGATTTTTAGGATTATTGCACTATGAAATCATTCAAGAAAGATTAGAGAGAGAATTCGATCTAGATATTATTTCTACCGCTCCATCAGTTATCTACCATGTTTATACAAAAGATGGTGAAATGGTTGAGGTTTCTAACCCAGCCAACTTACCTGAAAGAGAACAAATTGAAAGAATTGAAGAACCTATAGTTAAGGCTACTGTTATGACTCCTACAGAATATACAGGTAGCGTCATGCAGATCTGTCAGGAGAGACGTGGTGAGTACATCAACATGAATTATCTAGATGATAGAATTGTTGAAATCACTTACCAAATGCCACTTAACGAAATTATCTACAATTTCTTCGATGTGTTGAAATCTAGTACAAGAGGATATGCATCCTTGAATTATGAGCTAGATGGCTATGCTCCATCTAAATTAATTAAGTTAGATATCTTAGTTAATAGAGATAATGTAGATGCCTTAAGTATGATCGTTCATGAGGAGAAGGCCGAGCAACGTGGTCGTAGAATGGTTAAAATTCTACGTGAAGAAATACCAAGACATCAATTTGAGATTCCAGTGCAAGCTGCTATTGGTGGAAAAGTTATCGCAAGAGAAACTGTTAGAGCATTCCGTAAAGATGTTATCGCCAAATGTTATGGTGGTGATATTACTCGTAAGAAGAAATTACTTGAAGCTCAAAAAGAAGGTAAGAAGAGAATGCGTCAAGTTGGTAGCGTAGAAATCCCACAAGAAGCATTTATGAGTGTCTTGAAATTGGATGACGATAAGTAGGAAGATTTTTGCTAAGAATATAATTAAGTTGTGAGCCCCGGAGTCCACTAGGATAACGGGGTTTTTGCATGTGTGGGTTTTGCTAAGAATGTTTATGAGGCCAATTATTGAGTAGATAGACAAAAACAAACAAAATACGAAATAATTGTTCGAGTTTGATAAAGTTGGTACATTTAACAAACTCAAGACCATAGTCACAACACCAACCGCAACGTCTAGCCCCCACAAAAAAAGCACTGTCTGTAAAAACAAACAGTGCTTAAATTTAATTCACATTAATTGTAATAAAGATTACATGTGGATTGGCATACCTAAAATTGCTTCAGCAGTATCATTAGTCATTTCTGATAATGTTGGGTGAGTATGAATTGTAAGAGCGATGTCTTCAATGTTCATTCTACCTTCAACAGCTAATGTTAACTCAGCTATTAACTCTGATGCATTTGCACCTGCTACCTGAGCACCAAGTACTAGACCTGATTCTTTTTCAGTAACAATACGTACGAAACCATCAGCTGCATCCATTGATAAAGCACGTCCATTACCAGCGAATGGGAACTTAGCAACTTTAACTGCGATACCTTGTTCTTTTGCTTGAGCTTCATTTAGACCAACTGTACCTAACTCTGGGCTTGAGAATGCAACTGCAGGCATTGCTATATAATCATTCTCATCTTTACCGCCTGAGATAGCAGCAGCAGCTGTCTTACCTTCGTAACTTGCCTTATGAGCAAGAGCTGGACCAGGAACTACGTCACCGATAGCAAAGATATTCTTGTTTGAAGAACGTCCTTGTGCATCAACTTTAATCAAACCTCTGTCGCTAGTTTCAACACCAGCAATCTTTAATCCAAGATTATCAGTGTTTGGTTTACGTCCAACAACTACTAAACAGTATTCTGCTGTAACAGTTTCAGGCTTACCATCTACTTCATAAGTAACAGTAACATCCTTGTCTGTTTCATCAGCACTCTTAGCCATTGCGTTAGTAATGATATTAACATTCTTGTCTTTGAAATCTTTCTCAACAAGTTTAACCATGTCTTTATCAAAACCACCTAAGATTGTGTTTGTTCCTTCAAGAATTGTAATTTCAGTACCTAAGTTTGCATATACACCAGCTAACTCTGAACCAATGTATCCACCACCGATAAGTACCATGCTCTTAGGAATTTCTTGCAATCCTAATGCACCTGTTGAATCAATAATTCTCTTGCTGTACTTAAATGCAGGAAGTTCGATTGGACGACTACCTGTAGCAATAATTGCATTATTGAATTTGTATGTTTGTCCTGAATCTTCAGTACTTACACGAATTGTGTTTGTATTTGTGAAGTTAGCTTCACCTCTGATGATTTCAACTTTATTTTTCTTAAGAAGCATCTCAACACCGCTTGTTAATCTATTAACTACGCTGTTTTGTTTCCATTCTTGTGTTGCCTTGAAGTCAATTGTAACTTCACTATTGCTTACACCATATAAGCCATCATTTTTTGAATTGTGATAATGATGTCCAGCTGTAATAAGAGCTTTAGAAGGAATACAACCTACGTTTAAGCATACTCCACCAATAAATTCTCTTTCAACAATTGCAACTTTTTGTCCTAATTGTGCTGCACGAATTGCTGCAACATATCCACCTGGGCCTGATCCGATTACTACGGTATCTAGCTCCATTGCCATATCTCCAACTACCATTTAGTCCTCCTTCTATGATTCCATTAAGAGTGTGTCAGGATCTGCCAACAATCTCTTAACTTCGTTTAATACTAATTGACCTGTCATACCGTCAACTAATCTGTGGTCAAATGTTAGTGATAATGGGAACATTTGTCCTACACCGATTGTTCCATCAGGTTTAACGATAGGTTGTTTCTTAATACGTCCAATACCTAAAATACCAACTTCAGGGTAGTTTAAGATAGGAGTGAAGTATGAACCACTTGCAGAACCAATGTTTGAGATAGTAATTGTACCATCTCGCATTTCGCTACCGCTTAGTGAACCATCTGCAGCTTTTTCTGCTAATTCGTTGATTTCATTCGAAATTTCAAACATATTCTTACGATCAGCATTCTTAACATTAGGTACATATAGACCTCTATCTGTGTCTACTGCGATACCGATGTTGTAGTAGTTCTTGTATACAATCTCATTTGTTGCTTCATCCATTGATGAGTTTAAGATTGGATATTTTTTAACTGCTCTGACCAAAGCCTTAACAACGTATGGTAAGAATGTTAATTTAATATCTTGCTCTGCAGCAATACCCTTGAATTTGTTTCTGTGTTCAACAGTAGCTGTTGCATCAACTTCATCAAAGATTGTAACTTGAGGAGCCTTAGTCATACTTGTAACCATTGCTTGAGCAATTGCACGACGTGTAGGAGTCATCTTCTCGCGAGTGACATCTTCACCATCTTGAATTGCTGTAGGTTTAGCTTCCTTAGCTGGTGTGCTTGCTGTAGCTTGTGCAGGAGCTGTTGCTTCTTTAGCTGGAGCAGTAGCAACTTGAGGAGCTGTAGTTTCAGCAGGACCATTCTTGATGAATGCGTCTACGTCAGCCTTAGTTACATGACCATGTTTACCAGTAGCAGGAACTTGAGTTAAATCTACTGAGTTATCACGTGCATGTCTACGTACTGATGGCATAGCTAATACACGACCTGCAACTGTATTTCCAGGAATTGTTGATACTTCACCAGCTGGAGCTGCTTCTTCAACTGCAACTGCACCTGTTGGGCTTGCTGGAGTTGATACTGAATCAGCTGTACCTGAACCACCTTCTGTTAGGAACTCAATTAGTGGGTCACCAACATTAGCAATTGTACCTGCTTCAACAAAAATCTTAGATACAACACCTGATACAGGGGATGGGATTTCTTGTAATAATTTATCGTTTTGTAATTCTAAAATAGGTTGGTCTTGCTCAACGTTGTCGCCTTCTGCAACTAACCATGAAGCAATTTCACCTTCAGCCATACCTTCACCTACGTCTGGTAAGTTAAATACGAATGTTGATGAACCGCCACCGTTGCCACCATCTACAGGATCTGCAACAGCTTCTTTACCTGCTGGACTCTCTGGAGTAGATGATGTATCTACAGTAGTATCGTCTGAACCTGCATCTGAGTCTTCACCTGTATCGATTTCGATAAGAGCATCACCTACATTTGCGATTGTTCCTTCTTCTACTAAGAGTTTCAATACTGTACCTGCTACAGGTGATGGAATCTCTTGTAATAATTTATCGTTTTGAAGTTCAAGCATTGGTTGATCAACTTCGATTTTATCGCCTTCTTTAACTAACCAAGTAGCGATTTCACCTTCTGCCATTCCTTCACCAACGTCTGGTAATAAGAATTTATAAGCCATTTAAAGTCTCCTTCTAGTCAAACTTAACTGTTTCACGTACTTTATTTTTAATATCTTCTTTATTTGGTAACCAATCATTTTCAGCTAAACCGAATGGGTAGATTGTATCTGGAGCTGCTACACGACCGATAGGTGCTTGTAAGTGTAGGATTGCTCTTTCAGCAACTTCTGCCATAACTGTACCAACGATACCTGCTTGGCGTTGAGCTTCTTGAACAACAACTAAACGACCAGTTTTTTCTACTGATTTAATGATTGTTTCGTAGTCAACAGGTTGTACTGTTCTTAAGTCGATAACTTCTGCTGAGATACCTTCTTCAGCTAACTCTTCAGCTGCCTTAAGTGATTCTCTAACCATGTATCCGTAAGAAACGATAGTTACGTCTGTACCTTCTTGAGCTACATTCGCTTTATCCAATGGAATTGTGTAGTACTCTTCAGGAACTTCTTGACGGAATGAACGGTAAAGTTTCATGTGCTCTAAGAAAAGAACAGGGTCATTACTTTCGATTGAGGATAATAATAAACCTTTAGCGTCATATGGGTTACTTGGGATAACAACACGAATACCAGGTGAGTGAGCAATAATACTCTCTAAACTATCTGCGTGCATTTCTGGAGTATGAACACCACCACCGAAAGGTGAACGGATAGTAATAGGCATTTGTCTTGAGTTACCCATACGGTAACGGTAACGAGACATTTGTCCTGCGATTGAGTCCATTACCTCAAATACGAATCCGTAGAATTGGATTTCCATAATTGGACGGAAACCTTCTACTGCTAGACCGATAGCCATACCACCGATTCCTGATTCTGCTAGTGGTGTATCACTTACTCTATCTTCACCATATTTTTCAACTAAGCCATCTGTTACACGGAAAACACCACCGTTGACACCTACGTCTTCACCGAAAATTAGTGTTTTATCATCTTTCTCTAAAGCGAGATCTAGTGCATTAGTGATGGCATGAGCCATTGCTAAATTAGCCATATCTATTCTGCCTCCTTGTTCTTAAAGTACTCAATTTGTTCCTGAACTGTATTTGTAGGAACTTCGTACATGTTTTCTAATAATTGGGAAATCTTTTGTTTTGGAGCATTATCTGCTTCTTCAACAGCTGCTGTAATTTCTTGATCGAAACGCTCAACTGCTGCTGCTTCTTTTTCTTCGTCCCAAATACCTTTTTCTGTTAAGTAGTTACGCATACGGATTAGTGGATCTCTCTTATCCCAGTAGTCGAAACTTGCTTGGTCACGGTAACGTTTAGGATCATCACCTGAAAGTGAGTGAGCACCGAAACGTGATGTGATTGTTTCAATTAATACTGGACCATTACCTGCGATTGCGTAATCTCTTGCTGCCTTAGAAACAGCGTAAACTGCTAGTGGGTCCATACCGTCAACTTGAATTCCTGGTACACCTGAAGCTGCTGCTTTTTGTGCTAGGGTAGGAGCTGCTGTTTGTTTATGACGAGGTGTTGAGATAGCATAACCATTGTTTTGAATGTAGAAAACAGCTGGAGCCTTATAAGCACCTGCGAAGTTTACACCTTCATATGTATCACCTTGTGATGAACCACCGTCACCTGTGTATGTGAATGCAACTTGTTTTTCGCCCTTTAACTTAAGACCAATAGCTGAACCTGCAGCTTGAACAATTTGAGCACCGATAATAATTTGAGGTGGCATAGCATGTAAATCTTCTGGATATGTACTACCCTCTACGTGTCCACGACTCCATAAGAATGCCTTATATAATGGCAATCCGTGTTGTACCAATTGAGGAATATCTCTATATCCTGGGAAAAGCCTATCATTCTTATCAAAAGCGTAGTGACTTGCTAACTGTGAAGCCTCTTGTCCTGCAGTAGGCGCAACAAATCCTAACCTACCTTGGCGTGCTAATGTATTTGAACGGTCATTTAAGGCACGTGACCATAACATACGTTCAAATAATTCTACTAATTGTTCATCTGATAAATCAGGAACTAAGTCTGGGTTGACTACTTTACCTGTTTCATCAAGAATTTGAACCATTTCATAATTCTTCGCTACATCTTGTAGATGTTGCTCGAAATCAAATATTGTCTTTTTTGATTCCTTACTCATATCTTTCT
The DNA here is from genome assembly GCA_964627125.1 of uncultured Fastidiosipila sp. Lineage (GTDB taxonomy): Bacteria > Bacillota > Clostridia > Saccharofermentanales > Fastidiosipilaceae > Fastidiosipila. Next base: position 11,714 of record CAZVJQ010000016.1, on the reverse strand, counting down.
GTACCTCCTAATTATTTTTAGATTTATAATATAAACCTAATTATTCTACAGAATTTTTCTATTTGCGAAATACCTAATTGAGAATTTCAACAAACTTAATCAAAGATCAGTTCTAGAATCTCATCTTTGGTAATTTTACCGAAGTACTCTGTTAATGGTATTTCATTTAATACTTCTTCTACATCTTGGCGATTAAAACGGACACCTAGTAATGCTTCCTCGACCACTAAAACATCCTTAAGTCCTAAATAATCTCCCATAAAACGTACTGATTTAATAAGTCCTTCATCGACATCCATCAAGACTTCAACTTTACCACCAGGGAATCTCTTCTTGTTTTTTAAGTTGAATTCAGGTGATTTACCATAAATCCATTCCCATGTTGAAAATCTTTCGTCCGCTGCCTTCTGAACTTTAGCAATATCTTCATCGGTTAAGACAATTTCTTCATCCTTACCTTCATTAGATAAGAAGAATTGCAATTTATCAAAGAACTCTTCGAAAGTAGAACCTTCTGGAAGATGCTCTTTAATATTTGTTACTCTTGATTTTACAGATTTAAATCCCTTAGAAACAATCTTATCTGGGTCTACGTTTAGTGCATTGGACAAAGCCTCACTATCGACCTCATACATAAGAGTTCCGTGGAACATTAATTTTCCATTAGCCATACGTTGTGCGGTACCAGAAATTTTCTTACCGTCAATCGTGACATCGTTTCTTCCTGTCGCTTCAGCATGTACTCCCATACTGGCCAAAGCATCGACGATTGGTTGAGTATATTTCTTGAAATCAACCGTAGCAGGGTCATCAACTGGAATAATAAATGTATAATTTATATTGCCAAAGTCATGATAAACTGCACCACCACCAGAAACTCTACGAGCCAGATTAACACCATTCTCATCTAAGAAACGCTGGTTAACTTCTTCGCTTGCATTTTGGTTCTTACCAATAATTACCGAAGGAGCGTTCTGCCAAATAAAGAAAAAATCCTCATTCACATCAATGTTTGTCATAGCATATTCGTCTAGAGCTAAATTGAAATAAGGATCTGTAGATTTATTTATTAAATAACGCATATTACCTCACAAAATTTGTATTTTATTGACTTAAATAAAAAAAGACAATAATCATTACTATGATATATCAAACCTTAATTAAATGACGGTTAAAAAGTACAAGTTTTTAGAAACTCATTATTAAGACATTGTTAAGAGTTAGACATTTTCACCAATAAATAAACTCTAACCTGGATTCGGGAAATTTTACTTGATTCAAATCAAATTAATGTCATTCTCTTAATCCAGAAATAGCCTCAACTCGTAACATAAACAGCATGAATAAACTGTAAAGGCTTGACTGAAAATTGACCAAATTTGAACCTTCTCTTTGGTGTGAAAAGTCGAAATCTGTCCATGTCTCTTGCCATCCGTCTAACCATAGCTTAACATAAGTATTGTAATAAGACATAAATAAATACAGTCAAGGAGACGAAACTTGAACATATTGTACAAAATCTTAAAGTAAGAATTGTGCAGTATTTCTGTGCGTGCATGAATGGAGGTTATTTTTTAATGGTCCCAGAAGAGAGCATCAAGAAGATAAACAGAGGAGACAATACTAACGTTGACAACTTCGAATACACCAAGAGTGAAATCGAAGAAAAACCAAACTCAAGAGTCGGTCAAGAACTCAGAATCACACTCATTGTGGTAGCGGTAATAGCGGCAGCAATAATTATATTTAGCTTCCTCTAAACTACTATTAACCAGCTACAGAATTTAAAGTAGGCACTGATAGCACTATACAATTTTCGCGGAAAGAGGGTTGCAAATTTATGCAACTCTCTTTTTTTGATGGTAAAACTGGCCCTGAAAAATTATTATTTTTAGTGCTTGATTTTATTTTAAATATCGCATAGAATAATATCTTGCTAATACACGCGGATGTGGTGGAATTGGCAGACACGCTAGATTTAGGTTCTAGTGAGGCGACTCGTGCAGGTTCAAGTCCTGTCATCCGCACCAAAAATTAACTCCGTTACTTTTTCGGTAGCGGAGTTTTTTTCTTTTTTTTTATATATGTCCCGGAGTACTAAGTAATCCAATACATGCGGATTTCATCTATTTCCCAGCCATTTCTAGTCTTGTTAAGGAAATAAAAATCTCCTTCGCCAACAGCTTCTTCTTCATAATACATGAGTGATCCAACTTCACAGACGAAATCCCTATTCTCAGCATCTTGCTGGATGTCTGTGGATATCGATAAGGTTCTTGCAAGAGAATAATCTTTATCTTCATAACCTAAGGAAGTCATTAATTCATTTAATTCGTCTTGAGTATTTCTGCCTACAAGAGCTAACCAATGTTCTTCTTCATCTAATACAAGAATTTCACCAAAAGCACTCGCATACGTGTCAGTAACCCATGCTTCAAATTCACTAGTGTCATACTCTTTGAAATCTCTTATATCGATTCCTAAGATCCTGGAGTCATCTACTGATTGAGTAGAAGTATCTCTAATATCATCTCCAGTGATTGTGATGAGAATTTCGTTTATATCGCTATTACTTAAGTTTTCATCACGAGCCTTCCTACGATTAAACACTATAGCTATCGTTATACCTAGGATAACTAAGGTAACTATTATTAAGATTATTCTAGTTAGTAAATTACGTCTTCTACGCATTGTACTAGCTCCTTTCAGACTCTCTTTGTCTACTTAAATTATATTAAAAATCTAAGTGCAAAATTAAGACATTTTAATTAATATTAAGCTTGACTCTGACGCTACGTAATAGTTTAAACTCAATTTGTGAGGTGAGGAATATGGAATATTCAAGTAAAGAAGTGTCTAAGATGTCGGGTGTAAGTGCACGCACCTTACGTTATTACGATGAAATAGATTTGCTTAAACCTGCTAGAGTTGCATCTACTGGATATCGTATATATGGACAAAGAGAAATAGATAGATTACAAGAGATTTTGTTTTATAAGGAAATGGGCTTTGCTTTGGCCGATATAAAGAATTTATTGACGGATCCAGACTTCAATAGGGAAGAAGCATTCCAGAACCACCTCAAGGAATTAGAAAAGATGAAAGATAGGCTAGATAAATTGATTCTTAATGTCAATAAAACGCTAGGCACGATGAGAAGAAGTGAAACTATGTCAGACAAGGAAAAGTTCGAAGGATTTAAACAAGAATTAATCGAAGAGAATGAGAAGAAATATGGTGAAGAGATTCGCCAAAAATATGGTGATGAAGAAGTAGATGATTCTTATGCCAAAATCAAAGGTATGACTAAAGAGAAGCACGATGAGTTAGTTAGTTTGAATAAGCAAATTGAGGAGAATTTGAGGGCAGCGGTACCAAGCAATAATCCAGCAGGTGAGTTAGCCCAAGAAACTGCTAGATTACATGCTAAATGGTTAGTGTTCTTTTACCCAAAGTACAATAAGGAATATCACTTGGCTATGGCTGAGTTATATGTCGCAGACGAAAGATTCAAGGAATACTACGAGAATATCGTAGCAGGTGGTGCAGAATTCATAAGTGAAGCCATAAGAATATATTGCCAAGACAAGTAGAAACAAGCCATTAGCTCGGGAGGGTTAGTGGCTTAAATTTTGTAGTCATCAATATGTTGGATTTTGTAGGGATTTGTAACTCTCAAATTATCATCCTGACCAGCCTGATTACGATTGGCTATTGATATAAACACAATTGTTATCAAAGATACTGCAACTACAATTGCTATTATTAACCCTATTAGTGCAGCTAATTTACTGTTTCTTCTCATGTGAATCTCCTTTTAAGTTCTTTTATCTAAAATATATTAATAAAAGAATAGTTGCAATCACCATGATGAAGGCAATATGCGATTTCCAATTCATCTTCAAGAATGCCGCCAGTTCTCTAATAAAACCATTTAGTGCAAAATAAAACTTAGTTTTAGATCCATAACCAATAGCATCCATATCTTCTATCCTTGTTAGCAATAGAGCCCTCAAAACGTGATAATTACTAGTAACTATAGCAACTCTTGGTTTCTTGGCAAAGGTCCAATCATTAACAATTATTTCCTTCGAAAATACAATATTTTCTTCTGTATTAGTTGACTGATTTTCACTAAGTAAAATATTTGGATCTATTTCTTTTTCTTTGGCAAAGTCAATCATAGCCTCAGACTCAGATATTGCTTCATCGCTTCCCTGGCCACCAGACATAATTATCTTTCCATAACCAGTTTTAGCTTGTAAATCTAAAGCTCTTTCTATTCTACCTGCAAGTAAATTAGGAACTTTGTTATTAATTAAACCAGAACCTAGAACTATATAGTAATCAATATATTTTTTGGGGAAGTGGATCAGATTTAATAAATTAGATAGAGCATATAAGTAAACAACTATAGCAAAATATATTAATCCAAAAGTTAAGAAGAAGTAGATAAATACTATTTCTGAATTAGGTCTTATAGTAAAAATTATTGGCCAAGAGACAGCATAAAATAATAGTGCAATTCCAGATAGCAGAGATAATGAATTTCTTAAAGGGAAACCTTCGTTCCTTATAATCTTAACTCCGTTGAAAATAAGCATGAATATAATAATAAGAGGTAGTATTGCTATTAGACCTAGGAAAATTAATAGGAGTCCATACAAGACTTCATCTAGATTGTATTCAAGTAAGAGTAAAGCTATTGTTAGTAGAGCTGAAAACACCATTATGGTAAAAGATACTCCTAAGAATATATTTTGTGGTCTAAATAACTTGAATACTGTAAAAATAAATATCCAAATTATTAGATTAATAACAAGTGGGTACAAAATCTCAGGCATATTGTTATTTCTCCTATTTAAATTTCTACTCTTAAATTTCTCTTGCTTGTGAACTTTTGTCACTCTTTTTTTTAGAATAATTCTTATTGATAGTAATATAATAATTTATAGCTTTTGTTAAGAATGATTAAAAATACTATACTTAATAGACATAAATAAACTTAGAAATAGGAAAATATCGATATGTACGAAATATTAGAAAACAAACACTACTTACAACGACCAGCTTGCAAAATGGTAAGTATTTTCCGCTTCAAGAGTTCACCTGACTTTGACCAATTTGAAGAAGCAATTAAAAAGGGTATGAATAAACATGAGTTGCTTAGAACTAGGGTTCTGAGACATGAAGATGGAAGAGCCTTTTATGAGGATAATAGTGAGGCTCAAGTTCATGTTAATTTGGAAAAATATGAGAGCCCTGAGGAAGATGAAGAAGATGTTGAGACTATGCTAGATATTGCTCTGGAGTGGTCTGAAGATGAGGATAAGGTTCCTCTAAATCTTGAAGAGGGCGAATACATGCACCATGGGATTTTTTCAGATGGAGTGGAAACTGTCTGGGCGATTTCATCACACTATTTGGCAGGAGATGCTCAGTCTATACAGATTTTAGCTAAGGATATTTTAAATATTTACGACAGTACAAGTAGCACTGTTCAGAAGGTTTCTTACATTCATGAAGATATAACAGATGAAGAAGCTAGAACTATTGTGTCTGGTAGGTTGTCTCGACAAATAGATAAATACAACAGTCGCTGGGAAAGATATAACAAACTGTTTGGCTGGGATTTATATCAAGAATTGTATGAGACTTTCCATAGTAATTTCAGTTTGAAGACGCTTGAAACTAGTTTCGATAAAGATGTATCTCAAAGAATTATTAGAAGAGCTAAGGAAGATGGTATTAAGTTAAATGCTCTAATTGCAGCAGCTTTCTCAGTTGCTACAGATGAAAGAGAGAGTATTGGTGTTCCTTTAAGTACTAGGAAAGAAGGAAATAGATCTGTTGGTGTTTATGGCTCAAGTGTAAGCATTAATCCTACTATTAAGATAGGGATGAAATATGATTTGATTAGTACTGCAGAGAGAATTAATAAAGAACTTACAGAATTAATGGGAAATGATTTTAGAGAGCAAAGATCTAATGCAATTATTTCAAGACTTAACGGAAATCTATTAGATGCAGGATATTATGCAGCTTTCATGCGCTACGATAATGCTGTGGCAAAAGATATAGCTAAGTTGTTTAGCTTAAATAAGCCAGGAGATGGAATGCAGTTGAATAACTTGGGGGAAGTTAATTTTGAGAAGGAATATTCTTTTGGTACATTAGAAGAAATGTATTATATCCCAAGTATTATTACTAACTTTAGACGCGCTATTTCATATGTTACTTTCGATGATAGGATTTTCCTTACTAGTGTGTTTTATCAGGAGAAGGACTTGGAGTTGCTGAACCTTATTAGAGCTAAAGAAATTCTTGAACAATACGCTAATAGTTAATTGAGAAAACAGCAAGGATATTATGTTAAAATTAGTGGTAACAAGCGTCGATTTGGAGGCATGATTTGAAAAAAATAATTGCAGCACTTAGAAAATCTAAATTATTCAGTGGTTTGAATGAGAAACAACTTGAAGAATATATTAATCACATGAATGAGAGAGTCTTATGGAAGGGCGAGATTCTTGTTAATGAGGGGGACCGAGTAGAAGGATTGTATGTTGTGACGGAGGGGACTTTGGCCATGCAGAAATACTCAATTGACGGTGACTATGTAACTTTAAAATTATTAGAACCTGGCGATTGTATGGGGCAAGAGTTCTTCTATGGAACAAGAAATCGTTACACTTACTCAGTTGAGGCAGTAAACAACGTTGTTGTTATCTACATTCCAAGAGACTTAATGCTCAGATTTTTACACGACAATGATGGAATGCGCACAAACTTCTTGAAATATATTTCAGATGCAGTGGATGAACAATACACAAGAATAGATATTTTATCTCAGAGAAACTTGCGAATGAAGATTACTCGCTACTTACTTCACTTACACGATAAATCTGAAGAGAATACAGACTATCTATATGGTGATTTACAAAGAAGATCTACTAACGTTACAGCATTCGTTGAATTGCCTGTATCTAAGGAGGTTACAGCTAAGTTATTAGCTATGCCTCGACCATCATTCTCTAGAGAATTAGTTCGAATGGAGAAGGAAGGCTTGATCAGAGTTAATGGCAGAATTATCTGGCTATTAGACATGCGCTCACTTATTTATATGGGTGAGGATGATGAGGATTTCTTCGATTAAGTTTTAAGCTAGGGGTGGCTTAATCTTCTTGTAATTTAAATATGTTTAGATAAAGTTAAACTATTTTTACCCAAGAGATAAATCAAAATAAAAATAGTATAAGAAGTACTAAAAGTAGAAAGTATAAGTAGAATGAATTTTTTAGAATCTATAATTAATGAAATTCAAAATGGTCTATTTTATTTTTCAGGTCCATGGGACTTCGTTAGTGCTTTTCTTGATATTGCAGTAACAACTTTTATCTTTTATTACGTCTTAAAATTAATAAGTGAAACACAGGCCTGGCAGTTGCTTAAGGGTTTAATTGCCTTCGTCGTTATGATGTTAGTTGCGAGTTGGGCTGGATTTAACACGATTAACTATATAATTGTTAACTCTGCGTCGGTGCTTGCTATAGGGCTTATTATTATTTTCCAACCTGAGTTAAGGAAGGCTCTTGAAAATATCGGTAGGAGGTCAAGTACCTTCTTCTCAGCCAATGATGAAGATAGAGATGAGAGTGAAGTTAAGAAAAATGTTGAGTCCATTGTAGTCGCTTGCGAAGAGATGGCTGCTGAATATACAGGTGCTCTGATGCTTATTGAGAGAACTACAAGATTAGGTGATTTAATTGAGCCTGGTGCTGTAGTTATGGATGCAGAGCTCACTAGTACAATGCTTAGACAAATTTTCTACCACAACTCTCCTATGCACGATGGTGCGGTAATTATTAGTGGTGGAAGAATTCATGCAAGTCGAGTTCATGTGCCATTAGGGGAGAGTTACAACTTAAGAAGTGAGTTAGGGACTCGCCATAGAGCTGCTATTGGAGCAAGTGAAATTGGAGATACTATCTCTATAGCTGTATCTGAAGAGAGAGGTACTATTTCTCTAGCAGTTTACGGTAGGTTATACCAATTAGAAGATGCAGATGCACTAAGAACTATTTTAAATAGATTGATGAATCTAGGTGTTGAGAAGAGCACTAGTTCATTACCTAGAACATTAAGAAAAATCTTACGTTTCGAGAAGACAGAAAGAGAAATTCAAGCATTTGAAGATTCAGATGGAACTAAAGAGACTCTAAGCGAAATTGATGCAATTGAGGGTGCTGAATCTGTAGAAACTAGAATGTCTAACAGGGAGATTACAAGGCGTCCACACAGAAGTACTGCTGGAATTTTTGCTATGTCTCTACTTGCTGCAATCTCACTCTGGTTCTACGTTAGAGTTACCACAAACCCTGTCGTACAAGAGAGTTATACAATTCCAATTCAAACACTAGGTGTAGAAAACTTGAATGAGTTACAGTTGGATTATCAGGCATCAGACTATGAGGTGCGTGTAACAATTCGTGGTAGACAGCTCATGCTAAATTCCTTAAACAGTAATGATATTGATGCATTTATAAATCTAGGAAGTATCACTGAGACTGGTGTATATAACTTGCCAACTGAAGTTACTCTAGATGGTGTCAGTGACAGTGCTTATACTGTTGTAGTTAGACTTCCAAACATAGTGACGATCAGTGTATATCAAGATACTTCAGGCTCATACGATGATGAGAGCACAGATAGACAAACTGTAGATGATTTTATTGAGGATGATGATCAGCCTGAGGAGTAGGTGATTTGGTTCCTGGTGTTTAGGTGGCACAGGTTGTAATTTTTAATACGCCTCGTCAATTGCGCTTATTATTTGATTAACATCCCTATATCTAGCTAAATCCGACATAGATCCTAAGTTAATAATTAGAAATTCCTTATTATCTTTTTGGTAAAGAATTATTAGATTGTATTCATTATCTAAGGAACCAGTTTTAATACCGGCAACATTCTCGTAGTAATATTCAGATTCTGTATTTAAATATTGATTAGTGTTAATCCAAGTTTGAGTAATTTCTTCATCAACTCTTGCGGTGTATGAGTGTTTAGAAACTATATCTCTAAACCAGTCATGTTCAAGTAAATTTGTAGTAACTTTCTTCAAGTCCTGAGCTGTTGTGTAGGCATCTGAGTCATAGCCACTTGGGTCATTTATCTTAGTGTTAGTGTAGCCATTTTGCTCTAGAAATGTTTTTAAGTTCTTAGTGAAATTTGCTATATTTTCTTCCACTGTAGAATTCTCGCTTACTTTGCCCACATGGTTAGCTAGAGCATAGGTTGCATCATTTGCAGATGGAACTAACATTGCTGCTATTAAGTCATGAACATAATAATCCCTAGTGTAAAGCCAACCCACAGTAGATCCAGATTTCACCTGGTCGAAAATCCTTTGCTCAACATAAACCTCATCCCATAAATCTACTTGTGTGAGAGCATATTCAATAACAAATAACTTGGATAAACTAGCTGGTAAGCGTCTTGCATTTTCATTCTTGGAAGCAAATACTTGATCGTCTTCTAAAGCTACTACTAATAAGGATTTAGCATTAGAACCATGTTCATCACTTGGCATAAGGGATGCTAGGTAATATTGGGCAGGAGCTAAGAAGTCAGTTCTTTGATTAATGAAGCTAATTAGACCTATCAATATGACAATGACTAGAAGACCTGTTAGTTTTGTGGGTCTTCTTCTTTTATTTTGCTTCATTTTATTATTACTCCTTTAATTTTAAATACTAATTCTCGCTTGATATAGTATAAGATATATAAGGGTTTATAGATATAGAGTAATTTTAGAATTTAAGAATTTCCATATTAATTAAGTAGAAAATATATAAGGCAATTTGTTAATATTAAGCTTAAATGTGAACAGATAAATGCTATAATAATTCGTTGGGAGGATAGCATATGAATAAGATTGGTTTTGATAATGATAAGTACTTAGAAATTCAGAGTCGCTATATTTTAGAAACTGTTGAAACATACGATAAACTCTACCTTGAATTTGGTGGTAAATTAGTGGACGACTTCCACGCTATGAGAGTTCTCCCAGGTTATGATCCCAACGCTAAGGTTAAAATTCTCCAAAAATTAAAAGATGATGCAGAAATTATTATTTGTATCTATGCAGGCGACATCGTTGAAAACAAGATTCGCGGTGACTACGGTATTACCTATGCAGATGACGTATTCAGATTAATTGATGAATTCAGAGCCTATGATTTAAAAGTAAATAGCGTAGTTATTACTCGCTACGATGATGAAAATCCGGTAAAAGTCTTCATGAATCGCCTTAAACAAAGAGACATTAAAGTATATGCCCACCCATACACACAGGGCTATCCTTTAGATGTAGATAGCATAGTAAGTGAAGAAGGTTATGGACAAAATGCCTTCATTGAGACAGATAGCAAGATTGTTGTTATGACTGCTCCTGGACCAAATTCAGGAAAGTTAGGTACTGTCTTAAGTCAGGTTTATCATGAGACAAATAGAGGTTTAGATGCAGGATATGCGAAGTTTGAAACTTTCCCTGTTTGGAATTTACCTCTTAAGCATCCTGTAAATGTAGCTTATGAAGCAGCTACTGCAGACATCCTAGACACAAACATGATCGATCCTTTCCACTTGGAAGAGTATGGAGAATCTGCTGTTAACTACAATAGAGATATAGATTCATTCCCACTTGTTAGAAGAATCATGAACAAGATTTATGGTGAGGATGCTCCATATAAATCACCAACAGATATGGGCGTAAACCAGGTCGCTCACTGTATTACAGATATAGATGTTGTCAGAGAAGCTGCTAATCAGGAGATAATTAGAAGATACTTCAAATTATCCTGTGATTTTAGAAAAGGTCTTGTCAGTACTGAGGTTTCTCAAAGAGGAAAACTGCTCATGGACGAGATGCAGCTCACTGAAGAAGATAGAGCAGTAGTAGCACCAGCTAGAGAATATGCAAAAGAATTGTATAGAAGAGAGCCAGATAAATACCAAGGAGCCACAATTCCGGCAGCTAGTGCTTTGCAACTACCAGATGGAACTATTGTGACTGGTAAGGGGTCAGACCAGATGACATCGCTCTCTGCTTGTATTCTAAATGGTATTAAGCAAATGTCAGGTATTGCAGATGCAATGCACCTTCTATCTCCAGTCGTACTAGAGCCAACACACTATCTTAAAGAAGATGTATTAGGGCAAGGTACACATGGTTTAAATGCTCTTGAAATATTATTAGCATTGAGTATTTCAGCGGCTACAAACCCATTGGCAGCAGCGGCTATGACTAATCTTAAAAAATTAAGAGGTTCTCAAGCACATATGACTGTTATTGCAAATAAGACAGATGAAGATATTTGTCACCAATTGGGAATAGATTTAAGTACAGATCCAGTCTTCTCTAGCGACAATTTATATTATTAATTCAATCAATCCTCAAATTTTAGATATTTGGGGATTTTTTATGTTTGGATTTTAACAGTGTCACTGTAAAATTATCCCTATGTATAGTTAGGTATAGGCGTTACAAACGTTGCATTTTGTTATTGCATTTTTTGTAAAATCTTTATATCTTGTTAATTATAGCTGGCAAAAGCTGTGCTAAGCTTATCCGGATAAATAATAAAGGGAAAATCTAAATGAGTTATATTGAATTTAAAAATGTTTCTAAGGTTTATGGTGAAGGTAGAGGT
>CAZVJQ010000015.1:0-37641 GCA_964627125.1 uncultured Fastidiosipila sp. | reverse complement strand
CGTCTGTTTTTGCATGTTTGCTTTACTATTCAATTTTCAAAGTCCATCAAGAGCTCTTGTTTTTCGTGCTCTCTTTTTCGTTGCCCTCGTTTTGAGTGCCTGAATATATTAGCAAGCCATTTTTCCTTTGTCAACACTTTTCTTCAACTTTTCTACCCCTACCCTACTACTGAGCCGGGTGTTCGCTAAACCTAAAACCTCTCAGAATCCAGCACAGACCGCATTTAACAGCTTTTTAACATTAAATCATTCATTTTTAATTTGAATATTATTATTGATTAATTTAATTTCTTATAGATAAATTCCTTTTAACACTCTTTAAATTAGCTTCTACTACTTCAACTTTATATCTATATAATTATTCTTTTGTTCAATAATATTAGCTTTTATAGTATTAATATTAGAGTATAAAATTCAATGGAGGTAAACATGGATACAGTAATAGAAACTCTAAAAACTAGATTTAATGAAAATATGCATAGGCACCCTAATACTAATTGGGAAGATATTGAAACAGAATTAAATGAAGATATTTTAAGTTCAATTAAATATATGGAAGATAGTTCTGGCGAGCCAGATATATATGAATTAGAAGATGGATTGTATTTTATAGATGCAAGCCCTGAGTCTCCTATGAGAAGAAGTACTTGCTATGATAGAGATGCTAGAGTCTCAAGGAAGAAGAATGCTCCTGAAACTTCAGCCTTAGAATTAGTAGAAAAACACAAACTAGAAATTCTATCTATTGAAGAGTATAGATTTATACAGAGCCTGGATGACTTTGACCAGAAAACATCTACATGGGTGCTGACACCAGATAGTATTAGAGAAAAAGGTGGTGCATTGTTTGGAGATAAACGTTATGGTGAAACTTTCATTTACCACAATGGTGCAGATTCTTACTATGGCAGTCGTGGTTTTAGAGCTAAGGTTAAACTCTCATAGAATAATAATGAAAAAAGCAGCTAGAAAAACTAGCTGCTAATTTTTTACTCATTATCATTTGAATTAAATGTAATCATCTTCTGAGACTTCGAAAGTTTCTTCATCTTCCTCATCATCTTCACTCTCAAATTCTAGATAATCTCCTTCAACTTCTTCTAATTCGAAATCATCTTCATCTAAAAGTATTTCTTCATCTTGATCAGCTAATGGATCCTCATCGTCCAAGTTTGAAACAAGTGCAAATGTCAATACCTTAGTATCATTTACTCTCATAACTCTAACACCAATAGCATTTCTACCTAAGCTTGGGATCTCTGTACTTGGAATTCTAATAATTAATCCGGCCTCGCTGATAATAACTATGTCTAGGAAGTCGAATACTAGGCTGGCTTTCACCAATTTACCTGTCTTATCAGTTACCTTATAACTAATTAAACCTTTACCACCACGATTTTGGGTTCTAAATTCGCTTGCAGCAGTTTTCTTACCAAGACCATTTTCAGTTACGAAGAAAATCTCTTGCTCTTCTTCAAGTATCGTTGTTGCAGCAACAACTTTATCGCCATCATCTAAACGAATACCACGAACACCTTGAGTATCTCTACCCATAATTCTAACGTCCGCTTGATTGAAACGAATACCCTTACCTTCACTGGTAAATAGCATCATGTCATTTTCTGGCTCTGGTAAATATTCTACATCGAGTAATTTATCGTCATCTTGTAAGCTAATTGCGATAATTCCACGTTTATTGATATTTCTAAAATCAGAAAGATTGGTTCGCTTGACATAACCATTTTCTGTTGTGAAGAATAAGGTGCCTTCCATGTCTCTACCTTCTTCATCATCAATATCATTTGGTAGATTTAAGATTTTCTTAATCTTCTCATCTGGTTCAAGCTGCAAGATATTTACAATAGCAGTACCTCTAGCTGTACGTGAACCTTCTGGAATATCATATCCCTTCAACTTAAATACTCTACCAGTATTTGTGAAGAGCATTAAGACATCATGGGTAGATAATGTATACATATCTACAACAAAATCTTCTTCTCTTGTGGATAGACCCATTACACCTACTCCACCTCTATGTTGAACATCATAGGTGCTAGAAGGTGTACGTTTTACATATCCAAATTTAGTTAGAACGACAACAATATCTTCTTCTTTAATTAAGGACTCATCTGCAATTCCATCAATACCGAAGATATCTATCTTAGTACGTCTCTCGTCTGCAAACTTGCGCTTAAATTCTTCTAACTCAGAAATTCTTAACTCAGATAATTTTGACTCATCTGTTAGTAACAATCTAAATCCAGCAATTTTTTCAGTTAATTCTGCATGCTCAGCCTCTAACTTGTCTCTTTCAAGAGCAGTTAATCTACCAAGTCTCATATCTACTATATGTTGGGATTGTCTCTCAGATAAATCGAATCTTTCTTCTAAGTTAACTTTCGCTTCTGCTTCAGTTGAAGATGATCTAATAATTCTAATTACTTCATCAATATTATCTATTGCAATTCTTAAACCTTCAACGATGTGTTGGCGTGCAAGAGCCTTCTCTAAGTCAAATTTAATTCTTCTGACAGTTACATCTCTATTGTGGTCTAGGAAATAGCCAAGAGCAGATTTTAAGTTTAATAACTCAGGTCTATAAGTTCCATTCTCACCAGGAACTAGTGCGAGCATGTTTGAGTTGAATGAATCTTGCATCTTAGAAAATTTGTAGAGTTGGTTTAGAGTTAAGTTTGCATTTGCATCTCTCTTAAGTTCAACTACAATTCTAACTTGCTCATCACGTGCAGATTCATCTCTAATATTAGAGATTCCTTCAATTCTTCCTTCTCTTACATTATTAGCAATTTTCTCAATTAAACGAGCCTTATTAACACCGAAAGGTAAATCTTTTACAACAATTTGCTGCCTACCTGTATTTAAGGTAACGATCTCAGCTTCAGCTCTTACAACCATTCTCCCTCTACCGGTTTCATAAGTATCTCTGATACCTTCAGTACCTAGAATAGTACCCCCAGTTGGGAAGTCTGGACCTTTAACAAATTCCATTAAGTCTGAAACTGTTGCTTCAGGATTCTCTAATAAATGAATTGAAGCATCAATTGTTTCCCCTAAATTATGTGCAGGAATATTAGTCGCCATACCAACAGCGATACCAGTTGATCCATTTACTAATAAATTAGGGAAGTTTGCTGGGAGCACAGTTGGCTCCATCTCGTGACCATCGAAGTTCGCCTTATAATCCACAGTACCCTTATTGATACTGTCCATCATTGCTAATCCAATTTTTGTTAATCTTGCTTCAGTATAACGATATGCAGCTGCTGGGTCACCATCTCTTGAACCGAAGTTCCCATGTCCATCGACTAAAGTGTGTCTCATTGAGAAGTCCTGAGCTAAACGAACCATTGCATCATAAACAGATGCATCACCGTGTGGGTGATAATGACCTAGCACTTCACCAACAACAGTCGCTGATTTTCTAAATGGTTTGTCTGGAGTTAAGTTTTGAGTAAACATAGAATATAAAATTCTACGGTGAACTGGTTTTAATCCATCTCTCGCATCTGGTAAAGCTCTATCGGTTATAACTGACATCGCATAGTCAATAAATGACTGTGACATCTCTTCTTCTAATCCGGTAGGGACAACATTGTTAATATTATCTTCAAAAAGTAATTCTGCATCTACTTCTGCTGAGTTGTACGCCTTGGAATTATCGTCTTTTGCCATCTGTTTCCTCCAAAATAAAGCTCAGATAATTATAACATATTTGCACTTTTATTTCTTAGACTAATGGCGATTTATTAGGGGTACCCGCTTGCCTTGGATATTTCTTCGGGCTAGGTTTTACCTTCTTGATTTTTATGATAGTTCTACTACCTGCATTTAGTGGTAATTCTAACTCATCCACTCCGACGAACTCTCCACCTAGGATTTCTAATGCCTTCTTCGAATCCTTAATCTCATCTTCAGATGCCTTCATAGCGAGGAAGTATCCTCCTACTTTCACATATGGCAAAGCCAACTCCAGCAACACCGGCAACTTAGCAACCGCTCTAGCACTGACAAAGTCAAACTTCTCGCGATACTTTCTATCATGAGCTAAATCCTCAGCTCTTCCATGAATAGCTTCAGCACCCTTGAGTGCTAATTCATTGACAACTGTATTCATGAATTTAATACGTTTATTCAAGGAATCAAGCAATACTAATTTCAATTCCTTTTTCATAATTTTTAGAGGGATACCTGGGAAACCTGCTCCAGATCCTATATCTAGAAGACTAGGATTTTCGCCGTCATGCTCATTCAAGTAAGTCAACAAACTTATGCTATCAATAATATGCTTACTGTAAAAACCTTCACCATCTGTAATAGCAGTTAGATTTAAACTAAGATTTGTCTCCAAGACCATCTTTGCATACTCTAATAAGTTTGTGATTTCATCAGTTGAAAATTGCCCATCAGCTATCAGATATGCTTCAATCTCATCTAAAGTTATAGCTATTTCATTCTCAGCAATTTTTTCAGTCAACTCTTCTTTATCCATGTTTCCCTCTTAATTTATTTACTTCGCCTTGTTTGCTTTGGCCGAAAGATAAACAAGCAATACACCGACGTCAGCTGGAGAAACTCCTGAGATTCTACCTGCTTGACCAATATTTTCAGGTCTAACTGCAGTTAGTTTTTCTTTAGCTTCATTTCTCAAACCACCGATGCTCTTATAGTCGATATCTTCAGGCAAGATTTTACTCTCATTTTTCTTGAATTTCTCAATACGCTGAATTTCCATTCTGATGTAGCCATCATATTTGATCTGATTCTCGACACCTTCAATAATTGTGTAATCTTCTTTTTCAATGCCTTCATCTATTGCGGCTAAATCTGAATATGAAACTTCTGGTCTCTTAAGAATATCTGCCAATGAAACACCTGTCTTCAATGGACTTGTTCCTTTTGACTCTAAGAATAAATTCACATCTTCAGTTGGAGTAACTCTAGTTGCTTCTAATCTAGCAATTTCTTTATCTAGTTCTGCTTGATGCCTCATGAAACCTTCATATTGATAATCACTTAATAGGCCAATCTCATGACCAATCTGACTTAATCTTAAGTCAGCATTATCTTGTCTCAACATCAATCTATATTCTGCTCTAGAAGATAGCATTCTATAAGGTTCATTTGTACCTTCAGTTACTAGGTCATCTATTAGAACACCGATATATCCTTGTGATCTATCTAGAACAAATTTATCTTTACCTTGAACAAATCTAGCAGCATTAATACCAGCCATTAAACCTTGAGCAGCTGCTTCTTCATAACCTGAAGTACCATTAATTTGACCTGCAGTATAAAGATTTTCTACATGTCTTACTTTCAAGTCATTGCCTAAAATGATTGGATTCAATGACTCATATTCAACTGCATATCCAGTTCTTTGTACTTCAGCATTCTCTAAACCTGGTATTGTACGCAATACTTCAATTTGAACCTCTTCAGGCAAACTACTTGATAATCCTTGTACATAGATTTCGTCTGTACTTGAACTTGAACCCATTGGCTCTAAGAAAATCTGATGTCTCTCTTTATCTGGAAAACGTACAATTTTATCTTCAATACTTGGGCAGTATCTTGCACCAGTACCTTCAATAAATCCTGCAAACATAGGAGATCTATCTAAGTTATTCTCAATGATTTCTTGAGTCTTATCGTTAGTGTATGTTATATAGCAATTTTCTTGTGGCATTCTTTCCACATTATTTAAGTCATCACCATATAGGAATGAGAAAGTCCATGGTCTATCTTCACCCTCTTGAACTTCTAATCCATCAAAATCGATAGTATTCTTATTAACTCTTACTGGAGTACCTGTCTTAAATCTTTGCAACGGTAAATCTAATTCCTTTAATGAATCAATTAGAGCAACAGAAGGTCTTTGGTTATCTGGACCACTCTCATAGTTAGTTTCACCGATATGAATTCTTGCACCAAGATAAGTACCAGTTGTTAGCATAATTGTTTTAGCTTTATAAATAGCATTTGTTCTACTTAATACAGCTTCTAATTCAACTTTTCCATTATCTTTTCTATAACCAAGTAGTTCGGTAATCTCTGCTTCACGCAAATGAACATTTGGCTCAGACTCAATTACATGTCTCATTTCAGACATGTATCTTCTTTTATCAATCTGAACTCTTGGCGCTCTAACTGCTGGTCCTTTTGAAGAATTCAATGTTCTAAATTGGATACCAGCAATATCTGCAATTCTTGGCATCTCACCACCAAGAGCCGCAATCTCTCTAACAATTTGCCCCTTAGCAGATCCACCAATATTTGGGTTACATGGCAAGTTAGCAACTGTCTCTAATGACATACTAAATAGCACAACTTTTAGACCTAGTCTTGCTGCTGCCAGTGCTGCTTCTGCTCCCGCATGCCCTGCACCAACAATAGCTAAGTCATACTCTCCTGCGATGTAATATTTTTTATCTTCGATTAAATCATCTATTCTTCTTAACATTATTTCTTCCTTTAGTAGTATCGTTTCTTATTTTCCTATACAGAATCTTGAGAAAATATCGTTCAACATATTCTCAGAAACATCTTCCCCTGTAATTTCCGCTAGTATTTCTAGTCCCTGTCTTAATGCAGATGCAATAATATCATTCGGTAGCATCTCTTTATCTTGATATAACTGTTCGAATATGGCCAAAGCCTCCTCCAGCAAATGTTGCTGTCTTGCAGAAGTTAGTATTAAATCACTTGCACCAGATCCTGATAAATTCTCATAGTAATTTACTATTAAAGTTTTTAATTCAGCAATCCCTGTTTGATCCAAAGCACTTACCCAAATACTGTCAATAAAGTGTGGGTTCTGCTCGACTGTCGCCTTATAAGCACTCTTAGCAAAAACTTCAGGCATATCAGGAGTTAAATCTAATTTATTAAATACCAAGATAAAATCTTTATCTGCAGCTGATAATCTAATAAATTGATCAATCTCTTTTTCTAGCTGTTCTTCACTCTCTGCATTAATAACAAAAAGTAACAAATCAGCATTATTAATCAATTGAACACTTCTTTCAACCCCTAATTTTTCTATTGGGTCATCTGTCTCTCTAATACCAGCAGTATCATGAAGCGTCAGAGGTATTCCATCAAGTTCTACTCTTAGTTCAATACTATCTCTTGTAGTACCTGCTATGTCAGTAACAATAGCTCTATCTTGGCCGGATAAAGAATTTAGCAATGAAGATTTACCAACATTTGGCTCTCCAACTAAGACTAATTGTAGACCTTCTCTAAGAACTTCACCTTGGCGATTATTTTGAGATACTTTATCCAACTCATCAATAACGTAATTTAAGTTTCCATCAACTAGACTTGCTTGTAAATTGAAATCCTCATATTCAGGATATTCAATATCTACTTCCATGGAAGACAGTAGTTCGTATAGTTTTTCTTTAACTGCATCTAAGACATTTCCTGTTTGACCTTGCAAGTGTCTAATAGATGCTTGGTGTTGTCTACTAGTGTCTGCTTCAATTAAATCCATGACTGCTTCAGCTTGACTTAAGTCTAATTTACCATTAATAAATGCCCATTTAGTGAACTCACCTGGCTCTGCAATCCTTACTCCTAAATCTAAAAATAGATTTAATAAGATTTTCCTTAAAGCATTACCACCATGTATTGATAATTCAACTTGTTCTTCGCCTGTATAGGATTTACCTTCTACAAATTTCGTCAAGATACATTGGTCTATTGCGTCGTTAGGATTATCTATCTCATGTACATAACCAAATGCTGCCTGGTATCCTGGTAAACCTTCAACAGTTCTTTTGCTGCTAATTGTTGCCGTTTGCCCTACTACTGAACCTTCAATTCCAGGCTCAGGTAATGGACCGAAGGAAAAAATTCTATCGCTTAGTTTGGCAGATCCTGGACCTGCTATTCTAAAAACTTGTAAACCTGATGTTCCTACAGGTGTTGCAAAAGCAACAATAATATCATCTACCATGAATTCTCCTCCTCTTTACTAAAACTCTTGAACATTATAAAAAGAAAAAAGGCTTCTTGCTGTAGCAAGAAGCCTAATTTGTAAAATTAGTCTAATAGACTAGTCTTGTTCTTCTTCGAAATCTTCATCGAACTCAATATCGATAACAACATATCTGCGTGGTTCTTCGCCTTCACTATATGTAACAATTCCTGGATAGTCATTTAAGCTCTCATGAACTACTCTTCTGTCAGCTGCTGACATTGGTGTTAATTCAAATGCTTGACCTGTTCTTAGAGCACGTTCTGCAGTTCTAGTAGCTAGACCTACAACATTATCTTTTCTCTTAGCTCTATATGAACCGATATCTAAAACTAATCTAACTCTTGTTTTTGCTGTTTTATTTGCAATTAATGATGCTATATATTGAATTGATCTTAAGGTTTCACCTTTTCTACCAATTAAGATACCGCAGTCATCACCACTAATATCTGCAACAATTCTATTCTCTTCAACTTCAACAGTTACAGTGTTTACACCAGATAGTTTGAAGTGATCCAATACTTTATTTAAGAATTCATCAATTGCTCTAGCTGCTAATTGAATACGATCTTCAAACTCTAAATCTTCAACACCTTCTGTTTCATCGACTTCATCTGTATCATCTTCATCAAAATCGTCATCATTTTCGTCTTCATAGACATCGACTGAATCTTCTGCTTGTTGAACAGTATCTACTACTTCAACTTCTTCTTCTAAAAAAATTACTTCAACATCTGCATCTTTACCACCGATACCGAAGAAACCTGCACTTTCTCTCTCGTGAATCTTAATTTCCACTTCTGACTCTTCAGCATTTAATTGCTTGAGAGCTTGTGCAATAGCATCTTCTACAGTTTTAGCTTGTATTCTTACTGACTTCATTAACTTCCTCCACTTTCAATTTGCATATCATAGTAGATTATAACTAATATATCTAAAATATTAAATAAGAATATTTAGATTCCTATCTAAATTGTGAAAATTAGTCTAATTAGTTTGTTCTACGTCTGCGTTTTTTCTTGCTCTCTTTAGCTTTTAATTCCTCTAGACGCTCTTTTTCCTTCATAGAACGCTCAGCAATTTTGGCATCCCATTCAGCATCTGATTCTGCTTGTCTAGCAACCATTGGTTTTGTGTAGATTGTTTCAAATAACCATACTTGGAAAATTGCTATCAAGTTTGAAATAATATAGTAAAGGGACATAGCTACTGGAGCATTGAATGTAAAGAATAGCATCATAATCGGCATAATCATCATCATTGTCTTACTGCTCTGAGCAGCAGTGTCTTGAACTGTATCATCTTGAAGAGCTGGATTGTTTTTAACTTTATCCTTCTTAGCTTGGCGCTCTTCTTTAGACTCTTTATTATTTCCTTGCATTACTCTTTGTGAGAATTGCATTGAGATCCAGCTTGTAACAACAACTAAAATTGGGAATAACAGTAATGGTAAGTATGTACTCATTTCTGCACCAAATAATTGGTCAAAGTTAATTGTTGGTGTAAGACCTAAGTTAATACCTAAGAAATCTAAATCAATTAATTGTTCTAATGATAATAAACCATCATTAATTACATTTGATAAAACTGTTGGTGCACTTCTTAGACCTTCAATTATAGGAATACTATTACGTTGTACGTCGGCAATTTGTGCACTAACTAATGTACCTGCGTCTACTAGTCTTTGGCCAATGATTTCTAAGTTTTCTACAGTTACACCCATAACGTAGTGTAAAGGACCTTGTAAGACTCTAAAGATAGGCCACATAACTAATAGTTGAAGTATGCTTGATAAACAACCACCTGCCATTGAGACATTATGTTTGTTATATAGCTCCATTTGAGCTTGGCCCATACCCTCTTTATCATCACCATAGTATTTTTGGAGTTCTTTAAGTTTTGGTTGTAAGGCACGTTGTTGTAGACTGGATTTATGGTTCTTAACACTAAATGGAAGTAGAACTAATCTAATTACTACTGTAAAAATTATCAGTGCTACACCATAATTATTAAATACTAAATATAGAGCCCTTAATACCCAACCAAAGATTGAGTACAGTGGTTCCAATATATTTAGTGCTATAAATGGAATATTCATTTTCTCTTTTCCTAACTAATGACATTGAGTATTTAAACTACTGCTTGTTTATATACATGTATATTGTTTATGCGTGTTCTAGTATCTCATATTAATGATACTCATGTCTTTATAATATTCGCTAATACTATAAAGTTTATACAAATATACTACTATTTAACAGGATCATAACCTCCTGTTTTATTGAATGGGTTGCATCTAAGAATTCTCCATACAGATAAAAAAAAGCCTCTAAAAGCCCCTTTTTTCTCAACGGCTTCTAAAGCATAATTTGAACAAGTTGGAGTGAATATACATTTACTGGCACCAAGACTTGCTGATACATTTTCCTGATAATATTTAATTAATCTAATTAATGTATTCTTCAATCTTTCACCAATAACTCTGCCTATCCACTACCAAGCACTTAGTTCATATAATATAAAGCTGTAAGATTCTATTCTTGAATATCCATCTTGCTGACGTCTAAAATTTTCGCCTTCTTCAATAGATACTCTAATTCATTATATACAGAATTAAAATTACTTTCCTTATCGCTAACGCGGCCCATGACAACAATGTCATAGGCTGTTAAGCATTGAGGTTCTAATTTTCGAAAAGCTTCACGAATTAATCTTCTCTTGCGATTCTTCTTCACAACATTGCCATAATTTTTCACAGTAGTAACACCAAATCTATTCTTTTCGCGATTAGTTTTTCTATAGTGCAAAGACAACTCTCTTGCAAATAAACTATTACCGCGCTTAAATACATTTGTAAACTCGTAATTTTTCTTTAAAATATCAAACAATGCAGTACCCAAGTCAGCAGTAATTTATACTAAGCAGATAGAGATCTTCTACCCTTAGTACGTCTGCTCTTTAATACTTTTCTACCATTACTTGTAGCCATTCTCTTACGGAAACCATGTACTTTGGCTCTTTGACGTTTTTTAGGTTGGAATGTTCTTTTTGACATAATTATTCTCCTTCTAATTTTTGCATGCTCATGATTATAGAGAGAAAAACTTAAGTAGTCAATAAAATTACGTGAAATATCGTAATTTTGATACTTAAGTTTTATCTAATTCTAAAATCTATGCTTGAGCAGCTTCTAGCTCTTCTTTAAGCTCATTTTCTTCATTTATTGCTTCAGCTATTTTAGCATAATTTTCATTAATTACTTCTGCTGCCTCAGGCTCTACCGCAACTTCAACTGTATCAGTTAAAATATCAATATAACTATAGGTAATTAATTCAGGATCATCCTGGTTCTTACGAATACTACGTACAGTAAAAACTTTAGGGTAGCACTTCTCTACAATACCTTCTCTAATGATTGTACGTTTTCTACCACCATTAGTTTTAAGTCTGATTTTCTTACCAACACAAGCTTCCATATCACGCCTGCACATTTCAATTTCATCTCTTTGAATCATTTAATTAATCAGCCTCCATTCAAATTCGATTTACAATTATAACACGAATTTTCGTTTATATCAGAACATTAGGCTAACTATGCTTCTTCTTAGGACTGTTTAAACTATCCTTACGAAACTCTGTAGGAGCTATACCTACATTTTTCTTAAATGTAACATTAAATCTTTGTGGCGAACTAAATCCAAGTTCTTGACTGATTGTGTTTATCTTCATGTCTGTATCTTCAAGCAATTCCTTCGCTCTATTAATCCTGCATTCAGTCAGATAATTCATAGGGCTCATGCCTTTTACCCTATTGAAAATCCTTGTGAAGTAACCACTGCTTAAATAGACATATTCTGCGATCTCGTCGATGGTTGGGCTTTGTTCAAAGTTTGCCTCAATATATTCAGCTGCAATCTCGACTAATTCCTCAGCACTACCTTCTTGAATTCTCAATTGCTCTTCAACTTGTTGTTCTAAGGTTCTATTAATTTGTACTATTAACGCTAGGGCCAAAGCCTGCAGCATAGGTCCCTTAGCATACTCATTACTTAGATTTTCTTTCCTAATATTTTCAACAATTCTAGCAAGATCTTTTTCACCCTTACCTTTAATTACAACAGCTTCAATATCTTTTCTGGCTATCATACTGTCGGCCCAGATATCATCAACACTTTCTACATACTCAATTTTATTATTCTCTAAATCCATCTCGTATGGTGCATTAATATTGGACTTCTTATTATCCTTAGTAATTTGTTGAACCTTATTGTTTAAAGTAAAGTAAACACAAATTAGCTGGCTCTCATCTAAAATTTCATAAGTGTGTTCTACACCCGGCCAGACAATAATAGTACTTCCCTCTCGTAAGTGATATGTCTTACCATTAATTTTGTAATCTACTTTCCCCTCAGATACATACGTTAATTCATATGATTTGTGAGTACTAGGCTTATCCTGGTTGCTAGTCTCGGAGAATGCTAGTAGGACGCTGGTCAATATTAGTGGCAAGTCATTTAAATAATCATGTTTATCATTTGATCTTAATTCTACTTCTTGTATATCCATTAAACTCTCTCCCCTCGTACTATAGAATTATAGCAAAAGTTCTAAATTTTGTATTTTCGTTGCAAGATTTTGAAATTTGTAGCCGCTCTTTACCCTGGCCAAAGCCTATCCTTAATACATTCTCGAGAAAAGAAAACTAAGGAGTACAAATATGGCAGTAAAAGAAAATACAAGAACAAATAGAAGTGGACAAGATGAGGTTACTTTTGTAATTAAAGAGCATATCGGTGTAATCAGTACAAATAATTCTGGTTGGACCCGTGAAGTTAATGTTGTTTCTTGGAATGATAGACCAAGTAGATTAGACATTAGAGACTGGAATCCTGAGCACGATAAGATGAGCCGAGGAATTGGCTTAAATGCTGTTGAAGTTGCAAAATTAAGAGAAATTCTACTAGAAGTAGATTTACCTTCATTGGATATATAGTAATAAAAAAACTGCTCAATTTGCATTTGCATCTTGAGCAGTAATAATAATTATTTTTCTTGTTTGGTATTAGCCTGCAAGCTTATCTGCATCACTAGATGTTAGTTCAGATAAATTGATAACTGTACCATCTACTAGCTCTATGCTGGCATTTTCTTGTTTGTTGATAAATTCTTCTGTAATAGTTACCTTCTTGATATTTTCCATTGAAGGTATATCATACATTAGATCAATCATGGATTCTTCTAGAACAGAACGTAATCCTCTAGCACCAGTCTTACGAGTAATAGCTTCTTTAGCTGCTGCACGTAATGCTTCATCAGTGAATTCAATTTCTACATCGTCGAAGGCAAATATTTTCTTATATTGCTTGACGAGAGCATTTCTAGGTTCTGTTAGAATTTTCATTAAATCATCTTCACTTAGAGTATTCAATGCTACTACTACAGGTATTCTACCTATAAGTTCTGGAATAAGACCAAATTTACTTAAGTCTTCAGGACTTGCCTTAGATCTTACTTCATCATTTTCTGAATCTACATCATCAATTAGTGCACCAAATCCGATAGATTTTTGATTTACTCTAGATTGAATAATTTTTTCTAAACCATCAAAACTTCCTCCGAAGACAAATAAGATATTTCTTGTATCTACTTGAATATATTCAGCGGATGGATGTTTTCTACCACCTTGTGGTGGAACATTAGCTTCAGTACCTTCAACAATTTTTAATAATGCTTGTTGAACTCCTTCACCTGAAACATCTCTAGTGATTGATGGATTTTCAGATTTTCTAGTAATCTTATCAATCTCATCTACATAGATAATTCCACGCTCTGCAGCTTCAATATCATAATCAGCAGCTTGAACTAATTTTAAAATTATATTCTCAACGTCCTCACCAACATAGCCAGCTTCAGTTAAAACAGTAGCATCAGCAATTGCAAATGGTACATCTAAAACTCTAGCCATAGTTTGAGCCAATAGAGTTTTACCAGAACCTGTTGGTCCAATAAGCATTATATTACTCTTAGATAATTCAACATTGTCATCATCATTTGTATCATCTACATCATTAGAATAAATTCTCTTGTAATGGTTATATACAGCTACGGCCAAAGCCTTCTTAGCCTTATCTTGCCCAATTACATACTTATCCAATTCAGATTTTAACTCATGAGGTCTTGGTAAATCTTCCTTCTTAAGTTCTGTTCTATTTGATTCGCTCTCATATTTTGAAATATCATCAAATATAAGCTCATAACACAATTTGACACAATCTGAACATATATAAGCATCATCTTGACCTACAATTATTTGCTCAACTATTTGCTTAGGACGACCACAAAAGGAACAGCTTGTATTTTCTTCATTATTTTTAGACATATATTTCCCTCTCTTTATCTAAAGATAGCAAAAGGGCTGGAAATTTTCCAGCCCTCAATAAAACTTGAAAATTCAAATTTAGTCACGGGTTGTCATAATTTCATCAACAATACCGTATTCAATAGCTTCTTCGGAACTCATCCAGAAGTCTAATTCTGAATCTTGAGCAACCTTCTCATAGCTTTGGCCTGTATTTTCTGACAAAATCTTATTTAATCTATGTTTTGTTTTCTTGATGTGGTCTGCTGTAACTAAGATGTCACTTGCCTTACCTTCTGCACCACCTGATGGTTGGTGAATCATTACTTCAGCATTAGGAAGGATAAATCTCTTACCTTTTGCACCACCTGATAGTAAAACAGCTCCCATACTTGCTGCCATACCCATTACGATTGTTTGTACATCAGGTCTAATGTATTGCATGGTGTCATAAACCATTAAACCACTTGAAACTTCACCACCTGGGCTGTTGATGTAGAATTGAATATCTTTCTCAGGATCTTCTGCCTCTAAGAATAGTAATTGTGCTGTAATAACACTTGCTGAACTACTATTTACAGCGTCACTTAAGATGATGATTCTTTCCTTTAATAATCTAGAGAAAATATCAAAAGATCTTTCTCCTCTGTTTGTTTGTTCAATAACTGTTGGTACTAATGTACTGTTTGCATTTAAAAATTCTCTGAATTCCATTCTTGCCTCTTTCCTGTATTTATTATTTTACAAAATCAAAATGTCAAATAAAGTCAAATATTATTATATATCGTTTAACTATTAGTGCAAGTACATAATTTGTGAATTAATAAATTATTAAAAAAGATGCTTCAAATATTTGAAGCATCCATGAATAATGTACTATTTCAATTGCTTAGGTTATGCGTCTTACTCTTCTTCGCTTGTTTCTTCTGCTAGTTCTGGATTTAACTCAATAGCTTCCTCTGCTGTAATTTTTTCAGCATTATCTGTTAGGAAACGAACTGCCTTATTTAATAATGCATTTTGTTCAACATTTGCATTACCTTCTAATCTCTCGCGAACTTCTTCTGCTGTTAATCCTGTTTGCTCTACTAAGTTTTGAACTTCGATTTCTCTATCTTCATCTGTTAGTTCTAGTTCTTCTGCCTTAATAACAGCCTTAAGAGCTAAACTTAATTTAACTTGGTTCTCAGCAGCAGGTCTTAATGTTTCTTTGAAATCTTCTAATGTTTGACCTGAGAATGATAAGTAGTCAGCTAAAGTAATTCCATATTGGCTGAAGTCTTGCTCTTGGTGACCATATAAGTGATCTACTTCTGCTTCAATCATTGATTCAGGAATATCTACATTCATATTTTCAATAACTGCACTTAGAACATTATTTTCAAATTCTTTAGTTGAGAAATCTTCTTTAGATTTTGCTAATTCTTCTCTGATTGATTCTTTATATTCTTCGAAAGTATCAAATTCACTGATGTCCATTGCGAAGTCGTCATCTAATTCTGGTAATTCTTTAACTTTAATACCATTTAGTTTTACTTTGAATACAGCATCGGCACCAGCTAAATCTTCTGAACCATAGTCTTCAGGGAAAGTAACATTAACATCGAATTCATCGTCGATATTGTGACCAACAATTTGCTCTTCAAATCCTGGAATGAATGATCCTGAACCTAACTCTAATTCGTGGTCTTCACCTTTACCACCGTCAAAAGCTTCACCATCTTGGAAACCTTCGAAGTCGATGATAACTGTATCACCATCTTCTGCTGCACGATCTTCAACAGGTACTAAACGTGAATTTCTCTCTTGTACTCTTTCGATTTCAGCATTAACATCTGCTTCAGATACTTCAACTGCAGGTTTAACAGCCTTAACACCCTTGTATTGACCAAGTTCTGCTTCAGGCTCTAGGTCGAAGCTTAATTCAACATCTAAACCTTCTTCAGCTGAGATTGATTTAATATTAATTTCTGCTTGAGATACTGGTTTAATTTCTTCTTTATTAATTAATTCAATATATGCAGGATTTACAAGATGATTAACTGCGTCATCGTAGAAGATATCTTCGCCGTAGTGAGCAACCAATACTTTCATAGGTACTCTACCTTTTCTAAATCCATGTAATTGGTAGCCACCCTTATTCTTATTGTATGCCCATTTAAGAGCCACTGAAAATTCCTCTGCTGTAAATTGCAAGCTTACTAAGCCCTTATTGTCTTCTAATTGCTCATATTTTCTTTCCATCAAATTCCTCCTAAGATATATACGAATTTTATTTCTTTTACATTAGATTATATCGCCATTATATCGTTTAAAATCGTTAAGAATTCTAGCATAGCAAAAATTTATTGTAAAGTTTGTTTCATACTACCTATCTTTTGTTTAATTATAGTTCTTCTTCTTTCGTTATAATCTTATAAAAGCCAAAAGGAGCGAACCATGGGAAACAAGGAAAAATTAGACTCAATGAATGAAATTAAAGAAAAATATCTTGCCCATATGCATGAATACAGATACTTGAGCGGACTTAGTGAGAATGAAGCTAAGACACGTGCTTTATTTGTAGTAAATGATATGGATGTACATAAAAATGAATATAAACCTAGCCTTTGGGAACTAACAGATACAGGTGTTAAACAAATAAGTAACTCTTACGATAGTGTTAACTACATTTGGGAAGATAATGACAATATCCTGTTCTCTGGTAATAGAGACGATGAAGAAAGTGAAACTGCTCAGACTCAATATTATCGTTTGGACCTAAACGGTGGTGAGGCTTTGCCCGCATTTAAAATTAACTTGGGAGTGCATTCACTAATGCCTCTAGGAGATGGGAAATTCTTATTCACAAGTAGCTTGCGTTTAGATGAGGACGAGATTTGGCTTAAGGACGAAGAAGAAGCTAAGAAACACTATAAGGAACTAAAAGATAAAAAGTTTAGAACTGAACTTGAAAGGATCCCTTACCAATTGAATGGTGTTGGATTATTCCAAAACAAGGTGAATAGACTATTCTTATTTGATGAGAATTCTGGCGAAATCACTGCTATTTCTGCACCTACATTAAATATAGGCGGCGTGCATTTAAATAAAGCTAAAACTAGAGCTTTTATTACAGCCAATGAAGTCTCGGCAAAAGCGGTAAAGACTGATGGTATCTGGGAATTAGATATTGAAACCCTTGAATTAAAATTGCTAAATGAAGATACTGGTTTGAGTGTTTCTGTAATTGCAGAGTTAGGCGATAGAGTTATTTTATTCGCATCTGACATGAAGAATATTGGTATTAATCAAAATAGAATTATTTATGAGTGGGATTTTGAGCAAGGTGAGGCTGTTGTAGTAGATGAGACTGAGTTGCAAATTGGAAGTTCAGTAGGAAATGATGTTTTCTATGGTCGTGGGCGAGCTCTTGCCACATATGAAGATGAAATTTTCATGGTTGAAACAGTTGGTAGTAAATCTGTCTTGCGTAGTTTAGATTCTTCACTTGGTAGACAAGATATTTTAACTAGAGATGGAACCGTTCAGGCATTTGCTGTATTGAACGGAGTCACATATATTCTAGGTTTCCAAGACATGAAATTAGCTGAGATTTACAAAGTAGTCGATGAAGATAGTGTGGAGCAAGTCACTCACTTCAATGATGATTTGTATGAAGAGTTTGAACCAATAGTGCCTGTAAGTGTGAACATCCCTTCCCCTGTTGATGGCTGTGAAATCGAAGGATTTGTATTATTGCCTGAAGGATATAGTAAAGATAGTAAAACACCTGCAATCTTGAATATTCACGGTGGACCAAAAACTGCATATGGTGCAGTTTATCACCATGAGATGCTAACTTGGGCGAAGATGGGATATGCAGTATTCTTCTGTAATCCACATGGTTCATCTGGTAGAGGTGATGATTTTTCTAATATCTTCGGTAAGTATGGACAAGATGATTATGAAGATATAATGGCTTTCACTGATGCGGTACTGGCAGAATATTCAGGAATTGACACTGAGAACTTAGCTGTTACTGGTGGTAGTTATGGTGGATTCATGACCAACTGGATTATTACACAGACTGATAGATTTAAGGTTGCAGCAACCCAAAGATCAATATCTAACTGGACTAGTTTTTATGGTTCATCTGATATTGGTTATTATTTTGCAACAGATCAAAATGATACAACTATTGAGGATGAAGATATATACTCAGTATTATGGAATCATTCACCTATGAAGTATATCAATAATGCTAAGACTCCTACCCTAGTTATTCATGCTGACCAAGATTTGCGCTGTCCAATTGAGCAAGGATATCAGTTGTATGTAGGTTTATTGGATAGAGGCGTTGATAGTAAGATGGTTGTTTTCCATGATGAAACTCACGAATTATCTAGAAGTGGTAAGCCACAAGCTCGTGAAGAGAGATTGAGACAACTGACAGACTGGTTTAACAAATATTTAATTGCAAGTGAGTAATTGTTTTTGATTTGAATTTTTTGATTTGAATGAATAACTCCTAAGATTTTATGTCTTAGGAGTTTTTGTTTTGCTGTTATTCAGTTGTACTTCTTCTATTTCTTCAACAATGAATCACATATACCTAAAATCTCACTCATTTCTTCATTATTGAGTACTTTAAAATTTCTAGTAGGATCTACCATAGAATTTGGCAGTATGTCTCCATTAATTAAATATTGGTCTAAGTCTGAATTATATGAAATCGTTAGATAAAATCTTTCTTGTCCTGACTCATCTAGGAACATTAAATTTCTACCTTCATCTTCATTTAACTCTTCTCTAACTTCAGATACATTTAAATCAGAAATTAATTCTAATAACTCTTCTAATTCTTCTTCACTAATATTTACATTCGAATATTGTGAACCGGTGTTTGAAAGTTTAAGATTACTAATTTTTTCTAAATCTGAAACCAAGTCTGGATTATGTTTTTCTATTAAATTCTCTAAATCTTCATCTTCTATGAAGCTTCTATCATAATTTTGTACCCCTGTTGAATCAGTATCATTGTCATTTGTACTTTGATCAACACAGGCAGATACACCTAACATTAGAATTCCCACAGTGAAGATTAATATAATACTCTTTCTCATAACTCATCTCCTCTTTGTACTTATGTACATATATAAAGTTTATGTATTAATTTTATTATGGGCGGATAATGCTTATGGATAAGGGTTTAACTTATCCTTAAATTGTCACCATTCTTATACCTTGAAACATTGCAAAAGATCATTGTGTCACCTCTGTCAAATATAGTTTTTTTCTTAACATTGATAAATCAAAGTCTTATATGTATTTTTTCTACCTTGGGATTGTTTTAATTATATCTTATTACCATTCAAATAAAGATGCATGTTATCAATTAAATTTTAGGAGAAATTATGTTTACATGAACATACTATTAGTAATATTTTACCAAAAGCAATTGGTATAATATATCTTCCAAATTAACATTTAACATATAAAGTTTCTTGTTGCTATTAAAACAAGTAAATTTTCACACAAAAAAACTCCGACTGCTCTAATTGAGCATAAATCGGAGTAATTTATATGGCGCACCCGATAGGATTCGAACCCATGGCCTTCTGATCCGTAGTCAGACGCTCTATCCAGCTGAGCTACGAGTGCATATATTGCGTAAAATTATTAAATTGTTAAACAGCATTGCAAATTATAAGGTTTGATTTTGGCTCTGTCAAGCTAAAAACTAATTATATTTTAAAGCTTGTGAATTTTAGATTTTCTTACTTTGCTGTTCTGAATTTTATTCTGTTTCTAAAGTTGTTGGACTTATCGTCTCTGTAGATTCATCACTCTCATTAGTTTCAGAAGTTGTAGGCTCAGTAGTTGTAGTTGTAGTAATATTTTCGAATAAATCCTCAGAGTCAGAAACTGTACTACTATACAGTGATAGATTGCTAGCTAAAGTTTGGTCTTGAGCTCTTATCATATTTACTTGAGATTGACCATTTACTTCCATGATTACGGATTGTTCATTGGAGTCATTTGTATATCTATATTGAAGTGTATCAATATATAAGTAGTGGGATAGGAGGCTGCGTATGCTTTGGCCAACGAAGTATTCACCTGCTAAAGTGTAAGTATCATCCAGTAAGTCGAAACCTAATATTCTCGCTTCAGTGTTATCAGTGAATTCTTCTACTTGGCTGTCAATTTCGATGTATAAGTCTATGGATGGGAAGCTTAGGTGGTAATAGTCTTGTACTACTGAGTCTGCTAGAATTAATGAGATGATTTCTTGACTACTTGCTTCTCCCAACTCATTTTGAATTTGAGCAAGACTTACTGATTCTCCTAATGAGAAAATTGGAGTTTCTTCTCTGTAAATTACTGCATCATATTTCCAAGCATCATTAGCAACAACATCTTCAACTATGAATGAGTCTACATCTTGGTAGACTGTTACTTCGTGGTAGCCGAGATTTTCACTTGCATTAGTGCTGCTTGTAGTAGTTTCTACTTCACTGGCAGGAGTAATATCCTCTGCGTTATTTTCTGCGCTCTCTTCACTCTCGTTAGTAGCTGTTGGAGTTGGACTAGCTACAGCTCTAGAGCCTAGATCTGCATTTCGGTCGAAAGGTCTTGAATTCATTGGAATTCTATAAGTTACTGCGTCCATACGTATTGAGCTAATCATTGTGTTATTAGCAGCATTAACATTCACATGATCATCGTAAATAGTTAATAAAGCATTAGCTTTCTCTAATCTTACAGCATCATCTACTAGTGTTGAATAGGTGAAGTTAATGAAGCTTTCGAAATTGTCTTCAAAAATTGCTTTAAAGTATAAATCTGCATAATTTCTAACTCTCATTGAGCCTCTTACCCACTCGCTGGATAAGTAACTAAATGAATTACTGTCTTGAGATATTAAAATTGGAATTCTTGCTAATTCTTCATCTTGTCTATATTCAAGCCAGTGAAAACTTGCATTGTTTAAGAATGTTTCGTAGTTATCGCTGTGCTCGAGCATATCGTATCTGATAGACTCTCTATCCGAATATGACATTGTTGAATAAGATTCTATTTTTGTTCCGACAATATCAGTAAGCAGGC
Source organism: uncultured Fastidiosipila sp. (assembly GCA_964627125.1). Lineage (GTDB taxonomy): Bacteria > Bacillota > Clostridia > Saccharofermentanales > Fastidiosipilaceae > Fastidiosipila. The sequence continues at coordinate 16,189 of CAZVJQ010000015.1, read as the reverse complement.
TAATGTAGTTTCTGTATTCATCTAGTGAAATATCATCAACTTGCTGGTTTGTGAATTGCTCAAATATAATTTCGACATGATCTGGGTTATTTATACTCTGACTAATTAACTGTAGAATATCGTTTGCGCTTGAGCTGAGCGCTGTATTTACCGGCTGATTACCAGTGGTTGTTGACTGTCTTTGGGCAGTTCCTTGTGTACTAGTAACTGAGGTATTTTCTAGTCCATAGAATGAACTTACTTCTACATTACGTTGGGTTCTATCCTCTAAATAGCGTGAGAAAAATATAGCCGCTATTGTTAATACTAATACTGCTGCTATTACTAACGCTAAATATGATTCACTAGAACGTTTCCTTTTCAACGTTTGACTCCTCTACTTGTCCCTAATCCCCATGTTAAGAATATTATATATCGGTTAATTATAAATTACAGTCATTTTTATGACAATAATGTGAAAATTGTGAGTTTTTCTTTAGATTGTGAAGTTAAGATGAAGTTTGAATTGCGATTAACTGTTGAAACTCGTGTTTATATTACTTCAGTTTGCCAATTAGAACGCTATCTTCTTATTTAAATATTGTCACTATCTGAACTATTTCTAAGTTTCTTCTTTATTCTTTGCAGAGCATTGTCTATAGCTTTTACCGACCTAAATAGGTCATTAGCAATTTCCTGGTAGGACTTGCCAGACAATCTTCCTATAAATACATCCCATTCAAGCGGAGATAAGACATCTTTTAATTTCTTTTGCTCAAAATATTCAATCCGGCTGATTAACTCTTCTTCTGTGTCGATCGTTTGCCCTGTAAGTGTAACTGCAGAAAACTCTAAATCATTTGCATCTGTAGATATTGCATCACTTAGCACTTGATTATTTAGATTTTCTGATTTTCTAATAGCATCTATCATATCTTGAGTGCCTACAAGCTTAACGAATCCTGCAAAATTGCTATTTTGCTTAGGGTCGAATTTATCAATTGCTCTAAGTACAGCAATACTAGCCTCTTGAATGAGGTCATCTCTATCTTGTCCTCTCAAGAAATATCTAGATGATAAACTCAATATAAGTGGTCTATATCTTTCCAGCAAAATATTTATGGCATCTTCTGAGCCCGATTGGGCTAGTTCTACCAGTTCTTCATCTTTTAGTTCATTTAAATCAGTACTATCTGAAGAATTCATTTTTCCCTTTTGTCGTTTTTTTGTAGTTTTTTGTAGTAATTTGAACGGCCTAACTACATGCGCTTGTTTAGAACAGCATACATTGCGATAGCAGCAGCATTTGAAGCATTCAATGAGTTAATTTGCCCTTGCATAGGTATCTCTAATAAGAAGTCACAACTCTTCTTAACGTTGTTTGTAATACCATCGCCTTCATTTCCTATTACTAGTGCCAATGAATTTGTCAATTTATCTGATGTAAAAATATTCTCACCTGGAATATCCAATCCACCAACCCAAACACCTTGGTCCTTTAGCTCAGAAATACATTGGTTCAAGTTTGTTACTCTTGCAACTAAAACATGCTCGATTGCCCCTACAGAAGTTTTTGCAGCAACAGCATCTAAGCTCACTGATCTTCTTCTTGGAATAATTACACCATGCACACCTGCAGCATCTGCAGTTCTTAAGATTGCACCTAAGTTTTGTGAATCCTGGATTTGGTCAAGTAATAAGATAAATGGTTCTTCGCCTCTCTCCTCGGCCAAAGCAAAGATATCGCTTACCTCCGCATACTTATGGGAAGCAACCTGAGCGATAATTCCTTGGTGAGAATGAGTAACTGCCATCCTATCTAAAACTTTTCTGTCTACTGGATACATGACTGCATCAGTATGTTTTAAGTCTTGGATAATCTTAGCTAGCCTACTGTCCATTGCCTGATTATCTTGTGGTTTTAAATACCAAACCTTATTAAACTCTCTACCAGCAGCAATAGCTTCTTCAACTGAGTTTCTACCTTCAAGTTTTGATTCATCCTCAACTTCTTTATACTCATTTAAATGATCCTTTGTTTCAGCTGAAGTTCTTGGGCGATTATCTCTCTTCTGATATCCACCTCTACCACCAGAGCCTTTTCCTTTATTATTATTTCTTCTTTTATATCCTTGATTCATCTATTTCCTTACTTTCAAATATTCTATTTAATAATTCTTCTAAACGTGTAAAATCTTGTATTAAGTAAACATAGCCAATTAATGTTTCAAGAGCACTCGCCATCCTATAGTCTACAATGCTGGCATTCTTCGCCTTAGTTCCAGGGCTTGCATTTCTACCTCTTCTTAGAATATTACTTTCCTCTTCAGTTAGTATTTCTTCTAAATTCTTAGCAGCCTCCGCCTGAAATTTAGCATTCACAAATTGAATAACTATTCTATTCAATTTATTAGGTTTGAGCCTATACGCTTCTAAACATCTTTGTCTCATGTAGAGCTCATAAACTGCATCCCCAATATATGCCAAATCTTGCATAGGTAATTGACTTACATGCTTATCTTCAGGAAAATCCACTAATCTATTACCTCAATTTTCACACCTTGAGCAGTGTCTACTACCCTATACCCTAACTCTGCAATCTCATCTCTTAGTTGATCTGCTAATGCATAGTCCTTATTCTCTTTAGCTGCTGCTCGTTTTTCTACTAAGTCCCAAACTTTATCAGTGAGTTCATTATCTACATCTTTTGAATTAAGTGCTAAGTTTACACCTAAAACATCTGTTAATTCGAATAAAACTTCATAAACTTTTCTAAAGCCTAATTCACTTAAGGGTGTTTGCATTGCAATGTTTGTTTCTTTCACTAACTCAAAAATTGCACCTAATGCATCTGCTGTATTTAAATCATCATCCATAGCAGTTTCAAAGTGAGTAATAGTTTTTTCAGCTAGAGCAGTTAGTTGTTCTTCTTGCTCTCTTACAGAATCACTTTCACTATCAAATACTTGATTCTTTAAAATATATTCAAGATTGTCGTAGCAAGTGACTAGTCTCTCATATGAATTCTTTGATGAATTAATCATTTCTATTGAATAGTTAATTGGTGTTCTATAGTGAGAATTCAAGAGGAACATTCTTATTGGCATATATCCATATTCGCCTGCTATCTCTCTAATGAGGAAGAAGTTATTTTCTGACTTACTCATCTTCTCATTATCTATAGTTATAAAACCATTATGCATCCAATAGTTAGCAAACTTACTTCCTGTAGCTGCTTCACTCTGTGCAATTTCATTCTCGTGATGTGGGAAAATTAAGTCCCTACCACCACAGTGAATATCTATAGTATTTCCTAGATTTTGAGTACTCATTACTGAACACTCAATGTGCCAGCCTGGACGACCCTCACCCCATGGTGACTCCCATGCAGGTTCTCCTTCTTTCTTAAATTTCCAAAGAACGAAGTCCGCATAGTCTCTCTTACCAGAAGCTTCATTTACATCTACCCTAACATTATCTAACAGTTGATTTCTACTAAATCCTGATAAACCTAAGTACGAATTAAACTTACTTGTATCGTAGTAAACACCATCTTTTGCAACATAGGCAAAACCTTTATCTGCTAATGTTTGGATCATGTCTATCATGCCATCGATATAATCTGTTGCTCTTGGATGAACAGTAGATCTTCTAACATTCAATCCATCTGCATCTACAAAATATTGTTCAATGTAGAAATCAGATACTTCATAGATAGTTTTACCTTCTTCATTAGCCTTATTAATAACCTTATCGTCAATATCTGTAAAGTTTTGAACGAAATTAACCTTATTACCTTTGTACTCAAGATATCTTCTCAATGTGTCGAAGTTAACTAAAGGTCTAGCATTTCCTAAGTGAAAATAATTATAAACAGTAGGACCACATGCATAGATATTTACTTCATTTTCATTGAGTGGTCTTAGTTCTTCTTTTTGTCTTGTTAGTGTATTAAATATTTTCATTTAGGCACCTTTCCTATTTAATGTTTTATTTGTTTATTATTTTATCACGTTGTCAAAATCAGCTAGTAATTTTCGCATAATAAAACCCAGCCAATACCCCTCTTCTTGACACCTTACACTGTAGTAAGGTGGGTGCTCTGCGCAGGTCTTCTATCTTCCCTGATGGGCTTGATATTATTCCTATCTGACTCGAGCTCCCTTATAATTGTCTTGCAGGTCCAAAAACGAGGAGTTATGACCAGGTAAATTTATTATATCACGCAATATGCGATTGTCTATTAATGCTTTTTAAACTTCGGTCTAACTCTACTTAGTCTTCATCCTCTATGTCGATAAAATCAGTATATACATATATAGTTTCACTAGTAAATGGCACATTTGCCTCTACTTTATTTGGGTCAAAGTGAGCTATATTTGGTGCATCTGGGAAATATTGAGTCTCTAAACAAATAGCACCATGTTTTTCAAATAATCTTCCATCACTACCTTTAACTCCATTAGTATAATTGGCTGTATAAACCTGTATTCCGGGAGTTTTTGTGAAACAAACTAGTTGTTTTTCCTTCTTAGCATCTACAACTCTTGCAGCATAAGTGAACTCTTCTTGTTCTTCTTTATGCAGCACAAAGTTATTATCTAAACCTCTACCATTCTCTATGCTTGATAAGTTCTTTAATTCTGTGTAATCGTATTCACTACCTGCAACTGATAGTATCTCACCTGTAGATATACTCTCGTCGTCAATTACTGTATAGAAATTTGCATTAATCTCTAAAGATTGATCATAAATATTTTGGCTATCGTCAATATTAAAGTAAGAGTGGTTAGTTAAATTAATTAGTGTATCTGCATCTGATTCAAGATCATATTTAACACTTAAATTTCTATTGTTGTCATAACTATAAGTTACTCTAACATCTATATTTCCAGGGTAGTCATCGTCATTTAAATTATGCGCAAAAGTTAAAGAGTGATTCTTAGCATCTATTAATTCCCATACTTTATTGTGAAAAGTTAAATCTGCTGAGTGCAATGTGTTATTTCCATCATTTTTGCCTAGCTTGTAATATTCATTGTTTAATCTAAAACCACCATTAGAAATTCTATTAGCGTATGGTCCTACTGTAGCTCCAAAGTAGCTATCTACATCCTCTTCATAACCTGTGACATCGTCGTAGCCCCAAACTATATTCTTCTCAGAGTCATTTTCTTCTATACGCCACGCAACTAATGTTGCTCCATAATCACTGATTTGAACTTTATCTCCTAAATCATTTTCAAGTGTATATAAAGTAGTTTTGGTTCCATCACTCAGTTTTCCAAAATCTTTCTGATTAAATTCCTTCATCTTGTACCTCTATCTTTAAATTACTAGTTTATTTAATCCTAGCATTAAACTTCCTTCTACAACTTATCATTTAGTAAATTAATTATATTTTCTGATTACTGGCAAAAGCAAACAACACTGGTTTCCCACCATAGTTCATTAATTCTCTCGCAGCCTGCCACAATGTTTGTCCACTCGCAACTACGTCATCCATGAGTAATATTTTTTTATTCTTTATGTTTTCTGTCCCTACCCAAGTAAATGCTTCTTTCACATTCTCTAATCTATGGGTCTTATCTCTAGTTTCAGATTGTCTTAAAGTATATTTTTCTCTTATTAAAGAACCTTCTAAGTCCTGTATTTCAGTTAGACGAGAAAAGTTCTCTGTCACAAGTGCCATTTGGTTATAACCACGCTCTTTTAATCTCTTTTCGTGAATTGGAATAGCTAGGCAATAATCTGCATCTAAAATTTCTGTCCTATGTGAATAAACTGAGCGTTTTTCTCTCTCATAGAAAATTGCCATTATCTCAGCAATACTAATTGCCATTTCTTTTCTTCCATAAAACTTCAAGTAGTTAACTATCTGTCTGATATTTAAATCATAGTATGCAGATATAAATAATGGAAGTTCAAGGACATTTTGTTCTGCAAGTAAATTTCTTACAGAATATTCATGTATATCCGGAGCTTCCATGTATTTAAAGCAATTTTCTGTATTTCTTAAAGGCAATTCAGATATGCATCTAGAACAAAGTTTTGAAGGTATTGAATCCTGGTAAATATTCTCATTGCAAATTGAACATATCTCAGGTAAAAATGTTTTCAATAATTCTTCAAAACTTCGAACTAAAAAATTCATCTATTTTGCAATCTTCTCCTTTAATAAATCTACTTTATCTAGAGCTTCCCATGGTAAATCTAAATCATCTCTACCAAAATGCCCATATGTAGATGTTTGTCTATATATTGGTCTAGCTAAGTCTAGTGCCTTAATAATTGAACCAGGTCTTAGATCATAAGTATCTTTTATGAGTTCTACTATTTCTTCATCACTATAACTTGATGTTCCATAGGTATTTACTGCGACAGAAACTGGTTCTGCTCTACCTATTGCATATGCTAGTTGTACTGAAATTTCATCAGCGATACCAGCAGCAACAATATTCTTAGCAACGTGTCTAGCAGCATAAGCAGCTGATCTATCTACCTTAGTTGGATCTTTACCACTAAATGCACCTCCGCCATGAGCAACATATCCACCATATGTATCTACAACAATTTTTCTACCAGTCAATCCTGCATCTGCACCTGGTCCTCCGATTACAAATCTTCCTGTTGGATTGATGAATATTTTAGTATTCTCATCAATAAGCTCTGCAGGAACAATCTTATCAATTACTTCTCTTCTTAAGTCTTCCTTAAGTACTTCATAGTCTAAGTCTGGATTGTGTTGAGTAGATATAACAATCGTGTCAACTCTTAAAACTTCTCCGTCCTTATATTCAACACTAACCTGGGTCTTGCCGTCAGGCCTTAAATACTCCAATTTTCCACTTTTTCTCACAAATGCTAATTGCTTTGCCAATTTATGAGCTAAAGAAATAGCTAAAGGCATGTACTCTTTAGTCTCGCGAGTTGCATAACCAAACATCATACCTTGGTCGCCTGCGCCTAGCACATTTTCTGCATCTGCATCTTCAGCCTTATTTACCCCTTGTGCAATATCTGGTGATTGTCCATCTAAGCTACTTATAACAGCGATAGTATCAGCATCGAATCCTACATCTGATGATGTATATCCTATGTCCTTTAATACTTCTCTAACTATATGTGAAACATTTACTTGATAATCTGAACTAATCTGTCCTGCAACATGTATTAATCCTGTTGTGGCCAAAGCCTCCGCAGCTACCCTTGCCTCAGGGTCATTTGTGTAGATATCATCTAGAATTGCATCTACAATTTGATCGCAAACTTTATCCGGATGCCCTTCTGTTACAGATTCAGATGTGAATATATAATTTTTTGCCATAGTTTTCTCCTTCATTTTTAAAAATAAAATAACCCGCCAAAAGACGAGTCCCAAGAATTAACTATGAATCTCATCTTCCTAGACCTATGTCTGGCGGAATTAGCACCGTACTTTATAGTCGGTTGCTGGGTTTCACAGGGCCGTATCCCTCCACCTCTCTTGATAAGTGCATACAGTATAACATCTATTTGAAAAAATATATGGATTTTTCAAAATTTACAAATATTCACCTTTCTATATTTTCCATTGTTGCTGTTTCGTTCTTTTCGAAGTTATTTGTAGACAAATTTTAGTCTCTGAACTAATTAAAATTATGGAACGAATTAGGAGGATGCGATGAAAATTGTAATAAGAGTTATTGATTTTGATTTGGACTTTGCCAAGAGTCTTAGCAGTAAGTTAGAAAAATTATTGAAAGATTATGAATTTAAGGCTATTAATGTCCCTTTCTTCATTGAGCCTAATTCTGATGAAATATTCTTCGATATCTATAATCCAGATCAATTTCCTATGCTAGAAGGTGGTCTAAAACTCTTTACAGATGATCCTTTCTTAGATAATTCATCTGTAAAACCTGAGAGTAAATTATTTAGATTTTCGCCTATATCTGCTATTGCTAATGAAGTACAAAACTTACTTATATCTATGTATCCAGAATTAGAAAAGAGACAAACTGTAGAAGCTTTTATATCTGCTAGCAGTAATGAGAATTTACTTATTTCTATTGCGAACTCTATTAGATTTTCTTCTAATAAGTATAAATACATTCTTAATATTGGTCCATCCTACCTATTTCCAGCTAGCAATGAATACAGCAAATACAATTCTAGTGAATATCTGATGCAGCTATCTTTGAGGCAATTTAAGACTGAAGATTTAGGAAAATATATTGAAGAGTCTCCATGGATAGTAAATGCAAGAAGAATAAGATTAGCTAGGCACCCTGATGATTGGCTATTTATAAATGAAGATGTCTTTAGAAGGAGCATTGAAATATACGTTGAGTGGCTTAATACACAAGTTCCAGATTACTGGGAGCTATATATTATTTCTCTAAATATGCCTCATAAGCTGAATATGATTATTGCTAGTAAAGTATCTAAGCTATATACCCACTCAAGTTTAAATCCAGTTAAAGATAATTTATATTTTTCTGAATTAATAGCTGCTCTTCCACAAAATTCAACTTATGAAGTCTTCGATGAAAGTGGAGGTCATTAATATGTTTTTCAAACGAAGTTCTGCTTCTAAGACTGAAACTAAATTAATTGACGAGAAGAAATTTGAAGAGAGAATTACAAATATTGTCTACAAGGATTTATTGCTCGAAGATGATGCTAGCGATGTAAGAGTTAAGGAAATTATTACCTGGCACGTCAATAAGGAAAATTTATCTAATCAGTTTAGTTTAAATGAGATAGAAATATTATCTGCAAGAATCTTCAATAAATTAAGGAGGCTTGGGATATTACAACCTCTATTAGACAATGAAGAAATTACTGAAATTATGGTTAATGGTGCAGATAATATTTTCTATGAAATGCATGGACAAATATTTGAAAGTGACTTGAGATTTTCATCTGTTGAAGAATTAACTAATATGCTCATCTCCTTCTTCTCTAGGCATAATGAGAATCTATCTATTAGTAGACCTATGGCTAGTTTGAAGCTTGAAGATGGATCTAGAGCTCATGCAGTTTTGGCTCCTATTGCACCTGATGGTCCAATTTTCACAATTAGGAAATTCACAGGCATAAAACCATCTATAGATGAATTAATTTCCTCTTCTTTTCTATCTGAAGAATTAAGTTCATTTCTTGAAGATGCAGTTAAGAAGAAACGAGGAATTATTATAAGTGGCGGAACAGGAACTGGTAAAACTACTCTGTTAAATGTTCTATCTGCATTTATTCCTAATGACGAGAGGATTGTTAGTGTTGAAGATTCACCTGAATTACAACTCCAAGATAAGAATAACTGGGTAAGTTTAGTTGTACGAGAAGACTTAAATAATCCTATAAACAATGTAGATATGGATGAGTTAATACGAAACTCACTCAGGATGAGACCAGACAGAATCATAGTTGGAGAGGTTCGTGGTAAGGAAGCATATGCAATGCTTAGATCTGCACAGACTGGTCATCAGGGAACTCTTTGTACAATTCATGCAAATGATGCTAGAGGGACTATCTATAGATTGGCAGACCTCTGCACGGAGGGTTCTAAATTGAACTATGACAACTTAGTAAAACAAATCATTTCAGCATTTGAATTAATAATAAATATTAAAAGAGATGAATTTGGTGAAAGATATATAAGTGAAATAGCAAGTATTGAAGAAGATAAAAATGAAATATTCAAACTCAATTTCATTTACCAAAATATTAAGGAATAGAGGAGCAAATGAAAATCTTAAGCAAGATAAGAACTATAAATTATTCAAGAGTATTGACTATTTTTAGTCTAATAGCTTTTTTAGCTTCTCTATTTGCTATGCTGCTATCTCTTTATACAGAAAATATTCAATTAGTAATTCTTCTTTCCATTGTTTCAGCACTTTTGATAATAAAGAATTTACTTAATCTACTTAACTATTTATTTCTTAGACAAGTTGAGAGGCAATTTATAAAATTCATTCAATTTTTACTAAGTGAGTTGAGCATGAATAAGGCTCTATCTAATGCTATAGCTGCTGCAGTGCAAAACTTCTTGAAAAATTCTAATAATAATAGACTAAATAGATCATTAAATAAGATCCTAAGAAGTATAGAATCTAGAGCTAGTTTTTCTGAAATATCTAGATTATTAATTGCAGCATTTCCATGCGAAGATGCAAATCTAAGTCTCTCTATATTAAGTGAGCCACAATACTTAGGAATACAAACAAGTAACTTTGTAAGAGAAGTTTTACTTTATATGCAAAATCAAAAGGCTGAAGAAAATACCTTTATAGCAGATAATGCTCAAAAATTAGTTGAAGCTATTACCATCTCAGTAATGCCAAATCTTATACTAATATTTTTAAAAGCTAGTATTCCTGAATTTTTAATCTCTGCTTATAGTTCTAGCCTTGGAAGTATGTTATTACTAATAGCCTATGCCCTATTCTTCTTCTCTTTAATGTTTACTTTATCGCACTTCACTCCTGCTAGATTTAAGAAAAAATCTAATAAGAAATCTAAGTCAAAAACTAAGATGAAGAAAAAATCTTTAAAACTGCAAAAGAAGAAGCACAGAAGAATTTTTATAATATTTAAGATTCGATTAGAGAAATCTATTCAAATACTTTCTGCAAATGATAGCCGGCTCGAGAGTGAACTTAAACACAGATTAAGGACGGAAAAGAATAGATATTTAATTTACTCAATTTTAGCTTCGGTGATTATGTTCATTTTTTCACTTCCTATATATTTAATAATATCTGTTATTTTACTCTTCGCTCTTTATCCTGAATTGAATCTAATAATGAAATCTAATGAATATATTCAAGAAGTAAGATTAGATATGCCTAAGTTTATACAGCATTTAGTTTTGTTAATATCTGCAGGAAATAACATTGAAATTTCTTTAACTTATGTCCTTGAGCACTCAGATTTAAATAACTCCTTGAGACAAGAATTACTATTTATTAAGGCGAATATTAGGAATGGTAAGAGTATTGAAGATAGTTTTCAGAATTTTTCTAATAAATTGGATAACAATGAGCTTATAAGTTTTTTAGAACTATTGAATCAGTATTCTTTATCTAAAACTACAGAGTCATTATCCTTACTCAAACTCCAATTAAATCACATTCAAGCTAAGTGGCAAGAAGATAGAAGAAAAGATACTGCTAAGAAAAGTAGTCTCTATTTAGTACCTATGTTGCTAAATCTTCTAAGTGTATTTCTTGTCTGCTTAGCACCAATACTTTCACAATTTTAGCTAAATGTGAGTAATTGTAAGAATTATCTATAGCTGAAAGAACCTATACTAAAAACAAGATGCATCGAAATATAAATAAGGACGGAAGAAGAATGAACAAAAGAAAAAATGAAGTAAAAAGTAAGAATCTGAAATCTCTGTACAAGAATTTTTTGAATGAGGATTCAGGATCAATGGTTTTAGAATTAGTAATTATCATTGCGATAGTGCTCGCTGTTGCTCTGATATTCAATGGGCAGATTAGAGATTTCACAGGTCGTTTATTTAGTGACGCATTTGATTACAGTAAGTTATCACAGGTATTCTCATAGACATGATAGGAAACATAGAAATTACAAAAGAGAATGGAAAGAATATTCTTTTTTATACGCCAGAGCCTAGTCAAGAATATGCAAAATATCCCTTGCTATGGCTGGACTCATGGCGTAATGATTATTTTTTCAAATGGACTATACACGAAGTAGCATTAAAACAGAGTCTTTACGCTTTTCTAGCTGAATATAAATCTCTAGATGAAGTATATTCATCCCTTAAGAAAGATGAAATTATCTTCCTTATGAATGAGATTTGTTTAATGCTTGAGATAATAAATAATTCTGTGTTGGCTGTGGAGAATATTCTGTTAGATATAAGTAATATCTATGCTCATAAGATTAAAAAATCAATTGAAGTAAAGTTTGTATATTTGCCATTGAAAACTAAGATGTATTCAAAAGAAGAATTCAATGACAACTTCAAATTGCTTATGACTAGTTTAGTCAAAAGATTAATTGAGTTAGATAAAAAAGATAGTAATAAGGTTGGGTATCAGAAACTGTTATCCTCTATTCCTAGTGGATATGAAGAATTACATAGAGAATTAAATTCTTTATCAGATGTGAAACAAATAACAGCTAAGAAAGATCAAAAATTAATTAGTAGCAAGGTTGAAGATTCTTTAAAAGAGAAATTTAGTCTAGTACTTAGGTCATTGAATTTTCCAAACATTTTAATAGGAATTGCATTTATTTGTATCTTGTTAATTTATGCGATTCAATATTCACAAAATGGAATTCAACAATCTCATCTATTTACTCTTTTGGCGATAGTAGCTATGTCTGCACTTACTGTTATATTTTTATTATTGGCACCAGGATCCCCATATAGAATAGAATTTAGCAGCTCTAAGTTAGATAAGAATGAGTTTGAGTTCCCAACAATTGATGACACTTATTCAGATAAGATGGCTCTACATCCACAAAAATTAAATAGAACCATGAGAGTGGATTTAATAGAAGGATATATCCCTAATCTGCCTACTCTAAGGACTTGGAATGTATTAACATCTGAGTTCACTATTGGGAGTCATGAGCATTCTGATTTAAGGTTAAGAATTGAAGATAGTAATGAACTTTATATTAGGATTGTTCAAAGAGCGGGTAGTTTCTTTATAGCTTCAATATCTAAGAATGTTGACTGTTTCTTAGAATCAAGATACATGAATAGATTTGATGAGTATGAATTAAGTACAGTATCGCATATAAAATTACTGAATTTACATTTTAGGTTGACTATACAGTAGTTAAGAAAAATGACCTCTCGTGTGAGAGGTCATATAACAAAATTTTCTTAACTCTAAAAAATTATTTAGTACCAAAGATTCTGTCCCCTGCATCACCTAGACCAGGAATGATGTATGAGTGATCATTTAATCCTTCATCACAAGCAGCTGCATAAATTGATACATCTGGGTGATTCTTTTGTAATACTTCAATACCTTCAGGAGCTGCAATAGTACATACAAATTTAATGTCTGTAACTCCTCTTTCTTTTAAGGAGTTTACGGCTGCAACTGCACTTGCACCTGTAGCTAACATTGGGTCTAAAAGAATAACTAATCTTGAAGATACATCATCTGGCAGTTTACAGTAATACTCAATTGCTTCTAAGGTTTCTGGGTCTCTATATAAACCGATGTGTCCAACTTTAGCTGATGGAATTAAAGATAACATTCCATCTACCATTCCTAAACCTGCTCTTAAAATAGGAACTAATGCTAATTTCTTTCCTGATAGAACATTGAATGTTCCAGTTGTAACAGGTGTCTCAACTTCAACTTCTTCTAGCGGTAGATCTCTAGTTACTTCATATCCCATTAATAACGCTACTTCATTTACTAATTCTCTAAACTCTTTAGTTGAAGTATTAATATCTCTCATCTTAGTTACTTTATGTTGAATTAATGGATGATCAAAAATGTATATATTGCCTTTACCTTCTGCCATGTTGTTTAACTCCTATATTTATTAAATTTTTCTTCTACTTATTTTATACCCACGCATGTTTAAGCGCAAGTAATCTTACTTATTAAAATTTTCTCTTATGTATTCATCAACTTCCTTGTAAGACTGATGAGTTCCTATATCAAATGCTTCACCTTCAAATGCATGTGCACGCACTGATTTCTTCTTGTATAACCATGCTGGGAAATTACCTGGTGAATCAGGATTATTACCTTCATTTAGATATTCTTTAAATAGTGGAATTGTTTCTTTGTTGTAGAAATATGTTGCATAAGCTGCTAAATCAGATTTTGGATTACTTGGTTTTTCTTCTAAGTCAGTTACGATATTATTTTCATCAGTTAGAACAACTGCAAAACGTTTAAGATCTTCTAAGTCATCATGTTTCTTAACTAGAATCATGTCTTGTCCATGTTTCTTATATTCATTGAAGATTTCTAATAGTGGGTAAGTAAAGATATTATCACCTGCAATAATTAGTAAATCATCATCTAATTCAAGTTCATCTATTACAAAATCAATATCTCCAATTGCACCCAATTTATCTTCATCGCTGACTGTATTATCATCAAGAACTGTAATTTTACAATCATAGTTTTTACTTGCTGCTTCTTGCCAATGATTAAAATGATTAATAAATCTATGATTACTAATTACAATTATTTCATCAATCTCATCTATAGTGACTAACTCGTCCACAATATAATTAATGATTTCCTTGTCTGCAATTGGTAAAAGAGCCTTGGGCTTATCTTTTGTCAATGGATATAATCTAGTTGCATATCCTGCTGCTAGAATTATTGCCTTCATAGCACACCTCCGTACTTTTCTAATATATTATTAACCATTATAAGAGATTCAAACATATATTCCTATATAAGAATATTTTGGTTAGCAAAATGTAATATTGTAAACAAAACAATATTTTTCGCTTTAATTGGAAAACTTCGCATATACCCAATAGACATGTTATGCAAATTATAATATTATGGATTTATATTCATTTAAACAAGAATATTTTTTGTTTATATTTATGCATCTAAGACATTTGCTATGAGCTAAGATGCAACTAATATGGAGGTAGAAGTATGAACAATAGAAAAGATGCAAACATCGATCCCATAATCCTTGGTGGATTACTTAGGCACCATCGTCAACTCCTAGGTTTGAGCCAACTTCAACTAGCAGTCAGAGCTGACATTAACTCTAGTTATCTATCAGCTGTAGAGAATGGACATAACATCATAAGCTTCATGAAGTTATTGAAGATATGTACAGCACTAGAAGTTAAACCAAATGATTTAATTAAGCAGTTCCTTTATCTAAGAGAGCAATTCTATGCCTTACTTAGAACTAACGAAGAATCAAATTCATTTGCTGAGTTAGAAACTATTCGAAACAGGATTACTGTAAATCTCCCCAACTTATTAAAAAAAGATAAATTATTAGTCGCAGAGAGCGAAGATGAATACAACGATTCTGACGATAATGTGTCCGACACCCTTACTTTAGAATAATAGGTTCCCCCCAATTTATTCCCTTTTTGTTTCGTGCCAAAAGTTTAGTAATCTGCTAAACTTTTGGCATGCCTGAATTACCAGAAGTAGAAACAATTAAGAATAATCTAAATGACTATATAGGATCTAGAACTCTTCAAGATATTGTCTTTAAGCGCCAAGATATTATTGGCATTAAAGGTAGTTCTATTGACCATGCTCATTTTATTAATAAACAAGTACTAGCTGTTACAAGACACGGTAAGTACCTTATTATTAATTTTGAAGATAGTCATCAATTAATTGTGCATTTGAGAATGACAGGAAAGTTATTATTCTTATCTGCAATGAATACAGTAGAACAAGACGAAGTTATTCACCATAAACATAGTCATGTGAAGTTTGTCTTCCCTAACGGAGACCTTATTTTCAATGATGTTAGAAGATTTGGGAAACTATATTTTGTCCAAAATAAAACTAATGATGAATTACTTCTGAGCTTAAATTCAGGACCAGATGCTCTATCTATTGATTTCACTAAAGAATATTTCTTCAACAGACTTCAAAGCCACCCTAAAAGAAGCATTAAATCCTCTCTATTGGATCAGAAGCTTGTTGCAGGCATAGGTAATATATATGCTGACGAGAGCCTATTTACAGCTAAAATACTGCCTACTAGACCATCTGCAAGTATTACTATGGAAGAAGCTTCTCTCCTACACTTAGCAATAATAAATATTCTATCTGATGCAATAGTTAGCGGGGGAACTACATTTAGTGACTATAGGACTGCTAATAACGAAAAGGGAAGTTTCCAAAATAAATTAAGAGTATATGGTAGAGGTAAAGAAAATTGCCTAATCTGTGATACTCCTCTTCTGAGTGAAAAGTTATCTGGAAGAACAACTGTATACTGTCCAAACTGTCAAAAATAATAACATTCAAAAATTCAATAACCTTAATAAAGATATGTTTTCTATATCATATCTAATATTTTCTGCCATTTATTCAATTTTAGATGGTAAATAATTGTGATAATAATATTTGTTGAACCAAGGAATTCTAAGTATTGCAGCAACGAGGTAAATCCAAAAGCCCGATTGCATAAACTTACAAGAACTAACGCTTTATACACTTACAAGTGAATAATAATTCAATTATTGTAAATAAACCTAGGACAT
>CAZVJQ010000014.1:15189-38811 GCA_964627125.1 uncultured Fastidiosipila sp. | reverse complement strand
CGTTATCTCGATAAGCTAATTGATGAATTAGCAAGAGGTAAGAAAATGGAGAAAATCCTAAGAAATAACCCATAAACAACGAAAGAGGCTCGCAAGAGCCTCTTAACTACTTTCAATCACAATTTGCTACAATTCTCGAGGAACCAAACCAAAAAACTACTTCTCTTCCTCATTAGCAACTGCTTGGATCTTAATAAATTGACCATTACCATTAATAACTGCAGTTTGACCATCTTCAGTAGGTGCCACAACTAGTGCAGATTCACCCTTAGCTAATTCAACTACATCTTCGTCAACAGTCAATGTTGCATTACCTTCAACAGCTGTAAATGCTAAGAAGCTTTCTGTAGTTAAATCAAATACTCTATCGCCATCTAAATCAATTACATCTGCTTGGAAGTATTTACCGTGGAATAATTCTTCGTTGTCACGTTCGCCAGCTAGCTTAATGAACTTCTCATCTACTGGGCCAAAATCCATATTGTCGATAGATTTTTCAATATGTAATTCACGTGTATTTCCATCTTTATCCTTACGTTGGTAGTCGTAGAGTCTGTAAGTAACATTTGAGCTTTGTTGCACTTCATAGATTAATAATCCAGGTCCAATTGCGTGGATAGTCCCGGATGGAACGTAGAATGCGTCGCCTGGTTTAGCAGGAATGCTTCTTAATAAATCAGTGAAAGTTCCTTCTTCGATTGCTTGGCGAGCTTCTTCTTCGGTGAAATCTTCTTTACCACCTAAATAAATGAAACTATCTTCTTCGGCAGCAACAATAAACCACATTTCTGTTTTACCGTTATCGTTCTCGTGTTCACGACTGTACTCGTCGTCAGGATGCACTTGTACAGATAATGAATCTCTAGCGTCAATGAACTTAGTTAAGATAGGGAAGTAGCCAATATTTTCAGCATAAGTTCCTGCCAACTCAGGGTGGTCTGCCAAAACATCACTTAATTTTTGACCAGCAAGTTCACCGTTGCTAATAACTGCAGGGCCATCAGCATGTGCGGATATTTCCCAAGACTCCCCGATGTTATCCAAGTCAGAGTTTTTGTTGTATTCACTTGCAAGAGCGTCCCCACCCCATATCTTCTCATGAAGTGAAGAAGTTAATTTCAATATTTTTTGCATATTTAAATTCTCCCAATTTCTAATTTATATTAATTATAGTTTACTAAAACATATTCAATTATAAGGTAAAATGTAATGGCAAAGCTGTAAATTCCTAATCAAAGGGAATTACTAAGTATAGTATAATTACAAGTTATATCGGTATTTGAACACTTATTTACTATACGATATAATCGGAAAATAAAATTATGAGAAGGCGGAGGACGACTTAAGTTGAAACGTCGTACAAAAGCAATAATCGCTGTTGCCGTACTAGCTATTGTTTTTATCGGTGGATTTATTTTCACCAACAATATGAAGGGCAGAATCGAAGAAGAATTAAACAGGAGATATCCATCTGACACATTCACTGTGAGCAATGTGGGTCTTTCTGTATTCCCTATTGGACTTAGTAGCACAGCAGAGGCAAACAATGCAGGTACTGTATTTAATGCATCTTATGTCTGGCACTTTGGCGAAGAAAATGAAATAGTAGATGATCTTTATGAATCAAGAACAATAGAGCACTTCCAAGATGAATTTGATGAATTCATTCAGATTAATTCAGATTGGTTAGAAGGTATTAATTCAGTTCCTATATCACTATCTGATGCAAATTTAATTAGTGGTCAAAACATTTATCCAGTTAGAGTAGATATTCTCTTGGCTAAAGAAATTAGTACAACTGAAGATTATGTAAGTGCAATTAGAGATTTAGCTTCTGAACTAATGGCAGACCCTACAGAGCATGTACATGCATACAGATTTATATCTTTCCCAGGAAGTATTACTGAAACAAGTACAGAGAGCTTAGGTTTATATGCAGATAACTTAACTCAACCTACATTCCCACCTACACCAACTCCTACTCCTGACCCAGATAATACAGAGGAAACTACAACAGCTGAAACAACAGAAACTACTGAAGAAACTGAACCTACAACAACTGAAGAGCCAAGCAATCCTATTTATGTATTAGAGTTGAATTTGCTTACGGAGGCTTTGGCCATAGATGAAAATACAATAATAAATGGTATAAGGATGAGGTCAATAGGCAGTAGAGAAATACAAGATTTAATTGATTTGTACAATTTGGATGAAGAAGCCGAAGAGCTGTTGAATCAGGCAGGCAGAAGACAAACAAGAGATGAAGAATTAGAGAGGGTTATTGCATCCGAGAGCGCAGAAGGTAGAACAGTAACTACACCAAGCTCTAGCGAATTTGAGCCAAGTAAGGGCACAGTCGCAGCGGATGATGAATAGAGGTATTTATGGCAGAAGATAGAAGAAATAGTCAAAGTAATTCTCAAGATAGGGTAAAAGCGAGACCCGCTGGTCAAAAGAGACCTAATAGATCTACTTATTCAAAGAGAAACATTTCTAAAACTAGTGGAAAATCTGAGAGTGGAAATGCTCAGGCTCAGACTAGAAATAGCAATAACAATAACAAACAAAATTCAAATACTAGTGCAGCTAAACCTCGAGATAATCAGAAGGGTAGTAATGCTAGTTCTAGCAGCCAAACAAGAAATAGGCAAAGAAGTAATTCAAACCAGAGTCAGGCTAAGAGTAGAACTAATCAGCAAACACACAGTAGAAATACGCAAAAAACTTATAAGTCTAAAGGGCAAACTACTACTAGTGCCAAGCAGGAGACAACTGAGAGTAAAGTAGTTACAAATAATAGGACTCAAAATAACAAGCCTGCAGCTAATACTAATAAGCCAAGTCCAAAAGCTACACAAAATACTCAGTCAGGCCAAAACAAGACTCAAACTAATACTAAACAAGCTACGACTCAACACAATGCTCAAGCAAGTAATACAAGCAATACAAGTAATAGAAGCAATAAAGCTCCTCATAGAGTTACAAAAGGAAAGCCTGCAAGAAGACCTGCAGCAGATCCTATAGATCGTGAAGCACTCGCAGAGATGGAGACAGCTGAAGATATTAGAGAAGAGATTTTAGATATTGAAAGAGAAATTCAATTAGAGATTGAAGCTATTTCAAATATCCATTTGTAGATTTGAGTAGAGGGCCAAGGAGAGTATTTAATGAGTAGAGGTAAATTTTTGACGATTGAGGGCGTAGATGGTGCTGGAAAAGGTACACAATTAGCTCTAATTGAAGATTATCTTAATGAATTAAATATTGAATTTATCTCTTTAAGAGAACCTGGTGGAACAAACTTAAGTGAATCTATAAGAGAGTTATTGCTGGGAAAAGAACATAATAATATGACAGCTGAGGCTGAGTTATTATTGTTCAATGCAGCTAGAGCGCAGTTGGTGAGAGAGAAGATTGAGCCAGCACTTGAAGAAGGAATTTGGGTTATATGCGATAGATTTTATGATTCAACTATTGCTTACCAGGTAGGTGGTAGAGGTTTGAATCAGGAGTATACTGAGAAGATTATTGCTTTTGCCGTGGAGAACACAAGACCGGATATGACTATATATTTGGACTTGTCAGTTGAGGATTCAATTGCAAGAACTGGACAAAGAGCTGATGAGACAAATTCAAGTTCTGATAGAATGGAATCAGAAGATTTTACTTTTAAGCATAGAGTTAGAGAGAAATATTTAGAGCTCGCTGGTAGAGAAGAGAGAATTAAATTAATTGATGCATCTAAATCTATTGAAGAAGTAAATAAAGATATTAGAAACGAATTAAATAAAATTATTAATTTATAGGAGGTAAAGTACAGTGAAACTAATTTTTACAATTGTTCATGATGACGATAGTGGAAGAGTTATGGGACAACTTAACAAGAATGGATTTAGAGTTACTAAATTAAGTTCTACAGGTGGTTTCTTGAGATCTGGAAACACAACTTTAATGGTTGTTGTAGAGGAAGATAAGGTTAAGGAAGTTCTAGATATCATTAGAGCACACTCAAGTTCTCACAAGGTTGCTGTTGATGCTAATCAATTTGATACAAGCACTGGTGGCTACTCAGGTGGACCTGTTGAAGTTAACGTAGGTGGTGCTACAGTATTTATTACAAATGTCGAATACTTTGAAAAGATGTAATAACTATTTAGATTTACCTGGACGTGCTGATTTAAAAACTAGACTTTATTCTTTAGTGGAAAATGCTAAGGATAAAGTTTATGTTTTAGCTGCGGAGCAGGGGAGTGATAAGGAGCTATGGGCTAATGCCATAGCTTCTCACATATTGTGCTTAAATCCAGATAGCAACGGTGCTTGTAAAGAATGTAATTCTTGTAGATATTTAGAGGCAAGTACAAATCCAGATATTAAAATTCTTGAACCTGAATCTAAGGGTAAAAATATTCCTATTAAATCTATTAGAGAAGATATTAATGCAGAGATTTTCTTGAGGCCGCAAATCTCTAATAATAGAGTGTGGGTGATAGATGGTAATGCTATTAGAGAGGATGCTCAAAATTCATTGCTTAAGGATTTAGAAGAGCCACCTACTTATGCATACTTCGTTATTTACATAGATGATAAAACTAGATTATTGCCTACTCTTAGGTCTAGAGCCATTGAGATAGATTTGCCTAGGTTATCTGACCAAGAACTTGAAGATTATTTAAACTCACATGGAATTCTGGATCCAGATAAGAAGAGATTGGCTATGAATTTTTCTTCTGGTTTAGCGAAATTGGCGCTTGACTTAGCTAATAATGAAGAATTACTTGGTCTAAGACAAAACTTATTTAAGAATTTCATTAATTTCTTAAGTCATGATGCATCAGATATTTTGACTGTAGATTTTGATTATTGGAATTCTATTAAGGATGATGTGCAAGTAGCCTTCCAATTCTTACTTAGTTTTCTAAGAGACTGGAGTTTAATAGTAGGCGAGGGCGATAAGAAGCTAGACTCAGACTTGTTTATGAATGATGACTATATTGATTATATTCGTAAAGTTCAAAAATCTAGAGACTTATCTGTCAGCAATTTGTCAGAATCTATTGCTATAATCAATGACACTGACAAAAAGTTGAAGGCTAATAGTAATTTTGAAATGACTATCAATGCTATGCTATTGCGTTTAGGTACTTCTTTATCTTAATAAAAATTTCTTTTATTTTAGACAGGAATATTAATATATAGATATATCTAATGATAATAGTTGCTATTTTGTTTAGTGACTTTATAAGAAAACTTATTTAGAATAGACTTCGTGCGCTTGTTTAAAGATTTAATATATACAAACTCTATTTAACTCTTGTAGCGCATAAAAATATGGGATGATTGGAACTGCTCAATTAATTATATTAACTTGATTTTTTATGGGCAGCATTAGTGAATGAGCAAGCTTTATAACTCAGATAAAAAAGAACATAATAGGAAGGCACAAGGATTGTCGTCCTATTCTGGCTATATTCTCTTCTACATGGTAGCTGTAATCTTCACTAAGATTCTTGGTTTCGTCAGAGAAATCATGATCACTACCAGATTTGGTTTTGGTGTTGTATCTGACGGTTATAACTTAGGTTTCTCAATTCCAGATTTAGTCTACAATATGCTTATTGCAGGTGCCTTGAGCGCTGCAGTTGTACCTATGCTATCTGGTGCTATAGAGCGAGATGAAGAAGATGATCTTTGGCCTAGCTTAAATTCATTTTTCACATTAATAATTGTCTTATTCTTCGGTTTCATGCTTATTGGAGAGATTTTTGCTCCACAAATTTTAGGCTGGTTAAACCCTGGTCAAAACCCTGCTGTTTTAGATATTGCAGCATCTGTAAGTAGAGTTATTTATCTACAAACTTTCTTCTTTATTTTAATTGCGATATTAACAGCGGTAATAACAGCTAATAAGGTTTATGGACTTCCAGCCTTCGGTGATACTGTTTATAACTTCTTCGGCCTCTTGGCCATTGCCTTCTTAGGTGCTCCTAATAAGGGTGGCGCTGTTAGAGCTTCTTGGGGTATTGTTGTTGCAGCATTAATGTACTTCTTATATATGTTCTACTTCGGTCGTCCATATATGAAGAAATTTAGACCTCGTATTAAGTTTAAAGATAGAAAATTATGGCGCTTAGTAACACTCGCCTTACCATCTTTATTATCTGGTACTGTTAGACAGTTAAATACTATTGTTCAGCAGCGTTTTACTGGTGCTTTCCCTGGTGCGCACGCAATCACAGGTTTAAGAAATGCTAATACGCTCTTTAACCTTCCTTACCAGATTATTATCAACAGTGTTGGTGCCTTCCTACTACCAAACGTAAGTGGTTTCTTAGCTAGAGGAGCTAGAAAAGAAGCATCCAGTTTCTTAAGTACAACTCTTAAATTAACAACATTTATTTTACTGCCAGCAGCAGTGCTATTTGCGGTATTCCCGCAAGATACTGTTAGAGCAGTCTTCCAATGGAATGTTGCTACATATACAGATGCAGACGTCGCTACAACCGCGTCACTGCTGCGAATTTTTGCATTTGACTTAATTATCAGTGCATTTGTATACTTCATGAATCAAATTTTCTTCGCTGTTCAGAAGAATTACATCACCCTATTAACATCAGTGCTTTCACTAGCTCTGAATGCACTCTTCTGTGAGATTTACATCAATGTTATGGGAATGGGTGTAGAGGGCTTGGCTTTGGCCAGTGTTTCATACAACGTGATAGTTCTCGTCGTCTCATACATAATTGTTAGAAAGACAGTACCTGGTCTAGAAATCAAGAACATGGGTCAGTTCGCAGTTAAGGGTCTGGTTGCAGCATTCTTCACATTTGCAGCGCTAGTTTTAGTTGGAACAATAATGCCAGAGAGTTCCGTCAAGTTTGTTCAATTAGTTCAGTACGTAGTTTACGGTCTAGTGGCACTTGGTTCTTACTTCGCAGCAGCCTTCGCTCTTGGTATGAGAGAGGTCAAAGTCCTCCTAAACATGGTCGGCGGTATCTTTATAAAGATTAAAGGTCGTGTAGTCAAGGGAAGTAATTAGAGTTAATAGCGAAATTGAGGAGCATCTATGATACCCAACAGCCCCGCACAAATCCCAGATTATCTAGAAAAGATTAAGGATTATCCAGATCTTACATTAGAAGAATTGGGTAGAAATAATCTTAGGTTTTTCCAATTAGAAGATAGTTTTAAATTTGGCAATGAGCAAGTTTTCTTGGCTCATTTTGCTTCATCTCTTTTAACAATTAAGAATATGAAGGATTTAGAAAATCGCAGACGTGATTTTAAAATTCTTGACCCAGGTGCTGGAAGTGGGATTTTAACAGTATTAAGCTCTGCGCTAATTCCTAACTCTACAGGTTTAGCAGTGGAAATCATGAAGAGACCTTCTGAATTACTAGATGCGAACTTGAAAATAAATGCTCTCACTAAAAGATTTGAAGCTTTAAATGCAGATATTAAAGATTTAATGGAATCAGCTAGCACGCCTAGAGATTTCGACATGGCTATATGCAATCCACCATACTTTAAACTTAACTCAGGACCTGTCAGAGATATGAGCACAGATGGTGGTAGAGAAGTTGGTTCAGCTAAAGAAGAGATGCATATTAGCTTAGACCAATATATAGAATTTGTTTCTAAGTCATTAAAAAATAATGGAACTATGGCTATGGTTCATAGGCCAGAGAGATTGGCTGATGTTATTAGTATAGCTATTAAGCATGGGCTACATCCATTTAGACTAAGACAAGTTAAGACTAAAGAGTATGCTAATCCCAAAGTTTTCCTTCTTGCGTGTAAAAAGAGTAAAAATGTGAGTTTCAAATGGGACGAGGATTTAATAGTATATAAGGAAGATGGAGTATATACTGAAGAAGTAGCTAAATTTTATGAAGAATAGATTGGACAAGATATGAGCTATCCTAATGAAAAACTACATGAAATATGGGATGAAATTGCTGTAGAGCCTGCAACTCTCTACTTAGTTGCTACACCTATTGGCAATATTGGCGATATCTCAATTCGTGCTCTAGCTACATTATCTAAGGTAGATACAGTCCTCGCTGAAGACACTAGAACTAGCGCAAATCTATTGAATCAGTTTGGTATTAAGCCATTTTACTTGAGCTACCATCTGCATAATTTTCAATCTAGAATTCCACATGTTTTAGAGTTGCTAGAAGATGGCAAAAGCATAGCCCAAATCTCAGATGCAGGTATGCCTGCTATTTCTGACCCAGGTGCTGAATTAGTCGATGCATGTTTGGAGGCAGGTTTTGAGGTGAGAGTCGTGCCTGGTCCTTCAGCATCTACTGCAGCAGTTGCTCTTAGTGGTCTAGATTCAAGTGATTTTAGATTTATTGGATTCTTACCATTAAAAGATAAACTTAGAAATGAATATTTCGATTCAATAAAAAATTACCAAGGTATAAGTATTATTTTTGAAGCTCCCCATAGAATTATTAAGACTCTGGAGGATATGATTGAGGCTGGATTTAGTCAGCGTAAAATATATCTTGGTAGAGAACTTACAAAATTCTATGAAGAGTCTATTAGAACAACTGTTGAAGAAGCGCTAACACACTTCCAAGAAAATGCTCCACGAGGTGAGTTTGTTATTGTTTTAGATAGAGCAAGCGATAAAGAACTTGCGCTTGATGAAGAGCAGGAAGTAAATGAAATTGAAGCAATAATTCTTAATGGAATTGAAGCTGGGGATACTCAGAAGACTATCCTAGCTGAATTACAAGGGAAAACAACATTAAGAAAAAGTGAGCTTAAGAAACTTATTGAGAGCATGCAAGAAGATTAATTTAAACATTAATGCTCGAAACAAGTTAAAATGATTTTAATTTGGAAATAATGAGGGAAAATTTATGAAGAATACTAAGAGACAAAAGAGAATAATCATACTTTTACTATCTTTTTTAATACCAGCAATTATTCTACAAATATCGTATTTCGCTATTGGTTTTTATCCAGTCGGCGATAGAACTCCTTTAACAATTGACTTATACCATCAATATGTTTCTTTCTTGTCTGAGCTTAGACGAAAGATAATGTCAGGTGAGAGCCTCTTTTATTCTTGGTCTGTCGGTTTAGGAACTAACTTTTATGCATTAATCGCTTACTATGCGGCGTCTCCATTAAACTTACTCTTGTTAATATTCCCACAAGGGCAAATTAGTACAGCTGTCATGGTCTTAACTGTTCTTAAGATTGGGCTATCTGGTTCAGCCATGTCTTACTTCCTTCTAGAGGGACCTGCTAAGCGCTTGGGTGAGCATACTGTTAGCTCCAAGAGCATGATTAGATCTAATACTCTGGAAGATAAATCAACAGATATATTCATAATTATTATTGCTACTGCATATGCACTAAATGCATTCAACCTCGCCTATTCCTGGGACATCATGTGGTTGGATGTTGTAGCCTTACTGCCGCTTGTAGCACTCGGTGTGAACCGCCTGGTTAGAGAAAGACGCATGGGTCTATACATAATCACTCTGGCACTATCTCTAATGATTAACTACTACATCGCATTCTTCACATGTTTCTTCACTTTAGTCTACTTCTTCGTTGTTTATATTTCGGCAAAAGCAGAGCAACACTCCATCCGAGAAGAAATCATCAACGAGAATCTTGGTATAGTTTCTGATAATAGAATATCTACAAGCTACACTCCAAAACTAGATGATGAAACAGATCAACAAGTGATTAAAGATAATTATGATTTAGGATTATTGAGATTAAAGTTCTGGCCGACTTTTGCCCGTATTGCAATTGCTACAGGAGTTGCATTATTAATAAGTGCAATAATCTTACTGCCAACAATACTATCTCTATTTGATACATCTGCTGCGGGAGATGCTTTCCCAAGTGATTTAACCTTCCAATTCAATACATTTGATTTCATGGGTAAAAACTTAATGAATCAAGATCCAAGTATTAGAGATGGATTACCAAATGTTTATATAGGAATTTTAATATTTATATTCTTACCGATATACATATTCTCTAAGAAGATATCTGCATCTGAGAAATTAGGTCACTTATCATTATTAGCTTTCTTGTATATTTCCTTTAATGTAAATATCTTGAACTTCATCTGGCATGGTATGCACTATCCAAACCAATTACCTTATAGATATTCATTCTTGTTCTCATTTGTGCTGCTGATTATTATCTTTAGGGCTTTGACCGTAATGAAGGAATACAAACCAAGCACATTAATGATCCTCTCACTTATAGGAGTAGCGTTTGTAATCTTGTATGAGCATAATGCTTCATTAAGCAGAGAAGATGCAATTATAAATATCTTATTCTTCTTAATTTATCTTGGAATATTTGCGCTATTTAGAAATCCAAACTTCTTTAGAACAGCAAGCTTACTACTAGCGGTTGTTGTCATTGGTGAGTTATCTATAAATACTCTAGTTACTGTAAACACCATTAGAGAAGAAGAGGTCTACACTTCCTACAATAGCTTCACCAATGATTTTGAAGATGTAGAAATAATGCTAGAAGAGTTAAGAGCAGATGCAGGGGATGATTTCTATAGAATGGAAATCCTACCTCAGAAGACCACAAACGATGGTGCTCTCTATGGATATCCAGGATTCACTATGTTTAGTTCTACAAGTAGAGAAGATACAGCTAGATTATTTAGAAAACTTGGATACCACGGAAATAACATTAACAGCTACAAATTTACAGCATCCACACCTGTAGGAAACTCATTATTAGGTATTGAGTATCTATTGAGAAAGAATGGTGCTACCAGAGATGTTGCTATTGAAACAGTAGCTACACATGAAGAGATGACAGTTTCTAGAAATCCATTTGCTATTGAGATTGGTGTACCAACTAGTGAAGAATTACTTTACTGGAATCCAGTATATGGTTCTCCATTCGATAACTGGAATAGCTTGTTATTTGCACTTGGAGAAGAAGACTTATTTATCCCATTTGATTTAGATGTTGACTCAGGATTTAACTTCCAACCAGTAACTAGATTAGGCGGAGGCGGTATGTCATTTAGACCTGAATCCACAAGTGGTTCAAGCTTAATGACACTTACATACACAGTTCCTGAAGACCAATACATCTACTTCGCAATTGACCCAGATAAGAGATCTTCAATTGAAATTACAATTAATGAGAATCTTGGATCTGGTGGTGAAGATGCAGAAACTGCTGGAACTGTCAGACTTGCAGAGAATAGATCAATTCACTGGATTGAGACATTTGACTTAGGTTTCACACATGCAGGCGATGAGATTGAAATTAATGTAAATCAGGAAGATGGTAATGCAAGTACATTCAAGATTTATGCTGTAAGCATGGATAGAGAAGCTTATGAATCAACAATGATGGCTCTACAAGACCGCATGATTGATGTACAAGAGTGGAATGCAAATTCCTTGACGGCGACATATAACGCTGATCAAGACGGTTATCTATACTTAAATATCCCTTATGATTCATCGTGGGCAGCTTATATAGATGGAGAAAAAGTAGAAACTCAAGCTATATCTGAAGGGGCACTACTATCTGTTCCTACAACTGCTGGTCAGCATGAATTAGAACTTGTCTTCGTACCTAGAGGCTTCAACATTGGTTTAGTATCTAGTATTTTAGGGTTAATATTTATAGCTCTAATTTATCTATGGCAAAATAAGATATCTAAGAAAGAAAGAGAAGAACTTGAAGAGTTTATTGCAAGAAAACAAGATGTAACTATGGCTCTAGATACAGATGGTGACGGCCATATCTTAGTTGAAGAATATGATGAGGATCATCACTTGGATATATTAGAACTAAATGCTGTAGACAGAGAATTAGCACTAGATAAGATGCTAGCCTTCCAAGACTACAGGGAAGATAGCGGCAATATGACTATTGATGAAATTAATACTCTTTACGATTTCTATAAAGGTGGAAGCTTAACCAAGAAACAAAAAGATATTGTCTGGAAAGTAATCAATGGTGAGTTAGAAAATGAGGAAACAGAAGAAACAACTGATGAAGTAATTGAAGAAAATTCTGCTGAAGAAGTTGAAGCTGAGACAGTAGATGCCGATGACATCGACTCTTCAGAAGAAAATAAAATTGAAGAATAATTTTGGTTCACTGGTACTGCTAAAAATGAAAACGAGAGAAAACAAGAGAAAACGAGAGATAGTGTAAGAGCCAGTAAGAAAATTGAAAAAAGAGTTGACAAGCCCTAATAAAGTGGTAATATGTATAAGCATTTTGCCCGGATTAGGGCTTTGCCCATAAAAATAAATGAAGTTTAAATATGAAAATATTTAGAGGAAGGAAGAAAGATGAAGACATACGTTGCAAAAGAATCAGATATCGATCGCAAGTGGTATGTTGTAGATGCCGAAGATAAGACTTTAGGTAGAATCTCAACAGAGATTGCTAAGGTTTTAACAGGTAAAAACAAACCAACTTACACACCATTCGTGGATACAGGCGACTTCGTTATCGTAGTAAACGCAGAGAAGATCAACTTAACAGGAAACAAATGGAACGATAAATTTTATCGTTACCATACAGGATACATTGGTGGCTTAAAAGAAATGAGTTACAGTCATTTACGTGACCGTAAACCAGAAAAAATGATTGAGCACTCAGTTAAGGGAATGTTGCCTAAGAATAAATTAGGTCGTGCACAAATTAAGAAACTTAAAGTTTATGCAGGTCCTAACCACCCTCATGAAGCACAAACCCCAGAAGTATTAGATATTTAGGAATAGGAGCTAACATATGAAATCAACAACAATGAAGGCCCCTCACGGCCAAACATACTACTACGGTACAGGACGTCGTAAGCAAGCAATTGCTAAGGTGCGTATCTTACCAGGTACAGGTAAATATGAAGTAAATGGTAGAGATTTAGGTGAATATTTCCCATTAAAATCTTTAGAGTTAATCGTTAACCAATCATTTGAAACAACAAATACAGTCGGTCAATTCGACGTATTTGCATCAATCACAGGTGGTGGTATCTCAGGACAAGCAGGTGCTTTACGTCACGGAATCGCTAATGCATTATTAGCATATGATTCAGATACATACCGTCCACTACTTAAGAAGGCTGGTCTCTTAACTCGTGACCCACGTGTTAAAGAGCGTAAGAAATACGGTCTTAAGAAAGCTCGTAAAGCAAGCCAATTCTCAAAGAGATAGTTATTGCTTATATTTCGAAGTGTTTTCGAAATTTACCACAGCTTATATATTAGAAACAAGAAACGAGACAAGGAATTTTACTTCCAAGTCTCGTTTTTCTTTGCGTTTATTGTGAAACGATAGCTCTATCGTTGCAAAATGAAACGATAAAACGGCCTATAGTTGCATAACGATTGAAACGATAGATTCTTATCTGCTTAAATCCTACTCGCCACTATTTTGTTTCTCAAAATATTCTTTGGCAAAAGTCATATCCTGAACTATTTCAATTGTTCCTAAGAATTCATCACCATTGCGTACTGCTACAAAATAA
This sequence comes from uncultured Fastidiosipila sp., assembly GCA_964627125.1. Taxonomy (GTDB): domain Bacteria; phylum Bacillota; class Clostridia; order Saccharofermentanales; family Fastidiosipilaceae; genus Fastidiosipila. The sequence goes on along the minus strand of CAZVJQ010000014.1, from coordinate 25,301 downwards.
GTGTAGATAGTCTTCCCATAATCTTCACTCCACATACCAAAACTATCTTTAACTCCAGATTTAAAAGCATTAATCAATGCTTCAACTCTTGGATATACCTTTCTTGGGTGACTGTAGCGAATCTCTTGGTTAAGGGATACTCTAGGACGTTTAAAGAATTTCTCACCATCCCCCTCATTGAAGTAGCGATGGATATTATCTTCATCAATAAATGTAATTTCGAAAGGTAGTGTATTTAAAAGAGCTTGCAGTTGTTCAAGGGTCATTCTACCGCTTGCTAAATCTATGTATTTATCTTCAGAATTACCATTTATTATTTGAGCTAATTTATCAGCATTCTGTGCATTAATAAACTCTTCAGCAGCTGTCCAAGCGGGAGTGTCTTCGAAGTATCTAGTTAGATCATCATGGATTAAATACCATTCTTCTTCACTGAAATTATTTAAACATAGTGGATAGAGGATATTATCTTCCTTGTAGAGCATCTCTTGCATACGAGTTAATAGAGCTTCTGTAGCTGTTTTTTGCTCGTTGCGATCTTCTAAGAAAGTGATTCTCTTAGCTTCTTGGCGCATCTCAATATCTACTCCCCACATAACTACAGCAGGGCCCATCATTTGGTATTCTCTTTCAAGAATAGGGTAGAGTAAATCACCTTTAGACTTATAGTGCTCAATGAGAGGTCTTAAGTAATCTAATAGTTTTGAAAATTCTAAAACGTCTTTGTCCAAAGCTACCCTCAAATTAGAAATGATTCTCTCATGCTTAATATTTTTGTCTAAGAATATACTGACAGGGTGACCATCTTCTAAGTCATGAATTTCTTCGGCACCTAAGGTCGAAAAGTTAGAGCTAATACCTTCAGCTGTACGCTCAGTACATGTATAACCATGGAATAGAGCGGAGTGTAAATCACAAAGTTTAAGAATTTCTTCGATAGGAGTACCTTTGGCCATTAAGGCATGTTCCGCTTCAATGATTTCAGTTGCATCAACAGATTCGAAGTTTTCCACGAAATCTGCACGAACAGATTCTAGTTCTTCACCTTCATTCAAGCGTGTTAAATAATCTTGGAGCATTTCTTGACGGCCAGATAAATCTTTCTCAGAGAAAGATTGTGTAGCAGTTTCTTGTGAAGAGGTTTCAGGCACGTCCTCAGTCGAAACTGAAACTGACTCAGACCCAGCCTCTACTTCAACAGAACCTTCAATTTCAAAACCATGCTCCTTGAACTTAGCAATAACAGTATCTATATCAATGTTTTTAATCTTAGCTCCAGCAGGGATTGTCATTACACGACCTACAGTATTTCTTGCAGTAGGACTTGCAATTTCTTTGAAACCTAATTCAACCATAATATCTATAACTTCTGGATATTCTTCACTAAGACTGTAGACGGTACGTTCTAAATTGATAATTTTCATTTCAAGCTCCATTAAATATAAATAAACAATTCTCTATAATAGAACAAATAATTCTATTACTTAATTATATATCAGAAAAGTACTAGCATTTATAAAGATTCAAAAAGAGGGCAGAAGATTTTTCCCTCTCACCCTCGACGTTAAGCATATTATCAAGCAACAATATATTCTAAGGAATATAGTATTTATCTAAAACTCTAAACTCAAAGATAAAGTCAGTAGATACTAATAATAAGTTTTCTACAGTAGTAACCAATAATATTCCCACTGGATCATGCATATGTAATGGTGCCCATTGGAATATTAGAGCAGATATAAAGTAGTCAACAATATTCAAGACTAGTAAAAAGATGAGCGCAAAATAGAAATCTCTTCTCTCATCACTTTCTCTTCTAGTAACAGCTGTAATTGCCGGATGCTCAGGGTAGGCTCTATCCAGATACTCAAAACTAATGTTGTGGGCATGGTAGGAAGTTAAGTTAAACTTCAAATATATTAAAACAGCTGTAATGGCATAAAGAAAAGTATCTTCATAAAGTAAGTGATTAATGCTAGTCATTACAATAGTTGCTACTAATACTAAAAAGTATGTAGGTCTGGCACTTAAGAAGCGCTGAAAACCTCTGGCTGGCCCTGAGCTGTGATAATCGGTAAAGCTCGGCTCCGGGAAAAATAGCATGAATATTGAATAAATTGGCATTAAGTTCATGTAACCTGTATCAACTAAGGGGTTGAATATTACTAACGCTGATATAAAAAATACTATTACCATCAAGACATCAGATATTGGATGTCTATATTTCCTACTAAAAACCTTGGGTCTGTACACTTTCTTCTCCTCAAATATAATTAAGCCGAATTCCATCATAGCAGAAAATTAGACGTAAAGCAGATTTGTTACGTTTAAAATTAAAAAATTAACATTAAATGTAAACTTTTACACCAAAACGGCTGAAACTTAGTAATAAAGGCGAAAGAAGGACATGAAAAAAGTGGATGCTAATTGTAAACATCCACCTTTTTATGTAAATTTTATGTTTTTATAAGCAATAATCTTACTTGCTTGTTAGTTCTTTAATCTTAGGAGCAATATATGTCCCGAGAATTTCAAGCATTTCCATTTGTTTCTTATGAGGAACTCCACCGAAGTCTAGCTCAGCGATATATCTTTGCATTCCATACATTTCGTATTGGTAGTGAAGCTTTTCGATAATGAAATCTTTATCACCAACATTTAGAACAGACTCAATACTCTTTCCTTGGAAGATGGCACGTTTGTTGAACCCTTTACCATTTGCAAGTCTAAAACCATTGTCTGCATGTGGCCAGAATTCTTGAATTGCCTTATCTATATCTTCGCCAATATACATGAAACCACCAGTAATAATAGGTAACTCTTCTGAGTTGTGACCATTATCGTCTGCGATACTACGGTAAATATCAATAGATTTCTTGTAGGTATCTAAGTGTCCTGCTAACTGAGCTTGTACTATTGGAATACCTGCTCTTGCTGCTTCTAGGACAGATGCTGTAGGTCCACCAACTGCTCTAAATAGTGGTAATTCTCTTTCTGCTCTTGGTAGAACTTCAACATTGTTTAGAGGTGCTCTAAATTGTCCTTCCCAAGTAACTCTATCGTTCTCGTTGATTTTTCTAAGTAAGTCTAAATTCTCTTCATACAATTCTTCGTAGTTGTTAATGTCATATCCTAATAACTCGAATAAACCAATTCTTGAACCCCTACCTGCAACAATCTCAGCACGCCCATCAGAAATAGCGTCTAATGTTGAGAAGTTCTCATAGACTCTAACAGGATCTGATGTTGAGATAATTGTTGAACCTGACGCAATTTTGATCTTATTTGTAGCTTCTGCGATAGCAGCTAGTATTACAGCATGAGCTTGTGATATGAAGTGCTCCTGGTGGCTTTCACCCAAGGAGAATGAGTCTAGCCCTAGTTCGTCAGCAGCTTTTGCAAATTCAATGATGTTTCTTATTCTTTGTTTAGCGGATGGTAAGTCTCCAGTTTTTGGGTGTGGCATGTTTTCGCCTAATGAGTACACACCGATCTCTAGTGGTGCATTTTTATCAAATCCATATTTCATACAATTTTCCTCCATTAATTTTTTAACATACATAGTTTAGTGCTTAGTGAGCTGCCAATTAGTTGCAATTGAGACCGATGTATCATTTATTACATTATTGGCAAAAGTCTGCCCCACATTTCTAAACCTATTTTACTTTATACAGGTGCTATAATGTAAAAAACATCTTGGAGCGTTTATTATTTTGATTTTTACAAGTAAAAATATTGATGACACAGCAAAGATTGCACACTCTCTAGGACAGGTGGTCCAAGAGGGGCTTGTCATTTTATTAAGAGGAACTTTAGGAGCAGGTAAGACTAGTTTTAGTAAGTCGCTAGCTGATGGTATGGGTATCAATCCAGAACAGGTGAGTAGCCCTACATTTACCATATTGCAAAGATATGAGGCAGATGAGGCAAGTTTAAGCTTGTCTCATTACGATTTATATAGATTAGAATCTGAAGAAGATTTCTATTCAGCAGGTCTGGGCGAAGTTTTAGATGAAGAGGTAACAGTTCACTTAATAGAGTGGCCAGAGATTATCTTAGACAGCTTAGATAGACCATATATTGACGTGCAAATAACCGCTGAGGCTCAAGAGACAGTTGACCTAGATGAAGACACAATTGTTCTAGCTGAAGACAATAGAGTTAGAGAAATAGTAATTGAAGCACATGGTGAATTAGCAGAGCAGGTATTAGCTAATTTTGAAGCTTCAGATAATTTCCCAAGTGAATTAGTTAGGTAGGTAAGATGAATTTTTTAAGTATTGATTCAGGTACACCACATTTAGTAGTAAGTGTTGGAAATGAAGAAGAGTTTTTAGTAGGTAATTTTTCAGATGCTAGGAAGACTCATTCTAATCACATAATTCAGAGTATTGAAGAAGTTTTAGCAGAAGCTAAATTAACTATTGATGATATAGATTATTTTGCAGCATCTGAAGGTCCAGGTTCTTTTACAGGCTTAAGGATAGGGATGGCTACAATGCAGGGGTTTGCTTTTGCCAATGAGAAGAAGGTGCTTAAGGTGAATACCCTGGATGCTTTTGCCTATGGTAGAAGAAAGGAAGATGCTATAACTATCGCTATGTTGGATGCAAGAAATAGAAGAGTGTATGCAGCTGCATTCTTGGGCGATGAAACTGTTATAGAAGCTAGAGTTGGGTCATTGGATGAGTTTGTGCAAGATTTGGGCAAAGTCATTAATGAAAAATCATTAGAGTTCTCAGAATATATTTTTGTGGGTGATCACACTAGAGAAGTGTATGCAGAGGATGATTTCGTCCTAGAAACTTTACCGGAAGCGAAGATAAATGTAGCTCCAGCATTCTACGAACCTGAAACTTTACACCAATTAGTGTTGGCAGAGTTTGAGGCGGACAGAATTATTGAACCAAATGAACTAGTGCCTAATTACTACGCTAAGACTCAGGCAGAGCGAGAATTGGAGAAATAATTGGCAGTGATTAGTTTTAGACCAGCTCAATCTTGGGATTTAGAGGAAATTATTGCTATTGAAAATAGTAGTTTCGACGACCCATGGTCAACACAATTGTTGGAATCTGAATTTTTGAAACAAGTAAATGAGAAGTGGCCAAGATTATGGGTTGCTGAAATCGATGATAAGGTAATCGCCTATTTGGATTCACACTTAGTTGTAGATGAGTTGCAGATTATGAAAATTGCAGTGAGAACTGAAAATCGTGGGCGAGGTGTTGCGAGTAATTTCATGCAAAATGTGGAAATTCAGGCCAAAAAACTTGGTGCTGAGAAGATTACACTTGAAGTGCGAGTTAGCAATATTGAAGCGATTAATTTATATAAGAAACTTGGGTTTGCTGAAGTATCAATACGTGAAAATTATTACAATAATAATGAAGACGCATTATTAATGGATAAGATTTTGTAGTAATATTAGTAGTTAAATAGTTTATGAAATAAGAATGTTGAGGAAATTTAAATGTTATTAAGTACAAACGAGAAGATAGCTCAATTAAGAGCGAAGATGGAAGAAGTGAATGTTCAAGCTTATATTGTACCTACTTCAGATCCACATATGTCAGAGTATAACGCTGTTCACTATGAGGCTAGACACTGGTTAACAGGATTTACTGGGTCAGCAGGAACTGCTCTTGTAACTCAAGATGATGCAAAATTATGGGCAGATGGAAGATACTTCATTCAAGCTGAGAATCAAATTAAGGGTTCCTTGTTTGAATTAATGAAACTAGCTACTCCTGGTTTCCCAAGTCTTGTAGATTTCTTGACTGAGAATTTAGAAGCTGGTGATACTGTTGCTATTAATGGCGAGGTTGTTAGTCAAAAACAAGTAGAGGGATATGAGAAGGCTTTTGCCAAGAAGGGAATTAAACTAGCTGTAGAGCACCAACTAGTCTCTGAAATTTGGGAAAATCAACCTGCACTACCTGACGCTATGGCATTCTTATTAGATGAGAAATGGTCTGGAAGAAAAACTGAAGATAAGATTGCTGCATTAAGAGAAAACTTAGAGAAGAATGAAGAAGATTATGCATTAATCGGTCGTTTAGATGATGTCGCCTGGTTATACAATATTAGAGGTAACGATATTGAGTTTAACCCTGTAGCTTATGCTTATGCATTAGTTTCTCAAGATGAAGCTAGATTATTTGTGGACTTAAATAAATTAACTCCTGAGATTACTGAAGAGTTAGAAGCTCAAGGTGTTAGCATCTCAGATTATGCAGACATTTTCTCAGCTGTAAGTGAATTAAGTGATAAAACTGTTCATTTAGATAAGTCAGCTATTAATAGCTTGGTATTCTCACACTTGCCTGAGAGTGCAAATGTAGTAGATGGTAGAGACTGGACATTATTGGAGAAAGCTAAGAAGAACGATACTGAGATTAAGAATCAGTATGAGGCGTATAGATTAGATGGTTTAGCTGTTACAAAATTAATGTACTGGGTTGCTCAACAAGAAGATTTAAGCCAATACGATGAGATGGATATAGATAGATTATCTAGAAGTTTAAGAGAAGAGTTAGACAGCTTCATCGATTTGAGTTTCGGTACAATCGCAGCTTATGGTCCAAATGCAGCTATGGCTCACTACTCAGCAACAGAAGATAATAAGGCTCAATTAGAGAATAAAGGTTTTTTATTAGTTGACTCAGGTGGCCAGTACTGGGAAGGTACTACAGATACAACTAGAACTTTTGCAGTTGGTGAATTAACTAATGAAGAGATTAAAGATTATACATTGACACTCAAGAGTCATGTTAACTTAGCTAGAGCAGTATTCTTAGAAGGTTCTACTGGTTATCAGTTGGATATGCTAGCTAGAGCACCTATGTGGGAAAATCATATGGACTACAAACATGGTACTGGACACGGTATTGGATACTTACTGAATGTCCATGAAGGACCTCAGAGTATATCAGGTGGTAAGTCAAACCAAACTGTAATGGAGATCGGTATGATCACAAGTAATGAGCCAGGTGTTTATAAAGAAGGTAAGCATGGTGTTCGTTTAGAGAGTGTTGTAGTTACAGTTGAAGATGCACTTGTTGGGACAGATCGTTTCTTGAAATTTGATACTATGACAAGAGTACCAATGGATAGAAGAGCAATCGATAAGAGCTTATTATCTGAAGAAGATATTGCTTGGATTGATGAGTATCACAAGACTGTTTTTGAAGATTTGAAGGGTGATTTATCTGAAGCGGAGGCTTCATGGCTTGAAGAAATGTGTAAACCACTCTAGAAATTTTTGAATTAATAGTCTAATCTATATAAATACGTTATAATTACTCAATGTAATCGAATATAGACTTTGCATTCGATGCTATACAGTAAAAACAAGGGAAAAGTTTTACCAACCATATAAAGAACTCGATTGGTTATGTATAGGCCAACTAGTGTTGACACAGCAGGAGGAAAACATGGTAGACAGAGAAGTAGTATTTTTATCAGGTCATAGCGACCAAGGAACTTTGGACTCTGGTAGAGTAGTAGCAATGCTTATTCAGAAAGCTTCAGCATTTGCTTCAGATATAAGATTAGAAGTTGACGGAAGAAGAGCAAACGCTAAGAGTCTGCTAGGTGTAATGAGCTTATCTTTAGACGAGGGAGTTGAAGTTACAGTTTCAGCTTCAGGACCAGATGAAGATGACGCATTAGAAGCATTAAGCACTTATCTAGAGAATCCAAGCGTTCAATAAGAACTAGAGATTTCTAAATATATAAGTTTAATGGAGTAAAATTTGTTAAAAGAGAAATTTGACGCACGCTTGGATCTAGTTCCTACTGATCCAGGCGTTTATTTAATGAAAGATGATTCTGGCACAGTAATTTATGTCGGTAAGGCTATAAATTTAAGAAGACGTCTTCAAAATTATTTCAATCCAAATCCTAAGGGCGGGACAAAAGTACTAGCAATGATAGCCAAGATTGCAAGCTACGAATATCTAGTAGTGAGAAATGAGCTAGAAGCTCTACTATTAGAATCTAATTTAATTAAGAGATATCAACCTTTTTATAATATTTTATTGAAAGATGACCACGACTATCCATATATAAAGGTTAGTGTTCAAGAAGAGTATCCAAAAATATCTAAAGCTTATAGAATCGGTCCGGACGAGAAAGAAGGGGCAAGATACTATGGTCCTTACTTAAATGCGGACGTTACTAGAGCTCTAAAAATAATTAGGAAATTGTTCCCTATGAAGACTTTTCACAGGATATTTAACACTGATAGAAGTGAAGAGGAAATATCCCTAAGATTAAGTGAAGAAGATACAGCCACAGGTAAACTGGATGAAATAAAAAAAGATGGACGACTCGAGTCTGTATCGATGTCTGCTGCCCAGCCAACTATGGATCCTGATGAATACAGGGCCATAGTTGATGACGTGTGCAAATTTCTAGAAGGTAAATATGATTCTGTCAGAGCCAGAATGGAAGCTGAGATGCTGGAAGCAAGTTCTCAAATGGATTTTGAAAGAGCTGCCGTTTGGAGAGATAGATTACATGATTTAATGCGCTTGCAAGAGAAACAAAGTGCAGTTCTAGAACAAAACTTCAATGGAGATGTAATTGGCTTAGCGAAAAATAGTGTTGAAGTATGTATACAAAAACTTGAGATTAGAGAAGGTAGAATAATTGGTACCTCTACTTACTTCTTAGATGCAGCACTAAACAGCGATGAAGAGATAATCGCAGCTTTCATAGTCCAATACTACAGTAGCGCTTCTTATATACCTTCAACTATTTTAGTGCCTGTTGAAACTCAGAAAAATAAATTAGATAGTGAACAAAAGGACGAAGAGGCAGAGCTTGAAGTCGGTCTTTTAGAATTCCTGAGAGAATTAGCTGACCATAAGGTTGACTTACACTTTCCGCAACGTGGTGAGAAAGCTAATATTCTAAAAATGGCTAATAGAAATGCTAAGCAGGCTCTGCAAAGAAGAACTCTTATTGCTGGTTCTAACAGCGAATCAGTAAGTACAGCCTTAGACTTAATAGGTAGAATTTTAAAGCTCGAGCATGTTCCAGGCAGAATTGAAGCTTACGATATTTCAAACACAGGCTCAGACGATATGGTTTGCGGTATGGCCGTTTTCGAGAATGGTAAAGCAAAGCGCAGCGACAGTAGAACTTTCCACATTAAGAGGCAAGAAGGTCAAGATGACTACAGTGCCATGCAAGAAGCTATAGATAGAAGACTCAATCATTTAGGAGATAATAAATTTGGTGCAACACCTGACATTATCTTAGTAGATGGTGGTATTGGGCATGTAAATGCTATTTATCCTGTTCTAGCTAGTCACGGAGTCGCTGAAACAATTGAACTTGCAGGTATGGTGAAAGACCAACGCCACAGAACCCGTGGTTTAGCATTAAAAAATGGTGAAATAATAGAATTAGCTGAAGCTCTAGATATTTTAGATAATGAGAAGACATATGGAAGTGGTCGAGGTTTAGGAATAGCAGATGGACTATTTTCTACAGATAAGAGTACTAGTCGTGCTGAACAATTAGCACTACTTAGACTATTATCTGCAATACAAAATGAGACACATAGAATTGCTGGTCAGGCTAATAGGAAAATGAACAAGAAGCGACAAATTCGCTATAAGCTTGAAGACATTGCGGGAGTAGGTCCTGCAAGACGGAAATTACTTATGAAAGAATTTAAATCGATAAAAGAGATTAGCGAAAGTACAGCTGAGCAGATAATTGAGCGTGTTCCTAGCATAAGTGAAGCAGTAGCTGAGAATATCTATCAGTACTTTAATGCAGATAAAAACAAATAAACTTAGGAGAATTAAATGAGCACTTGGATTTTAGCAGATACACATCTGGATCATACTGGTGGGAAACCAATGAGTATTTTTGGACCTATCTGGAATGATCATGAGGAAGTACTTGCCAAAAACTGGAAAGAATTAATCGCAGATGATGACACCGTTATTATCTCTGGTGATATCTCCTGGTCAAATTCTGCAGAAGATGCCGTTCCTGACCTAGAGTACTTAAATAACTTACCTGGTAAAAGAAAAATTTTCCTGAAAGGTAATCATGATTTTTGGTGGTCAACTAAATCTAAAGTAGAAAAT
>CAZVJQ010000014.1:0-15089 GCA_964627125.1 uncultured Fastidiosipila sp. | reverse complement strand
TTTCCTGAAAGGTAATCATGATTTTTGGTGGTCAACTAAATCTAAAGTAGAAAATCTATTTGATAAGCACGATTTACATACATTAGAAATCTTACAAAATGAAGCTAAGTTTATTGAAAATGATGAAAAGAACTTCATCCTAGTTGGTACCAGAGGCTGGAAACTACCAAGTGATGCTGACGTCAATCAAAAAGACAAGAAAGTTTATGATAGAGAGCTTATAAGGTTTCAGTTGTCTGTAGATGCTGCTAGAAAAATGATTGCCGATAGAAACTTACCTGAAGACACTGAAATTATCGCAAGCTTCCACTATCCTCCTCTAAACAAGCATGGTCACGAGAGTGAGATGAAAAAACTTATCGAAGAGAACAGTATTAAGACAGTTTACTACGGGCATGTTCACAAGCAGCATGGAAATGACGCGCTCATGTGTTTTGAAGGTGAGAAAGATGGTGTGACTTACAAAAATATCGCACTTGACTTCATAGATATGACTCCTATTAAAATTACGGATTGATCTTTGTTGGCTTTTGCCAAAGCCAACCCAGAAGTTAATTAATTATTACTTGATAAGATGTTTTCATTTTTATCACAAGATATATTTAGCAATTTGATATGATTATTAAAGATAAATTATATGAAGGAGATTTTTATGGATACAAATATTTTAGATAAAAGTGTAAACGTAACAGTTATTAATAGAGATGGTGAGGATGCAGGTACTGCAGTTTTCACAGAAATTGATGGCGGCGTTAAATTAGAAGTTAATTTCCACGGCTTACCACAAGGTGAATTTGCAATGCACGTTCACGAAGTAGGTTTAGCAACAGCTCCAGATTTTACTGATGCAGGTAGCCACTTTAACCCAACAGGTGCACAACACGGTAAACATTCAGAAAATGGACCACACATTGGTGACTTACCAAACATTGTTGTTCCAGAAACTGGTGAATTCGAAGGTACATTTGTAATTGACAATACTTCATTAACAGAAGGTGAGCCAAATACATTAAATAACCCTAACGGTACTACATTAATCGTTCACGTAGGTGCAGATGACTACATCTCACAACCTACAGGTGATGCAGGGGATAGACAATTAGCTGGTGTTATTTTTGCTAAGCAAGAAGAAGAGTAAGATTTAAGTTAATAGATAAATTTGGAGTCAGCGGAAGTTGGCTCCTTTTTTATGGGTGAAAAAATGCCCAACCCTATCTGGATTGAGCATTAAATATTTTACTGATAGATATTATAATTACTATTTTCTTGATGTGCGTCAGCAGGATCTTCCTTAGTGCCAATTGTATTTATTACCATCGCAACGATATTTATTAATCCAAGTAGTATTAGGAAAATAGCTAGTGTTCGCACTAAAGTTGGTTGCATTGCCATTTGAATTTGAACTGGATTAAGAATAGCGTAAACTCCCATTCCAAGTAGAATTACAGCTGAAATTAAATTTATCCAATAAAATTTATTACCTAGACTTCTTTGACTAAGGGATATTTCTAGTAATTTACCCGCTTGATATAAGAATAAGACACTTATGAAAATCATTAATGAAGAAAAACCAATATATGGATTTCTTATAATGACTATAGCTATTGCTACTGCTGCAAAGATTAGAGCGAAATGAGAATCACTATCGTCTGCGCTAGATATAAAATATGAGAGTAATTGTACAAGCATAAATGCTCCTAGCGCTACCAGACCGATAGCTCTCATAGAGTGAAATGTATGATAAGGCTGTATAACTAATGCAATACCTAATATTAGAACAAGAATCGCTTGAGCTAATAATGAGATGCTAATTTTATTTCTGTTTTTTCTTAGATTATTATGGTTTTCCATAGTGGTCACCTCTCTCTTATCTATCTGTATTATATTGTCCGTAAAAACCGGCATTATGATTTGGTTTATCACTTTCGAAACTACTGAGATCTACACCTATATTATTTAAGACTAATGCAATAATATTTATTATAGCTAGGCTAATTAAAAGAATTCCAGATAGCTGAATTGCTTCATAAAACATTGTACCTGGATTAGTTGGATTCACTAGACTATAAATACCTAGACCTAGAGCTAGAGCAGCGAGAACTATTAGCAACCATGAATATTTATTTCCATATTTAAATTGAGTAAATGTTAGTTGAAGTAAATACCCAGCATTATAAAAGAAGAGGACACTTATAAATATTAAAAAGTAGCCCATAACACCGATTGGGTCATTGTAAATAATAATTGCTATAGCAACAGCGGCAAAAGTCTTAGCTAGGTAAGAACCCTTGTATTTATCCTCCTTGCTAGCTAAGATGTACCCAATAATTTGGATTATTGCATACAGCCCCATTATAAATACACCTATGTCTCTCAATGTTGGATAAGCTATAGCATCTTGAATTTGCCAAATTATTCCTAGGAATAAGATCACCACAGTCAGTGATATTAAGTTCATATTTATTTTCTTGCGCTTATTTTTGAAGCTCTGTAGATCATTTTGCATATAGTCACCTCTGATTTGGATTAGTGTTTGCTACTGCTGTTTTATAAGTATTAATAAATAATAGCATACTGTGAAAATGTACCTTTAGAACATTATTGTTAAAATTGAGTCAATTTATATAGTGTTCATAGCAGAAAAACCTAGTCTGATTTATACTTACACAGAAGACAAAAATCTTTTGAATATTTTAGAAATGTAAGAGGGATCAAGATGAGAAATTATACATTAGAAGTATGTAGTGGTTCTGCATTAGATGTAATCCAAGCAGCAAGAGGTGGAGCAGATAGAGCTGAGTTATGCTCAAACATGTTCCAAGGTGGTTTAACTCCAACTGTAGGTAACTTAGAGATTGCACGTAAACATGGTGGTGACATCAAGATTATGGCTATGGTTCGTCCAAGAGAAGGTGGATTTAACTACACAGAAGAAGAGTTTGAAGTAGCTCTTGCAGATGCTAAAGCTCTAGTTGAAGCTGGTGCAGATGGTTTAGTATGTGGATTCTTAAATGAAGATGGAACAATTAACATTGAACGTACTAAGAAAATTATTGAAATTGCAGACGGTAGAGAAGTTTGCTTCCATAGAGCATTTGACGTAGTCCCTGACTGGAAAGAAGCAATGGACCAATTAGTTGAAATTGGCGTAGATCGTATTTTAACAAGTGGTCAACAACCAAACGTTTTATTAGCATTAGATGTTATTAAAGAAATGGTTGAATATGCAGATGGTCGTATTACTGTTATGCCTGGTGCAGGTATTACTCCTGAATCAGTAGATAAATTAGTTGAGTACACAGGTGTTGAACAAATTCATGTTTACTTCACCAAGAACTACCATGATACATCTACACATAACCAAAGATCAATTTTCTACGGTTCAGCTCTATACCCATCAGAAGATACTTACCCAGTAATCGACTCTGATCAAGTGGCTAGTTTGAGTTAGTTGAAGTTTTTCTTTTACTAATTGCAATCCCTGGTTTATAACCAGGGATTTTTTGTATAAATATTCAGTAATGGCCGTATCTTGCAGCTGTAGTACCGCTTGAGTCTGGTTAATTCAGCTAAATATTATTACAGAATGTGTATAGACTGCATAAATCAGCTAATTGTTTTGCACAAGCGAAAAGAGTTTATTTAGTATAATTGTAGAATATATATGTTATTGTGCACAATTAAGAGCGAATTTTCTTGACCTCATATGTTCTTATTTGATATTATATAAGCCTAGCTGATTTATTGAATTAAATATAAAAATATTCAATAAATTATTGATTATTTTTTTAGAAAGAGGTTTCATAGATGGCAAAAAAAGAAAACGCTGCTACTACAGTGGAAGCTAATGGTAACTATGAAGTAGCTTTAAAAAATGGTAAGAAAAAACGCTGGAAGGGTAGAGACACACAATTGTTACTGCTCTTTCTTCCAGTTCTAGTTTGGTTTTTCTTATTTACGTATCTACCGATGCCAGGTATTATCCTAGCATTCAAGGACTTTAGACCAATTCCTGGTCAAAACTTTTTTGTGAGTTTATTTAATTCAAATTGGGCTGGATTTAGAAACTTTGAGATGTTGTTCAGAACTCCAGACTGGAGAATAATGATTTTCAATACATTGTTCTATAACGTTATTGGTATAGCATTAGGTGCAATTCTTCCAGTTCTATTTGCAATGTTATTAAATGAGATGAGAAATAAGAAATTAATGAAAACTACTCAAACTTTAGTTTTCTTACCTTACTTCCTATCATGGGTTATTGTTAATAATATTCTTTATGCATTCTTGTCACCAGATAGAGGGTTCGTAAATAACATGCTTACAAACGTTGGATTAGACCCTGTTAGTTGGTATAGCTCTCCTCACTACTGGAGATTCATTCTAATCTTCATGAATCAATGGAAATCTATCGGTTATAGTACCGTTATTTACTTATCTGCAATTACGAGTATAGATACTGAGATGTACGAATCCGCAATGATTGATGGTGCAAGTAAAATACAACAAGCAAGGTATCTTACTCTTCCACATTTACGTTCAACAATTGCCATCTTATTAATTCTTGCAGTTGGTGGAATTTTCAGTACTGGACTAGATATGTACTACCAGTTACCGAGACAATCATTAGCACTTTATAACCAATATATGACAATAGACGTTTACGTATTTAATGCTGCAACTGATGGAGGGAATATAGCCCAAGGTTCGGCGGTTGGTTTACTTCAGTCTGTAATAGGATTTGTCTTACTAGTAAGTACGAACCTTATTGTACGTAAAGTTGATCCAGACTCATCACTATTCTAGGAAAGGGAAATAAAATGGCGAGAAATAATTCAAAAAAGGGAACTAGAACAGGTTTAGAAATTTATAATCAAATTTCAACTGGAACAGACATTGTATTTTCAACAGTTGCAATATTAGCTGCTCTACTATGTTTATTCCCAGTATTACTAGTTTTCAGTATTGCTTTCAGTTCTGAAGCAAGTATTGTGGCTAATGGTTATCAATATATTCCTGCGGAATGGTCATTAGAAGCATTTGAAATTATATTTAGTGGCTCAAGTAGAATTCCAAGGTCTTTCTTAGTTTCAGTATTTATTACTGTAGTTGGTACTGGATTAGGTGTTCTATTGAGTGCTATGGCAGGTTATGTTCTATCTCAGAGTAGATTCTACTTTAATAGAGCAGCACACATTTTCGTATTAATACCAATGCTGTTTGGTGGTGGATTGATTCCATCTTATATGATTAATACAGGTGTTTTAGGCTTAAGAGACAGTATTTGGGCATTAATTTTGCCAGGGCTATTAGGAACTACAAACATAATAATCATGAGAACTTACTTTAAAGGTCAGGTAAGTCAGTCAATATTAGAACAAGCTCAGATTGATGGTGCTAATGAATTTAGAACCTTCTTTACGATTGTTCTTCCTTTATCCAAACCGGTTTTAGCTACAATTGCTATTTTCTTAGCTTTTGGATATTGGAATGCATGGACTGGAGCTAAACTATATATTAGAGAACCAGATTTAAAACCACTCCAAGCTCTACTAATGGAGATTCAAGGTAATATTGACTTCCTCCTCTCGGAGGCAGGACAACAGCAGGCCTCGTATACCAACATAGATATACCTTCTGACTCGATTAGGATGGCATTAGTTGTAATAATCGTTGTCCCAATTGCTCTAGTATATCCATTCTTCCAAAAATACTTTGTTGGTGGTTTAACAATTGGTGCTGTTAAAGGTTAGATAAATAGCTAAATAGATTATTGAAATTAGGAGGTAAATATTTTTAGACTATAGGAATTGTTCGTAGGATGTTTTGCTTATTAAGCAAAGAGGGATAGTAAGTAAATTTGTTTTTCGATACATAGGAGGTAAAAAATGAAAAACTTTAAAAAAGTGACTAGTTTAGTTTTAGCATCATTTATGGCTTTGCTAGCAGTTGCATGTAATGTACAAACTGGTGTTGAAGAAGAATTACCAGCAAGTGAAGAGAAAGTTAAAGTAGATCCTGATAATGGTGTTTTCTCAGCTGAATTAGATGGTTTAGCTGAAGGTGAAGATGGTTCAGGTGCAGTATTAAAGTACTTTACAATCGGTGGTATTCCAGAAGACCTGGAAGTAGTAAATGATGAAATTAATGAATATATTGAAGAAAAATTTGGATTCACAGTAGATATCACATTCTTCGCATGGGATGAATATGGTTCAAACATGAATACATCTATAAACGCAGGTGAAGCATTTGATATAGCGTTTGGTTCAAGTATTTCAGGTGTTTCTGAATTTATCATGCAAGACATATTTGCTGACATATCTAAATTATTACCAGCAACTCCAAACTTAGAGGCACTTATCCCAGAAGATATCTGGCAAGGTGTAACAAGAGCAGATGGTGAAGTATTTGGTGTCCCAGCATTTAAAGACTCAGCAGCTACTCAATATTGGGTATGGGATAAGGCATTGGTAGAAGAATATGGTATTCCTTACCAAGATATTATCACTCTAGATGAGTTAACTCCTGCATTAGAAAGTGCAAAAGAGCAAAATCCAGACTTTTACCCAATGTTCTTAGACAGAACAGGTATTAACTCACTTAACTTTGAGTATGAGCATTTAGGTGGTGGTGTAGGTGTACTATTTGGTACTACTGAAGCTGTCAACATGTATGAGCAACCAGATGTAGTTAATAAGTTTGAAATCTTATCAGATTGGTTCGATAGAGGATTGACAAATCCAGATGCAGAGACTCGTGACTCAAAAGATGCTGATGCAGATATGGTATTCTCAGCTCAAGGTTTCGATGGTGCAGAAGTAGGTTGGGGTGCTAACCGTGGTGGTGAAGTTGTAATTCAACCTCGTTTAGGACCTATGTATACAAATGGTAGTATCCAAGGTTCATACTTAGTAATTTCTAGAGCATCACAAGCAAAAGAAGAAGCTATCAAATTTATTGAAGCTCTAAACGTAGATCATTACTTACGTAACCTATATGCATATGGTATTGAGGGAACTCACTATGAAAGAGTAGAAGGATTTGACAATACAATTGCTAAGATTCCTGAAGTATCAGATAGATACAATGTACCAGCATATTCACAAGGTCAATTCATGAACTTATACTCATTAGAAGGTTCACCTGAAGATCAATGGACAAGAGTTGCTGAGCAAAATGAATCAGCAGAAGCATCAGAATTACTAGGATTCATGTTTAATCCTATTAATGTAGAAGCTGAAATTGCAGCTATGAATAACGTAGTTAACAAGTACGCAACGTCCTTAAATACAGGTGCTGGTGATGTTACATCAACATTGGCAACAATGAACGAAGAGCTTTATGCTTCAGGTATGCAAGATGTACTTGATGAAGTTCAACTGCAAATTGATGCATTCTTAGACGGTGAAGTATTAACATACGACGAAGTAGAAGAAACAGAATAATAGTCTAAATGGTTCAATAATCTAAAAACAACTACAAAGATGACGGAATGTATTTATTTACATATCCGTCATCTTTAATTGCGATAAAACGTGATTAATTGGTTATTTTAACGAAAAGGTCAAAGAAATGAATTTTCATATCTTGTATACTATTAACGAGAATTTTTTAAACATAGAAAGGGTAAGATAAATGGCTAAAATAATTGGTCCAGCAATCCCAAACTTACCATGGGAAGATAGAAAAGAAGAAGGTCCATTACCTTTCTGGAAGTACTCAGGGAACCCAGTAATAGGTAGAGATGGAAATGCAGTATCTAACAGTGTTTTTAATAGTGCAGTAGTTCCATATAAAGATGGATTTGCAGGAGTATTTAGAGCAGATAGTCGCTCAGTAAGTATGGATATCTTCGCAGGATTTAGTGAAGATGGTCTTAACTGGGATATTGACGACAGACCTATAAACCTTGTTGCAGATGAAACATTAGAAGATGAAGAATTAACAATGAACAGAGAATATAGATATGACCCACGTGTTATACCTATGGACGGAAAGTTCTATGTTAACTGGTGTAATGGTTACCATGGTCCGACAATTGGTCAAGCATGGACAGAAGATTTCAAGGTTTTCCACCAATTGGAAAATGCTTACTTACCATATAACCGTAATGGTGTTTTGTTCCCACGTAAAATCAATGGACGCTACATGATGTTAAGTAGACCAAGTGATACAGGTCATACACCTTTTGGTGACATTTTTGTTAGCCAAAGTGAAGATTTAACATACTGGGGTAGACATAGATTTGTAATGGGTGCTGTTAAGGGAGATAAATCCGCATGGCAATCATTAAAGATTGGTCCAGGACCAGTTCCAATAGAAACAGATGAAGGTTGGTTAGTAATTTACCACGGAGTAATCCTAACAGCTAATGGATATGTATATAGAGTCGGATCAGCTATCTTAGATATAGATGAACCATGGAAAGTTCTATATCGTTCTAAGGATTACGTTCTAGCACCTCATGAATTATATGAGATGACAGGAGATGTTCCTAATGTTACTTTCCCATGTGCAGTATTAGCAGATAGCGAGACAGGAAGAATTGCTATGTACTATGGTGCAGCAGATACTGTTACTGCTTTGGCCTTCACAACAGTCGATGAATTAGTTGAATATACTAAGGCAAATGACTTCAATGTAGATAGATACGCTACAGAATAAACTAAGACAATTTTAACCTGAGTTGTTCTAACTCAGGTTCCCAATTTAAACTTAAAAATATTAATTTCTAAGAAAGGGAATTACATGAATTTATTAGATCAACGTGTGCGCACAATCACAGATCAGTTGAGAAGACTTTCGAGAAGAGAAACTTTTGCAATGAGTCCTTGGAATTACAAAAAGGGACAATTCTTCACACCTGAGGAAGCAGATTCAAGCGCTCCAGAATATACAGAGTTTGGTAGCTCATCAAGATTTTATGGTCCAGATGGTCACTACTGGTTTACTCAAGAATTAACTATTCCAGAAGAATTAGACGGCAAGCCAGTATGGATGAAGATTAATACTAGCTTTAGCAGTAGAGAAGATATGCGTAATCCGCAATTCTTAGTTTTCGTTAATGGCGTTGTTACACAAGGTGTTGACGTAAACCACCTTGATGTTCAAATTGCTAAAGAAGGAAGAGCTGGCGAAACACTCAGAATTGACTTACAAGCATATACAGGTACTCTTGGTTCAGAATTCTACATGAGCACAAATTTAGTCGATGTAGATGAAGAAGTTAAAGATTTATACTACGACATAATCGTACCTTTAAGAGGTTTAGGCAGAATTGAAAAAGATTCAAGAAGCTGGCATGCAATTGTTAGATCATTGAATGACACCATTAACTTATTAGACTTACGTGTGCCATATAGTGAAGCTTATTACAATAGTATTGATGAAGCTAGAAAATTCATTGCTAAAGATTTATATACAGATTTAGCAGGAAATGATGAAGTTGTTGCATCATGTATTGGACATACCCACATCGACGTAGCATGGTGGTGGACTGTTTCTCAAACAAAAGAGAAGGTAGTTCGTTCATTCGCAACAGTTCTACAACTTATGGATGAATATCCAGACTACAAATTCATTCACTCAACTCCACAAGTTTATAAATATGTTAAAGACCGCTATCCTGAAATGTTCGCAAGAATTCAAGAGAGAGCTAAAGAAGGTCGCTGGGAAACTAATGGTACTAACTGGGTTGAGATGGATACAAATATCTCATCTGGTGAAAGTTTAACCAGACAAGCTCTTTACGGTAAAGGTTTCTTTAGAGATAACTTTGGCCACGAAAATAGAGTTTACTGGCTACCAGATACATTCGGTTACAATGCTCAATTACCACAATTACTAAAGAAGAGTGATGTTGACTACTTCATGACAACCAAGATTTCTTGGAGTCAAGTTAATAAACTTCCTTATGACACATATATGTGGAAAGGTATTGACGGTAGTGAAGTTCTAACCCACATGATTACTACTCCAGCTATCGGCCAAAATGTTAAAGTTGACTTCAACACAACCTATAACGGTCTATTACACCCAGATCCAATTAGAGGAGCATGGGATAGATACCAACAAAAAGATATTAATAACGACGTCTTAGTGGCCTTCGGTCATGGAGATGGTGGTGGTGGCCCTACAAGAGAAATGCTAGAAACTGAGAAGCGTATGGCTAAGGGGATAGTTGAACTACCAAGAACTCGTCAAGTATTTGCACAACAATATTTCGAAGAGTTAGAAGAGAGAGTTAAAGATAATCCTGCTCTGCCAACATGGCAAGGTGACTTATATCTTGAATATCACCGTGGTACATATACATCTATGAGCCGCAACAAACGTTCTAATCGTAAGACTGAATTAGCACTTATGGACTTAGAGCTAGTTGCTAGCTTGACAGAAGAAGGTATAGCTTACCCAACAGATGAACTATACGAAATGTGGACAATGGTATTGAGAAATCAATTCCACGATATTTTACCTGGTACTGCAATTAATGAAGTTTACGAAGTAACTAGAGTTGAATACATGGAAGCTAAAGAGCAAATCAGAGAGCTTCAAGATGAAAGATTGAAAGATCTTCTAGGCGAAGGTGACAAACTAAGCTTGTTCAACCCACATGGTTACACAAGAAATGATGTTATTGAATTAGGAGATGTAGATGCTACTGCTCTAGAAGCAGCAGATGGTTCAGTTTACCCAGTTCAAGAAACTGCAGATGGCCAAAAGATAGCTTATGTAGAAAATCTACCTGCTAAGGGTTATGAGACATTTACTAAGTTAACAGATGCTCAAGAAGTAGCAGCATCCTTCGAAGTTTCTGAAGATGGTAAGTTAGTTGAAACTCCATTCTACACAGTAAGTTTCGATGAAGATATGTTAATCACATCAATCTACGATAAAGAAAATGATAGAGAAGTTGTTGAAAATGGTAAGCGTGCAAACCTTCTACGTATGTATGAAGATAAGCCAATTTACTACGATAACTGGGATATTGATCACTTCTACCATGAAAAATTCTGGGATGTCACAAATGTTGAGTCTGCAGAGTGGACAGAAGTAGGTCCTGTAAGAGCTACATTAAGACTTGTACGTAAAGAGAGTAGATCTACAATTACTCAAGATATCCACTTCTACGCAAATAACCGTAGAATTGACTTCGAAACAGTTGCTGACTGGGATGAGTTCCAACACTTATTGAAAGTTCAAATGCCAGTAAACGTTAATACAGATGAAGCAACCTTCGATATTCAATTCGGGAATATTAAACGTAAGATTCACACAAACACAAGCTGGGATCAAGCAAGATTTGAATCTGTTGGTCACTGGTTCGTCGACATGTCTGAAGGTCACTACGGTGTAAGTTTATTGAATGACTCAAAATATGGTCACTCATTTAAAGATGGCGTAATGGCTCTAAGTTTAATTAAGTCAGGTATCCAACCAAACCCAGTTTCTGACCGTGAGGTTCACCACTTTACCTACTCACTATTACCACATGCTGGTGACTGGAAAGGTAAGACATATGAGGAAGCTTACAACCTTAACCAAGAGGTAATCGTTCGCGATAATACAGCAGACAATGAGAAATTCTCACTAGTTTCTGTAGATCAGCCAAACGTAATTATCGAGACAGTTAAGAAGGCAGAAAATGGTGAAGGTACAATCGTGCGTCTGTATGAATCTGAGAATGCTTTGACCAAAGTAAGTTTAAACTGGGCTAAAGATTTCGATTCAGTAGAGGTCGTAAACTTGCAAGAACGTTCATTAACAGCTGAGGAAGCGGACGCTCCTGTGGTTGAAGATGGCGCAATCAAGTTCACAATTAAACCTTACGAAATTTACACACTACGCATTAAATAGTTAATTTATTCGCTTGGGTCTAGGGATGTTTCGGCGTCCCTGGCCAAAGCAATAAGTTTTGTAGAAAGCAAAATGAGGATAGCTTAAAAATGAAATTAATTCCCGCAGTACAAAATTACAATGAAACTTCAGATAAATTTAACATTACATATAGAACAAGAATTGTTCTAGAAAATACAAGCGCTTCAGCAACTCTCTTCGCTCAAATGCTACAAGCAGCGGTGGAAGAGGAGTTAGGCTTAACATTAGATATTAAGCGTGGAGTGCCAAAAACTGGTGACATCAGATTAGTCATCGATGAAGCTGTAGAAGATAATCACTATACATTAGTAGTTAATAATGAGAGCTTAACAGTTAGCGCAGCAAGTGAAACATTGTTATTAAATGGTGTGCAAACAGCGATTCAATTAGTCCAAAGAGATGGTTTCAACCAAATCGGTGTGGAAATTGAGGACTGGGCTGACTTAAGAGATAGAGGTTACTATTTCGATGTCTCAAGAGGTAGAGTTCCAACATTAGAAACATTGAAGAAGCAAGTAGATCTATTAGTTAGATACAAGCTAAATCAATTCCAACTCTATATTGAACATACATTTTTATTCGAAGAATTATCTGAAGCATGGAGAGACGAAACACCTCTTACAGCTGAAGATATCTTAGAATTAGATAAATATTGTTTAGATAGACATGTTGAGTTAGTTCCAAGTTTATCGACTTTCGGGCACATGTATAAAATTCTAAGCACTAAGACTTATGAAGAGTTATGTGAGTTAGAAGATTCATCTTCTGACGCATTCACATATACATTCGCAGGTAATAGACACACAATTAAATCATCACAAGAGAGTATCGATTTTGTTACTTCATTAATAGATGAGTATAGTGCGCTATTTACATCAGATAAGTTTAATATCTGTGGCGATGAGACTTTTGACTTAGGTTTAGGTAGAAGTAAAGAGCTTGTTGAAGAACATGGTAAGCAAAGAATTTACATGGAGCACATTAAGGCTCTATGTGAACACTTAGTTGCTCAAGGTAAAACTCCAATGTTCTGGGGAGATATTGTTTTACGTTTCCCTGAAGCAGTTAAAGAACTGCCAGAAGAGACAATCTGTCTAGCATGGGGTTACTTATGGAATCAGCGTGAAGAAGAAGTCAAAGGAATCGCTGACCAAGGTGCTAAAACCTATGCTTGCCCAGGTGTTGGTAGCTGGAACATGATAGTTCCTATTTACTGGAGTGCATATGAAAATATTGCTCGCATGTCACAATATGCAGTAAATAACGGCAGTCTCGGTGTCTTAAATACTGACTGGGGCGACTATGGACATGTTAATGATCCAAGACTAAGTTTTCCAGGAGTTATTTATGGTGCAGCTCTTAGCTGGAAGGTGGATAAAGTTCCATTTGAAGAAATAAATGCTGCTATTTCATATTTGGAATATGGCGATAAGACAGAAACATTCATGGAAGGTCTATTCCAATTATCTGGAAATGATGTTTTCGCTTGGGATAAAATGGTTCGTTGGGGCGAAGCTGCTGATCAAGAAGCGGCAGACAAAGAGTTTAACGAAATTGACTTCAATAGAATTCCTAAGAGCCGTGAGAGACTTGCATCAGGTCTAGAAATTATTCAAAATTCAGATATTTCGAAGCAAAAGGACTTATGCTCATTAGCGCAAGTTCTAAGCACAGGTATTGAGCTTTGGAATGAAATTGGAATTTGGATAGGTCATAACGAGTACGATGGCAGTAAAGTAGCTGAATTTGAAGCGAGAGATGCTGTTGACTTAGCTACAGAATTAGAGCATTGGTGGAGAGCCTACAAGCGTGAGTGGTACAAGACCAGTCAAGTAAGCACATTACCAAGATTAGAAAAACTTATCTTCTCCTATGCAGATATGCTTAGAGGAAGAGAAATTAGACCAAGTGAGTCAGTTCAATATTAGGTAGGGATGGTTTTTGCCAAAGCCTACAAAAATTTATAAGCAAAGGATGGTTTACGAATGAGTAATCTTAAAGAATTGAGAAACGAATTAGAAGCTGCATTAAGTGAGCAAGAAACAAGACTTAGTGATGCCAATTTCGATGTAAAAGAATTCACAACATACCACTTAGCAGATGTTTTCGTAAAAATGAGAAACTTTTACGAGACTGCGCCAAACGATAGACGTTCACTAGCTGTTTCTGAGAAAGTTAGAACAGACGTAGTATTGTCTAGATTGAACCATGTAGTTAACTTGGATGAGCATTCAAAAGAGTTAACAGTGGACTTGGCAAAAGCAAACTTAGCAGCTTGCTTAGATGAATCGAATGAATACTTCGTCAGCAAGACTAAAAAACCTGATTATGCACACTATGCAGATGGTGAATCAGTATTCCACATGCCTAAGTATGACTATATTAGAGAAGCTCAAGCAGTTTTATTAGATTTATTTAATGCTGTGGCTGATTTCAATTTAGTTTCAGATGGTGAGTTGGAAGTAAGCGAATTAGCAGATATTGATAGTGTATGTGACTATATTTTCGAAGCATTATTTGATGGTAAAGATATTAAGTTCAATCCAAATAAAGAGATTGCCCTTATTAATACTATTAAAGAGAAAATTTAGTTTAGTACTGGATATTTATTATTTAAACGAGAAACTACCTGTAAAAGGGTAGTTTTTTGTTTGCGGCTTGAATTGGCGGATAGCTACATAATAATTACCAAAAATACTTGGAATATTCAAATTTTAATGGTTATTTAGTAAAGAGTTAACATAAAACATCTTATTAAAGGGTGTTATTTATTTAGTCCACGCAGTAAATGCGTGATTTTATAATATATCTAGGAGGGTGTATATATGAAAAATAGAAACATGAAGCGTTTTGTCATTTTAATGTTGGCAGTTTTTGTATCAACATTGGGATTACAACATTTCGTTTCTGCTCAGTCAGATGCAAATGAATCTGAACAATATATTCAAACTGAGCTAAGCACACCGAAGACAGAGTATGGAGTAAATGAGCAAATTGATATTTCAACTCGAACCGTAAATGTAGGTGATACAGATTTAACTAACGTCAGGGTGGTATTTTCATACCCTGAGTCCTTAAATTTAGTATCAGGACATATGGGTTATGAGATTGGCTTCTTAGCTACTGGTAGAGAGTCAAATGTTGAAAATATCTAGTCATTAATTCTAAGAGAAGATACAAATGTAACTACCGTTGCACCTACTACGGAA
>CAZVJQ010000013.1:31173-41995 GCA_964627125.1 uncultured Fastidiosipila sp. | reverse complement strand
AGACATTGAAAATGAAGATATAAAAGATTAATGAAATATAAATAAAAATAAGAAATAAAGAGCTTCATTAAAAAGATTAGATATTTTAATGAGGCTCTTATATAATTAAAAAAGTTTTTGATTAATTTTAGGTCAAAATCATTAGAGAAAAATTGGAAAGTATAGGAAATACAGGATGGCTAAGAAGAAAGATACTGAACAAACTTATAATTCTAAGGCTGATAGAAACAGAGAAGAGCGTAAAGAACGTGAAGCTAGAGTTCAAGAATTAAGAAGCAAGAATGGTAGCAAGAAAACTGCACCTAAGAGAGTTAAAAGAAGAAATAATATATTAACTGCAATTGCTGCTGTCTTAGTAGTTATTGTTGCTGTTATCGCAATTTTATGGCAAACAGGAACTCTACATAGAAACTTATCTGCACTAACTGTTAATGGCGAAAGTATCAGTGTTAATGAATACAATTATTCATACAACAATATTTACAATGCATACAACCAACAATATGGTGGCGGTGGATTACTAAATCTAAATGCAAGTTCTTCAGCTATTACCAATCAAGATAAGACTTGGGGTGAATTCTTCGAAGATTCAGCAAATGAATCTGTGCAAACATTAGCAATTGTTCATCAACAAGCTATTGAAGAAGGATATGAACTAACAGAAGAAGACCAAGAATATATCGACAACTATGTAAGCATGATTCAACAAAGTGTCGGTACTCCTCTAGATTTTGAAATGTACTTAACTAATATGTACGGTAAGGGAATGTCAGTTCAAGCATATAGAGATCTTCTTGCTAAAGAAATTGTCGCAGGTAATTTCTCAAGAGAAAAACCAGCTACTTTAGAAGTTAGCGATGAAGAAATTGAAGAAAGATATGAAGAAGCTCCTAGAGACTACGATTTAGTTAACTATCATGGATTTACAGTAACTGCACCATCTACAAATGAAGAAGGTGAAGATTACACAGCTGAAGAGCTAGAAGAAATCAGACAAGAAACAGAACAAGAAGTTAAAGATATCCTAGCAGATGTTGAATCTGTTGAAGATTTCGAACAAGCAGCTCAAGAGTATGCCGAGAGTCAAACAGAAGATTCAGATGAAGAAATTGAAGTAGATACTGAAGAATTAGTTAGATATCCAAATATTGTAAGTTCTAATAGAGACTTAGCAGATTGGTTATTTGGTGAAGGAAGACAAGAAGGTAATACTTCTTACTTCCAAAATGGAAATACATTCCAATTAGTTTACTTCGTAGAGCAGACTAAAGATACAAGAAATGTGGCTGACTTAATGGTCGCTGGATTCAGTAAGCTAGATCCTAATGGAGATAGAATTACAGATGAAATGGTAGATACTTACAGAGATAGTGCTGAATTTATGACTAGAGTAATTTCTACTGAAGAAGAATTTACTGAATTTGAAAACAACGAAGATGAGACACACGAAAAACCAACACGTCCATCAACAGTTATTGAGAATGCAACAGGTGCAACTACTTCAGTGCATTCAGATGTAATAAACTTTGCTCTATCCGATGAAGCTGAAGCAGGTAATACATATGTAGTAGAGACAGACAATTTTATCTACGTAGTATTAGTAATTGAAAAACATGACCATGCTGGATATCAAGAAGATATCTCAGGTGTATTAGAGATGGAAAAATACAATGATTGGCTAGATGAGACATTAGAAGATCCAGCTTATGCAATTGAACCATCTTACCCAGGTTGGTGGATGAAAGCTTAATCTTTAAATCACAGATTAAGTAAAATGTAAAAAGTTCAAATTTAAGAACTTAGGGCAATATAGACAAATATTTATAGAGTATGTATTGGAGCTCAAATATGCTTATTCTTGTAGAAGCGAGAATTAGTGTCTTTGAGTTCCTTTTTATGTCTCTCAAAACTGCGAAATCTATCTATTTTACCACAAATGAGAAATTTTATTGTGAAAATGTAGAATTTTAAAGCCCTTGAACATAAATTTCGCTAAATTATAGATTGTTTACTTGACAAACACTAATTTGTTGACCTGTCAAGAGTGAAGGTGGTATTCTTGTAGAACGTGAATTTTAAAAAGTTAATGTTTATCTATTTGCTTAATCCTAGCAATGACGGTATAACCGAAGAAATTTAATGAGGTGAATTGAAAATATGCTACATGCAGAAAAATTTGGGCGTGCTGACCGTATGTCATATTCAAAGTTGCGTAAAGCAAATGATATGCCAAACCTAGTTGAGCTCCAAAAACAATCATATCAAAGACTGATCAATGAGGGTATCCAAGAAGTTATTGAGTCTATCTCTCCTATTAGAGATGATGGTCCAGGCGACTTGGAAATCTATTTACTTGATACAGAGTTTGATATAGACAATCCAAACTATCCAGTTGATGAATGTCGTGACAGAGATGTTAACTATTCAGCTCCATTACGTATGACAGTGCGTTTAAATAATAAGAAGACCGGTGTTATTAAGGATCAAACTATTTTCCTAGGTGATTTCCCAATAATGACAGACAATGGCTCATTTATTATTAATGGTGCAGAAAGAGTTGTTATCAGTCAGTTAGTACGTTCTCCTGGTGCATACTATCGTCCAGTAAAAAACAACACAAGCGGTAAGGAATTATTTGGTTCACAAATTATTCCTAACAGAGGTGCTTGGTTAGAATATGAAACTGATAAGAAAGATGTTCTTTACATCCGTATCGACCGTACAAGAAAATTCCCATTGACTGTATTCTTAAGATCTTTAGGTTATGGAACTAACCAAGAGATTGTAGATAGTTTCGGTGATGGTGATTACATCCTAGCTACATTAGCTAAGGATAATAGTACAACTCGAGAAGAAGGACTATTAGAACTACATAGAAAATTACGTCCAGGTGAGCCTGCATCAGCTGAAGGTGCTGAATCATTACTTGGAAATATGCTATTTAACCCTGAAAGATATGACTTAGGTAAGGTTGGTATTTATACAATTAACCGTAAGTTTGCTTTGGCCAGTAGAATTGCTGGACATAAGGCTGTGGATAATATTGTTTCACCTGATGGTGAATTACTAGTTGAAGCTGGAGATATTATTACTGAAGAGCAAGCATGGGCAGTTCAAAACGTTGGTATTAACGAAGTTGACGTTATTCCAATAATTAAGGCTGGTGACATGTTCAGTGAAGCTGAGAGCTCATTCCACGTTATTGGTAACGCAAGAGTTGATGCTAGAGCATACTTAAGCAACTTCTTCGAAGATAGTGTATTAGATAAAATTGATTTTGAAGGTACTGGAATTACTGAAATGGTAAGAACTAGTGCTATTCGTGCTGTTGCCGCTGAAGCTCAAGCTGAAGAAGAAGGTAAGCAAGCAGATAAGATCAATGAATTATTTAGAAAAGATAAAGAAGAGATAATGCCTTCAAGCTTAATCGTTGAAGATATTATTGCATCAATCAGTTACTTAATCGGTCTATATGATGGAATCGGTCACTTAGATGACATCGACCACTTAGGTAATAGACGTGTTCGTTCAGTAGGTGAATTGCTACAAAACCAAATTAGAATTGGTTTTTCACGTATGGAAAGAGTTATTCGTGACCGTATGCGTTCATTATCAGATGCAGACAATGCAACACCACAAAAATTAATCAACACAAGACCAGTTAGTGCTTCAATTAAAGAGTTCTTCGGTTCATCACAATTATCACAATTCATGGACCAACATAACCCACTAAGTGAATTGACACACAAACGTCGTCTATCTGCTTTAGGACCTGGTGGTTTGAGTAGAGACCGTGCAAACTTCGAAGTTCGTGACGTTCACTCATCACACTACGGACGTATTTGTCCAATTGAGACTCCTGAAGGACCAAACATTGGTTTAATTAACTCATTAGCAACACACGCTAAAGTTAATGAATATGGTTTCATTGAGACACCTTACAGAATTTACGATAAAGAAAAGGGTGTAGTTACAGATGAAGTTAGATACTTCACAGCTGATGAGGAAGATGATTTCTACATCGCAATGGGTAATGAAGCTCTAGATGAAAATGGTAAATTCTTAGATGACAGAATTACAGTTAGACTAAGAGATAAGTTTATCGAGATTTCTCCTGAGAAGGTAGACCTCATGGACGTTTCTCCAGAACAAGTTGTTTCTGTTGCTACATCACTAATTCCTTTCTTAGGAAATGACGACGCCAACCGTGCTCTTATGGGTGCAAACATGCAGCGTCAGGCTGTTCCTTTGATAAGAGCAGACTCACCAGTTGTCGGTACCGGTATGGAGTATCGTGCAGCTAAAGACTCAGGTGTCGTAGAGGTTGCTAGAAATGCAGGTGAAGTAACTAGAGTAACTGCAGATTTAATCGTAGTTAAAACAAGTGCTGCATCACAAGATGAATATCGCTTAACTAAATACAGAAGATCAAACCACTCAACAACAATTAACCAACGCCCATTAGTACGAGTTGGTGACATGGTTGAAGTTGGAGACATCCTAGCTGATGGTCCTTCAACAGACAACGGTGAACTAGCACTAGGTCAAAACATGTTAATTGGATTTATGACTTGGGAAGGTTACAACTACGAGGATGCTGTTCTAATTAATGAAAGATTAGTTAGAGAAGACGTCTACACATCAATTCACATTGATGAATATGAGTGTGAAGCTCGTGATACAAAACTAGGTGCAGAAGAAATTACAAGAGAAATCCCACAAGTTGGTGATGAAGCACTTAGAAACTTAGACGAAGACGGAATTATTCGTATCGGTGCAGAAGTAAACTCAGGTGACATCTTAGTAGGTAAAATTACACCTAAGGGTGAAACAGAATTAACAGCTGAAGAGAGACTATATAGAGCAATCTTCGGTGAGAAAGTACGTGAAGTACGTGATACATCAACAAGAGTACCTCACGGTACTAGAGGTGTTGTCGTAGACGTCAAGATCTTCAAGAAAGAAGCTGGAGACGAGTTACGTAACGGTGTTAATGAATTAGTAAGAGTTTACATTGCTAAGAAACGTAAGATCCAAGTTGGAGATAAGATGGCTGGTCGTCACGGTAATAAGGGTGTTATCTCAAGAGTATTACCTGCAGAAGATATGCCATACCTAGAAGATGGTACTCCACTAGATATCGTATTAAACCCACTAGGTGTTCCATCACGTATGAACATTGGTCAGTTACTTGAAGTCCACTTAGGACAAGCTGCAAGAACTGCAGGATACAAGATAGCAACTCCAGTATTCGATGGTGCAGATGAGCAAGACATACAAGACTTATTAGAAGAGTATGGACTAGACCTAGATGGTAAACAAACAGTTTACGATGGTAGAACCGGTCAGCCTTTCGATAACGATGTAACAGTAGGTGTTATGTACTACCTCAAGTTACACCACTTGGTAGAAGACAAGATCCACGCAAGATCTATTGGACCTTACTCATTAGTTACACAACAACCATTAGGTGGTAAGGCACAATTCGGTGGACAAAGATTCGGTGAGATGGAAGTTTGGGCATTGCAAGCATATGGTGCAGCATACACATTAAGAGAAATCTTAACTGTTAAATCAGATGACGTCGATGGACGTAATGAAACCTATGAAGCAATCGTTAAAGGAGATAATATTCCTGACCCAGGTGTTCCAGAGTCATTTAAGGTCTTGATTAAAGAGATGCAAAGTATCTGCTTAGATGTAAGAATTTTATATCAAGAAAAAGAAGTTGCAATTAGAGAAGAAATCGAAGACTTCGAAAGTGCAAACGATAACTACAACACAAGCAGATTACGTAGAATTATTAGTTCTTTAGACTAAGAAATTGAAATAAAATCGTCGAGGGAGTTTGCTTTGGCCGAAGCGGACAAAGTGAACCCCCCAACGAAATAAAATCAGAATACACTAAGAGTTGAACTAGATTGTCTAGTGAAAGGATATGAATAGATGGCTGATTTAAGGCTTATTAATGAAAATAAAAATGTAGCGAGTGCTGAATCTGAAGAAATGCAATTCGAAGCAATTGGCATCAGATTAGCGACTCCTGAAAAAATCTTAGAATGGTCACATGGTGAAGTTAAAAAACCTGAGACTATTAACTATAGAACTTTAAAACCAGAGAAGGATGGTCTTTTCTGTGAAAGAATTTTTGGACCAGCTAAGGACTACGAATGTCACTGTGGTAAATACAAGAAGATTCGTTATAGAGGAATCATCTGTGACAAATGTGGTGTTGAAGTAACTAAATCTAAAGTACGTCGTGAGAGAATGGGACACATTAAATTAGCTGCCCCAGTTTCACACATCTGGTACTTCCGTGGAATTCCAAGTCGTATGGCATTAATCCTAGACTTGTCACCACGTCAATTAGAAAGAGTTCTATACTTCGCAAACTACATCGTTGTAGATCCAGGTGATGAAGCAATTACAAAACTTGCTTACAAACAAATTCTTACAGAATCAGAATTTAGAGAAGCTCAAAGAAACTTAGGTAGAGATGCATTCCGTGCAGGAATGGGTGCTGAGACAATTAAAGAATTGTTAGCAGATATCGATACTGAAGCTCTAACTAAACAATTAAAAGAAGAAGTTCGTGATGCTAAAGGTCAAAAGAGAGTAAGACTTGTTAAGCGTTTAGAAGTTGTAGAATCATTCTACAGATCAGAAAACTCACCAGAGACTATGGTTCTAGATGTTCTACCAGTATTACCTCCAGAATTAAGACCAATGGTTCAATTAGATGGTGGTAGATTTGCTACTTCTGACATGAATGACTTATATAGAAGAGTAATCAACCGTAATAATCGTCTAAACAAGTTATTACAATTAGGTGCTCCAGAGATTATTGTACGTAACGAAAAACGTATGCTACAAGAATCTGTTGACTCATTAATTGACAACGGACGTCGTGGACGTGCTGTTACAGGTGCTGGTAATAGAGCACTTAAGTCATTATCTGAGTTATTAAAAGGTAAACAAGGACGTTTCCGTCAAAACTTACTAGGTAAGCGTGTTGACTACTCAGGACGTTCAGTTATCGTTGTTGGTCCAGAACTTAAGATGCACCAATGTGGTTTACCTACAGAGATGGCAATTGAGCTATTTAAACCATTCGTTATGAACAGATTAATGGATCAAGGTTATGCACACAACATTAAGACAGCTAGAGCTCTTGTAGAGCGTGGCGACGACGTAGTATGGGATATTCTAGCAGAGGTTATTAAAGATCACCCTGTTATGTTAAACCGTGCACCTACATTGCACAGACTAGGTATTCAATCATTTGAGCCTGTTCTTGTCCAAGGTAAAGCTATTAGATTACACCCATTAGCATGTACAGCATTTAACGCTGACTTCGATGGTGACCAAATGGCTGTTCACGTTCCATTGTCCGCCGAGGCCAAAGCAGAGTCCAGATTCTTAATGCTACACTCAACAAACCTATTAAAACCATCAGATGGTAAGCCAATAACAGTTCCTACACAGGATATGGTTCTTGGACTTTACTACTTAACAATTGACCATGCAGGTGAACCTGGTGAAGGTAATGTTTATGCAAACTTTGAAGAAGCTACAATGGCTTACGATAAGGGAGCACTTGGAGTTCATGCACCAATTAAAGTACGTATATCACGTGAGCACAATGGTGAAATGAAGTCTCAATTAGTAGAAACAACTTATGGTCGTTTACTATTAAATGAAACACTACCTCAAAACTTGAGATATGTAGATCGTAGAGTAGAAGGACATGAATTAGATTTAGAAATCGACTTCACAGTTGATAAAACTAAGTTAGGTGGAATTATCGAAAGATTAATTCGCTACAATGGTTTAACTAAGACAGCAAACATTTTAGATAATGTTAAAGCTTTAGGATTTAAATATGCAACTAAATCAGGTATTTCAATTTCAGTCTTTGACATGAATGTACCTGGAGTTAAGCAAGAATTCTTAGCTGAAGCAGATAAGAAAGTTGAATACATTAGTAAACAACACCAAAGAGGTCTTCTAAATGAGGAAGGTAGATCACAAGCTACAATCCAAATTTGGGCTAAGACAACTGATGACATTACTGAAGCTCTTAAAGGCTCAATGGATAGATATAACCCAATCGCTATGATGAGTCAATCAGGTGCTCGTGGTTCTATGTCACAGATTAAACAGTTAGCTGGTATGCGTGGTAACGTTTCAGATACATCTGGTAAGGTTATCGAAATTCCAATTAAGTCTAACTTACGTGAAGGTATGAACGTATTAGAGTTCTTCATCTCATCACACGGTGCTCGTAAAGCGCTATCAGATACAGCTCTTAAGACTGCTGACTCTGGTTACTTAACAAGACGTCTAGTAGACGTAGCACAAGACATTATTATTACTGAAAAAGACTGTGGTAGTGATGGATTTACTACAATCTCAGCTCTTACATCAGGATCTGCAATGTCTAAGAGAGTTATTAAGACTCTAGCAGATAGAATTATTGGTAGATACTCAGCAGGTGAAATTGTTCACCCAGAAACTGGTGAAGTAATTCACCCAGCAAACAAGCTAATTACAAACAGTGTTGCAGAAGCTATCGATGCAGCAGGAATTGAAAAAGTAAATATTCGTACAGTATTAACATGTAACTCAGAGCATGGTGTATGTACTAGATGTTACGGTACTAACTTAGCTACAGGTTCTAAGGTAGAAATCGGTGAAGCAGTTGGTATTATGGCAGCTCAATCAATCGGTGAGCCAGGTACTCAGTTAACAATGCGTACATTCCATACCGGTGGTGTTGTTGGTACAGGAGACGATATTACTCAAGGTTTACCACGTGTTGAAGAGTTATTTGAAGCTAGAAAACCTAAGGGTCAAGCTATCATGAGTGAGACAACAGGTATAGTTGCAATTAAAGACTCAACTAGACGTAAGACAGATATTACTGTTACATCAGAAGATGGTTCAACTAAGACTTATGGTGCTCCATATGGATCAACAATCTTAGTAGAAGAAGGTGATACAGTTAAGGCTGGAGATTTAATCACAGAAGGTTCAATCAACCCTAACGATATTCTCGGCGTAACTGGTGTAGATGGAGTATCTAACTACATTATCTCTGAAGTAATTAAAGCTTATAACAACAACGGTGTTGATATTAACGATAAGCATATCGAGATTATTTGTAGACAAATGATGCGTAAGATCAAGGTTGATGAAGCTGGAGATACTAAGTTACCTACAGGTGGTACAGTAGATATGTTCACTTTCAGAAAAGAAAATGCTGAAGCTATCGAAAACTTCGGTGAAGAGGCTGAGTTAGCTCAAGGTGAAAGATTACTACTAGGTATCACTAAGGCGTCATTAGCGACAGATTCATGGTTATCTGCAGCAAGTTTCCAAGAAACAACTCGTGTCTTAACAGATGCAGCTGTTAAAGGTAAGACAGACTACCTAAGAGGATTAAAAGAGAACGTTATTATCGGTACTCTTATCCCAGCAGGTACAGGACTTGCATACTACAGAAATACATCACCTGTTCCTGTCATTGAAGAGAATAAAGAAATTCTTGAAGCGAGCCTACATAGTCTAGAAAAAGATCATGAAGACTACGTAAGTGCAGATGGAACAGTTGAGCACATAATCACTTAATCTTTGATTATTTCAATATAGTAATATATTAATAAGATTTTAATTAAGCATCTCTCAAACTATGGGGGATGCTTCTTTTATGCGATGGTTAAAGGGTTTCAGGTCTATGCCAAATATACATAATCTAAAATGTTTGTAACAAACTCGTAACATACTACTAGACATCCAGAATGATTCAGTATACAATTCTTTAAATGAATCTCCTGTTAATATCGTTTAAGGGGAGATTTGTTTTGACTTTGTTAAGATAACGTTATAAAATTGCTACGTTATGTTTAACATTCATAAGCAAAAGCTCATAAGCTTTGAAGGAGAAGAACTCTATGAAGAACAGCGAACAAAATCCGGAAACAGAAGAAATCAAGCTGCATTTCGGATCTAGACTCAAGAGAGCTCTACCAGTAATAAGCCTAGCACTAGCACTAGCGATAGTAATCCCAGTCTTAGGGAACATTAGTACAGGTACTGCCAGGGACGCAGATGCGGTAGAAACAACTCTTGAAACTTCAAACGATGTAAACTTACTATCATTAGCTACGCAATCCGCTGAAGAAATTTCCACTGAGAAAACAAGTAAAGAAAAGATCATTAAAGAAACTAATTCACACAATGATGATATGTCAGATGATTTAGCATTATTAATGAATAACGGTTTAAACCGTTCTGCAGATTCTTTAGATGTAAAATCTGAAGAAGTTGAATCTAGTTCAGAAGAAGTAGAACTACAAAGTTCTGAAACTACTGAAGAAGTAACAACGGAAGCAGAAACTGAATCAAGTACAACAACTGAAGCTACAACTACAACTCAAGCACCTACAACAACTGTAAGTAATGAAATTGTAGTAACAGCTGGTGAAGGTTGGTGGCATCTAGGTGAAAGAGCAGATGTAGATTACCGCTATTTAGCTCAATTTAACGACATGCACTGGGAAGACCCTGTATATGCAGGAACAGTATTAGAAATCCCTACAAATGCCCAAATAGAGCAAATGGTGCTAGTTACAAGTGCAGCAAGTAGTGAAGCTGAAACAACACGTGCAACAACAACTACTAGATCAACAACTAGAGAGACAACACGTGCTACTACAACTACTCGTGCAACAACTCAAGCTACAACAACAACTCAAGCACCAACAACTACAACTACACAAGCACCTACAACAACTACAACAACTCAGGCACCTACAACAAC
>CAZVJQ010000013.1:27586-31073 GCA_964627125.1 uncultured Fastidiosipila sp. | reverse complement strand
GCACCTACAACAACTACAACAACTCAGGCACCTACAACAACAACAACACAAGCTCCTACAACTACAGCAGCTCCAACAACAACAGCTGCAGCAAACCGTAGTCGCTTCCTAGCTACAGGACAACGTTACATTGGTGTTAGATATGTATTCGCTGGAGCAAGCCCACGTGGATTTGACTGTTCAGGATTTACACAATATGTATTTGCTCAACATGGTTACAGCTTGTCACATAGTGCAACACAGCAATACTACAGCACTACAAGAATCTCAAATCCTCAACCAGGTGATTTAGTATTCTTCTCAGCAACAGGTAGTTACTCAAATATTACTCACGTAGCAATCTACGCAGGTAATGGCCAAATTTTAGGCGCACACTCAAATGGTATCTCATACAGAAATATGTGGGACTCATACTGGGCACCTAAGTTTATTGGATACGGTAGAGTTGCTTAATAACAATTAAATATAAAATTACAATGCTCCCAACGAACTGGGAGCATTTTTTACGCAATTTTTAGCATAATGTAATGCATATGCAATGAATATTGCAAGGAAGTTCGCATCTAGAATAGCTTTTTGCAATATAATATTTCATTAGGGATTAGAATACGATTTCTAGACTTTTTGACAAGTCTTTTTAGAGATATTATTATTAGTTTATTGTGCAATTTAAAATTATCTTGATTAAGCAATAATAATGCCTGTTTTAACTTAGTAAGATTAAGTAAGCAAACTAGAATGTAGAGAATAGATGCGTTATATAGTATTAGATTTAGAGTGGAACATTAGCCCTCCTAGAAGTAGGAGAGCAGGTGATAAAAACCCTCAAACCCAACTAAATGAAGAGATCATCGAAATAGGCGCTTATAGCCTGGACGAAGATTTCAACATCCTCGATAGATTTTCTACTAATGTTAAAGCTAGATTCAATAAGAAAATCCACAAACACGTAGCCCTAGTAACCCAAAGAACAGAAGAGAGCCTACAAACAGGCTTAGATTTCCCAGATGCAATAGCAGCATTTAAAGAATGGTGCACTAATGGATCAGATATGGATATTCTCTTTTGTACTTGGAGCAATAATGATGTAAAACCTTGGGTTAATAATTTTAAAGCCTATAATCTTGAATGGACCTCAGGAATGAGATTTATGGATATTCAAAGATTGTTCGGTAGAACTCTCGAAACTAAACAAAGAAACCAGATATCTATAAGCACTGCCTTAGAGTTGTTAAATATAGATCAAGAGTTGGTACTTCATAAGGCTGTTAATGATGCCTACTATGCAGCTAGAATTTTCAAAAATACCATTGCTAAGTTGAGAACAGAAGAAATCTTTTCTGTTGAAGCCGAGGATTGCTTCAAAATGCTCTATAAGTATGCTTACGATATTTCAATGAATTATAGAGATAAGTTTGAGCTAGACGGTATTAAGGAAATTAAAGAGCTTCCAGGGAGGGCAAATGAGCATGAGTGGCTTTGTCCTGCATGTAAGGAGAAATTAACTAAGACTAAGTTTTGGAGAATTTCTAAGGGTGGGCACAAGTTAACTGCAGATGCTTGCTGCGATGAGCATGAGAAAGTACTTATTTCTGCTGTTGCCTACAAGACTAGAAGTATCAATGAAATGAAACCCAAACTATTTAAAATTAAGGCTGAGGCTAAGATAGCGTACGCTTATTGATCCCTCATCATTTAAATAAAACTTGTGAACTTTTAGTTAAAAGGTCAAAGAAAGTCAAACTTTATGGCTAAATCACTTGACCAGTTCAACTGAGAGTGTATAATTAAAGTCAAATAAAGTCAAAAGAAAACACATAAGTCAAAATAATATAAAGTTTAATATTTGAAAGAAGGCGATATAAATGGCAAAAATAAGTGACCTGATCGAAGCAATGATCGATGAGATGTTGGAAAGAAATAATGGTTACACGGAAATAACAAGAGGTGAGTTAGCCAGACGTGCTAACTGCGTACCTTCCCAGGTAACCTACGTAATTTCCACCCGTTTTACTAGCAGCCAAGGATATAGGGTTGAGAGTCGTCGAGGTGGTGGAGGTTCCATTAAGATTTATAAAATCGATACCGGAAACGATATTGCAGGCTACATAATGCACGTAGTTAATTCGCTTGGTGACGAGCTGACCCAGCAAGAGGCGGATGTTCATATTAGAAACTTCTACGATTACGGTATTTTGAGACAAGAGTTAGCGAGCTTATTCATGGTTGCTACATCTGATAGTAGCTTAGAGGATATAGATACTAGTATTAGAGATACAGTTAGAATGAAGATTTTGAAGAATATGCTAGTTGAGATGTTGATTAACTTCGATAAATTTAGAAAATAGATTTTAATAGGAAATATATGAGCACTTAGTTTTACTAGGTGCTTGGCTTTGGCCAAAGCAAAGAAAAAACAAAAAACAAGAAACAAAAGAGAGGAAATTCACTTTATGATAATGAGATATACAGATAGAACTAATAGAGTTTTTGAAGTAGCTTACAAGACAGCATCAAGTTATGACCAAGATTACATTGGCTCAGAACACTTAATAGCCGGTATATTGGCAGAAGGTGATTCTAAGGCAATTCAAGCGCTAGGAGCTCAAGGTGTAGAACTTGAAAATTATTCAGAAGCTCTAGATAGAGTAAATAATAAAGAAGCAAAGAATATAGATATTACTGGAAACTTGGGCATGGAGCAAATGATGGCGCTCCTAACACCAAGAACCAAGAAAGTTATGGAATTAGCAGTAGCTGAATCCAATAGGCATGGTTCACGTGCAGTAGAACCTGAGCACATTTTGGCAGGAATTTTGCGCGAGGGCGAGAGTGCAGGATATAGAATTTTAGCAGCATTGGACGTAGATTTAAGGATTTTATATATTTCAATTTATGCAGATGTTGTAAAAACAACACGTAATGAAACTTCAAGAGAGCCTAGAAGCTCAAGAAATCCATTTGGAGTTCCAGCTAGAAAATCTAATAAAGAAACAGACAGTAAGTACCCTACATTAGATAAGTATGGTCAAAACTTAAATGACTATGCAAAAGAAGGAAAACTCGACCCAATCATTGGTAGAGATGAAGAAATCAATAGGCTGATGCAAATCCTAGTTAGACGTACAAAAAACAACCCAGTCTTGATAGGTGAAGCAGGTGTTGGTAAAACAGCTATAGCCGAAGGTTTAGCCCAAATGATAGTCGGCGGTGAGATGCCTGAAGCTCTTAAAGATAAAGAAATTATTTCACTAGACTTAACCAGCATGCTAGCAGGTGCCAAGTATAGAGGTGAGTTCGAAGAGCGCTTAGAAAATGTACTAAATGAAGCTATGAGTGCAGGAGATGTGATTTTATTCATCGACGAGCTACATACAATAGTAGGTACAGGTGCGAGCGAAGGATCTCTTGATGCATCAAACATCATGAAACCGCTATTAGCGCGTGGTGAACTACAAATCATCGGTGCAACAACATTAGATGAATA
>CAZVJQ010000013.1:24563-27486 GCA_964627125.1 uncultured Fastidiosipila sp. | reverse complement strand
CACCCAGACGTCCTAAACATCCTTCTACAAGTGTTAGAAGATGGTAGATTGACAGATGGTCAAGGTAGAACAGTAGACTTCAAGAATACAATAATTATTATGACATCCAATATTGGTGCTAGAACATTAACAACTGCCCAAGGAAGAAGAATTGGATTTGGAAGCACAAGTGCAGCAAGTAGCACAGATGCACCTGAAGATGAGAGAGACTTATATGGTGGTAGATCTTACGATGAAGCCAAAGAAGTTGTAATGGGTGAATTGAAAGATACACTTAGCCCTGAGTTCATCAACCGCGTGGATGAAATAATCTTCTTCAGAATGTTAGGTAAGAGTTCAATGGAAGCAATTACTGGAAACATGCTAGATGAGCTAATGGATAGAGTTGGCGATATCGGTATTTCAATAGAAATTACTGATGAAGCAAAATCATTCCTAGCTGCGGAGGGTTATGACCCAGAGTATGGTGCTAGACCATTACGTCGCAAGATCCAAACAGATGTTGAAGATAATATTTCTGAAGCAATCTTAGATGGATTAGTCGGCGAAGGTGATACAGCAATTGTAGATGTCGAAGATGGAGCTATCGTTATTAGAAGTAACAATGATGATTTGAAATTAGTGTCTGCGAATGAAGTAGAGGTCGACGACTCAAGTGACGACAGTAAAGAAGTAAGTTTATAAAATAAATAAATAATGCCAATTGGCAATGCCTGAACTGGACCCACTAAGTGGAGAAGGTTCAGGTTTTTTTATATTTTGAAATAGATAATTTAATCTAAATTTTATAAATAATTGTTTCTAATAGGTATAATGTATAAAAGCAGTGAGAAAGTGAGGATTTTCTATGGCTAAACTTAAGAGCGGAACTAGAGGAACACTTCTATTACGCCTTTCTGGAACCTTAAATATTTTAATGGGGATTTTTTGTCTTGTACTTATATTCATCATGATGGAAAGAATGCCTGTAGCAGTTACAAATTTAACTGAAGAAACCTTAGCAAATTTAAATCTATCTAATTTTGGTTTAGAAAATTATGGTATAAGAAATATCTTAATAATCGCAGGTACAATTCTTGGTGTAATAGGCTTGATAAGTTTCTTCTATGGTTTGTACACATTAAATAATGCAAAACACAATAACAAGAGAGCTAGCTTCATTGTAAATTCAATAATTTTCCTAGCTATATTTGTTGCACTCCTAATTTTCTCAAGAAGTCTAATCTTCATTGCACCAATAGTAATTTGGGCACTTATGTTCTTAGGTGGGTTGTTATCTGCTAGTGCAGTGAAACCTGAAGAGGCAGAGGCTGCAATTGAAGCAGAGAGAAAGGCTGAAGCTCACTTCCAACACTATAGAAGTCAAAACTATCAGAGTTCAACTCCAAATTATGGAGCAAGACATGACGCTCCTACTTATAGACATGAGTCACTACAAGGGCAAGGAAGTAATCAGTTTGGTTCATATAATCAGCCAAATCCATATGCTCATCGTTATGGCGAAAGCCAACCCCAATCAGGATTCGACCCAAGAAACCCACAAGGACAGCAGGGCTGGAGATTTTATGATCAAAATCAACAGCAACAATCATATCAGCACTTAGGAAATATGAATCAGCAGGGACAAAATCCTCATGGGCAACAAGGATTTAATCCTCAACAAAATCGTTATGGTCAGCAAGGAAGTCAAAATCCTTACCAAAATCAATATGGTCAAGCAAATAGAAATCCATACCAGAGCCAATTTGGACAAGATGCGAGAAATCCTCAACAAAACCAATATGGACAAGATACGAGAAATCCTCAGCAAAACCAATATGGTCAAGGTTCTCAGAATCAATTTAAGCAAGGGCCAAGAAATCCATATCAAAATAATTATGGACAAGCTGGTACACAACAAAATCCATATGGACAACAAAACCAAAATCAATTCCAAAATAGTTATGGACAAAGAGCCAATAATCCATTCGAGAACCGCAACCCACATGCAGGACAAGGTTCACAAAATCAATTTGGGCAAAACTCTTACCAGAATCAACAAGGAAGAAATACTTTTACATCCACGCAAATGCCAGACAGTGTAACTAATGTGAGTACTCCTTTTGCAGGTAATACAGCTAGAACAAATAACTGGACTAGCCTAAATACTCAAAATGCTCACACTGATTTAGAACAAGATTCTGAAAAGAATGTCATTCAAGAAGTTGCTAATGAGTTAGAGAAGAATGCTGAGCCCAATTTAGATTCTAATAATGTTGATGCAAAACCTACTATTGATAAGCAAGATGAGCTAATGACAGAGCAAGTAGATAATGCCTTTGTTAATACTTTCGATAACTCTAACTTAAATGATAATTATGTAGAGCGTGAAGAAGAGAGTATTGCAGAAGAGAGCAATGTTGAGGATGTCGAGCAAGTTGATATTGATGAGGATGAGAAATCTGAATCTTAGTTAATTGAGGATAAGTTGAAATTTACTGCCAGAATGTAGAGATACTTCTGGCTTTTCTTATTCTTACAATCTTGTGGGTCAGAAACTTACAATTCTGTGAGTTGAAAACTTACAATTCTGTGAGTTGAACCATACTTTTTTATATAAAATACGGAATATAAATTCATCTATGTCATATATTATTCTTTTAACATGAATTTAATACATTTTAACCTTCCTTTAACTATCCTAATCGATAATGATATGTGGAAATTCATTTTTTTCTAAATTTAGGAGGGTCACATGAATAGCAATCTTAAGAAAAAGCTTAGTGCTTTATTGTTAGCGGCTGTCGTAACTTTAACACCATTCTCAGGAATGAATGTTATTGCTCAGACAATAGATGAAACTACACAGACAAGTTCATCTTCTGAAGAAGAAGGAACTACAACTGTTAGTTCTTCAGTAGAAGCAACAACTGAAGAAAGTTCA
>CAZVJQ010000013.1:14947-24463 GCA_964627125.1 uncultured Fastidiosipila sp. | reverse complement strand
AGAAGGAACTACAACTGTTAGTTCTTCAGTAGAAGCAACAACTGAAGAAAGTTCAGCAGCAGTTGACGCAACTGTAGAAACAACAACTGAAGAGAGTTCAGCAGAAGTAACAACTGAAGCAGCTCCTGCAGAAACAACAACAGAAGAAACAACAGCAGAAGCAACAACAGAAGAATCAACAACAGAAAATTCTGTAGAAGCAACAACAGAAGAGACGACAACTGAAGAAGCAACAGTTGATGAAACAGTAGCAATTCAACAAGCACAAGTAGAAGTAGACAATTCTACATTAACAATCCTTTA
Source organism: uncultured Fastidiosipila sp. (assembly GCA_964627125.1). Lineage (GTDB taxonomy): Bacteria > Bacillota > Clostridia > Saccharofermentanales > Fastidiosipilaceae > Fastidiosipila. The sequence goes on along the minus strand of CAZVJQ010000013.1, from coordinate 24,160 downwards.
CACAAACGATGTTCATACATACATTGATAAAGGTATTAGCTATGACACTATCGCAGCATTAAAAGATGAGTTAGTAGCTAATGGTCAACATGTAGTGTTAGTGGATGCAGGGGACTTTGCTCAAGGTACAGCATTCGGTAATATCGATAATGGTGCAAGCATGGTTGATTTAATGAATCAAGCAGGCTACGACATCGCAACATTAGGTAACCACGAGTTTGACTGGGGTATTGATAACTTAGCTTCACTTATTGATGACGCAGAATTCCCAATTGTTACAAGTAACTTCTACCATACAGTAAATGGTCAAAATACAGATTTAGTATTAGATCCATATGTATTAAGAAATTTTGGTGGTACTACAGTAGCATTCGTAGGTACAACAACTCCTGAATCAATTACAAAATCTACACCAGCATTCTTCCAAGATGATAATGGAAATTACATCTACGGATTTGCAGGTGGTAGTGATGGTCAACCTCTTTACAATGCAACTCAAGAAGCAGTAGATGCAGCTAGAGCAGCTGGTGCAGACCACGTTGTTTTATTAGCTCACTTAGGTATTGATGGTTCATCAGCTCCTTGGAGATCAACAGACGTTATTGCAAATACTACAGGTATTGATGCAGTTATCGATGGTCACTCACACTCAGTAGTACCAATGCAACAAGTAGCAAATGCAAATGGCGAAAATGTATTATTAACACAATCAGGTCAATACTTTGACAACATTGGTGTAGTTACATTAAATCTAGAAACTGGTGATTTTGCTAGTGAATTAATTAATGATTACACAGGTTCAGATTCAACAATTAGAGCTAATATTGATGCTTTAATCGCACAAGTAGACGCAGAATTAGGTCAGCCAATTGCTGAAACAGAACTTGACTTCTACGTAATGGATCCTACAACAGGTTTACGTAATATCCGTACTAGAGGCACAAACATGGGTGACATGAACACTGACGCTTACTACTACATCTTAAACAATGCAACAAATGGTCAAGTTGACTTAACAATTGCAAATGGTGGTGGTACTAGAGCAGATATCGCAGCTGGTGAATGGACATACTTAGATGCACAAACAGTTAACCCATTCGGAAACGTATTAGCAGCTATTGAAGTAACAGGACAACAAATTCTAGATGCTTTAGAGTTTGGTGCTCGTGGTACTTTAGGTGATCCTTCAATTGATGGTAACGAAGAAATCGGTGGTTTCTTACACGTTTCAGGTGCTAGTTACACAGTAGATACAAATATTGAAAGTACAGTTCAACTAGCAGCAGACGGTACATGGGGTGGTGCTCCAACCGGCGAATACAGAATCCAAGAATTAGAAATTTATAACAAAGACACAGGCGCTTACGAGCCTATTGATTTAGCAGCTAAGTACGTTTTAGGTGGTACAAACTACCCACTACGTGGTGGTGGTGATGGTCTAACAATGTTTGGTGACCACACATTAGTAATTGATTTCGTTACAGAAGATTACTTAGCACTTTCAGAATATGCAGCATCATTTACAGATACAGACGGTAATGGATTAGGAAATATTGCAACAGCAAACAGCCCATTATTAGCAGCTAATGGTGGTATTGTTTCAGATGCATTCTTAATGAACTACGAAGATCCACTAGGTTCAGGTAGAATTTCATTTGTTCCTTACGTAGAGCCAGTAGAAGATACAACATTAACAATTCTATACACAAATGACGTACACACATACATTGATAAAGAATTAAGCTACGACTCATTAGCAGCACTTAAGGCTGAATTAGAAGCTCAAGGTAAGAATGTGTTGTTAGTTAGTGCAGGTGACTTTGCCCAAGGTACTGCATACGGTAACATCGACGATGGTGCATCAATGGTTGAACTTATGAATCAAGCAGGCTACGACATTGCAACATTAGGTAACCACGAGTTTGACTACGGTATGGAAAACTTGATGTCATTAATTAACGCAGCTACATTTGAAACAGTTACAAGTAACTTCTACCACGCTGTAGATGGCCAAAGCACAGACTTAGTATTAAAACCTTACACATTAAGAACATATGGAGATAAAACAGTAGCATTCGTTGGTACAACAACTCCAGAATCAATTACAAAATCTACTCCAGCATTCTTCCAAGACGCTAATGGAAATTACATCTACGGATTTGCTGGTGGTAACGATGGACAACCTCTATACAACGCAACTCAAACTGCAGTTGATGCAGCAAGAGCAGAAGGTGCAGACCACGTAGTCTTAATTGCTCACTTAGGTGTAGACAATTCAGCAGCTCCTTGGAGATCAATAGACGTAATCGCAAATACAACAGGTATCGATGCAGTTATCGATGGTCACTCACATACAGAAATGCCAATGGAAATTCTTAAGAATGCTGACGGCGAAGATGTACTATTAACTCAATCAGGTCAATACTTCGACAACATCGGTATTGTTACAGTAGACTTAGCAACTGGCGAATTTACAAGTGAATTAATTAGCGAGTATGAAGGTTCAGATGCAACAATTAGAGCAGCAATTGATGCTTTAATCGCACAAGTACAGGAAGAATTAGGTCAGCCAGTAGCTGAAACAGAAATTGACTTCGTAGTTATGGATCCTACAACAGGTTTACGTAATATCCGTACAAGAGGCACAAATATGGGTGACTTAAACGCAGATGCTTACTACTACACATTAAACAGAGCTACAAACAATCAAGTAGATTTAACAATCGCAAATGGTGGTGGAACTAGAGCAGACATCGCAGCAGGTGAGTGGACATACTTAGATGCACAAACAGTTAACCCATTCGGAAACGTTCTAGCAGCCATCGAAGTTACAGGTCAACAAATCTTAGACGCAATCGAGTTTGGTGCTCGTGGTACTTTAGGTGACTCATCACTTGAAGGCAACGAAGAAATCGGTGGTTTCTTACATGTATCAGGTGCTCGTTACTCAGTAGACACAAGCATTGAAAGTACAGTTCAAATCGATGACAACGGTAGTTGGGCAGGTGCTCCAACTGGCGAATACAGAGTTCATAGCCTAGAAATCTTCAATAAAGATACAGGTCAATATGAGCCAATCGATTTAGCAGCTACATACACATTAGGTGGTACAAACTACCCATTACGTGGAGGTGGTGACGGTCTAACAATGTTTGCAGACCACAACCTACTAGTAGACTTCGTTACTGAGGATTACCTATCATTATCAGAGTACATCGCAGCATTTAACGATACAGACGGTAATGGTTTAGGAAATATTGCAACAGCAAACAGCCCATTGTTAACAGCTAATGGTGGTATTGTTTCAGATGCATTCTTATTCAACTACGAAGATCCATATGGTGCAGGTAGAATTTCATTTGCAGCAAGAGAAGTAGTAAATCCTACAGAGCCTACAACAGAAGTTCTTGCTACAACACCTACAGAAACTACAACAGGTGAGCCAGTTACAGCAACAGGTGAAGGTGTAAGTGGTATCGTAATTGCTCCACTATTCTTAGCAGCAGCTGTAGTAATCTTCCTTAAGAGAAGACAGTTTTCTGAATAATTAGCTGATGGTCTTTTGGCCAAAGCAGATTTAGATTAAACCCAAGCCCTGAAGTCCTAAATAGATTTCGGGGCTTTTATAATATGTTAACAATATCTCTATCAAAGTTCACATTTCTTAAATTAGAATTAAAGGAGCTTATATTTTAGCGGAGGTGGAATATGTTAGAAGAGCTCATAAGAAGGGCAAATACCGGAGATAGTGAAGCTATGCTGCAACTCGCAATGGCCTACAGTAAAGAAGAATTACCTGAAGTTGATCAAGAGGCAAGTGACTGGTACAAGGGTGAACTTGCTAATTTAACTGGTGCTGGAAGTAGTTTGGATTCCTTAGACAATCTTGAACCTGATTTTGATGAAGCAATAAGATGGTATGAGGAAGCTTATAAACATGGTGAGCCTCTAGCATATTCATATTTAGCATCACTGTATGAAGATGGTCGAGGTGTTGAAGAAGATGATGAGAGGGCTGAGTACTACTACAAAGAAGCTACTAAGAGCGGAAATGCTATAACATATTTAGCCTTAGGAAATTTTTATGAGAATAAGATGGGGAACCTTTTTGAAGCTATTCAGGCTTATAGAGAATCTGTAAATCGAGATAATATCTACGATGCAGACTCCTTGGGCAGAGCATATTATAAAGCTGCTCTTGAAATGGAAAATGAGAATCCTGAGCAAGCGCAGATGTTATACGACAGAGGTAAAGTCGCTTATGAGAAATCTGCTGAAGCAGATAACCCTGAAGCTATGTATTGGCTAGGAGAAATATATAGACAAGGGTTGGGAGCAGAGCAAGATGAGGCACTAGCTCTTGAATGGCATGGTAAGGCAAGTGCTCTTGGCCACACTGAGTCCATGATTCAAGAAGGTACTTACTATGCTAGAGAAGGTGCAAGTCAAGAAGAGCTAAATATTGCTAAAGAACATTTCCAAAAGGCTGCAGATGCAGGTTCAGCAGGTGGTTTATACTGTTTAGCTGAATGGTATAGCTTAGTCAGCAACGAAGAGTATGACTTAAATAAAGCTGTTGATTTAATGATTCAAGCAATTGAGAACAGTGAAGAAGATTACTTCCCATATCTTGCACGTATGAATACAGCAGACCCATTAGTTTCTCAAGAAGAAGCAGAAAAATTGTTTGCTGAAAGAGGGCAGTTCAATATAGAGAGTCCAGAATTCTATGAAGAGCGAAGTAAGCAGGGCGATAAGGTTGCAATGTTTAGATTAGCTAATGCTTATAGAGATGGTAATGGCGTAGAGCAAGATGTCGAGCAAGCAATTCATTGGTATGAGAAGTCAGGTGAGCTAGGCAATATTGGAGTTTGCTTGCCACTAGCTACTCTGTATTATGAGGGACGCTTAATAGAGCAAGACATTGAAAAATCAATTGGATATCTAACTTATTCTGCTAAATACAATGACTCTGCAGCTATGTATAATCTTGGATACTTGTACCATGCGAATGAGGATTTTGACGTCGCTCTAAGTTGGTATAAGTTAGCATCTAGATTTGGACACTTAAATGCTAAGTTTAGAGTGGGTAATATTTATTTGAGTGAATTCTCAGAAGAAGATGAAGAATACTACGATATAGGAATGGCATGGATGTATGATGCAGCTATGAACAATCATCCGGATGCTCTATTTATAATTGGTGTTGAAATGGCATATGGTGAAACCTTTGGCCACAATCCAGAGCTGGCAATTGAGATGCTGAGTAGAGCAAGTCAATTGGGTGACCCTGAGGCAGATGCCCACATAGAGCAGATTAGAGAGGATTTTAATCTGTAGTTTTTCGCTTGGTAAAGATAATAATTGTAGGCAGAGAATTTGAATGTTCTTTGCCTATATTTTTATTTCTAAGCTGTTAATTATTCTTTTGTATAAGTAAAACTACTCATATATAAAACTAAATATGATATTCTAGAAACCGTATCTAAGAAATAAAACTGTAGGAGTTCTTATGGAACAAAATAAATTAAGAGACTTATTGGCATCTTTAACCCTTGAAGAAAAGGTAGGACAATTAGTCCAATTGAACGTTAATTTCTATGACGTAGAGGGTGACAGCGTAGTCACTGGATCACAAATCGGATTGGGTATTTCCGAAGATTATAATCTTTATAACACAGGTTCATTATTGAATGTCTTCCCAGCAGAAAGTATTTATCGTATACAAAAACAACATATGGAAAATAGTAGACACAAAATTCCATTACTATTTTGTGCAGATATAATCCATGGTTTTGAGACTGTTTTCCCAACACCATTAGCTCAAGCAGCAAGCTTCGATATGGAAGTGGTTGAGGGGATTGCTAATGCTCTAGCCGTGGAATCAGTGGCAAATGGAGTTCATTGTACATTTGCACCTATGCTAGATATGGTCAAAGATCCACGTTGGGGTAGAGTTGTCGAGAGCCCGGGAGAGAGCACAACATTAGCAGCAGAATATGCACGTGCTGCAGTTAGAGGTTTCCAAGGTGTAGGACAAGAAGGTCCAATTCCTGCTAATAAGATTGCATCATGTGTAAAACACTTCGCAGCTTATGGAGCAGCAGAAGGTGGACGTGACTACAACACTGTAGATATGAGTAAGCGCAGATTCTACGAAGAATATTTACCGGGCTATAAAGCAGGCCTCGAAGAGGGCGCCCGCATGGTAATGACATCATTCAATGTTTTAGATGGTGTCCCTGCAAGCGGTAATAAATGGCTAAATAGACAAGTTTTAAGAGATGAGATTGGAACTGATGCAGTCTTAATCAGTGACTATGCCGCAATTTATGAGCTAATAAATCATGGTGTAGCAGCAAATGAGAAGGAAGCCGCATATTTAGCAATTCATGCAGGTGTTGATATAGACATGATGACATCTTGCTATGCAAACAATCTAGCTGACTTGGTTAGAGAAGGTAGAGTGGATGAAGCTCTAGTAGATGAGGCTGTCTGGAGAATTCTAAAACTTAAGAATGACTTAGGCTTATTCGAAGATCCATATAGAGGATTGGACATTGAGAAGGAAAAAGATTTCTACGATGAGCACTACGATATAGCACTTGATGCAGCTGCTAAAACTACAATTTTACTCAAGAATGAGGATGTTTTACCACTTAGTTCAGATAAGAAAGTAGCGTTGATTGGGGCATACGGCGAGAGCAAAGATTTTGGTAGTAATTGGATTGTTACTAGAGCAAGAAAAAATACCACAATTCTCAACATTCTAGAAGAAAAACTAGGTGTAGAGAACGTTGATTTTGCCAGAGGATACGAATTACCTCAGCCATTAGACAACACGCCAAGCATGCACAATTACATAGATAATAGAATTGTAAATCCTGATGATGCGGAGGCTCTACACAATGAAGCAGTCGAGCTAGCCAAATCATCAGATGTAATTGTTTTAACTTTAGGCCAAAGCAAACTAGAAACTGGTGAAGGTGCATCTAAGGCAGACATGAACCTAAATGATGCTCAAATTCAACTAGTAAAATCCTTACGAGAACTTGGTAAACCAATAGTTGCAGTAATTTTCTCAGGTCGCCCAGTTGTATTAACCAATATTGATGATGACCTAGACAGTATTCTATACAGCTTCATGCCGGGAGCTGGTGGTGCAGAAGCGATAGTAGATATACTCTACGGAGAAACTAACCCAAGTGCTAGAGTCCCAATGTCATTCCCTAGAAGTGTTGGTCAAATCCCTGTATATCACAGTAGATTATCTACAGGACGTCCAACTACTAATGAGACTGTACACGCTAAGTTCTTCACAAACTATTTAGACGAGGAAATTTATCCACTATATGCATTTGGTCAAGGCGAATCTTACTCTAAGCTTATTTATAGCGATTTAACTGTAGACGATAGTCAATTTGCTAGTGAAGATAAGGTTTTAGTAAGTGTCGAAGTACAAAACGATAGTGAGCAAGCTGTTAGAGAAGTAGTTCAGCTATACATCAGAGACCATGTTGCCCAAGTTGCAAGACCTGTAACTGAGATAAAGGCTTTCTCTATTTTAGAGCTAGATGCTGGAGCTAGTGAAAAAGTTACCTTAGAACTAACAAGAGAAGATCTGTCTTATTTTGACCAAGATGCAAAATTAAGATTTGATTCAGGAGAATTTACTTTAAGTATTAGAAGAAATGCTGAAGAGGTTATTTTGTCAGAGCTTGTGAATTTAGCCTAGTAAAATAAATAATAAAAACATAGGATCAGTGAGTGTTCTTAATTGAATGACAACTGGTCCTTTTTGTTTGCTCAAATTGTGCTTATTTCAACCCAATCATTGAAAACGATTTATGAAAATATTTCCATGATGTGAAAATATTTCTTTTGGGCAGTTTGACAAAAACTAGCGTGTTTATTTGTCGAAATGGCCAAAGTGCTGTGTACAAACTGTGATTTGCTTGACAATTACACTAATAGAACGTATAAATAAATTACAACAACGGCAATATTAATTTTTTTCATTCCACATGAAAAAATATTTTCATAGATTTAGGGGTAAATTATGAAGATAAGCATAACGGACATTGCAAGATTATCTGGAGTAGGTATATCAACAGTATCTAGAGTTATAAATAACTCAGGTTACGTGAGCGATAAAACACGCGAGAAAGTAACTAGTGTAATTGAGGCTTATAACTATCAGACTACTACTTTGAATAACCGTTTAGAAAATCATGCTCAACCAAATATTGGCGTATTCGTAAAAGGCATCGGAAATCCATTCTTCGAAAAAATGATTAATGAGTTCGATAATGATTTCATGCTCAGAGGTTATACAGCTCGTTTCTATGATGTGCTTCATAGAGACGAGTTTTTAGTTGCCCAAGTTGAGCTGAGTGCCGGTCGAATCGAAGGAGCTGTAATCCTAGGTAGTAACAAGATCTACAGTGAAAAACAAATCAAAAGTTTAGCTGGTCCTCTTGTAAGTTTAACTGTAAAAACCAATAAAACTCAAGATTTAACTAAATATGGAAGTGTTGTCGTTAATGATGAACTAGAGGGCTATAAAGCAACTAAGATTTTGCTAGATGCAGGTCATGAAAAAATTGGTTTTATATATGCAGATAGTTTAGTTAGTGATACTCCAAATCAAGCAAGGTACAGAGGCTATCGTCAAGCTCTTGAAGAGTATGGAATTCCTCTAGATCTTAACTTGGTTGCAGGAAGTGGTGAAACTGACTCAACATATGCAACTCAAACAAATGGTTATAAATTAGGCTTAAGAATGATGAATGAGCTAATGCAGATGAATCCAGATATGACAGCTGTATTTTGCTATTCAGATATCTTAGCGATAGGAGCTGCAAAAGCAGCACTAATGTCAGGAAAATCTATCCCAGAAGATATCTCAATAATTGGTTTTGATGGTATAGATGAATCTGAAATTTTCCATCCTTCTTTAGACACGATTTATCAGCCAACAAGAGAAATGTCTAGAGCAGCAGTAAGTATGATAATCGATTTAGTAAACGGTGAAGAGGGCAAACAATTAGAGTTTGCTTGTACATATATGAAGAGAGGCTCTGTAGCACAGAGAAGAAATGGTGAGGCAAACAATGAGTAAAGTATTAACTTTCGACAATGTAAGTCCTATAGTTTTAATGGTCATGACACAATTGGTATTGATAAAGGTATCACCGCCATGATGATTGAAAA
>CAZVJQ010000013.1:0-14847 GCA_964627125.1 uncultured Fastidiosipila sp. | reverse complement strand
ATGGTCATGACACAATTGGTATTGATAAAGGTATCACCGCCATGATGATTGAAAATTACCAAAGTGGCATGCTCTGGGATTTATTCATGCAAAATGAATATGTTAAAAATGGTATAGATTTGTTAGGATTTACAGAGTACGATTTTGAAGCAGCAAATGCAGAAGAATAGGGCAAACTCAAACATGCCCATAGAAAGAACAACACTATGAGTAACAAAAGAAGACCAAATATTATTTATATTATGTCAGACGACCATGCTAGGCAGGCAATCAGTGCCTATGCAGATACACAAGTGAAAACACCAGGTATAGATAGACTATTTGAAACTGGTGCAAGATTGGATAATGCTTACTGCACAAACTCAATTTGTACACCAAGTAGAGCGAGTGTCTTGACCGGTAACTACAATCAGATAAATGGTGTTCGTACATTAGAAGACCAATTAGATGGTGAGTTAAATAATGTGGCGAAAGTATTGCAAAACAATGGCTACCACACAGCAATTGTAGGTAAGTGGCATCTAGGACAAGAAGAGCCATACTTACCAACAGGCTTCGACCATTTCGCAGTTTTAAGAGACCAGGGACCATACTTTGACCCGGAATTCATTACCGATGAAGGTAGTGTTTTCGATAAAGGTTATACAACTGAATTAATCACAGAAAGATCATTAAACTGGATTAAGAGTTTAGAAGATGATGAACCATTCTTCCTAATGATGCACCATAAGGCACCACATAGAAACTGGCAGCCAGCACCACAATACGATGGAATGTATAAGGATATTAAGTTCAAGCACCCTGAAACCTACAATGATGACTATGCAACACGTGGCCCAAATGCCGCAGCTGCAGTCATGAAGATAGAAGACCTAAAAGATCATGACATTAAAGGTCCAGTTCCAGAAGGTCTAACAGAGCAAGAAGAAAAAGATTATAAATTCCAACGTTACATGGAAGATTATTGGGCAACAATTAAAAGTGTAGATGACTCAGTTGACGAGCTATTAAACTACTTGGAAGCAAATGGTCTGAGAGATGACACAATAGTTATTTATACATCTGACCAAGGATTCTTCACTGGTGAGCATGGTTGGTTTGATAAGCGCTTCATGTATGAAGAAGCTCAAGCAATGCCATTTTTAATCTCTTATCCACGTGCGATTCAGCCTAAATCTACAAGCGATAAGATGGTCTTAAACATTGATTTCGCTCCAACATTCTTAGACTATGCAGGAATTGATGTAAGTGAATTAAATCCACAAGGAAGAAGTTTTAGAGACGTTATTGAACAAAGACCAGGTGCCCGTGGCTATGACTCAGTATATTATCGTTACTGGGATTATCCATCTGAGCATAATGTCTATCCACATATGGGAGTACGTACGAATAAGTACAAATTAATCTTCTTCGAGTATAGAGAAAGTGAAGAAGAAAGAGACTTCTACTGGGAGCTCTACGATGTACAAGAAGACCCTAATGAATTAAATAATCTATATGGTCAACCAGGCTATGAGAAGATTACAGAAAATCTAATTGAAGAGTTAAAACATCTTCAAGAAGTCTACCAAGACGATGACCCACTCTTCGAGCAATGGGTTGCAGATGGTCCATACTACTGGGAGAACTAATTCAATAACAAAAATACAAGAAAGGTGTAATCGTAGTAGATTGCACCTTTTTTAGTGCCTTTTAGGTAGGCAAGTTGGGACGCTAGGTCGAGCACCTACAAATCCCCACAAAACCCCACAAAACCCCACAAAACCATCGCCATGGAAGCAGCCTCAACTCAAATTAAACTAATAATTATCCTTGCATATTATTCAAGAAAATCTTAGCGGATGTATTATCAACAATATCCCAATTGCTTTCAGGAACTAAATCACCCTGCACTAAACTAGCTGCACTCTCGTACACATTAGGTTCAAGAACAATTTGTCTCCAAGTTTCATCAGATTCTGTATATGTCTGGTAAATGTGCTTACCGTCTTCAATACCTACAAAATAGATTAAATCAATCTTATGAGATTGCTCTTCACCATCTTCATCAGTTGTTACAGGTGGATTCAAACTAACAGCAATCTTCAATACTTCAATTACTCTATCATCTAATTCAAAATCAAAGATATGAAGTTTTTCGATTAACTCATTGTAATCAGTAACAATTCTTAGTGTGTGGTTAGATACATCTAGTCCAAAATCTAGTGGCATATGCTCAGTGATACTCTCTTTCAAGCTACCATCACTCTCTCTAGTTTCAGTATCTTGCACAGCTTCATAGAATTTTGGTGCATAGTAAATCATCAATTTTTGATTTGGGTCCATGTAGAGCATAGCTTGGTCTAATGTATATTTACGATTACAGTTTTGGCACTCAAAAATCTGTAGTTCTTTTAAGAAAATCTTATCCTTAAGATCTTCGTCTTCGCTCGCGTCAATAATATCCCAAATTGCAATTTCTTCCTCATTTAAGCAATATGGACATTGGATAGTTTCATAATGAAAATTAGTCATTGGTACTCCTTAATAGAAAATGAATAGTAATTATAATACCTAAGAAAATTCCAGCTGTTTCTTTTGTCATATTTCAGCGACTCAGCTAGGCATTAGGCAAAAATGGCCTATTATCAAATGGAATAACATTGAAGTTTGCAATGCTTGGAACAGCTAAGTTTAATAAGAAACTAATAGCTACAAACGTTAAGGTCAAAGCCACCACAGAACATAGAAGCAACTTATCATTGGATAGTGAGAAGTGGTATTTAACACTCGATGTGTCGATAATTGCTCTTATTCCGAGTACTGCAACCAACATAACCAATCCTTGCATTCCAGTTCCATTAGCTAGCAATAAGGCTACAATCAACAATATTAGCTCGTAATAAGTACCTGGTAAGAATATTTTAAACATAGATACAAATTCAACCTTCTGCCTACCGATAAACTTAATCACTAAGTAATATATACCTATCCTGGCAAAAGCAATCAGCAGCGCAATAAGGAATGTTCTAAATAATAAATTTCCAGTTTCTCTAGCAATTACATTATTAGCTAATCCTGAATCTTGCAAAATAATTAAACTAATAATATTACTATTTCTAAAGAAGACAGTCATAACCAGCGCAAATAAAGCAGCTGCAATAAAATACATTATGAAGGTAACTAAAATAGATGAATAACTAGCATCTCTAATTACTTGACTAGGTGACGTAAAGATATTCTTAACTGTCTCTAAGAAATTAGGACTGTATGTACTTTCTCTCTTAGCCTTAACTCTTTCGTTGCCAGCGGAATCTGTTTCACCATTGGTCTCTTTAGTTCTACTAAATACACTCTTGAAGAAATCTTCTCCAGGAGCCTTCTTATTTTCCTTATCATTGTTCTTTTTACTATTGTGTTGTTCACGACTCTCTTGAGTAGCCTGATATCTACTGTTACGTTTAGCAGATTGAGAAGATGTAGATTGGTTAGAACCTCTAGAACTTGCCGTTTGGCTAGAACTAGTACTAGAACCTGAACTACTAGAACTTGCAGAAGAAGTTGAGCTTGTCTCTCTTGTTCCAGCTTGGTTAGTGTTATTTTGATTTCTTTTTTTAGCATTCTCCTGCGCAACGCGACAATCACATGTCTCGCCTGGCTCAAGTTGCTTCCCACAATAAAAACAGTATCTCCCCATATAATCCTTCTTCAATTAAATTTACTTAGTTTGAAATTAAAAAATCCTTACTAATACTATTCATGATAAAGTTTTATAAAAAATCTTGTTAGTATAAACAGTAAACAAATATTAAATATAAAATCAAAAAAGCTCCCTAAGGAGCCATTTGAATTTATAATATCTTAGATGTCTAACCTGTAGTAAAATAGCTAGTTTCCAAACTTCCTGACCCTGAAATTAAACAATCTCTTTAGGGTCGCCATGGTGTTCCCAAACAGACATTTTCTCAACTAAAGCTCTTGGATCTTCCTCAACAATAATTAATTCTCTAGTCTTAGGATCAACAAATCCATGCTCAATTAAACTTTCAATAAGTTCAATTAGAGGGTCATAGTAACCATCTACATTTAAAATACCTAGTGGCTTGTAGTGAATTCTCAATTGACTCCAGGATAGAACCTCAAAAAATTCTTCCATAGTACCAATTCCACCAGGAGCTGTAATAATACCTTCTGCTAAGTTAAGTAACAGATCTTTTCTCTCAGGCATAGACTTAACAACTCTTAAGTCAGTTAGGTTAGTATTAGCCCATTCGAGTTCAATCATAAAATCAGGAATAACACCTGTAACAGTCCCGCCATTCTCAAGTACAGTATTTGAAACTGTTCCCATCATGCCTCGGTTTCCACCACCATAAACAAGATGGATACCTTCCTCAGCAAGAACCTCACCTAGCTCTCTAGCAGCTTCAACATATTTAGGACTATCACCGGCAGATGCTCCACAATAAACTGTTACTGAAGGTAATCTGTCATTTAATCTTTCTTCGGTCATAAAGTACCCACTTTCTCTCAAAATCTTCTAATGATTATACCAATAAGTTAAAAGGATAATTTTGCAATATGTACGTTGTTTCTAAATATTTTGTTAATTAAGTTTTTGGACTTGGCCAAAGCAATCCAATCAACCCAAATAAAAAATGCTAACGATAAATCAATATCGTTAGCACTAATTTAATCTTATTTAATTATTCACCAGCTGTAGTTCCTTCAGTAGTCTCTTCAGTGTCCTCCGTGGTTCCATCTGTAGATTCCTCAGTAGTAGGCTCTGGTGCCACTGTCTCATTGAGACTGATGTATCCTAATAAATCACCATCTCCCTTACGGGTTAGAGCAATTCTATACTCGCCTCCACCACTAGGGTTAAACTCTAAGTAATCATCGCCTTCAGAAATACTTCCATCTTCTATAGAATCTACACTTGCTAATCTATAGACAGGAATATTAACTTCAGCAGTCTTGACGCTATCTAGTATTAAACCATCCAAGACATTGACTCTCACTTCATCTAGAGCAGATATCAATGATTGATTTTGAGTAGTTGGGCTGTAACTAATCTTAGATACTAATCTATAACCGCCACCAGACTTAGGCTCTAATACATATTTAACGTAAGATAGGTTATCTATCATTTCAGTGACAGATGCGAAGTAAGCTTTATCAACATTATTTCTTAATTGATCAGTTGTATTAGCCATACCACTAGCACTCTCTGTAGTAATACCTACTAAAACAGTTCCAGTTCTGTCATATACAAGTCTGAAGTTGAAGTCACCATGTGTCTCTCTTACGAAGTTTAACTCCAAGCTTCTAACTTCATATTGACCATTATCCAACTCTATAGATTCATATGGTATAAACCTTGTGACAAAGTCATCCTCAATAGTTGTATCCATCTCTGGTGCAACAACATCTGAGAAAATAACAAATGAGTTTTCTACTTCAGTACCATCTTCTAATTCAGTAGAAGTGTAGTAGTTATATGGACTTACTGAATATGAAGCATTTGGATCTAAAGTAATATCAGCATTAACACGCTCTTGTAAGTAAGCTTCAATTTCAGATAATGGAACAATTCTATGGTCATATGGATTTGTTCCACCCATCTCATCTGCTAAGAATTGATAGAAGTATGTACTTACCCATGTTTGTGGACTTACTTGACTCACGTGTGAGAAGTTAGGCAGCTCTACATTAGATATGAAACTTTGCTCACCAGATACACTGTTTGAGTCAATGTTTTGTACATTGTTGTTAATGTATGAGTTTAATTGCTGCGCAACAGAATCATCTACAGGATATGGATTAATTACATCACCTTCGTCGTCTGTAGGTCTAGCAGTCTCAGTTGGTAAGTTAGCTGAGTTCAATTGATCATAAGTCGCTTGATCTGTTGGGAAGCTTGAACTTGTTGCTAAAGTAGTTGTTGCTTCAGCAGTAGTAGTTGTTTGTTCCTGAGTAGTTGTAGTTTGCTCAACTGTAGTAGTAGTAGTTGTAGCTTCAGTTGCTTCAACAGTAGTTGTAGTTACTTCTTCAGTTGTAGTTGTAGGAACAGGTGTTGTAGCTTCAGTTGTTGTGGTTGTGGCCTCAGTTGTTGTGGTAGTCGCTTCAGTAGTTGAAGTTGTAGCCTCGGTAGTCGTAGTTGCCTCAGTAGTAGTTGTAGTTGTAGTTACAGTAGTTGTAGTAGAAGTTGTTGGCTCCTCAGTTGTAGTTGTAGTTACAGTAGTTGTAGTCTCTTCTGTTGTAGGCTCAGGTGTAACGTAGATAAATGAGTTACTTGGACCCATAATAGTAATTAAACCATCTTCATTTGTAGTAGAAGTAGTTGATGTTTCACCGGTTGTTGATGTCTCACTAGTGTAGTTTGCAAGATTATCTTCAGACTCATCAACCTGTGAACTTGTACTATTAGATGTAATATTTCTAGAAATAGATCTATTATTCAAAATCTGATAAATAATAAAGATGAATAGTAGAACAGCAAGAGCTGCAAGGATTAATAAAATCATCCTTCTATTATTATCTTCCTCTTCATCATCCATGTAAGAATAATCTGCAATATCATCTGCAAAATCATCCATTTCTTCGAAATTGTTTGAATTTTGGGTAGCATTTGGATACTCAACATTGTTGAATGCAGCACCAGGTGCGAAAGGATCATCTCTATTGATATCCTTATAGTAACTGCTCTCTTCCTTAGGCTGGTTATCGTTATTGTCTATATTAGCGGCTGTACCTGCAGCTCCTGCAGCAGCAACTTCTTCATTTTCTTCAGTGTAATCACTCCAGTCAAGGGGAGTCCCACATTTGGGACAAGCATCCTGATTCACGTTTAGCGATTCACCACAGATTGGACAGTGCATATAACTGTTTCCTCCTGTATTTTATACCCTCATGGCAAAAGCGGAAATTTCCTGCCAGGTTCTACCGGCTCTAATTCCAAAGGTTCGAGTTCTAAAAAACTTAGTTTTTCCCACTTAGGTAAATATTTTTCCGACCAAACATCATAAGGTCTTCGCAAGTAGTTTTCTCCATCATACATATAGATGTGATTGTTATACATATAGAAAAGCCCACTACGCATCTCCCAATAACGGATAGCCATATAATCCTCTTAATTACTTTTTCATTATAAAATATCTGTATGAGCAATTGATTACAATTACCTGCTTACGGTCAAATTATACCAAAAGTATCGGATTTGAGCGATGTTAAGCGAAGTTAGAGCCCATATCCGAAATCGCATTTTACAACAAAATAAATCAAAATACAAGAGCCACACTGCATTTGAGGGATTTGCTAGTAAATTGTTGATTTATTTGCCTGAAATAGAGCGAATTTTAGGCATTTCAGCCTTAAAGTAGTTAAATGATGAGCAATTATCAGTGTTTACAATCTTGTGAGTTGAAAATCCGAAATTTGACTGAATGGAAATTGGAAATCTTACTGAATGGGAATTAGAAATATGACTGAATGGAAATTGGAAATCTTACTTAATGAGAATTAGAAATATGACTGAATGGAAATTAGAAATTTTTCTGAATGAGAATTTGTAGTCGATGTTAACAACCTTGAAAATTCCTCTAATACTCACCCACAGCCCTCATCAACCCACCTTTCTCATTATCCAACTCACCTGAAACAACCGCTACCCATAATCTCTCTAATATCTCACCAATGTGCTTACCAGGCTCTAAACCTAAATCAAGTAGGTCAGAGCCTTTAATTGCTAACTCTTGAGGACTTCTAGGTAGATTTCTTGCGAACTCCACATTTTCACGCGCCTTTCCATAATCATATGACATAGACAAATTCCTAGCCACAGCCAATGCTTCACTCAAGTTCAAAAACTCTTCAACTTCTACATTATTCTCATAAGCAAAAATAAATAACTCAGCAACACCAGTGCCAATTTCCTCAATAGAAAAATCCAACACACTAGAATAGTTCTGCAAGAAAATCTTCTCAGTTTTACTCACTTTCAAACGCTCAATTAAAACATCTATATCTTTATTGTTGGACAACAAAATTAACCTGTGCAAAAATTCATTAGGAATAAGTCTAAGAGCATCAAAATTAAACTCACTATAGTAAGAAGAATCAACATTCGGGAACAAATAACCCCATAATGCACCCAAGTGCCCCCAGACTCCCTCTAAATACTCTCCAAGCAACAACTTAGATAACTCCTGGTAGATCCTTTCACCAGAAACATAATCTAAATCTTTCACCATAGACGTAGCAGCCTCAAGAGTGTCAGTCTCTACAGAAAAACCATAAGTAGATGCAAATCTAAAACATCTTAGAATCCTTAGAGCATCCTCATTAAATCTTCTAGTAGGCTCACCGACAGTTCTAATTAAACCTGCCTCTAAATCCTTTATTCCGCCATGGTAGTCAACTAAACCTTCTCGTAGGCTATAAGCAATCTGGTTAATAGTGAAATCTCGCCTCTTAGTATCTTCTTCAAGTGTTTTAGAAAATCTCACTGTTTCAGGTTTCCTATGGTCTAAATATTCACCATCTGCTCTGAAAGTTGTTATTTCAAATGGTTCCCCATTTAAAATAAGAGTAATAGTCCCATGATCTAAACCAGTTGGCACAATGACTTCACCCGCAAAAACTTCACGAACTTCAGAAGGTATTGCAGCAGTCGTAATATCGTAGTCATGGAGTTTTAGACCTAAGAGTAAATCTCTAACAGCACCACCAACAAGGAAGCTCGCAAAACCTGAAGCTCCCAATCTCTCCAATATATATACAACTTCTTCGGGCAAATCCTCAGCCCTTATATCTACTAGTTTATTCATAGTAACCTCTGTTAATAAGATTATAGACTATTAGACAAATTTAACTAAAGCTTTGCTATAATTGAAATCGTGTCAAAATTCAATTTCTAGAGAGAAAAACATGCAAAAAAATAAAGCTCATAATGTTGATTTACTTAATGAAAAACCGATAAAGAGTATTGTGCTCTTGACTTTACCCATGGTGGCGTCATCGCTAATACAGCAAATCTATAACTTAACAGATACATTCTGGATTTCTTACCAAGGGTCAGAAGCGGTCGCAGCGCTCGGTGCAGCAGGAACATTTTTGTGGTTCACCCAAAGTTTCATGGTCATGATTAGAACTGGTGGCCAGGTCTTGATAGGGCAAGCGTCAGGTGCGAAGGACAAAAAGCTCGTGGATGAGTTGGCAGCATCGTCAATTCAGCTAAGTATATTGCTTGGATTGGTCATCGGATTTATCCAACTTGTATTCACACCGCAGCAAATCGCTTTTGTCGGTTTGGAGAGTCAAACTACCATAGGTTTAGCGGAGGCATACTTGGCAATAAGTGCTGTGGGAGTGCCTTTCACGTTCTTGACAGGTGTATTTACAGGTATCTTATCTGCCGTAGGTAATACTCGTATCGCGTTCAAAGCATCCGCATTAGGATTAGTAATAAACATGATCTTAGACCCTGTGTTCATCATCCTATTAGATATGAATGCAGCTGGTGCTGCAGTGGCAACTGTTATTGCGCAAGTTGTTTCATTCCTAATAATTCTAAGAGACGTGTTAAGATTTGAGCTTTTCCCAAATGCCTTAAATGTTCCAAAGTTTGCTGGCTTAAGAAAAATATACGACAAAGAACACTATTCAAGAATATTTAGAATCGGTTTACCTGCAGGTCTACAAAATGCCCTATATTCAGGTATCTCAATCGTACTGAATAGAACTGTTGCTTCCTTCGGAGACATCCAAATTTCTGCTAAAAAGATTGGTGGTCAATTCGAAAATCTAGCATGGACAGTTGCTCAAGCGATTGGATCTTCACTGAACTCATTTACAGCGCAAAATATTGCAGCTCGTAAATATTCAAGGATTAAAGATGGTTTTAGAGCGGGGCTAGTGCTTAGTTTAGGGTTAGGATTATTCTCAACCATGATTATGGTTGTTTTCCCAAATCAAATTCTAAATATTTTCTTTAACAATCAGGCGGAAATTGCAGCAGGTGTCGGATATATGGTAATTGTTGGATATTCACAGATTTTCCAATGTGTGGAACTTATGTCAACTGGTGCCTTCTCAGGTTCAGGAAATACCCTATATCCATCTATAGTTGTATCTACAATGACACTTCTAAGATTGCCACTAGCTGCAGCTTTAAGTGCAACAGCTCTCGGAATCGATGGTGTATGGATTGCAATTAGCGCAACGAGTGTGTTGAAGGGTCTCATCCTATACATCAGTTATGAAATTACTCTGAGAAATAAGAAGAAGAAAATGTTGGCTGGAGAGCTCGATGTAATATAAATCTAGAGGAGATTAATTTCTCCTCTTTTTTATTGCTCTAAAATGTATGTGTAGAAGACTTCATCCACTGTGTATTTATCGGCTAGTACTTCTTTTAATACAGCCATTAGTGGGTCTGTGTCATCTGCTTCAGTTTCTAATGTAGGGTATTCTTGCATTTTGTAGTTTAATGTTCTTACAAATCTGGCAAAAGCCGCCCTGTCTGTCTCACTCCCAATATAAGCAATTTCATCATCTTCGATGAAGGCGTAGTTTATTATTTCATCATTCTTAAGTTCTATGTAAACATCTTCAGTAGGTGCATTCTTGGCGAATTCTTCGAAATCTACAGAGAGTGGATTTACAGATTTATGTGTTTCTTTGTAGTTTTTGTAGAGTAATTGTACGGCTTGTTTGTATAGAGGGTTGTTGCTGTCTATAAGGGTTATGTTGGTTTCCTCATTGTAGCCTTCTGTTTCTATTTTTAGGATTTCTGTGGTTCTTACTTTCTTGAAACCTGCTAGTTCAAGGAAATTTATTTTGTCTACTTCCTTTTCTTCTACAAGAGTTTGGATATCTCTATCTGTTAGATTATCCAGACAGCTAGATTCTAAATCATAGGTGTTTAACTCTAACTTTAAGTATATATTAGTCATGTGGTAGAGGTTATTTAGGAGCTCGATAAAACCTAAGCTATCTTCATTGAAGAATAGCTCATAACGCTCATTACTAAGTTTTTGTAAATGTAGATTTGACATATATGTACAATAGCATATTTTATGAGAAATTTGGACACATGATAATAAAACTATATTCTTTCTGATACTAGTGGACAAAAACTTTTTGGGAATTTGTTATAATTTCCATCTAACTGAGGAGGACAACTTATGAGTGATAAATGGACAAAACCAGATGATGAAACATTAAAAAATACATTAGATGAATTAGCTTATGAAGTAACACAAAATGAATATACAGAAAGACCTTACAGCTCTGAATTAGATGCAGAGTTTGGTGATGGTATCTATGTAGATATTGTTAGTGGTGAACCACTATTTAGTTCAAAAGATAAATATGATGCAGGATGTGGATGGCCTTCTTTTACCAGACCAATATCTGATCACAAACTACAAGAAAAAGATGATTACAAAATTGGCACAAGAAGAGTTGAAGTTCGTTCAACAGGCGCTGACAGCCACTTAGGACACGTATTCACAGATGGACCAGTCGCTGAAGGCGGTTTACGTTACTGCATTAATGGAGCTGCATTAAGATTTGTTCCAAAAGCAGAGATGGAAGCTGAAGGATATGCAGACTACTTAGCATATGTATAAGTTATAAATACTAGAAATGAAACAGCTCGCAAGGGCTGTTTTTTTGTGGGTAAATATAAATTTAAACAAGATTATTAACTTGTTCTTAGAATAATAATAAATATCTCTTATATTATGTATATTAAAAAATTCGGAGGTAAAGAAATGTTTATAGTAAGTCAAAAAGTAAAAGTAGAATTAGGAAATGAAGCAGATTTCATTACTGCAATTAAAGAAAGACACGAGCTTCGTGCACAACCTGGTTTCATTGATTTAACAATTGCTAGAAGTACAGATGACGATAGTACATTCTTAATTACTGGTCGTTGGGAAAATAGAGAAGCCCATGACGCATGGGAAACTTCTCAACTTAGAGAAAGAGTTGAAGAAAGAAATACAGCAGCAATTGAAACAGCAGAAACTGGAACTTATATGCTTCTAGATACAATCTAGAAGTCAAGAAAATTGAGATTTACCAAGGGTGGACTAATTTAGTTCATCCTTTTTTCTTATATAAGTACTCATTTAAAGGTAAAATAAAACCAATTAGACTATTGGAGGCACGCCATGGCCGGTAAGAGTTATAAGAGAGAATGGAAATTAGCAAGAGTAACATCCTTAGTGCTGTTTCTTCTAGTCATAATTCCTTTCGTGGCAATTCCAGAGACTAATCTTTTTAACTCAGACCAAACTGGAATCTTATTCTTATTAGCTATTCTTATATTCTTAGGTTTTATTCTATTTATTGTAAGTTTATTCTATATGCTGGTGCTAGCAGTTTTCATACATTTTGATAAAAAACGAATAGCTAAGATGCCTGAGCAAGAAAATCTTGAAGATGGGTTGAAACGACACCAACGAAGTTTATTAATAACAATTTCACTAGCAATAATTTCAATAGTTTTCTTCCCATTTGCGAGATTATTGCTACCATTTTTGATAATCTCCCTGATAGTCACAATAGTTTTATATAGCAGACGTAAGTAATACTAGATTATCAATTGAAGCTGATAAAGGTTAAAATGTAAATAATTACTTTTGGAGGAAGAACAAATGGCGATTAAAATCTATAAGAAAGAATGGCAAGTAGCTATCATTTTGTTGATATCTTCAGCCCTGACAATTTTAATACCATTGTTTATTTTCTCTCTGGCAGATAGAATTGACGATTTTCCTTTAGGATTGCTCGGCATTTCGTTTTTGACCATGGTAACCGGTGTAGCATTAATAAGCGCATCTGTAATATATCTGATCGCAATTATAATTTACGTCCGATACGATAAGATGCAAATGACTGAGTACCCTAATGAAGAAAATGCAAGACCAGGCCTGAAACCATACCAGAGAAGTTTAATATGGACTAGTGCACTAGCCTTTCTTACATTAACTGTTCTTGCTACGATGGAATATTTCACTTATATCCTCATTGGAATAGTTGTAATCTCATTAGTAATAACTCTAATCCTTTATGCAGTACACTTCAGTAGAAATAGAAAGATAGAAAAGGAAGTAAACAATGGCAAGTAAAAGTTACGATAAAGAATGGAAGATAGCAAGAGTTACTCTTCTAATAGCAATAATATTATTTGCTGTTCCAACAATTCTTCTATTTATTCCTAATATTATTGATCAAGGAAACATCCCAGTCCTTATGGTTCTTAGTTTTACCTTCTTTGGTGGACTATTACTACTTGTAACTAACCTAGTGTATTTCTTAGTTCTAAGAATATTCATAGCGCAAGATAAGAAGAGAGTTGCTAAGTTATCCGATAAGCTTGTGCCAAAGCCAGGCTTAAGTATTCGCCAAAGATTAGCTGTTACGACTGTTGCTTTTGCAGGTTCTAGTCTAATATTCTTTATAATCTATCTAATTGGTAATAACCCAGCAGATGGATCATCTATGGACTATAGATTTACTAGCTTTTCAGTATTAGCAGGATATGCCGCTATTGTACTTACAGCGCTCACTGTATTTTTCCTAATAATTACAGTGATTCTTTATATAGTCTATTTTAGTAAGAAGAAAACTTAGATAAATACATCAATATAAACCACTTAGACTTGGGGCAACCTGAGTCTATTTTTATGCCTTCAAAATCACACAAACTGCAAAAATTAATAATCGTTGCGCGTGGTTGCGCTAGATTTTGCGCCAATTTTAGACAAAGTATACATAAACTAACGTCAATTTCAGATAATTAGTAAATTGACTTGTGATAAGTACACATTTAGAATGAATTTATAGTGACGGTTTAGTTCAAATGACAGTTTACAAGAGCAATTTGCGCAACAAGTGAGGTTACGATGCTATATAGGAAAAAGAATTCTTTCTTCAAAAATTTAATTAAAAATCGTGTTTTCTTGTTTATGATACTGCCAGCAGTAATTTATACTCTGGTGTTCAGCTACTACCCTATGTCAGGTATTATTTTGGCTTTCAAGAAATATAACTATCAGGATGGAGTTTTTGGAAGTCCATGGAATGGTATTGAGAACTTCCGCTTCTTTTTCCAATCAGGACAAGCTGCTAGAGTTACGAGAAATACAGTTCTCTATAATATTGCCTTCATCGTAATTAATTTAGTAATTGAATTAACACTTGCTGTTTCAATGACTGAGATAAAGAGGAAGAGATTTATTTCTGTAAGTCAGACAATGCTATTCCTTCCATATTTCATTTCTTGGGTAATAGTTGGAGTTATGTCTTTTAACTTCTTTAGTGGAGACTATGGTTTTGTAAATAGAATTCTAGTAGCTCTGGGTGGAGATAAATTCCCATTCTATAACACAGCTGAAGTTTGGCCACCTATAATAGTCATGTTCAATATGTGGAAAAATGTGGGTTATGGCTCGATTATCTACATGGCTGCAATTACAGGTATAGATACATCTATATACGAAGCAGCAGAAATAGATGGAGCGAATGTCTTCCAGAGAATATTTAAAATAACGATTCCATCAATATTACCAACAATAATAATTATGCTACTTCTCTCTGTAGGTGGAATATTTAAGGGTAACTTCGACCTCTTCTACAACATTATTGGAAATAATGGTTTGTTGTTCAGTCATACAGATGTTATTGATACATTAACATTCAGATCCTTAATAAGCAGCAGTAACCACGGTATGTCTGCAGCGATTGGATTGTATCAGTCGGTCTTAGGATTAATAACTATGCTTGTTGCTAATGGTCTTGTACGTCGCTATCAAAAAGGATCAGAACTTTTCTAGGGGGATAAAACATGGCAAGAAC
>CAZVJQ010000012.1:36924-45049 GCA_964627125.1 uncultured Fastidiosipila sp. | reverse complement strand
TAGCACCTGGACTTATAGATATACACACACATGGTGCACTAGGTAGAGATACTATGGATGGAGATGCTGAATCTATCGAGATTATCAGCCGTCACTTAGCAAGCAATGGTGTAACTTCTTTCCTCCCAACCACAATGACAATGGGTGTAGAAGATCTAGATAAGACTTTTGCCAATGTACCAGAAACTACAAGCGGTTCTCAAATTCTTGGATTCCACATGGAAGGACCATACATTAATGTCGAGAAGAAAGGTGCTCAAAATGCTGAGCATGTTCGTGTAGCAAGTGTAGAAGAAATCGAAAGCTACATGGAGAAAGTAAAAATCAGTGTTATAGATATTGCTCCTGAAGTCGAAGGAAATTTGGATTTCATAGAAGCTATGTCAGATAAGATAAATATCCAAGTTGGACACTGTATGGCAAGTTTTGAAGATACAGTTGCTGCTAGAAACTTAGGTGCAGTTGGTTTATGTCACACATTTAATGCTATGCCAGGAATTCACCATAGAACTCCAGGGCCAATCCCAGCAGCTGCAGCAAATGATATGTATGCAGAAATTATTGCAGACGGAATGCACTTAAATCCTGGAATTGTTGTTCTAGCTCATAAATTGTTTGGAGCTAATAGAGTAAATCTAGTTAGTGATGCAATTAAGACTACTGGTCAAGAAGATGGTGAATATGTCTTCGGTGGTCAAGCAGTTATTATGAAAGATGGTGTTACAACCATGAAAGATAGTGGGGCAATTGCTGGTGGTACATCTAATCTATGGCAAGAAGTTAGAAACTGTATCGAGTGGGGAATTCCTGCAGAAGATGCATTTAGAATGGCTTCTTTAACACCTGCAGAATATCTAAAAGTTGATAACAAAAAAGGTAGTATCGCAGAAGGTAAAGATGCTGACTTCGTTATTACAAATACTAATTTAGATATATTAGATGTTTATATTTTAGGAAAGAAATTCCAATAAAATCAATATAAGCAAAATAGAAAAATCGCATTGTCCTTAACTTTAAGAACAGTGCGATTATTTTTTCACTAAAACTTTTAACTACTTTATTTCATTGATAATCTTATTATATAGCTTATCTGACTGTTCAAAATCATGAGCCAATAGGAAGATGTAATCTAGAATAGTTGGATCAAAATCTAGATTAAGCAAGGTCTTTGCAAAACTCATTCCTGCGATCTCACCAGTACATACTAGAGGTGAAGTATGTTTATACAAGTGCCCAATTGACCACAATTCAATAGTCTTAGTATTTGGATAAAGAGTCTTATCATGAACCTCAAAATGATGGAAAATCTCATGAGCTAAGACAATATCTTCAAAATTGACGCCATCAAAAAAATCAATTTCTAACTTGCCCAAAATATCACTAGCTTTTGAAATATTATCCTCATAAATACTTATCTCATTTGGCTCTTCATATAAGCCAAAATAAACAAATTCTAAGGTACCAGGCTCACCTTTAAATTTAACATCAAGTCCCAGCTGCTCGGCAATTTCTAATGCAGACAAATTAGGATATTTCTCCAAAAGTTTCAATGCTTCTTCGTGCCCGCATCTAATAGACTCTTTAATAATTTCTTCCCTATCTTCAGGAGATATTTTCCCTTGAATAGGATCTCTTCTTAATAGATAAAGCGCAAAAGATTCTTGGTCAATATTATACAAATGCTCAAGCTGTTTCTTTATTGTTTCTTTATTTTCAAAAGCCTTCTCTAAAGCACTTTTTTCCTTTTTGGGGTCATCTTCCTTTTCATTGAAAAGCTTCCTCATCAGCATGATTCCCTTCTAAAATAAGTTAAACAGGAATTCCTCCCTGTTTAACTTTTAATTATTGTATTAATTTAGACAATCATTACATGTCGCTTCTTGCAGCAATAACAATTGCATCTTCATTACCAGGTCTGGTCATTAATTCTGAATCCATTAGCATTGATAATTGATCTACAGTCTGTAAGCCTTCGAAGTCAACAATCTTAGGACCAATAGCCAAGTAAATATCTGGAGTTAGAACGATGTCAGATTTATAAGCTAACATTTCATTCCATAATCTTGTTGCTGTAGTTCTTACACCTGCTACGGTTGTATTTACAGCGACAGCATCTCCTCTTTGTCGTTGGATGACACCCTTAGTGCTTGTTACACGTATCTCTTGCTTATCACCCGTCTTATTACCAAATACCCAGTAGAAGTCATTTGAGGTTAATAGTTCAGCATCCTTGGCTGCTATACCCATAGATTCAGCAGAGATTTCTCTTGCTTCATCTTCATCAACTACAGCAGATAAGTCTTGCGTTGCAATTTCTGTAGAACCAGTAGCAATAGCTCTTACCTTCTGTGATTGTGTATCAATTTCAATTTGAATTTCTACAGAGTCTGGAGTTGCTCCTGATTGGATAACTGAGTCTGTAGCTTCCTGTCTAATTCTTAAAATGTCATCTTGGGTTGGGTTAGGAATAACTCTTTCGATTGCATCTCTAACCATAGCTAATGCAACACCAATTGAAGAAATAATCTCAGCTTGATCTGCGATTTGATATTTTAATCCCATAATTTCAGCTGTTCTTGGTAGAAGTACCTTAGCACCACCACCACCACCGACTAGTGAAATTTGGCTTCTTTCTACTCTATGTTTGTCAGCTAATTCTTCAATGATATCAATACATGTTGCTGCTGCATTATCTAAAACTGCAAGAGCTGCTTCTTTACCACTCATACCTAAGAATTTACCTAATGCTTCAAATGCAATCTTAGCGCTCTCAGGATGTCCGTAAGAGTAGTCTCCCTCTTCTAGATATCCTAATGCGTTCGCTGCACATGTAGTGGTCAAAGCATACCTACTGCCATCTGCTGTCTCAATAGCAATGTAATCATCTGGATCACCTTCAACAGGTTCAATTTGAACTACTTTAGGGTCCTTCATATCTGCAGGTTCTGTAAATGCAACATATGGAAGATTTGCAATATGGCATGATCTAGGTCCAACATGAATTACTTTACCGCCACCAGCTCTAATCATAGAACCACCAGCAACACCCCCTGTATGAACGTCCATTGAGTTAACCATAGTTCTTTGGCCACCAACAACTGCATAGTCAATCATTGGTCTACCATTCTTGATAACACCAATATCAGTAGATGTACCACCAACTTCGAAGAAAATACCATTTGATACCTTTAAATACATTAAAGCACCAACTGTAGACGCTGCAGGACCTGATAACATAGTTAGAACTGGACGTTTTCTCATCTCTTCAATATCCATAACACCACCATCACCTCTCATGATCATTAATGGTGCTCCGATACCTGCTTGTCTGACTGCATCTTCTGTTGAATTAGCAGTATTAATCATTTTTGGTAGAATTGAGCTGTTAATTACAGCTGTTCTAGTTCTTCTTGATAAACCATATAATTTAGAGATTTCAGATGCTGATGTAGCTTGTACACCTAACTCATGAGCTTTTTCTCTAATAGCCAACTCTTCAGCAATATTATCTACACCGAAGGTTTTACTTGCGGCAATAACTGTACAATCTTTATCTACTAATTCTTTAATAGCCTTAGTTACGCTATCTTCATTAAAGTTCTTCTTGTCAATATAAGTATATTCAGTAGTTATTTTTCTCTTACCTGATTTATCTAACTCAATATCACTAATATTTCCTTGAATTCTTGATAAAGCTCCTGATAGTAATCCCTTACCTGTACCTACAATACCTACTCTAGCAACGTCACCTTCTAATAAAGCGTTTGTTGCTTGTGTAGTTGAGTGAGCAATAAATACTACTTCAGATGCATCAATTCCATTTTCATCTAGACATTTTTTAAAGGATTCTATAACACCTGCAGAAACGCCTAATTCATGATCATGAGTGGTTGCAACAATACCAACACCAATTATTTCATATGTGGCATTATCAATTGCTACAGCCTTAGTATTAGTACCACCTACGTCAATACCTACTCTAACTTTTCTTGCTAAATTATCTACTTGAGCCATATTATCCCCCTATCCAAAATTGAAATAGACCAAGAGCAAGTTGGCTGCTGAAATGAGCCATGCCCAAACTAAACCGGTCTTCATGAAGTCTTTAACCGAGACCTTACTGTAATCAAGTGCCCACAAGTTCCATGATTGTGTAGGACATGCAGATAAGTTCATTGAAATTGTTGGAACGTACATTAATGTAAATAGGAATGGAGTTGCAAATGATCCTATTGCATTAATAACACCAACTGTAGCAGCACCTGCGCCGAAGATAGTTAATGGTCCACGGAACAATCCTGCTGGAGCTAGAACAATGAATACTAAAACTAAACCAATAGTAGTTGTTGGTAAAATACTTCCTAGGATTGGTTCGAAGAATGGAGCAGCTACACCTGCGATTCTATTGAACATTGGAAGAATAAATAAGAAACCTAATAGACTTGCAACGTCAATAACACCATCAAAGAATGTACTTGATATCTTACGAGTTGCTGCTGTATATGAAGTAAAGTGACCTGTAATTGCTAGTCCAAATAAAGCACCAACAATAAATGCAGGAATTGTTAACCAACCAAATGCAATTGATAATGTAGTAGGAATAATTGGAGTAATCATAGCAATACCAGGAATGCCATCATCATCTGATTCAGTATTATCAACCTTTAATGCCCAAGTTTTTCTCTTCTTTCTCTTCTTTCTTCTTGAGTTAAAGAAAACCATTAGAGCAACAAAGAATAATTGGATAAACATAGCTGGGAAAGCCCATCTTAAGTAATTTCCATCGTAAGGCATGTCTGGGAAGATAGCTTGCATCTGACTAAATAAAACTGTATTGATGTACATACCGCTTCCAACACTCATTAAATAAGTAGTAACTGCAAGGATCTTGGATACTCCTAAAGACATTAAAATTGGAAGCACAATAATACCTATAGCAACAACCGCACCTGCTCCGAATGTTGAAGTAAAAATAATACCAGTAACTATTGAAAGTAATATAGTAACTATGACTGGATTATCTCCACCTAATTCTGTAACAGATCTAATTAACTTAGCTGCAATACCTGTATCTACAAGGACTCTACCAAACCAGCTACCGAAGATAACGTTAACTGCCGTTGCTCCCCAGCTCTCTGGTCCTCCTTGGAAGATATTGGTCATTGCTCCATCCCAAGTTAATTCTCCACCTAGAATACTCAATGCTGTCCATATAATAGCCATTATGAGGAAGCCAACCATTAGGTTTCCACCTCTAGCGGCATAGTATATGAGCCCAAAATAAGTTATCAGTAAAATGATACCGATTAACAATGTTAATTCCATAAACATCTCCTTCTGTGCCTCTGACATTTCTAAATGTCTTCATGCAAAATTAATAAAAAATTTTCATACAGAAATGATAGCATAATAAACAAAATATGTGTTTAAAAGTTCAGATTATTTTGCATATAGCTTAAAATTTATGAATTATTTTGCATTGGAATTTGGATGATGTGAATGTCTTGGATTAATCGGTGCTTGAGAGCTCTTCCCCACAAAAAACTGACCCCCACATAAATGAAGGTCAGCCTATAAATTAATATATACAAAAAACTTAGCTAATCTTTTCTAATCTCTCTAAGACAGACTCTAGTCTACTCTTAGCATCAGCCAGTTTTTCACGTTCTTTACCAACAACAGCTTCAGGAGCCCTAGCAACGAAGTTTTCATTAGATAAAACTTTCTCTGAGTGAGCAAGTTCACTTTCGAGCTTCTCTTTCTCGCTCTCTAATCTAGCTTTCTCCTTAACAGGATCAGTAATGTCTGCAGAAGGAATAGAAATTTCTCCACCTGAGAAAACTAAAGTACTGTACTCAATATCCTCGCTTGGTGCATCCTTACCTACTGTTAAATCATCTACTCCTGCTAAACTATCTAAATATGCCCTAGCTGCATCAAAGTAGCTAGATATTTCTTCAGAATCAGTTCTAACGAAGGCTGCGATTCTCTTCTTAGGTTTTACTTCATTTTCAGTTCTTAAGTGTCTTATTTGACGAATAGCATCAAATAGAATTGACATATTTTTCTCTGCATCTTTATCTACTTCAGCCTCGTTATACTCTGGCCATGCAGCAACAATAATGTCTTCGTCCTTATTTAAGTAAGCATAAATTTCGCTAGTAATAAATGGCATAAATGGATGCAGTAACTTCATTGCTGAACTTAATACATGAACTAAAATAGCTTGTGCAGTAGATCTACTTGCATCTTCCTTATTACTCAAGCGTGGTTTACTCATCTCAATGTACCAGTCACAGAATTCATCCCAAATAAATTGGTATACACTAGCAAGTGCAACTCCTAATTCGTAATTTTCAAGATTTCTACTAACTTCTTCAATAGTTGAATTCAATCTAGATAAAATCCATTTATCTTCTAATTTCAACTGAGCTCTATCTATTTCATAATCTACATCCTCTTCAAGATTCATCATTACGAAACGGAAAGCATTCCACATCTTAGTGGCAAAAGCCCTACCAGCTTCTACTGTCTCAACTCTAAATCTTTGGTCATTACCAGGAGCAGTACCATTAACAACTGAATAACGAAGAGCATCTGTACCATACTCATCTATAATCTCGATTGGATCTACACCATTATC
The DNA here is from genome assembly GCA_964627125.1 of uncultured Fastidiosipila sp. Lineage (GTDB taxonomy): Bacteria > Bacillota > Clostridia > Saccharofermentanales > Fastidiosipilaceae > Fastidiosipila. The sequence goes on along the minus strand of CAZVJQ010000012.1, from coordinate 38,406 downwards.
TAGAGATTTACTCATTTTGCGACCTAATTCATCTCTAACCATTCCGTGGAAATAAACAGTATCAAATGGAATTTCCCCAGTATGTTTAATTCCTGAGAAAATCATTCTTGCAACCCAGAAGAAAATTAAGTCAGTACCAGTAGCCATAGTGTTGCTTGGATAAAACTTCTTGAAATCTGCTGTATCTTCAGGCCAGCCTAAGGTTGAAAATGGCCATAGTGCTGAACTAAACCAAGTGTCTAATGTATCTTCATCTTGTCTATAGCTAGATCCACCACATTTTGGACACGCTTCACTTGGAGCTTCTTTACCAACATAAATATGGTCACAAGCAGTTGTTTGACAGTAGTATGCAGGAATTCTATGTCCCCACCATAACTGTCTTGAAATTGTCCAATCTTGAATATTTTCCATCCAGTTATAATATGTCTTATCCATATATTCAGGCACGAATTTTATTTCGCCATCTCTAACAGCTTCAACTGCAGGTTTGGCTAAATCTTCCATCTTAACGAACCATTGAACAGAAGCTCTTGGTTCAATTACTGTTCCACATCTTGAACATGTTCCAACATTGTGTTGATAATCTTCAATTTCTACTAAGAAACCTAGTTCTTCTAATTCTTTTACAATGTTTTTGCGCGCATCCTCTCGGCTTTGGCCAGAGTAATGTAAGGCATTTTCGTTCATGATACCGTGCTCGTTAATAACTTCTACGAAATCAAGATTGTGTCTTTCGCCCATTGCGAAGTCATTTGGGTCATGAGCTGGTGTAATTTTAACTTGACCAGTACCGAATTCGGATGAAACATAGTCATCTGCAATAACTGGAATTCTACGATTTACAATAGGTAAGATTGCATATTTACCAATTATGTCTGCATAACGTGCATCGTCTGGATTAACAGCAACTGCGGTATCTCCAAGCATAGTTTCAGGTCTAGTAGTAGCAACTTCTAAGTATCCGCTTCCATCTTCTAGTGGATAACGAATATGCCATAGATTACTTGCTCTATCTTCATACTCAACTTCGATATCGCTGATGTTGGTTACACAATTTGGGCACCAGTTAACCATTCTTCTACCACGATAGATTAGACCCTCGTTGTATAAGTTAACGAATACTTCTAAAACTGCATTACTTAAGCCTTCGTCAAGAGTGAATCTTTCTCTATCCCAGTCACAAGAAATACCTAATCTCTTAAGCTGCTGAGTTATTGCTGAGCCATACTTATCTTTCCATTCCCATGCTAAGTCTAAGAAAGCTTCTCTTCCAATATCTGTCTTGCTCTTACCTGTATCTTCTTTCAATTTAGCAACAACTCTTGCTTCAGTCGCAATTGAAGCATGGTCAGTACCTGGAAGATATAAAGTTTCAAAGCCTTGCATACGCTTAGATCTTGCAACTATATCTTGTAATGTAGTATCTAAGGCATGTCCCATGTGTAGTTGACCTGTAATGTTAGGTGGTGGCATCATTAT
>CAZVJQ010000012.1:29896-36824 GCA_964627125.1 uncultured Fastidiosipila sp. | reverse complement strand
AAACTAAGCTCTCAAATAATTTTTCCTGTTTATTCAGTTATAACTCCATGGACTACCTTCAGATTATGTATTTGATTTCTCTCAGCCTAGGAAATCTCTCTGTGAAATAGTGACAATCTTACTCTTCCACTTCTCAGTTAAATTAATATTGAATTGTATTATTTTTAATTATTATTGTAATAACTTAGCTGCATCTTCATCAACTAAGACAGTTACATCGTTGTGTACTTGTAATAATGATGCTTGGCTCAATGGTGAAATCTTGCCATTTACCATGTTGTATACTGCTTCAGCCTTAGCTTCACCAAATGCTAGAAGTAAAATACTCTTAGCCTTCATAATTGATCCTGTACCCATACTAATTGCGGTAGTAGGAACTTCATCAATTGACTCAAAGAAACGTGAGTTAGCCATAATAGTTTCTTCTGCTAAATCAACAACATGTGTCATAGGTGCAAAATGATCAGATGGCTCATTGAAACCTATATGTCCATTTCCACCGATACCTAGAAGTTGAAGATCAATTCCACCATATAAGTCAATTTTCTCTTCATATTCTAAACATTCCACTTCTGCATCATCTGCAATTCCGTTTGGAATGAAGAATCCACCTTCATCAATATCTACATGATTGAATAAATTCTCTCTCATGAAATGATGGTAGCTCTGAGGATGATTTGCATCTAAACCAATATATTCATCTAGATTAAAACTAGTAACATCTGCAAAAGATATCACACCCTCTTCATACAACCTCACTAGATTCTTATATGTCAAAATTGGTGAACTACCTGTTGCTAGCCCTAGCACAGAGTTAGGTTTTTGCAAAATTTGAGCTGCAATAATTGTTGCTGCTGCTCTACTTGCTGTTTCCTTATCTTTATAAATCATTACGTTCATATAAAGGCCTCACTTCTATATTTTTACTTTTATAAAACAGAATACTGTTTATAACTTGCATTTTACCACAAGTAAAAAAACTATTCATTATTTTACACAAATATACATAGCAGTCCAACACCTCATTTACGAAATATTAGACTATAATCTAAAGTTTAACTTCTCTTTATTATTAACCTTTTAGTGATTTGAATTTATCAGAGTAACGTTTTGCGTTTTCTCTCATCTCTTCAAATGAATCTCCTTTTGTCAAAGCAGAGCCCATACTTACACTTACTGCACCTGCCTCTAACCAATCACCCATATTGTCGAAGTTAACACCACCTGATGGTAATAAACTTGCTTGAGGTAATGGTCCATGAACTGACTTAATAAATCCTGTACCTAAAGTATTACCTGGGAATACTTTAATAATATCTGATCCATAACTCATAGCTTCTTGAACTTCAGTAACTGTTTGGCAGCCTGGAACATAAGGGATTTGGTATAGGTTACAAATCTTAGCAACTTCTACACTAAATGAAGGGCTAACAATGAATTGAGCACCAGCAATAATTGCCAATCTAGCTGATGTTGGATCTAAAACTGTACCTGCTCCAACAATAACTCTATCGTCATCTGCATACTTTACACTTAAATCTGCAATAACACTATCTGCTTGAGGCACTGAATAAGTTAATTCAATAGCGAATATTTCACCTGCTACTAAAGCTTCTACATATTCTTTAGCCTTATCTCCTGTATTTGCACGTACAACTGCAACTATTCCTGCATCAACTAAGCGATTTAGAATTTTTACTCTTTGCATAAATAAGTCCTCCTAAAATAAATCAGCTAACTAATAATCAGCTTGATAAATAAATATTTATTAATACTCTAACTTTAAGTCAATTACAGAAAAAATACAACATAGAGCACAAGTATTTTATTGTGGTAGATGCAACAATTGCTAGAAATCACAAGAATAGATTATGCTCTTAGACTTGCAATTGTAACTCCAGCATCACCTTCTCCATAAGTAGCTAACTCATATTTAACTACACGCCTATCTGTTCTCAAAAATTCATGAACTGCATTTTTCAATGCACCTGTACCTTTACCGTGAATAATTCTCACATCTTCAGCATTAGATAAAACTGCATCATCTAAGTAATTATCTAGCTTGTGTAATGCTTCTTCTACTCTTAGTCCAATTAGCTTAATTTCATAAGAAAAATTTGTTCTCGCTCTTGCTCTTGCAGTATGTCTGACTCTTGATTTATCTTCTTGGGGTTTATTTTTATTTGCTTGAGCCGGAGATAAAGAGTTAAGTGGCAAGGTGACAGTTAATTGGCCAGCTCTAAATTGAACTTGCCCTTTTGAATCTGGGCTAGTTATAATTTTACCTTCTAGATTCAAGCTAGGTGAGAATGCATCATCTCCCTCTCCTAAGTTTGTGTTTTTCTTATTGCCACTCTTCTTATGGATATTTCCTAAAGTACTCGTTCCTATTTTTTCTTCGACATCACGAAGTTCAGTTCTAAGCATGGATCTAAGCGCCTTAGCATCTTCCATGTTGACATTTTGTCCTGAAGAAATTTTCTGCTCTAATTCATCTATTAACTCATCGACAACTCTAGTTTGACGTTTTAATTCCTCACGAGTTGCATTTCTTGTATCTCTAGCTAAATCTTGCCTTGCAATTTCAAGTCTATTTTTTTCATTTTCTGCTTTACGTAATTCATTTAGCATTTGAATTTCTAATTTTTCAGCAGCTCTAGTCCTCTCTTCAAGTTCGATTCTACTCTTTTCAATATCTGCTAATATTTTTTCGAGTCGTAACTCTTCATCGCTCATTTCCTCTTGAGCTCTGGAAATTATATCTTCATTTAAACCCATTCTTTCAGCTATGGAGAAAGCATGGCTAGTCCCAGGCACACCCAATAAAACTCTATAAGTAGGAGTTAAATTATCTTCATCAAACTCCATTGAAGCATTTTCTATGCCTTCAGTCTCAATTGCATAAACTTTCAACTCTTTGTAGTGAGTAGTTACAACAGTGACACAATTTCTATTTAATAAATACTCAATAACAGCAATAGCTAGAGCTGCACCTTCATTAGGGTCAGTACCTGAACCTAGTTCATCAACTAGTACTAAGTCAGTTTCTTGTACATTTTCAGTAATCTCAACTAAGGTTTTCATGTGAGCAGAGAAAGTAGATAAGTCTTCAGCAATACTTTGCTTATCACCAATATCTGTATATATATTCTCAAATATTGAAAGCTCAGATTTATCTGCTGCAGGGATGTGTAATCCTGACATAGCCATTAAGCTCAGAAGACCAACGGTTTTCAAAGAGACTGATTTACCACCAGTATTTGGACCTGTTATTAGAAGTGATCGATAATCTGAACCTAGTTCAATATCAATTGGAATAACTTTCGCTGCATCTATGTGAGGGTGTCTTGCAGCTATAAGTTTAATTCTTCCGTCATCATTCATGAGAGGTTTAGAAGCTCTCATATTTTGGGCAAGTCTGGCTTTTGCCTGCATGAAGTCAAGTTTAATTATTTGCTTAGAGTTAGCATTAATTGTTTCATGATTTTCTCTAATTCTTGAACTTAATCTTTCTAAAATTAGATCAATCTCTCTTTGCTCAGCAGCAGCTAATTCTCTTAAATTATTATTTTCTTCAACAACTGATAGTGGCTCGATAAATAAAGTTTGGCCAGAGTTTGAAGTATCATGGACGATACCAGCTACTTTACGTTTGTTCTCGGCTTTGACCGGTAAAACGAAACGACCTCGTCTTATAGTTATTAATTGTTCTTGCAGAGCATCTCCAACACTCTTTAATAACTTCTCAAGATTCTTTCTTATCTTAACTTGGGCTTCTTGGATATTTCTTCTAATTTGTCTGAGTTGTGGACTTGCATTATCAGATAACTCATCTTCAGAAATAATTGCAGTTTTTAATTCTTTAGTTAATCCAGAAAGAGATTTTATCTTATCCAATTCATTATAGAAAATGTTATCAGCTAAAAAGTACTCTGAGCTCTCGTCAGGTATTTGCTTGCTCAACTCATCTGCATAAGTCAAAAATCTGGACATTTCATATAACTCACTTAGGCTTAAGACGGCGCCGTCGACTTTTGCCCGTTTGAGAGAAGTAGTAACTTCAGGGTAAGAACCTACTAATAAACCTTCTCTTGTTTGAATGACTCTTAAACTATCTGCAGTTTCTTTCTGAGAATAATTTGTTTCATCAAGACTCCTGCTAGGTTTTAGATTTTTGGACATGCTAATAGCAGCCTCAGATCTGGCGAAACCTGCCAATTTACCTAAAACTTCTGGGAATTCTAAATTTTCTTGAGCACGTAAATATAACTGTTCAGAAGAACTCAAGATACACCTCTTTCATATACATTTAATTTGGAATTAATAATAAATCTTCTCTTATACTCATTGAGAAATACAAGAGAAGAATAAATTAAGCTATTTTCACTTGGCTTATATCTCTGAAGCCTTCTTCATTAGGTTTAATCTTCTTCAGCAAGTCATTTTTAATGACATAATAAATCTGATATGCATATGCAAATAATGAATAATAAATTGTCACAGTAGGGATAATAAACAAGTATTCATTTACCCAGTCATATCTTTCTGGGATAATAAACACTAAGGCAAAAGCCGCCGCAACTACAACTGTAGACACTTTACCATACCATTTTGCACTCATAATAAGCTTATTTTTAACAAGTGCAACTGCTCCTAAAACCATTAAGACTTCTTTAACAACAAATGCAATGGGAAACCAAGCAGGTATTCTACCAACAACAGTCATCATAATTGCTGTAACTAAATGGAATAATTTATCTACAAATGGATCTAGCATCTTCCCTAAATCAGAAACCTGATCATATTTCCTAGCAATATATCCATCTATATAGTCTGTAAACCAAATCGCAATATAAAGGATTCCGCTCAATAATGAATAGCCACGAGTTCTATATATCTCAGCTGCTAACCACGGAATACACAACAACCTAATAATTGTAATAATATTAGGTATTGTTAATTGGGCCTTTATTAATTTCCACATCCTTTTAACTGCTCCTAGCTAATGCGTTAGTTGTTTACTTTATCCTAAATTGCAATTGATTTAGCAATATCTAAAATTGCCTTATTATTAGTTTTTGTAGCTGCTAAACCTTCATTAAGATCCACATCAGTGATCTGTCCATTTTGAACTGCAATAATTCTATTAAATTTACCTTCATTAATCTTATCTACAGCTAATGCCCCCATAATAGAAGCGTAGTATCTATCTCTATTGCTTGGTGATCCACCACGTTGCATGTGTCCTAAAACAGTAAATCTAGATTCAACACCAATTTCATCATTAATTCTTTGGGCAATCTCTTCAGCAGAGCCTGAGCCTTCAGCCACGATTACTACGTAATGGTTTTTACCATGATTTCTACAGTATAATAATCTTCTAATGACATCTTGGTTGAAGTCCCACTCTTCTTCAGGGACTAAGATAACTTCTGCTCCTGTAGCAATACCTACGGTCAAAGCAATATTTCCTGAATGTCTACCCATAACTTCCACAACTGAACATCTTTCATGAGATGATGTTGTATCTTTAATCTTATCAATTGCTTCCATAGCAGTATTTAATGCTGTATCGTATCCGATTGTATATTCAGTACAAGCAATGTCATTATCAATAGTTCCTGGAATACAAATTACTGGGACTCCTGCTTCAGCAAGTGTATTAGCACCTCTAAATGTACCATCACCACCGATAACTACTAAGGCTCCAAGGTTAAATACATTGACCATGTTTCTAGCTTTCTCCAAGCCTTCAGGAGTTTGGAAAGTTTCACTTCTAGCAGTCATTAAGAAAGTACCACCTCTTTGTAAGACACCAGATACATCTTTAGATTCTAGTTCAACAATGTCACCTCGCCATAAACCATGGTATCCTCTTCTTACGCCGTATACACCGTAACCATAGTCTAGACCAGCTCTAACAACTGCTCTAACAGCTGCATTCATTCCTGGTGCATCACCACCACTTGTTAAAACGCCTATGTTTTTTATGTTTGGATTCTTTCCTTCAAAATTTTGCACTTGTTTCTCCTCCTGTGGATTAAGCTTAATAGCACTTAGACAATTCTATTAAATTTACTAAATATTTTCTAGTGTCTTATCAATACATTTCTAGCCATATGTTGTTTATGCCAAATTTTTCACTCAAAACTTTTAAATATCTTGGATTCAAATCTGCCTGTGTATTCTTGGATAGCAGCGCTAACTCTTTCGTATCTTCAATAAATAACCAAACTGGAGTTTTCCCTCTATTGGCTAAAGTGAGGTCAAATATCTCTCTTGCTGGTTCTGTATTCTTAACTCTAATTACTAACTTACTATTCGGACTTAAAGCATCCTTTAACATTATAGTATCTTCATCTGAATCATTGCGTTCAAATTCTGATATTTTTTTATCTTCTACTTTTTTCTCTATTTTTACTTCTACAGTGTTGTTGTTTTTTGTGTTTGCTTCCGATGCTCCCATTTTGGGTATGTCATTAATTGCTCCTTGGTAATTATTCTTCTTCTCTACCTTATCTAAGAAGGCAAATCTAGAACTAGGCTCGAGACTTGTATTATCTTTAGGAATAATCTCTGCATAATTTAGAATTACATTATTAGGGAAATCGTCCTTCTGGCTGACTCTTCCCTGCATGGCAATAGTATTTCCTTCCATAATTACATTTCTAAACTGATTGTAACTCTTTGGGAAAACTACAACTTCAAATACACCGGACAAGTCTTCAATTTCCAAGAAACACATCAGCTCATTCTTTTTGGTGCTAACATTTCTCTTCTTAGTGATAATTCCTGTCATAAATACTTCATCATTATCCTGATATTGATAAGTCTTAAGTAGATTGTCTGCTTCATTTGTAGATTCAGATTCTTCAGTATCTGGATTTAATTGAGATGATTTCACAATTCTACTATGACCCATTCTTCT
>CAZVJQ010000012.1:11099-29796 GCA_964627125.1 uncultured Fastidiosipila sp. | reverse complement strand
AGTTTTACTTGAGTCATGTCTAGCTTCGACATAACGAGGAATTTGCTCCATAGGACCTGGTCTATAAAGTGAAATACCTGCGATAATATCTTCAAAGTTTTCAGGCTGTAAATCCTTCATGAAGCTTGTCATTCCAGCACTTTCCAACTGGAATACACCTGCTGTATTCCCCTTAGATATCATCTGATAAACTTTCTCATCATCAAGTGGGAGCGAATCAAAATCGATATCTATTCCTTTATTTTCTCTAACCATATCTCTGGTGTCTCTCAAGACGGTTAAGGTTCTAAGACCTAAGAAGTCAAATTTAAGTAAACCTAAATCTTCAACATTTTCTTTTGAATATTGAACAACAATAGCATCATCATTTCTTGCTAAAGGAGAAATATCTGCAATTGGTACTGCTGAGATAATTACACCAGCTGCATGAGTTGATGTATGTCTCGGCATTCCTTCAAATTTTCTAGCTGTGTCATAAACATGTTTAACGGTTGAGTCAGAATTATAAAGTTCTCTTAGTTCTGAATTCATTTCGAGGGCTTTGTCCAAAGTTATGTCCAAGACTGTTGGAATCATTTTACTCACTCTATCGGTTAGAGCATATGGAAGCTCTAAAACTCGGCCAACATCCTTTATGGCAGTCTTAGCACCTATAGTTCCAAAAGTAACTACTTGTGCAACATTTTCAGCACCATATTTACCATAGACATAATCAATTACTTCTTGACGACGCTCGTAGCAAAAATCGATATCGAAGTCGGGCATGCTTACTCTATCTACATTCAAGAATCTTTCAAATAGCAGATCATATTCAAGTGGGTCTATATTGGTTATACCGAGAACATAAGCGACTAATGATCCAGCACCTGAACCTCTACCAGGACCAACCATTATCTCCTTTTCTCTAGCAAAACTTATATAGTCTTCAACGATTAAATAATAGTCCTCATAGCCCATCTCAATGATGACTTCTAGCTCATGCTCGAGACGTTCTGTATACTCTTCCCAAGTAGATTTACTATCTTCTCTATATTTTTCCTCAAGACCTTTTCTTGATAAATCCTTAATGTAATCAATACTAGTTTGACCTGTAGGAGCCTCATATTCAGGCAAGTGAATAGTATTAAAATCTAAGCTGACATCTATTCTATCTGCAATTATCTGAGTGTTATCTATAGCTTCTTGATATTCTGGAAGGTCTTTTCGCATCTCATCTTCAGATTTAATAAAGTGATGGTCTGTCTCAAATTGCATCCTATCTTCATCACTCATCTTCTTACCAGTCTGCATAGCTAGTAATATCTCGTGCGTTTTAGCCTCATCCTTATACATGTAGTGGCTATCGTTTGTAGCAACAAGTGGAATATCTAATTCTTCAGACAATTTCTTAGTCTGAGCATTCACTCTATCTTGAAGTTCCATTCCATTAGCTTGAACCTCAAGGTAGAAATTACCCTTTTTGAAAATACTCTCAAGTTTTAGGGCTTTTTCCTTAGCTAATTCATAATTATTATTGATAAGCGCGCTTGCTACTTCACTTGATAAACAACCTGAAAGTGCAATTATCCCATCTGAATATTTCTCTAATATTTCATAGTCCACACGTGGTTTGTAGTAATAACCATCTATCCAACCTTGAGAGACTATTCTATTTAGATTTCTTAGACCAACGTTATTTTCAGCTAGAACAATCATGTGATTGTATTTTTCGTTAGGGTTTCTCTGGTCTCTGCCATCTGCTGCAACATAAATCTCGCAGCCAATGATGGGCTTAATACCTTCCTTCTTCATGGCTTTATAAAAATCAACCACTCCATACATATTTCCATGGTCAGTAATTGCGACAGAATCCATATTAAGTTCCTTTAGCCTAGCTGCTAAATCCTTAATCCTGATTGCACCATCCAATAAACTATATTCGCTATGTAAGTGAAGATGTGTAAAAGCCATTTAAATTCCCTTTTCCTTATTTTGTGAGCGGTGCAATAAAATTGCACTCAAGCTCAACTACTCAGATAGTTTCCCTTTCGCATAGACCATTAAGTCACGAAGTTCTGCAGCCTTCTCAAAATCAAGCTTCCTTGCAGCTTCTTGCATCTCTGCTTCAACTCTAGCTGTAAACTTGACCAAGTCTGTAGGTCTCATGCGTTCAATCTTAGCACGCATAGATTGTTTAGAGTCAGCAGCTTCAAATAATTCAATATCTTCGTCTTCAACAATTTCTTCGAATGTATCAAGAGTATTCTTAATATCTTTCTTAATAGTTTGTGGAGTAATTCCATGTTCTTCATTATATTTTTCTTGTATTTCTCTACGCCTATTGGTCTCAGAAATCGCATTATACATAGAGTCAGTAATTGTATCTCCATACATAATTACTCTACCATTAGAGTTTCTAGCAGCTCTTCCGATTATTTGAATTAAAGAAGTTGTTGATCTCAAGAAACCTTCTTTATCAGCATCCAAAATCGCTATGAGTGAAACTTCAGGCAAGTCCAAACCTTCCCTAAGCAAGTTAATCCCTACAACAACATCAATAGTTCCTTCTCTTAGTTCTCTTAAAACTTGCAGCCTCTCGTCATTAACTAAGTCTGAGTGTAAATATTTAACCTTAATTCCATTCTCAGCCAAGAAGTCAGAAAATTCCTCCGCCATCCTCTTGGTCAAAGTCATAATCAGCGCTCTTTCATCCTTAGCAATTGTTTCCCTAATCTCAGACAATAAATCTTCAATCTGCCCAGAAATCGGCCTAATAGAAATTTGTGGATCAACAAGCCCAGTTGGCCTAATAATCTGCTCAACCATTCTCTTGGAATTTGCTCTTTCATATTTACCTGGAGTAGCACTAACATAAATTGCTTGATTTACTTTCTCTTGGAATTCATCCCATACCAATGGTCTATTATCATATGCAGATGGTAATCTAAATCCAAAATTAACTAATGAATCTTTTCTGCTTCTATCTCCCGCTGCCATAGCGCCAATTTGTGGCACAGTTACGTGCGACTCATCAACCATAAGTAAGAAATCTTCAGGGAAGAAATCAATCAAGGTATATGGTGCTTCACCTGGAGCTCTACCACTTGTATGTCTAGAATAGTTCTCTATACCTTTAACAAAACCAGTTTCTCTAAGCATTTCTAAGTCATATCTTGTTCTTTGCTCTAATCTATAAGCTTCAACAATTTTACCTTCTTCTCGTAGGATTTTTAACTGCTCTTCTAGCTCAGCTTCGATACTTATTATTGCTCTTTGCATCTTAACATCTGTAGTAGCGTAGTGAGATGAAGGTGTGATTGTTTCATAATTACGCCTAAATAGAACCTTATTAGTAATTATATCCATCTCTCTCATCTCATCAATTTCATCACCGAAGAATGAAACTCTCAAGAAACTAGTGTCATAGTTAACAGGATGTATATCTAAAGTATCTCCCTTTACTCTAAAGGTACCACGTTTTAAATCATAATCATTTCTAACATATTGCAGACGAATCAATTCTTTAATCAGCTCATCTCTATCCAACTGCATGCCAGTTCTTAAATGCAGCATTAATTCATTATAGTCTTCAGGGTTACCTAAACCATATATACAAGAAACTGAAGCAACAACAATTACATCTCTTCTTTCTAAAAGAGATGCAGTAGCCGAGTGCCTCATTCTATCTATCTCATCATTAACAGATGAGTCCTTCTCAATGAATGTATCTGTTCCTGGTATATAAGCTTCTGGCTGATAGTAGTCATAGTAACTTATGAAGAATTCGACAGCATTATCCGGGAAAAATGTTCTAAACTCCTCAGTCAACTGCCCTGCAAGTGTCTTATTTTGGGCAATAACTAGTGTTGGTTTTTGTACCTCTTGTATAACATTAGCCATGGTAAAAGTCTTACCTGACCCTGTTACCCCCATTAGTGTTTGCTCTCTATCTCCATTATTTATTCCATTAACTAGAGTTTTAATAGCTTGAGGTTGATCACCTCTGGGAGTGAATTCTGAATTAAGTACAAATTTCCTATCACCATCATAATTACTATTTATTTGTCTTGCGTCAATTGCCATTGATTAATCCTTTCAAAACGATTACTAATAATTATACTACTTGAGAGAAGATATAAAAATAGCTTTATCATAAACAAAAAATGCTCCAAGCAGCTAAAACTTGTAATACTAAGAGCATGCTTGAAGCTTTAATCAATTTATAAAAATAATATTAATTGCCAGTGTAGAAAAGACCTGCTAATTGAGATAATGGATGTGTTTGTAATACAACATTACCTGGACCATAAATAACTGTATTGAACCAACCTTCTCCACCTAAGAATTTATTCTTTAATCCTGGCACTTGTCTAACGTCCATAGTACATGTGTCATCCATGTATGCTAAGTAACCTGTATCTACTATTATGGATTGACCTGGTTGAAGATATGTCTCCCATGCAGCACCATCAATTTCGATAAATAAAGTTCCTCTACCACTTAATCTTTGTAAGATAAAACCTTCACCACCGAAGAATCCTGCACCTAATCTCTTTTGGAAGTAGACTTCTTGATTTATACCTTCACTTGCAGCTAAGAAGGATGTTTTTTGCAAGATATAACCTTTAGTACCATCTAATTCAAGTGCTCTTATAGAACCTGGGAAATTAGATGACATAGCTATAGTTCCTGGACCACCTACTGGCTTATAGAAATTCAAGAAGAAACTTTCACCAGAGAACATTCTTCCAAAAGCCTTACCAATTCCACCTGTAGATGTTTGCATATCCATGTTAGGACTCATCCAGCTCATAGCTCCAGCTTCTGAAAAAATAGTCTGATTCTCTTGAGGATAAAGTATTGCAACTGGTAAATTATCACCATAAATCTGATGCTTGATAGTGAAATTATCATTTGCACTTGGGTTGTTTTGATTGAAATTATTTTCCATAAATCTCTCCTTTAGTGGTCATTATTAGAACACTTTTTCTTGATTTTACACCAATGGCAAGTCTATATATGTTATATTTTTTTAACATTCTTTATTTCCTGGACCACGTTATAATTAGAACTAAGAGATTTTAAAGGAGAATACTAATGTCATTTAATGAGATAGATATAGTCCCTACCGCTGCTAAGAAAAGAATTGCCCTCGTTGCTCATGATAATAAGAAGAAAGAATTATTTGATTGGGTAGCTCAAAACACAGATAAACTTAAACCTCACTATCTATGTGGTACAGGTACTACTAGTACTTTAATAAGAGAGAAATTTGGTTTAGAAATAAAGAGTTTCTTAAGTGGTCCTGTTGGCGGCGACCAGCAATTAGGTGCTGCTATTGCAGAAAGAAGAATAGATGTTTTAGTCTTCTTCTGGGATCCACTAGAGATGCAACCTCATGACCCTGATGTTAGAGCACTGATGAGAATTGCAGTTTTGCATGATGTTATTATAGCTATGAATCCATCTACTGCTAACTTCGTATTCAACTCTGAATTTATGAATACTGAATATACAAGGATTGCTATTGATAACGCTAGTAACCTTGAGACTAGAGTTAAGAATTTAAGCCAAGAATAAGCATAAATAAGGTGATTAAGATTTTTCCTAATCACCTTTTATTAATTATGCTTTAAGTACTACTAAGCCTTCATTACAGCAGAAACTTCTCTTTCTAAGACTGCAAAAATTTCATTAGATTGCTTCTCAATCTCTTCACTGCTTAATGTATGCTCACTTGTATCTAGCCAATATCTCATAAGAATACTCTTCTTACCTTCACCTATATACTTATCTCTATATTCTTCAGTAAATTCTAATTTACTTACTTTGTCTGCTAGTAAATCTTTAACTTCTTTCCAAGTAACTGTTTCACTAACAATGATATTTAAGTCTTGCCATACTGTTTGGTACTGACTTAATGCTTCATAGGAATTAGTTCTAGATGTAAATGGTTCTAATACATCTATATTTAATTCGAAGATAACTGCAAAGTGATTCTTTAATCCTGCAGCTTTTGCTGTCTTAGGAGAAACTAGTGCTAGTTCTCCAATTACTTCCTCTTCTTCAGAAATAATATTTAACCAAACTTTTGGATCTGCCCATGTAGCTTTCTCTACTTGAGCGAAGGAGATATTGCTGCAATGGTTATATCTAGACATTTCTTCAAGTGAACCCTTAGCGTGGCGGAATAATTGCTCTATATCATCCCCGACTAATATACCACCTAGGAAGTTTCTTTGTTCAGGTAATACTTCATCTGAGTCAGATGGAGTTTCATATCCTTTTGAGAAGACTTGTGCTAGTTCAAAGAGTTTAAAGTTATTTCTATATCTAGTATTTTTGACAGCACTTTCTAGCAGTCCTGGAACGAGGCTAGCACGGAGTTTGCTTTGGCTAGGAGATGGAGGTGCTTCTAATTCTAACCATTCGCTTGCATCAATGCTCGCTGCTTCAATATAGTGATCATCTACCCAAGGGTATGTGAAAACTTCCTGGTAGGCATATCTTCTTGCGAAGTACTCAGATAGATTGCGTTTCATATCTACTCTTGGCTGATTGACGAACTCTTCTAGTACTATTTCAGGAGCTATGAATTCGAAGTTCTCATAACCAATCATTCTACATACTTCTTCTAAAATATCTGCAGGAAGTTCAATGTCTCCTGTAGATCTCCAGATAGGTGCTCTAACAACAAATGACTCATCATTGTGAGATAGAATTTCAAAACCTAATGGTAGTAAAGTTTTTTCTATATCTTCATGACTGACATCTACACCAATTCTTGCACTAAGGTATGCATAATCTACTTCAATCTCTACAGGTTCTGTTAGTTTCTTATCTGCACGCCCATAAGCTACTAACTTAGAATTTGGTAGCAGATTTTTAATTAATCTTAATGATAGATTTTTAGTATCTTCGATTCTATCAGTATCTATGTCCTTCTCAAAACGAGTAGATGATTCTGTTCTAACATTGTGTCTTTGGGAAGTTCTTCTAATTGCTCTAGCATCAAATGAAGCTATTTCTAAAATCATGCTGTTAGTTTCTGGGAGGATTGAGTCATTTTTACCACCCATTACACCACCAAGCGCTATAGGTTTTTCACCATCTGTAATTACGCAATCATCTGTATCTAGAGTTAGAGTTGTATCTTCTTTCAATAATTCTAGAGTTTCGCCTTCTTTTGCCTGACGAACTACAATCCCATTCTCTACATGTTTTGCATCAAATGCATGTGTAGGATTTCCTGTAGTTAACATGACATAGTTAGTGATATCTACAAGATTGTTTATAGGTCTAACATCTAACTCCCATAATCTTAAGCGCATTTCTAATGGAGATAACTCTAAGTCTAGATTTTCAATTACATAACCTTCATATGCCTTAGCGTAATCTGTTTCAATACTGACTGGATATTCTTCTAAATCATCTTCAATATTAAATTCTTCTATTGGTCTAAACTCAGTTCCGTAAATTGCACTTAACTCTCTTGCTATTCCATAATGTCCCCATAAGTCAGGACGATGTGTCATAGACTTATTATCTATCTCTAAGACATAGTCATCTAAAGAAATAACTTTAGCTAAGTCATCTCCAGGATTTGCTTCAAATTCTGTTAAGTCAATAATGTGTGTTTCTTCTGCAGGAAATACATCTTCTAAGTCTAACTCGTTAGCTCCACATATCATTCCTTCACTCATTACACCACGCAATTCAGCAGCTTTTATTTCAACAGGCTCACCTTCACCATGCCAGCGTACCCAAGATCCAGGCACTGCTACTGCTACTTTTTGCCCAACATAGACATTGCTTCCACCACATACGATTTGTAAGTCATGGTCTTGTCCTGCATCTACGATACAAACTGCAAGTTTATCTGCATCTGGATGTTGAGACACCTCTTTAATAACACCAATAACGATGCCATCTAGTTTATCTGCAGGTGTTTCAACACCTTCAACTTCAACAGTTCTCATTGTTAAATCATATGCTAATTGTTCAATAGTTAAATCTTCAGGAAGATCGACATAATCCTTTAACCAATTTAATGATACTTTCATTTTATCCCCCTATTTGTACTGTTCTAAGAATCTTAAATCTGTGCTGTGGAATAGTCTGACATCATCGATTCCATAACGCATCATTACTAATCTGTCTAAACCAATATTGATATAGAAACCTGACCACTCATCTGGGTCTAAGCCTGCAGATTTAAATACATTTGGATGTGGAATACCACCAGGCATAACTTCTACCCAACCTGTTTGGTTACAAACACTACAGCCATCACCTAGACAAACTTGGCATTGCATATCTATTTCAAAACCAGGTTCAACAAATGGGAAATATCCAGCCCTCATTCTGACAGGTACTTCATGTCCAAAAACTTTTTCTAAAATAGTATTTATTAATAATTGACCGGATGCGAATGAGAAATCTTTATCCACAATTAATGCCTCATACTGGAAGAAGGCTCTTTCATGTCTTGCATCTGTAGTTTCATTTCTATATACACGTCCTGGATAGACAAATCTAGCAGGTCCACCATGCTCTTTAAGGTATCTAACGGATGCACCAGTTAAGTGTGGGCGTAAACTCAAGCGCTTACTTGCTTTCATTTGCTCCTCTTCACTTAACTCTTCGAAGGTTGCATTAGGTTTTAACCAGTAAGTATCCATTGACTCTCTAGCTGGGTGCTCTGGTGGGAAGTTTAAATTATCGAAGGCATATTGCTCACTTGTAATTTCAGATTCTTGAAACACTTCAAACCCTAAAGATAAGAATGCATCATTTAAGTCATATGACATTTGAGTGATTGGATGTAATGTTGCTTCATTTCCTACTTGACCAGGTACAGTCACATCGAAGAAATTATCCACAAATGAACTATTTTCTAGTATTTCCTCTTCTTTCTTGGTCAAAGCATCCTGTATAGTATTTTTTGCTTCATTCCCCAAGCGTCCAAGCTCTTTACGTTCTTCAGCAGGAGCTTGTCCAATACTCTTCAAGGTAGTAGTAATACTCCCCTTCTTACCTAAATATTTTTGTCTTAAATCTACAAGTGTATTTTGTTTATCAGCGTTGTTAATTAATTCGAGTGCTTCATCTATCAGCGCTCTTATTTCATCTTGTAACATCAATTCGCCTTCCCTTCATTCTTACTAAAAGAAATACCGACCATAGGATCGGTATTTCTTATTATATAATATTTACTTAAATTATGTATTTACTCTATCTTAGCCTAATGGAATGGTTGGTAGGCTAGCGGCTGCTACGCTTTGGCCAACGCGACGTAATTTTTCAGTAGGTAAAGTTACATTTAATTTCTCTGAAACTTCTGGATATTCATCAGCTAAAACTTCTAGACAAACTTCTAAAATCTTGTCTCCACCCTTACCTGACATTACTCTTCCCATTAAGATTACATCTTCATAGTCGTAGAAATCTGTGTAGTAAGCTAATGTATGTGCTAGGTAAACACCGATGCTCTCGTAAATTGCGATTGCAGTTTCGTCGTCTTCATTCATGAATGATTGAATAACTTTCAACTTCTCAGCTAATGGTAATTCTGGGTCAAGTTCTAATCCTGCAGATTCTGCTAATCTAATAGCTGCATCCTGTGAGAAGTATTTACAACCTACACCGAAATCTCCTGACCACTCATCTTGCTCAGCTGTAGCAACATCTTGTAGGTCCACTGGGGCAAAAGCCAACTCATTCAAGTACCCTGTTAAGTTCTTATCACCATCGACAAAACCAACAGCCTCACTTGTTCCCATGGCAATTCCTAGAATCTTACCTTTTTCTAAGCTCATTGAACCAGCTAAAGCAGATACATCACCATCATTTGCTACTAAGAATGGTTTACCTGGAGCAACTTCTTCTGCTGCTCTAATGTAGATATCTCCTACGGTTTCTTCATAGATATCTTCAGGAACTTGTAAGAATAATGATGCTACCTTTGTTTCATTATTGATGAAAATACCTGCTGAAGAAATACCAATTCCATCTACACTTGGCATCTTACTTGCAGCTCTTCTCATACTATCTACAATTCCATCGTAGTGGTATTGAGGGTCTGAATTTAGTTTAGGGAACCAAACTACTTCTTCTGAATAAACAGTTTCACCATCTATAACAGCTGAAACTTTTCTATCTGAACCACCAGCATCAAAACCAATTCTATTACCATGTAAGTCATCACTTACAGGTACTGGTACATGTTTTAGCTCAGGAGCATCTGCATAATCTACAATTACAGTTTGGAAATCTTCATGGTAGACTCTTTGCATGTAATCTATGTCGAACGCTCTTTCACCTTCAGCTGACCATTTTTCGCTTACTGCTTCACCTACTTTTGCATTACCTGCAAAGTATAATTTGAAGCCACCACGTGCCCAAATTAACATTTTTGCTAATTTAGAGACATATAATACATCTGCATCAAAATGTTCATCGTCACCATAAATAAAGGTATCGTAAACATCGATTAAGCTGTCATTGCGCTCTATAGCTAGTTTGTATGGGTCTTTTGCACCTTTAAGATATGCATCATTCCATTTTTTAATAGGAATATATGTAGATTCCAATGGAGCTTGTCGCTTCATTTCAAATTTTATTCCATGTAATTCCATCCAAAGATCCTCCGAGTATTTTAATCAGACTCTATTTTAGCTGATTCATTTGAGCAACTCAAATATCTTATATAAACATATTGCTAATTATGAATGTAGAATTGTTTTATTATTTGGAGTAATTTAGGCAGAAAAAAACCTCACTAATACTTAATAGTACTAATGAGGCTAAGTTCATGGTGGTCCTTCAGGGACTCGAACCCTGGGCCCACTGATTAAGAGTCAGCTGCTCTACCAACTGAGCTAAAGGACCATGAATTGATACCGAAGTATCATATTCTTTTTAAAATTACTTGTCAAGAAATTATATTACAAATTCAATTTATTTTCTACAACTCTTCTAAAGTATTACCATATAGATACAAGTTATAGTCTGTATCACTGTTATTAGCTTCTCTTGCAGATATTTCACCTAATTTTTCTAAACCATATCTATCGTAGAAATTATAGTTACATGAGTCATCTGTCTTCAAGAAATACTTCTTAACACCTTCAGTTTTGAAATATAATTCCATCTCTTCAAGTAGCTTCTTGCCAATACCTTGTCCACGATAAGCATCTGAAGTGATTAGCAATACTAATTCACCATCAAATTCTTCTTCTCTACCTGCTAACAATTTCTCATATGCAGCAGTTTCTAACTCATAGTACCAAGTATAGTCATTTCTAGATTTACCAGAACCTTTAGCAATTTTATAAGCATCATCATTTGCACGAGTTTTAAGTATAGGTAAAGTATTATCACTATAATTTGATTGAGCTATAGCAATACCCACTACTTTCTCATCGTCTGTTGCAACCATCGCATAAGTTCCTTGTGCCAACATATCTCTAAGATCAATATTTGCTTGAGCCTTCTTAGACTCAAGATCATCGATATCTTCATCTTCATACCAAGCTTTATAATTAAGTTCCCAAACACCATCAATATGTTCTTTTCTTAAGTGTTCAATTTTAATTTCCATACATATCCCCTTACTTTATAATCAAAAGAGCTAATCATTTTTAAGTGACTAGCTCTTGAATTTTTTAATTTTATACCCTACTAGCGATTATCATTTTGATTATCAGAATCATTTCTATATGGATTATCTCTGAAGTCTCTTGGGATCTGTTGATTTGGGTAGTTGCCTTGGGCTTGATTGTTGCCAAAGCCACCCTCAGGTCCAGGTCCATAATTTCCAGGATTTTGGAATTGGTTTTGCTGCTCATATGGATTGAATCCATCATTTCCGTAGTAATCATCATTGGATACGAAGCCTAGCTCTTCCATGCTGACATCGCCTCTTGCTACTGCCTGGCTTCTTAATGTTCCATAAAGTTCAGCTAATGTTTGATTAATATATGGAGTAAGCAGAATTGGTCCTAGTACAGGAATAAGACCTGCTAATAACATCCAACCAAAGAAGCTCAATAATAGCCCGATGTAATGCCATTTATTTCCTTGCATCATTTTCTTGCTTAAGTTTAATGAACGCCTTGCACCCATTCTTGGGTTGTCTGCTAAGAGATAGTCTTGCATTGAGTAAGCGATAGTTCTATTAATATTAATTATCGCAAATACAATATTTACAACAAATAAAACTCCATAGAGTATGACTCTTTGAGGTTCTAAAATAGTCGCAAGATTTTCAACTTCGAATCCAACTCTTTGGAAATCAACAAACATAACTACTATTAGTGCATAAGTTGGAAGATTCCAAATTAATAACCATAGATTCTTCCAAATTGTTCCTAACACTAGTGGCATGTAGTTTCCGAAGAAGTGTGAGAATACTAAACCTATAGGCGGAGCCATCTGGGTTTCTCTATTTCTAACGTACCAGTTTTGAATGCTAATATTTAGTGGGTTGTGAACTATTTGCTGTATAAATAAAGAAACAATTCCAACTACAATACTTCCTCTAACTAGCTGTACTAAAACATTTCTTAGATTTTCTAAGTCTCCTGGCAATAACTGCAAATTACCTTCAGCATCTACTCTATTTCTTGCTAAATCAGTCATGAAAGCTACAAATTGAGCAGTCCCTCCAGCAAAAATAGTATTAATAATCCCATTAATTACAAAACCTACACCTACGAATATAAGTGCTGTAAGTAGCGCCATTCCGTAACTTCCACTTAAGTGAAATTTGGCATCTTTCTTCAGCTCAGCATTTCTCCACATGAATTACTCCTTTCGAGTTAAGAGTTACTTAACTTCAAAATGATATTCATCATCTGAGTAAGTAACTGCTATGTAACTTGCGTCATCTAACTCACCTTTAAGCTTCATTTCTGCTAAAGGATCTTCAATCTTTCTGGTAATTGTTCTTTGTAATTCTCTTGCACCATATTCATCGCTGTAACCTTCCTTAGCTAATGCAGCCTTAGCCTCATCGCTAACACGAATTTCACAAGATGCTGATGCCTTCAATGTTTCGTTTACATCTACTAGTCTCAAGTCTACCATTCTTCTAATTTCATCTCTAGATAGTCTATGGAATACTACAATCTCATCTATTCTATTTAAGAACTCAGGTCTAAATGTATCTTTAAGTGCTGATCTAATTCTTGACTCTTCTGCCTCATCTTGGTGGCTACCAAATCCATATCCAGACTTCTTGCTGGTACCAACATTAGATGTTTGAACAATAATAGTATTGCTGAAGTCTACAGTTCTACCTTGAGCATCTGTTAATCTACCTTCATCTAGGATTTGTAATAGGATGTTGAAGACATCTGTATGAGCCTTCTCAATCTCATCGAATAAGATTACTGAATAAGGTTTTCTTCTAACTTTCTCAGTTAATTGACCACCATCATCGTAGCCGACGTAGCCTGGAGGAGAACCAATCAATTTAGAAACAGTGTGAGCTTCCATAAACTCAGACATGTCTAAACGAATTAGGTTTTCTTCATCGTCAAACATTACTTCAGTAAGAGCTTTAACTAATTCTGTTTTACCAACACCAGTAGGTCCAACGAACATGAAACTACTTGGTTTTCTAACACTTCTTAAACCAGCTCTATTTCTTCTTAATGCTCTAGAAACAGCTTCAACCGCGTTATTTTGGCCAATAATTCTCTCATGTAATAAATCTTCCATCTTAAGAAGTTTGCCCTTCTCATCGATTGAAATGCTAGTTACAGGGATACCAGTTAATTCTGAAACAATTTCAGAGATATCTTCTATGCTAATTTCAGTAGGTTTTAATCTTTCTTCTACTTCAGCTAATTCTTCTTTAGCCTTCAAAGTGCTAGACTTCAACTCAGCTTGTTGTGCATAAATTTTCTCAGCTTCTTCAGACTCTGGGTCTTCTGGTAATTTTTCAGACAAGAGTCTCATCTCATTATCTAACTCTGAAATTTCTTTCTTAAGATTTCCTTGTAAGATTAAGTCTTCATCTCTTAAATTCGCCTTAGAACCAGCCTCATCAATTACGTCAATAGCCTTATCTGGTAAGTATCTTTCTGTGATATATCTAACTGATAATTTGATAGCAGTACGTAATACTTCATCGCTCAACACAATGTGGTGATGCTCTTCATATCTACTTCTTAAACCTTGTAAGATTTCAAATGTTTGTTGTTCTGTAGGTGGATCAACGATAACTTTCTGGAATCGTCTCTCTAGAGCTGAATCCTTCTCAATATATCTTCTATATTCTTCTAATGTTGTTGAACCTAAGACTCTGATTTCTCCTTTGGCCAAAGCAGGCTTCAAGATATTTGCTGCATTCATTGCACCATCAGCGTCCCCAGCGCCCATAATATTGTGTAACTCATCGATTACTAAAACAATATTACCTTCGCTAGTTGCTTCTTCAACAATACCCTTCATACGGTTCTCGAACTGTCCTCTAAACTGAGTACCAGCAACAATTGCTGTCATATCTAGAGCATATAATTCCATGTCCAATAATTTAGGTGGTACTTTACCATCTACAATTCTTGTTGCTAGCCCTTCTGCAATAGCAGTTTTACCAACACCAGGTTCACCTAGTAATACAGGGTTATTTTTATTTCTTCTATTTAGGATTTCTACAACTCTATTAAGTTCTTTTACACGTCCAATTAGTGGATCAATTTTATCTTGCTTAGCTCTCTCATTTAAATTAGTACCAAATTGGTCAAGATATTTTCTCTTCTTATTATCTCTTCTTGATCTATTATTACGTCTCTTATCTGAACCTTCTTCATTCTCGTTAGAATCTTTCTTACGAGGTAGTAGGAATGGCCATTTAATACCATCATCTTTAGAGTCATCATCGTCATCATCTGAATCGCTTGATTTAACAGATAGCTCGGAAGGTTGTGAATCTGAATCGTCATCATCATCTAAGCCATCTTCTTGCATATCTAATAATCCCTGAATTCCTTCAGGAACTTCGCCACCAAACATTTGAGCGATTAAATTCTCTTGAGCGCCACTTTCTTGAATGCTCTCCATTACCTCATTTAATTGAGCTGAAATCTCATCTACGTTATCTTCTGTAATTCCACTCTGGGTAAAAATCTGTTCCATACCGCCAATCTTATTCTTAACGGCACAACTTAGACAAACCCCTTCATTTTTCATTTTCCCATTTTCATAACGGCTAGTGTAAATTACTGCAATATTCTCTTGGCACATTACGCATTTTTGCCCCATGTGCAGTCACCTCTTTCATAATTCCTTATTGTTAAAACTATATTATATTGTAGCTAATTTGAATATCAAATAAAGTTAAATATTCATCTATTCACAAATTGTTGTTTATTCATTTAAGTAATATCAATTCTATGAATTTGTTAGTT
The DNA here is from genome assembly GCA_964627125.1 of uncultured Fastidiosipila sp. Lineage (GTDB taxonomy): Bacteria > Bacillota > Clostridia > Saccharofermentanales > Fastidiosipilaceae > Fastidiosipila. The sequence continues at coordinate 14,401 of CAZVJQ010000012.1, read as the reverse complement.
AGTAATATTATAGTTTTTCTTAATTTCCATCTTCAAATACTTCGTAAGTCTTAAGACCCTTGCTGTCTGCTTCGAAGATTTTAGATAAGTAATAACCAGTGTGGCTACCCTTAACCTTACTTACTTCTTCTGGTGTTCCAGTTGCAATAACTTGTCCACCTGCATCTCCACCTTCTGGACCTAGATCAACTATATAATCTGCTGTCTTGATTAAATCCAGATTATGTTCAATAACTAAAACAGTATTTCCACCACTAGTCAATCTCTGTAAGATATCTACTAATCTGTGAACATCTGACATATGTAAACCTGTTGTTGGCTCATCTAAAATGTAGAAAGTTTTACCTGTACTTGTTTTAGATAGCTCGGTAGCAAGTTTCACTCTTTGGGCCTCACCACCACTTAATTGAGTAGATGGTTGACCTAGTTTGATATAACCTAAACCTACATCGTGCATAGTTTGTAGTTTTTTCTTAATTTTTGGTATATTTTCGAAGTAGTCTAAAGCAATACTTACTGGCATATCTAAAACTTCTGCAATATTCTTATCCTTATATTGTACTTCTAGAGTATCCTTGTTATACCTTGATCCTTTACAGACATCGCATGGGACATACATATCAGATAAGAATTGCATCTCAATCTTGTTTACACCATCACCTTTACAAGCTTCGCAGCGTCCACCTCTAACATTAAAACTAAATCTACCCTTCTTGTAGCCTCTTTGTTTAGCAAGAGTAGTAGAAGCAAATAAGTCTCTTATTGCATCAAAGACTCCTGTATAAGTAGCAGGGTTTGATCTTGGAGTTCTTCCTATTGGAGATTGGTCGATGGATATTACTTTATCCAAGTTTTCAAAACCTTCAACACTAGAAATTGTAGATAACTTCCTTCTTGCTCTGTTTAGTTTAGCTTCTAATACAGGTAAAATAACACCATTTACTAATGAACTCTTTCCTGATCCAGATACTCCTGTAACTGTAGTTAGAGTACCTAATGGTATATCCACCTCTACTTCCTTAAGGTTATTGAGCTTAGCACCTTTTACAGTTAAAAACTTACCTGTTCCTTCACGTCTTACTTTAGGAATTTCAATTTTCTTGTCGCCTCTTAGATATTGACCAGTAACAGATTCTTCAACAGCCATAATATCTTCGACTGTTCCTGCAGCAACAACTTCACCACCTTCTATACCAGCACCAATACCTATATCTACGATGAAGTCTGAGTTAAACATAGTCTCTTCATCATGCTCAACAACAAGAACAGTATTTCCTAAGTCACGAAGCTTCTTTAAAGTTCCAAGCAATCTCTTATTATCTCTTTGGTGCAGACCAATACTTGGTTCATCTAAAACATACAAGACACCTGTTAAACCAGAACCAATTTGAGTAGCTAATCTAATTCTTTGAGCTTCACCACCTGATAAAGTACCAGCTGAACGATCAAGAGTCATATAGTCTAAACCAACATCAATCAAGAATTGTAATCTTGCATTTAATTCATCATTAATCCTATTTGCAACTTCAAAATCTTGAGGGCTCAAATCCTCTAGACCATTAGTAATGAAATCTCTTGTGTCATGAATGTTCATTCTAGTTAATTCGTAGATATTGGTATCGTTATAAGTAACACCGAGACTTGCTGGTCTTAATCTAGCACCATTACATGATTCACAGATAATTTCTGACATATAATCTTCATAGTACTCTTTTAAATCACCACTTCCAGATTCAGTGTATCTTCTCATAACACTTGGTATAACACCTTCCCAGGCGCTGTAGTAGTCTTTGCCACGAGCATAACGAGAATTACTTGTATCTACTTTAATCTCTTCACCATCATTACCGTAAAGGATTATGTTTTGAACTTCTTCGCTTAATTCGAACCATGGAGTGTCTAGAGAGAATTTGTATCTTGTGGACAAAGCCTCAATAAAGGATCTTGCCCATGAACTCTTCTCTGCAAATTTCCAACCTGCACCATTGATAGCACCTTCGTTTAGAGACTTGCCAGTATCTTCAACAATTAGATCTGGGTCAGCCTGCATGAAGCTTCCTAGACCTGTACAATCTGGGCAAGCACCTAATGGATTATTAAATGAGAACATTCTAGTTGTAATCTCTCCAATTGAGATATTACAGTAAGCACAAGCGTAACTCTCAGAGAAGATTTCCTCATAAGTCTTGCGCTCACCATTCTCATCTGCTTCTTGGAATTCGATTAAAACAAATTTATTGTCAGATGCGCTAAGAGCTGTCTCTATAGAGTCATTTAATCTAGATCTGATTCCATCTCTAATAACTAATCTATCTACAACTAACTCGATATCATGCTTCTTGTTTTTCTCTAGCTCAATCTCTTCATCTAAGTTTCTAACTTCGCCATCTATTCTAGCTCTTACGTAACCTTGTTTGGTGAAGTCTTCAAGAAGTCTCTTATACTCACCTCTCCTGCCTCTGATGACTGGAGCCATGATAACTAATCTTGTACCTTCAGGTCTACTGAGCACTTGTTCAATAATTTGGTCAATACTTTGGCTAGTTACAGCTCTGCCACAGTTTGGACAGTGTGGTGTACCTACTCTTGCATAGAGCAAACGTAGATAATCGTAAATTTCGGTTACTGTACCAACAGTAGATCTTGGGTTATTACTTGTAGTTTTTTGATCGATAGAGATTGCTGGTGATAAACCTTCTATACTTTCAACATCTGGTTTATCCATTTGACCAAGAAATTGTCTCGCAAATGAGGATAAAGATTCAACATATCTTCTTTGGCCCTCTGCGTAGATAGTGTCAAAAGCTAACGAACTCTTCCCTGATCCAGATATACCTGTTAAAACGACAAGTTCGTCTCTTGGAATTCTTAAATCAATATTTTTTAAATTATTAGATTTTGCGCCTTTAATTAAAATCGCATTATCTCTTTGAGGTCTTGGCATATAATTTTCCCTTACTATACTAATAAAATCAGTTTAAACAGCATTCTTTATTTTAACATGGAAGAGCATGTGATTGCGTATTCAATGCACAAAAAGATGAAGCATTCAAACTATAAAAGTGTTAATACCCTAATGTAATCTCTAATTACTTTAATAAGAATTTTACTCTTATAAGATTAAAATTTAGTAAAACAATTTTGGTGCTGGTTATGTTAAAGTTTGTAAAATTAGTTCTTGTGTTCTAAATAAATAAGTGTTATTGTTGTCTTCGCTAAATCTTATGGCCCATTGGTCAAGCGGTTAAGACGCCACCCTCTCACGGTGGAATCAGGGGTTCGATTCCCCTATGGGTCACCAA
>CAZVJQ010000012.1:0-10999 GCA_964627125.1 uncultured Fastidiosipila sp. | reverse complement strand
GGAAGAACTTCAGTATCGTCATTTCCTCTAGCCCTATTAACGGAGAAGGAAAGTGCAATTGTAAATGGTCCAACTCTACCAAGAATCATAGTTAGCATCAACACGACATGGCCGAAGCTATTCAATAAGCTAGTTCTTTCTGCTGAAATACCTGTAGTACTCAATGCAGAAATTGATTCGAAGAAAATATCGACAATGTCTAATGTTCCATTATTTAACAAACTCATCTGACTTAGGACTAGAGCCGTAAATGACAATGCGAATGCAATGAAGAATACGAAGGCAATGGTAAATGCTCTCTTAAATATCTCATTTGAAAACTTAAACTTAGATATTCTAATTTCAGGTTTATTCCCCATAAAACTTGTTAACGCAGATAATAAAATAGCAAGAGTTGTAGTCTTCATACCACCACCAGTTGATAATGGACTACCACCAATGAACATTATAAGTCCACCAAGTGCTTTAGATGCTGGAGTTAAATTACTCTGATCAATAGTTGAAAAACCAGCAGTTCTTAAGGTTGTAGTTTGGAATAGCGCATTCATTGGTCTATGGACCATGTCTAGCTCACCCATAGATTGATAAGTCTGATTATTCCATTCGAAGATTATGAAGAATATTGTACCGACAACTAAGATTATCCCTGTTAAAGATAGTACTAATTGCGAGTGAAACTTTAACTTTCTCTTCTCTTTAATTGCTTCAATAATATCTTTCCAAACAACAAAACCTATTCCACCAAATGTAGTAAGAGCACCAACAGTCAATATTACCCATGGTTTATCTGCAAAGAAAATAAAGCTAGAGTATTGAGAGAAATGAGTGGATAAAATATCTAAACCAGCATTATTGAACGCTGATATACTTTGGAAAATCCCCACCCATACAGCATCTTGCATGTCCATATAAGGCATGAATGAAAGAGTTAAAATAACTGCACCAATAGCTTCAAATGCTAGAGATACTTTCACCACAAAAGTAACGAAACTAGCTACATCCGACATATTGTCTAGCCCAATTGAGTCATCTAATGCTCTCATGGTGCTTATATTTATCTTCTTATGTACATAATTGAAGAATAGAGCTACTAAAGTAATTAACCCTATTCCACCTATTTTGACTAATATTAGTATTACTAATTGACCATAGAATGTCCAAAATTGTGCTGTATCTACTAAGGTAAATCCAGAAACAGTAACAGCAGAAGTAGCTGTAAATAGACTTATGAAAGGTGTGGTAAATTGGCCAGTTACATTCGCAAATGGCAGACTCAACATAACTGCACCTACTAAAATGAGCAAGATAAATGAGCTCAAAATTAATCTAGCAGGAGATTTCATTAACCAGCGTAGAACTTTATCTACACCAGTAATACTAATATTCTCATTAACATAGTCCATCTTATGATAAGTACCAATATTCTTCTTAAGGTCCTTATCTGACACAGGTATTGAACCATGCTTCATTTCAACTCTCGCTAAAACTTGAGTTTCATTATCCTCTGCATCCCTAGATAAACCTTCTGGATTCTTAGGACTTGGCAATGGTTTAACAGTCTCATCATCGATAAATCTCTTGTTCAAATGAGCAGGTTTTTTATTTTTCAGATTCTCTTTATCCTTAGACATAAGCTAATTAATTCTCTACCGCTTCAGCACTTTCATAATTCGGATTAACAAGTGTCATCCAAATTTCCTCAAAATCTTTCTGGTCACAAACCATAAGTAAAGTATCGCCTATTAACATTCTAGTATCACCAGTAGCAATGACAGAGTCACCACTATTTCTAGTTATAAGAACTACCCTACTGTCTCCTACAAAATCATACTCAATGAGAGTCTTACCTGTCGCTTCACTCTGTGGGCTTAATGGAACCTCTATAATTGATTTAGTGTTGCCTGGGAAACTGTAAACAAGTGACATTCCGCTATAAGCGACTTCCTGGTCAATCATTTGTGCGATAGTTTCAGTAATGGAGAAGCTTCTATCCACCCCAAACATTTGTAGTAAATAGGTGTTTTTAGGATTATTAACCTTAGCAATAGTAAGATCAACATTAAATTTCAATTTTGCAATTTGGCATGCAACTAAGTTACTTTCATCCTCACCGGTCAAAGCAATCAACACGTCCGCATTCTTAGCATTTGCACGTTCCAACACTTCAACATTTGTTCCATCACCATGATAAACCTTAACATCATAGTCATTAGCAATTTTTTCGCAAACACTAATTCTAGTATCTATAACGTGGATCTCATAAAGTTTCTCTTTAAGGAGCATAGCTATCAAGTGATAAGCTACTTTATCTCCACCAACAATAAGAACTTTTCTAACTTTCATAATTATTGTCCTTTTTCTCTTTCATCTTCGAGGCTGAGTATAACAAGATTTTCACCAGATTTTACCCTATAATCACCAGTGACTAAGGATAAAGAGCCTTGGAAAGCAACAGCTAAAATATGTACTTCTAGCATTTTCTCGATCTCGCTAACCTTGCTACCATCCCACTCTGCAGTTACTTTACGCAAATTATAAAATACAGGGAAGCCTAGAATTGTTGTCATGTCACCGGATGCAGAATAACCCATGCTTGATAGAATTTTTTCAATAATCATTGTTGTAGAACAGATTGTTTCAATCCCCATAGCCTGATAAATACTCTCATTTTCAGGGTTTGAAATTTGCACTAGAACCTTTTCCTTATTATAAATCTTCTTAATCATCTGTCCGAGCATGACATTCATATTCTCACTCTCAGTTACACAGGCGACAGCATCAACTGACTTAACACCAGCTTCTTCTAAAACTTCAAGCTCTAGTGGCACTCCTAAAATTGTAGTGCAGTCTAAGTAGTCGAGTGCTAATAGTTTTTCAGCATCTCTATCGACTACTACTACGTTATCGCCTGACCTACTCAACTCTTCAGCTAAGTTTACACCTACTGTATCAGCACCAATAATCAAAATATCCATAATTTTTACCTACTTTTTAATCTCATATAGAGCAATCGCTGCTGCAACTGCTGCATTCAATGACTCAGCCCCACCTGGCATTGGGATTGTTATTTTAACTTCAGCTTCATCAATTATTTTTTCTTGTAGACCATTTCCTTCATTACCTATCCAAAGAGCAATGCGTTCATCCACCTTATATTCTTTAAGTTCTTGGCCATTTAATGCCATAGCTAGTGAATTTATATCTTCTTCTTTTAATCTCTTTATTAATGATGAGCTATCATCAAGCTGATAGATTGGAATATGGAAAGATGCCCCCATTCCGGCTCGTAGAACCTTATCTTGATAAGGGTTCGCTCCATGATTTGTCAGTATAACTGCATCATAATCAAATGCATATGCGGTTCTCAAAATGGTTCCTAGATTTCCAGGGTCTTGTAAATTTTCAAGAATTAAGAGTGATGCATTTTCCCCTCTCAGTCTATCAAATAAATAATCAATACCACCATGTTCAGGAATTTTTACTACTAATAAAATACCTTGAGGTGTTGTAGTTGATGATATATAAGAAAATAATTCTGAATCTAATTTGAAGCTCATATTTGCTCTATTCACATATTCAGAAACTAATTCTTCATCTAAATTTTCATCGACAAAACAAGCTTCAATTTCCAAACCAGATTTAAGAACTTCTTCACAAAGCCTAAATCCTTCAGGGAAGCAATGAGAGCTCCATGCATCTTTATTCCTGCGACCTTTTTGCAGCAATTTTATCCATTTATTTTGTCTACTTGTAAGTCTATCAATCATGCTCTTAATTATACTTGATTATTCCTTATAGTCGCTAATATATGCAAAATAAAACCTCGCCTATAATTGTCTCAATTAAAGATAATTATATGACGAGGCTATTTTTAAATTTAAATCTAAGTTTAGCTTATCCTTATGCCAAAGCTGACTTAGCTTGCTCAACAATTGATGTAAAGCTTGCAGGATCATTAACAGCGATATCTGCTAATACTTTTCTGTCTAAATCAATGTTTGCTAATTTTAATCCGTGGATGAATTTGCTGTAGCTAATATCGTTTAAACGGCATGCTGCATTAATTCTTGTAATCCATAATTTTCTAAAGTCTCTCTTCTTAGCTTTACGATCACGGTAAGCGTAAGATAATGACTTCATAACTGCTTGGTTAGCTACTTTATAGTTAATACTCTTACGTCCGAAATAACCTTTAGCTAATTTAATAACTTTCTTGTGTCTTGCGCGGGCTGTTACGCCACCTTTAACTCTTGCCATAAATTAAGCTCCCCCTATCTCTTTCCGTATGGTAGCGCTTCATTAATTCTTAAATGATCGCTCTTGTTCGCTACTGTGTTTCCACGAGTACTTCTCTTTTGTTTTGAACTCTTTTGACTCTTCTTGTGTCGTGAGTTTGCTTGTGAACGTTTTACTTTACCTGAACCAGTAAACTTGAAACGCTTCTTAGAACCTGAATGTGTTTTTTGTTTTGCCATTTCAATTCTCCTCTTTCGATTTTATTTATTACTTATCTTCTGTCTTAGGCATAAGATACATAGTCATGTTACGACCTTCCATCTTAGCTGCCTTATCTACTGCACCGTAATCAACAACCGCATCAGCAACTTTTTTCATCATGTCATATCCTTGATCTTGGTGAGCCATTTCACGTCCTCTAAATCTTATAGCTACTTTAACTCTATCACCAGACTCCAAAAATCTAATTGCGTGTCTTATCTTAGTGTTGAAGTCGTGCTCTTCAGTAACAACCTTTAACTGCACTTCTTTAACATCAATACTCTTTTGTTTTTTACGAGCTTCTTTTTCGCGCTTAGATTGCTCATATTGGTATTTACCATAGTCCATGATTCTTGCTACTGGGTTACTAGGATTTGCATTAATTAAAACCAAGTCTAAGTTTGCTGCAAATGCTCTATCTAATGCATCTTCTTTTCTTACTATTCCTTGATTTTCACCATTCTCGTCTATTAATCTAAATTCTGGTAGACGAATGCTGTTGTTATATTGAGTATTATTTGATTTTTGTTTAGCGATTGTAAATTCCTCCTATATTATTACAATAAAAAAACGGGCGTAGAAACCCCGTCGACAAAAAAAGAAATTGAACTAGTCAAAATTCTTAATTATTTACCTCTTCGTCTAAAAACTAAAGGTGAGAAACGGTTTTCTACTTATTAACTCGAGTATTATCTCATCTGTTTTGAGATATGTCAAATCTTTTTTATTTTGTAGGCAAAACATATTTTTTCAACTGTTTAGCCTTCTCTTTCGCATTTGGACAAAGCCTCTCCAACTCCTCCCAAAACTCCTTTTGATGATTGGGATGCTCCATATGTACTAACTCATGCAATAATACATATTCTTTAAGGGCTGCAGGTAATTTTAATATATAGACATTTAAAGAAATAGTTCCAGATGTAGAGCATGAACCCCATCTAGTTTTCTGTGCTCTTACTTGTACTCTGTCTGGTCTAGATTTATAAAGATTCGTTGGGAAGCTCTCATAAAACTGTGTTGCTTCTTTCTTTAATTGTTTTCTTGCTATTTTCTCTTCTTCTTCACTATATATAGGTATATGAATTAATGTTTGAAGTTTATTGTATTGTCTCGCTAACTTACTACTATTATCATTTATAAATTTTTCAATATGCTCATGTCTAAAGAAACTTGGCACAGTAATATTGAGATTTGAATCTTGATCCCAATTCCAGCGAATAGTCCTCTTCAATCTCTTATTCTCAAAAACATTAACTGCTATTCTATCTCTATAGCTAAATGAATACTTAAATGCCATTTTGTCCCTTAATAAAGTATAGGCTCTAAACTAAGTTCAGAGCCAACACTTATAATTTATATTTAGTTTAATATTATGCCCAATGTTCAGGGAGCTTGTGAATAGATAAGTTACTTAGTAGTAATGGAGTTTTATCTTCTAAAACTTCAAATTCTATTTTAATAGATTCTACTTCACGTCCTCTATATTCTTTTGCTAAAACAATTAATCTCTTATGACCAATTGTCGCTGCTTCATGAACCTTAGTAATTTCATCTTCACCAGCAAATTTAATTGACACAATATGGTTTGCTACTCTCTGACCATATCTTATAGCTTCACCAATATTAATAATGTCGAATTCTTCATTTACTGTCCAAACTACTGATGGATTCTCATCATTATCTGCGAAGGCAAATAGAATATCTTCATTTTCTAAATCATTATCTGAACTCATTTCTATTGATGAGTAATTTGCAGTTTGTATTGGCTCTTCAATTGTATCTAATGCATTTCTAAAGTTTATAAGTGCTTCATATGCATCAGGAGCAAAATCACCTTCTCTTGTAGGTGGGATATTTAATAGCAATGTTGACCCCATACCTATAGATTTAAAGTAAATTTCAGCTAATTGATCTTGTGTTTTAACTTTATCACCTGGATGGTGGAACCAACCAACATTAATTGATACATCAGCCTCAGGTACACTCCAGTGTGTTCCATCTGGTATCCAATAAGGTTCTTTCTCATCAGATTTAGAAAGTGTATACCAGTTAGGTTCTGGTGCAAAACCATCTTCATTTCTAACCCAGTGTATACCGCCTCTTTCATGCGCTCCAAAAATATTTATTCCTGGATTGTGCTCTCTTATAGTTTCAATCCATCTATCGAAATCATACCATTGAGCATCTGCACCTTCACCCTTAGCACCATCTAACCACCACTCTACAAATTTACCATTGTTTCCATAGTTAGGATCTTCACAAATTTCAACAATTTGATTCAAATAGAACTCATTGTAATCACCATTTGTATCTGTCTCTTCATCATGGCCATCTCCATAACCATATGAAGGTTCATGAGCATCCCAAGGTGATAGATAAATACCCATGTCTAAATCATACTTAGTACAAGCAGCTGATATCTCAGCTAAAACATCTCGTCCAAATTCAGAATTTGCAACATTATGATCTGTATGTTTTGTATGCCAGATACAAAAACCATCATGGTGTTTTGCAGTCACTATCAATCTCTTGAAACCTGCATTGACTAATGCCTCAACCATAGATTCTGGATTAAAATTACTTGGTGCGAAAACATTAGGGTCTTCTGTACCATCGCCCCACTCTTTACCAGTAAATGTATTAACGCTAAAGTGCATAAATGCAGCCAATTCTTCTTCATGGTACTGCAACTGAGTTTCACTAGGTAAAACCATACCTTTTAATGATTCTGTACTTTCTATAGCCATATAGATCTCCTAAATTAAATTCATAGATTTCATATCTGAGTATAACAATACTAGGTATAAAATTCATTGCTGAATTCATTATATTTATTAAACAAATGGGACATTTATACCATAAGAAAACAAAAACCACAGGTTTTAATCCTGTGGTAAATATCTTGAGTTGGTGCCGATGGAGGGGCTCGAACCCTCACGCCTCTCGGCACACGATTTTGAGTCGCGCTCGTCTGCCAGTTCCAACACATCGGCGTTAATATTGATTATCAACAATGTAAATTGATAAGGAAAACTATATCATAAATTTACTGTAATTCAAAACTTATTTATAAAGTAATTCTCCTTAGAAAGGAATTTAAAATCACTAATATTTCAACTTCCAACCTTTAGGAATAACAGAAATTTCTGCTGTTTTACTAGCACCACCATAGTCACCGTCTAAGGTCCAATCAACATCTTCAGTAAATTCAAGACTAATCTTGCTTGCCTTCTTAAAATAAAAAATATCAGATGAATAATTCTTATTCATCAGTCCATCTGAAATTGCAAGGCCATCTCCAATTTTAGATGGAGATTTTATTAATAATACTTCGAACTGCCCATCATCATAGGAAAAGCTCTCATCTTTAATCTCAATAATTCCACTTGCTGCATATTTTGTATTTGTAATGGCTCCGAATGCAAATTCACCTTCAAGCTCTTCATCATCTATTTTTGCCTTCAAGGAAATTTTCTTAATATTTCTAATGCTGCCTATACCCTTCATAATATAAGCTAAAAAACCATAATCAGATTTCATTGATGAATCAGTGTCATAAGATACTTCAGTAAATGCACCAAAACTTGCAATATATGCAAATTTATCATCATTGAATTGACCTAAATCAAATTCCCTAGTCTCGCCATATTTAGCTTGCAGAGCAGCTTCAGGTAATTTTGTACTTATACCAAGAGATTTAGCTACATCCATACTTGTTCCACTAGGCAGATAGCCATACTCTGCATCACCATCACTAGCTTCAATTCCAATAGCTAACTCTCTTAGAGTTCCATCTCCGCCTGCTGCTAATATAAAATCAAATTCACTACTATACTCTTTAACTACCTCAGATAAATCACCTACATCTTGAGTGTAATAAATAGTTACAAATGATCCAGAGTCTCCTAGAATTTGTAAAACTCGCTCAATGTCATTATTGTTATTTTTACTTCCAGCATTTGGATTAAGAATTAGCAAGGTTTTTACCGCTGTCTCATTCTCCTTATGTTTAGCTTCAACTAGTTCAAGTTTACTTGCCTGATGCATACTATCCTCCTTAGGATTCATCTATATATTCGCCTGAGCAGATATTTCTCTCTTAAATGCTTCTCCTCTGTCGGCGAAGTTCTTGTATTGGTTATAACTTGCTGCTGCTGGTGACATCAATACTATATCTCCACTACTAGCATTTTCATATGCTAAGCTAACTGCAATTTCCATAGTAGATGCAGTAATAGCCTTGATCTTACGTTCTTCAGTTAAATTATACTCTTCTACCAACTGCTTAATCTTTTCACCTGTGTCAGGCAAGCAAACTAATGTATCTATTGAACTAGAATAGAAGAATTTGACTAAATCTCTATAATCTAAGCCACGATCTAATCCACCTATAAGTAATACCTTTAATTCACCAACAGACTTAAGAGCCTTAATTGCTAGCTTACAAGCTTCTTGGATTGTAGCAATTGAGTCATTGTAAAATTTAATCCCTTTAAATTCACCAACATACTCAAGTCTATGTTCAAGACCTTCATATCCAGCAACGGCTTCAGCTAGAGCCGATAGATCTACATCAAATCTTGAACTTGCAGCTATTGCTAATAAAGCATCTAAAATATTATGTCTACCTAAAAGATTTGGGCTATTTTTTAAGCTATTAATTTCATCAGCATGACTATATCTATAACCATTATCTGTTTCACCTGCTAAGAATACAAAATCATCAATCGATGTGAATTGCTCAGCTAGTTCACTATTAACATCCTTCTCTTCATCACTTACAAAAATAACTTGGCTTCTACTCTCTTTAATTAGAGGTAAAACTTCTTTTAGCAATTCATCTTCATTTTTAGCTAATACTAAAATGTCATCTTCAGTTTGCCATCTAGCAATATTTAACTTGGAATAAATGTAGTCTTCATAACCTTTATAGTGGTCTAAGTGCTCTGGATATAGATTTGTAATTACCGCAATTTTAGGAGATGCTGTTGTAAATTCTAGTTGGTGCACACCCATTTCAACTGCAGCATATGTATTTTCATCTAGCTCATCTATATGGTCCAATACTGGAACACCAATATTACCTAATAAATATGTTTGCACAAAATTATTTTTCAATATCTCATAAACAAGACTAGTAGTAGTAGATTTACCCTTACTTCCACTAACACCAATGATATTTCCACTAGCATATTTTAATAATAAGTCCATCTGACCTGTAATTTCAACACCAGGATATTCTTCTAGCTCCCAATGACCATCCACTAACTTCTTATTAAAGATATTAAAATGAATACCAGGGCTCTTAAGAACAATATCGGCTTCCTGCATGCTATCTAGATAATCTTCACCAATTACTAATTCAATGTCTTCAATACTTGAATTAATTTCTACAAAATTCAGATCAGCAACAGTAATCTTCTCTGGTTGAATATCATTTATATGTTTTTCAATATAAGCAAGACTAGATCTACCCTCACTACCAAATCCTAAAATAAGGATTTTTTTAGCATGTAAATGCTCAATAATACTATTTGGCATATATTTTACCCTCGTCCACTATATCTGCTATATATTGTTTAAACTGACTTGGAACTCTCTCATCTAATTCCCATACTTCTAATGGATTCTCAATAGCTAAGCTCTCTAATCTATTATTTTTCTCATCGAAGAATACTTCTCTTAAATCTCCATTTTTTGCACTATTAAATGCACTTTCTAATAGTAGTGGAAGTTCTTTATTATTTTCTAAGTAGTTGTTAATAATTATTACTGCAGCAAATTGCACTTCTTCTACTGTACCAACACATTCAAATGGTTTTTGCTCAATAACTCCAAGTAATTTTTCCCAATCTTCTAGAAGTTCTTCATTTTCCCAAAGATTTGCACCGAAGATTTCTACTAATCTTTCTTCACTTAAGAATGCAGCTAACATAGCGAATATAAACATACACTTAGAGCAATTTCCACACCATACATTTTTCTTAGATCCAACATTACAAGATCTAAATGTTGCAAAGTGCTGTTCGTAATCTACAAAGGACCTAGCTATAGCTACTTCTGCAAAAGGTCTTAGTAAACTAAAATAGAAAATATTTTCAGATAAGTAATTCTTAGTATATTCTTGGAATGCAATTTCAAATTCAGAAGTTTTTGAGTATTGATGATTAATATTAGTACCTGGGATACTAGCGGCATTAGCACTAGCTTCATTGGAAAGAACTATATACTCTGCACCAATTAAGTACGAAACAAAATAAGATACAAATGCTAGTAATGCAGAAAATGGTGTATGCCCATTCAAGAAACCTTCACTATTAAGTCTAATCATATTTTTATCTAAAGTACGAGAAACGATGAAACGTTTATCTTCTCCATACCTTGCTATCTCCATGGTGTCTAAAGATGCAATAGTAGGATTCATTCCAAAAGTAACATTCTTCTCCTTAATAGAAGATAAATGTTCAAGAGTTACTATAGAATCTTTCCCTCCGCCAACAGG